>CAWHTK010000027.1:202500-329771 GCA_963832205.1 Blastocatellia bacterium | reverse complement strand
TTTCTATTGCAAACTCAATATCGCTATGCTACTTTGGCTCCGGGGCAAATCAGGCTATTGATCGGGCGAGATTCCTACTCTCGTGACGGTTTTTAGGCCCTTTCAACCGATACGCCGACAAAAAGGCCCTGTTCGCTCGGCCCATTAGCAGGACGGCAGTAAGCAGGCATTTTCACGCCTAAAAAGTCTATTTATAAATCGGAGGCGGGTTTTTTTAAGGCCCCTGTCAATATTGGCAAAGCAGGTTGTTAAGAAAGCTAAACCTTCTGAGGAAGAGGCGCGGCCTGACAATCCGCTCGCCGTCTGGCTGCGGCTCCAAAAGTCGCTTGCCGAAAAGAGCGGCGTCGCCCTCTCGACGCTCAGCCGCGACGGCGCGGTGATCGGCCGCATAGAAAACGACAACAGCATATGTCAGGCGCTTCGCGGCTCTCTCGACTACTCGCCGCTTTGCGCGGCCGATTGCTCGAACGCCTATTCAAAGGCCATAGCGGCCAACAGCGCTTTTCACTTCTCCTGTCACGCCGGGCTGCACTGCTTCGCGATCCCCGTCTCAATCGAGCAAAAGCAATTAGTCATACTGGGCGGGCGGGCTTTCACCTCGACGGCCGAGTACTCCGAATTTTTGAGCAATCATTCAGAACTCGACGCGGTCGCAAGCGGCGAGTGCCTGAAGAACATAAAATTTATCGACTCGCGTGAGCTTGGCGAGGCCGCGGACCTTGTCTCCTCGACCGCGCTTTATCATTTTCAGAGTAAGGGCAAGCAAGCAATCGCGCCCGCCGAGGCGCCGCCCGCGTCGGCAGAGCTGATGGACGCCCATCTTGAGATCATACGGCTCACCGACCAGCTCGAAAGCCGCAAGCGCTCCCTGACTCAGTTTTATGATTTCCTGCGCGGCGTAGCCTCTTCGCTCGATTCGCAAAAAGTATATCAATCGGTCCTCGCGAAATTCAGCCAGATCATGCGGACCGAGCGCAGCTCGCTGATGATCTTGAACGAAGAGTCGAACGAGCTTGCGCTCGAAGCCGCCGTCGGGGCCGAGGCTGCCATGCTACCGGCCCGGGTCAAACTGGGCGACGGTGTTGCGGGCGGCGTGCTCGCGGCCGGGTTGCCGCTCGTGGTCCGCGACTCCGAAGCCGACCTCAGACTCCCGGTCGAAAGGCCCGGCCGCTACAGGACGAAATCATTCATAAGCTTCCCGATCATGCTGGGTCCGCGGAAGATCGGCGTCATCAACCTCACCGACCGCGCTGACGGCGCGGCATACGATGAAGAAGACCTCTCGTTGCTGGAGCTGGTCTCGCCTCACCTTGCGCTGATAATCGACCGGACCGAGTGGCACCGCAAGGCGGAAGCTTACCAGCGTATGTCGCTCACGGACGCGCTGACGGGATTGCCGAATCGCCGCTACCTCGAAGACCGGCTCTTCGAAGAGGTCGAGAGGTCAAAGCGCTACGACACCCCGCTGGCCTTTATGATAATAGACGTTGACCACTTCAAGAGTTATAACGACGTATTCGGCCATACGAATGCCGACCGCGTGCTGACACAGACGGCGCAGCTTTTGCGCGGCTCGATACGCGCCATCGACATGGCCGCGCGATTTGCGGGCGACGAGTTCTGCGTGGTGCTGCCGGAGACGCAACTGGCAGACGCCGCGCGAATAGCCGAGCGGCTCAAGGCGGCAGTCTCCAACGCCGAGTACCGCTCCGAGCAGGGCCTGTTGATGGCCCGCGTCACTTTAAGCGTCGGCGTCTCGTCTTTCAACGGCTCGCGGCAGACTCCGCTTGCGATAATCGAGACGGCCGATCGGGCGCTTTACCAGGCCAAGATGCAGGGGCGCAATTGCGTCTCCATTTATGAAGGCGACTCCGATCCTGATTGAGCGAACGGGCTACGGTATCACTTAATGACCAATTAATGACCAATCCCGATTCAAAACAGATATTGAGTCGTCTGTCTGACGAAGAGTTCTTCGACCGCGAGGCCGAGTCGGCGAGAATCTACCATATGGCCGCCGGGCGCTCCGCCCCGCTTCAATTCTTTAAGCCCACGAGCAAGACCCATCGCGAATCTGTAGGCCGCGCTCGAAATGCGCTGTTGCTGGGCGCGCCCCGCTCGGGCAAAACCGAGCTGCTATTTAAGACTTTTGATCGATTGTTTGAAGAGGGGGGCGACACCGCGCCCTTCTACTACCGCCTGCGGGGCGCAACACTTGATCTCTCGCTCTTTGCGCGCGATTACCTTTCACAGTTTCTCGCGCAGTTCATCGCTTTCCGCCGCGGCGACGCGGGGCTTCTCGCGCTCGCCGACGAACCGCTCTCGTCAATACTGCGCGAGGCGCCGCCAGACGATCACACCTGGGCGCGGACCCTGACTGATAACTTTTCCGCCGCGTGTCAGGCCGGCGATCTTTTATCACAGGTCAAGTGTGCGTTGTCGGCCCCGACCTCGGCGGCTTTGCGCACAGGTGTCAGGCCCTTTGTGATGATCGACGATTTTCACCTGCTGGCGGGCGACGCATATACCCCCGAAGAGGGCGCGGGCGACAACCGGCGGAGCGGGCTCAGGCATCTGCTATCAGAGTTTCTGAGAGTGATGACCGGGCGCCGGGCGGCCAGCTTGCCGTCCCAATCGATGGACCGCGCGCCCGCGTACGTCCTGTGCGGGGCGCAGCGGCCTCTGCTCGATCTGATCCCGCCCGATGAAGAGGTATTTGGCGGGCTCGAGCTGATACGCGTGGGGCCGCTCGGCGAAGAGCCTTTTGAGCGATTGATACGCGCGTCGGCCCAGAAACTCGGTGTCGAGATAAGCGACTCTACAATCGAGCTTATGATGCAGCAGCTCGGCCGCGACCTGTTTTATACACGCTCGCTGATAGAATCGGCCGCCTCGCGCGGCGCGTCTCTAAAGTCCTTCATGGAGTTCGAGCGCATATATACCGAAGAGGTGCTCGGGGGGCGCATATCGCATTACCTCGGCGCGGTATTGCGCGAGCTGGCCCCTGACCCGAACTCGCGGCGGGCGGCGCTCGAACTGCTCGCGCTCGTCATCGGCTACAATGGTCCGACGCCGAGCGATGTGGCCAGGGCGTCGATGCTCGGACACGCGACCGGGGCCGATGAATTGCTCGGGCGGCTCGCCGCTCGCGAGCTTATTGATCTCAGCTACGGATTTGTGAGCGCGTCGGGTGACAAGGTCCTGGCCGACTACGTGAGCGCGAAGTATCGCAGCGAAATTGTCGGCGCTCGCCGCCCCGTGGCGGGCGAGGAATTGCTCGGCGAGAAGCTGAAGGATTCTTACCGGCTGATGATGTCGCGCTATAACCGAGCGGTCGAGGCGCAACTGGCCGACGCGCTTTCGCGATTCGATTTTCAGAGCGTCCCGGCGGCGCTTTATGATATCAACGCATTCGACAAACGCTTTCGCGGGATGAGCCGGGTGCAGGCGCGGCGCGCGCTCGATGAAGAGCAGGAAAGGCTACGCCTGCCGCAGATGGTGCTTGTCAACGACGTGGGGACGGGTGAGCAGCCCGGCGTAAGCTGGCAACTGTTTGCGGCGAGCGGGTTCGAAGGCGGCATATACAGCGAAGCCAACGAGGTGCTCTGGCTCATAGGCCTGATCAACTCAAAAGAGCCTCTCGACCTTGAAACGCTCAACCGGGTCAGCCAGCGCCTTGAATCAAGCGCGCGCGCAAACCGCGAGCGGGCGAACCGGCCGCGCGTCGTCAGGTGGTACGTCAGCAAGGAAGGCTTTTCCGCGATGGCAAGCGAGCGGCTCGCGGCGCTCGGCGCTCACGCCTCTACATATTTGCAGCTTGATTTGCTCTACGATTACCTGATAAAAATCTCGGCTGGCGAGACTGAGTCGCGCCCCGCGAGTCAGTTCGAGCTGGTTATACCGGTCGAAGAAGAGGCCGAGCTTATAGCCGCGCGGATGGTCGAGCAGATAGCCCGCGCCGCCGATTTCGAGCAAGAAGCTATTAATCAGATCAAGACGGCATTAATAGAAGCCTGTATAAACGCCGCCGAGCACAGCGACAGCCCGGACCGCAGGATTCACCAGCGCTTTGCCGTCAACGATGATCGCCTGATAATTACCGTTACGAACAAAGGGAAGGCTTTCGGGCCCGCAGGAACAGAGACAAGCCCCGCAGCCGGCCAGCAACAGAGTTCTAAAGGTCGCGGCCGCGGACTTCAGATCATACGCGCATTAATGGATGAAGTCCGATTCGACCGCACAGACGACGGCGCGACCCTGGTGATGGCCAAATACCTCCAACGCAGGACTGAAGACTAAGAACTTCCGATTTTGGATTTTAGAGTTCTGGATTTTGGATTGGCCCGACAGGTCCGTTAATCCGAAATCCATAATCTAAAATCGGAAATTGAGGGGGGCTTGTATGTCGACAACACAGATAAGAACGAGAGTGCTTGGGGGCGCGGCGGTCATATACCCCGGCCCGTACCTGAACCAGTTGAGGGGCGAAGCCATCGAGGTTTGCTGCCAGGAATTACTGGCCGAGGGCGTGCGCCGCATCGTCATCAACTTTCAAGAGACCGAGATTATAAACAGCATCGGCATCTCGATACTGCTCGGGGTGATCGAAGTGGTCAACGACGCGCGCGGCGTGCTCGTGCTTTCAAACCTGAGCCAGTCGAACCGCGAGCTGTTCGAGGTGCTGGGCCTCATGTCTCAGGTCCGCATAGAGCAGAGCGAAGAGTCGGCGCTTGGCCTGGCCGCCGCAAAATAGACCGGACTTATACCTGCACCCACGTGAGGAGGAAGCGATGAGTCTTGTGATGAGGAAGGTTCTGCACAACCTGAGCGCGATCAACGATCTCGGCGCGCAGATCAGCTCGACTAATGATTTCGACGAAGTGACGCGAGCCTCGCTGCACACGATGCTCGGCGCGCTCGCCATCCCGCGCGGCGCGATTGCGCGCTTCAGCCAGCGCCCGCGCCAGTTGAAGGTCGTAGCCGCCAAGGGGCTCGCGGGGGCAGTCGGCCAGCGCATTATGCTCGGCCGCGACGAAGCCGACCGGCTCACCGCGCGCGCCCGCCCGATACTGCTGCTGGCCGAGCAGAACGGGCTTTCGCATTTCGTCCGCCGCAACGGCGAAATCCTCAAGCGGCTGCGCGCGCACATGTCGCTGCCCATGGTCGTCCGGGGCGAGCTTATGGGGATGATCTTTTTGTCAGAGAAGTTCTCGCGCCAGAACTATACGGAAGAAGATATCGAGATCATCAACACGATCGCGCAGCACATCGGCATCGCCTTCTATAATCACCGGCTGCTCGTGTCGCTAAAGCGGAAGGCCGAAGAGAACCGCAGGCTCTATCGCGAGATGCGCCAGATTTATCGCGACACGGTCCGCGCGTTCGGCGCGGCGATAGATTTAAAAGACGCCTACACGAGCGGGCACTCGGATCGTGTGGCGAGGTATTCGGAAGCCATCGCGCGCGAGATGGGGGTGAGCGGTCAGCAGCTCGAATACATAGGCGTTGCGGGCTACCTGCACGACATAGGGAAGATCACCGTCAACCGTTCCATCATAAACAACCCGCGCCCGCTCACCGACCGCGAGTTTAAGGAATTGAACAAGCACGTGACTACGGGGTACGAGATACTGTCGCACATACGCCACCCGTGGGACGAGATCGCCTTCATGACAAAGTGTCACCACGAGAAGCTCGACGGCACGGGTTATCCGCAAGGGCTGCGCGGCGACGAGATACCGCTCGGGTCGAAGATAGTGACGCTCGCCGATTCGTTCGACGCGATGATGACCGACCGCCCGTACCGCGCGCGGCTGCCGATTGACCAGGCGCTCGGAGATTTGCGCCGCAACGCGGGCACGCAGTTCGACTATAAAGTTCTGGTCTCCTTTTGCCGGGTGCTGCTCAAAGAGATCACCGGGGTAGCGCGCGAGCGAATCTTTCTGCCGATGATCGGCATCAAGTTCGACCGCGACGCGGTGACGCGAATGCTCCAATCGTTTATTGACGAACTTGAGGGGCCGCGCCCGCGCGGCTGACAGGACGAGAAGTAGAATCGACCCGGTTCATCTGCCTATCCAGCGCATTCAGGTTTTATCGCAACCGCCGTTGCTTCTATTGAGGCCGGTGAAGTCGATCTCCGTCAACGGCCTCGTGTCCGCGCTCAGCACTTTTCTCATCTGCTCCAGCGCATTATTGTTCTCTGCTTCACTTGCCGAGGCTATACAATCTCTCGGAATCATCAGGTGATAATCTCGCATGTAGGCGTCGCCCGCCGTAAACAGCACGCAGATATTTCCCGTCACACCCGCTAAAACAAGCGTCTCGGCCTTCAGGTAATCGAGCAGCACTTCGAGCGTAGTCGAGTAGAACGCCGAATGCTTTGGCTTTAGCACAAAGTAGTCATCGTCGTCCGGCTTCAACAGTTCTACAATCTCTCTCCCCCTGACCGGCTCATTCAGGCAGTGGTCGAGGAGCTTCTTGAAATCCGACTGCCACTTCCCAAAGTTGTCATTGACATAGACGACCGGAACCCCGGCCTGCTTTGCCCTTCTTTTCAGGGTCGCGATTGCCTGCGCGATTGCCTTCGTATTTCTGAATATCTCCTCGGCCCCTTCAAACTCGAAGTCGTTTATGACGTCTATCAGAATCAGCACGACTGATGATTCATCCGGGGCGTTACCGTGTAAATCCTGATTTTTAACCGGGGCTGGCAAATAATCCTCCTTCGGGATGCGCTGACTTTGATCGACTTTTGGACCATGATCGGGTCTTAGCCCTTTTGCTTCTCTATCTGTTTCCGAAAACGCTCTTTCCAGCTTTCCGGAAGCGCCTCGGTCGTTAATGCTTGTCTGAGCGTTTTCAAGTCGTCCTTCTCAAAAGCATAAACCCGTGTTAAGTCGGCCACGCTCACGTTGGCTTCTTGTCGCCCGACCAGTTCAATCGTATCGCCGGCTTCAACCATCCCTTCGCGCAGGACGGCAAGATAGAATCCCGTGCGGCGGCTTTCGAGGAACATCTTGACCATATCGTCGCGCCCAAACTTTATGCCAAGTTTATAGCAAGGCAGTCGCGGCTGAGTCACGATTACCTCCGCCTCACCGATTCGAAAGCGGTCCCCAATAAGCACCGTCTGCTCATTTAGCCCTTCGGTGGTGAGGTTCTCGCCAAACATGCCTGGCGGGAAATCTACATCGGGCAGCACACCTCGCCAATACTCATAGTGTTCGCCCGGATAAGCATAAACGGCCTTATAGACGCCGCCGTGTACGGAAAGGTCAGCCTGTTTATCGCCGTCCAGGTTGAGGGTGCGCAGCATTAGAGGGGAGTTGACCGGTTCTTTGAAGATTCCTGTCGTGACCAGCTTGCCCTGCCAGGATACCTCGCGCGGCAATCCGACATTAACTGAAATGATTCTCATCATTGACCGCCGCGCAGTCGTTGAAGCTCGGCGAGGGTCTGCTTCAACTGGTCGAGCTTTTCGCCGGCCTCGCGGTGACGCCCCTGCGACGAAAGGCGCTCGTATTCGGCCATCAGTTGCCCGGCCTGCTGGATCAATCGCGTCACCTCCGCCGGCACGGCGGCGGGTGTCGTCGGGGGTTGCTGCGGCTGGCCGGCTGCCTGTTGTTGCGGTTGTGCGGCCGCGTTCGCCTGCTGCTGCCCGCCTTGCTGGCGGTTGGCCTGTTGTTGCTGCACCGTTTGCTGCTGGTCGGTCGCAAGCTCGGGGAAGAGCAAGCAAGCGCCTTTTCGAAGGTCGGCGCGGATGCGAGTCTATCCTGCGTCGCCACGGCCACCTGCCGCAGCTCCGGCAGTTTTGACTCGGTGCCCTGCGCCTGTAAGAAAAACGCCTCGACGTAGAGCAATGATTCGGCGAGCGGTATGACGATCAAGCTGCCTCGGAGTATCTCCGACCCGCGCTGGCTCCATAGCGTCATGAGCTGGGCCAGTTGCGGGTCCTGGTTTACCCGCGCGCGTATCTGCGCCGGGCCGGTCACGGTCACGTTCTTCGGAAAGCTATAGACAATAGTCTTGCCGTAATTGGCCCCGTCGTTGCGGGCGGCCAGCCACCCGACCATGTTGCTTCGCCCCTGGCCCGCCGGCGTGAACGGCAATATGTTTAAGAACTCAAGCCCCGTCTGACTCTCGCCCGGCAGATCCATCAGCACATGATAGGGCGCCATGGTCTGGGGCTCGGCCCCCTGCTCGGCCATCTCCGCCGTCGCAATTGCCCACAGGTCTTCCTGGTTGTAGAAAGTCTGCGGGTTCTCTATGTGATAAAGCGTGTAGGCGCGAGCCTGTGCGTTCACCAGCATGCTCGGATAGCGCACGTGCGCCAGCAGGTCTTGCGGCATCTCCTCGCGCGGCCGGAACATCCCCGGAAAGATGCTCTGGTAGGTGCGAATCACCGGGTCTTCGGGGTCGTCGAATACGTAAAAGGCAACGCTGCCATCATACGCATCGACTACCGCTTTGATCGAGTTGCGCAGGTAGTTGACCGCGCGGCCCCCTACCTGATATGCCGTCGAGTAAGGATAAAGGTCAGAGTAAGTGATACCCGTCGATTATCCACTGGAGTTTCCCCTCGCTGGTTATGACAATGTAAGGGTCATCCTCGAACATGATGAACGGCGCGATCTTTTGAACGCGCTCGCGCACGTTGCGGTGCATCATCACGCGGCTTTCGGAGGTTATCGAATCCGAAAGCAGCAGCGACGACCCGTCGCCAAGGTATATCGAGTAAGCGAGCTTTCTAAAGAATCCGCCGACGGGGATGCCCGCGACGCCCTCGTATGACGAGTACGAGTCTTCGTTTTCGCCTGCCGGGTAGCTGAATTCCGGCGCGGTCGTCCCCTGCGCCTTCGTGTTCACGTAAACGTGAGAGTTCGTCTCCTCGCCGAAATATATCTCCGGCCGCGTTATCTTTAGCTCCGGCACTTCAGATTTCACCGGCATGTCTTTGAGCAACAGGTGAGGCAACCCTTCGGGCGTGAATTCGTTTACGGTGCTCATGGTCACGCCGTACCCGTGCGTATAGACGAGATGCTGGTTTATCCAGGTCCGCGACTGCGTCGGCAACTGGTCTGTGTTCATCTCGCGCGCCGACAGCATCACCTGGCGGAGCTTGCCGTTTATCATGTAGCGGTTGACGTCCGGGGTGTTGAACTCGTAATACTGGCGTATCTCCTGTATCTGGGCGAGCGTGGCTTGCAGCGCGCGCCGGTCCCACAACCTGACGTTATTGATCGTCTCCTTGTTGGCGCCGATGTCGGCCGCCGCTATGGTCGGCGTAGGGTTAAAGGGGCGCTCTTCGAAGCCATCGATCCCGAACGCGCGGCGGGTCATCTGTATGTTGTGCTCGATGTAGGGCGATTCTTTCGCAAGCTCGTTGGGCTTGACCGAAAAGGACTGCACCGATTGCGGGATGATCCCCAGGCCCACGATCCACACCACGGCCACGATGCCCGCAAGCCAGAAGACCATCTTGCTGCGCCTCAGATAGAAGGCGTTGACCGCGAGCGCGACGGCCGAAAGCGCGAGCAGCCCGACAAGAATATTCTGCGCCAGCAGACGGACGTTTGCGTCCGTATAGCTTATTCCAGTAAAGAGCGCGTGGCGGTTGCGCAGCATCTCGAACCGGTCCAGGTACGTGGCGAAGGCGAGCGATGCGGCAAGCAATATGCACGCGCCGCTTATCGCGGTTATTACGCGGCGGCGCAGGTCGCTCGTGAATGTGCCTCTCATCCTTTCGAAATACCACGTGTAGAGCGCCGCGCCCGCAATCGCTATCGTGAGGATGACGGCGAGCGTCATCAGCCACCCGGAAAGCCTTTCGAGCACCGGCAGCCGAAACAGGTAGAAGCTTATGTCGCGGCCGAAGACCGGGTCAGTCACGTTGCTGCCGGTGCCGTTGAGATAGACCGCGAACTCCGGCCACGCCCGCGCCATGCCGATGGCCGTGAAGATTGCGATGATGATTGAGAGCAGCCACACGCCGGGGCGGTAAAAGAACGGCAGTACGTTTATCTCCTTCAGGTCTTCGACCGTCGACAGGCGAACTCGCGGCCGCTCGGTAAGCTCCGGCAGCACCCGGTTGAGCCATATGAACGGCACCCTGAGGATTAGAAACGTCAGCACCAGAAAGATGATGAACAGCACGGCCCCGAGGCGAAACTTGTACCAGTAGACGTCCGAGTACCCGACGGACGAAAACCACAGCGAGTCTATGTAGATGCCGAGGATTTGCGAGCCGAACAGAAAGACCGCCGCAAGTATGAGGATTGTTACGTAGAGCCACGTTCGTCGTTTCCTGGGGCCTATGTCGATGACGCGGTCGGGGAATACGGGGTCGTCTTGCATAGCGCAATCATAAAGAAGAGACGCGAGAAAGGCAAAACTTACATGACTTATCGCGCCAGCGCCGACTCTAGAAATCTCGCCACCCGGTCTATGTAAAGGCGGGGGTCCGTCTGGTAGGCGTGGGCATGCACGTCCGAGCCGGGCCCCTCGACAATGAGCAGATCGCGCACGGGGCTGCTCGACGCGTCGTACAGCGCGCGGGCTATATTGGGCGGCATGCGTTTATCGTGCGCGGCGGCAATAAACATGACCGGGCGCTCGCCGAGCTTGCCGACAGCATCGATGGGGCTCAGGTCATCGCCGTCGAACCCGGCCCGCCATTCTATAAACGCCCGCACTTCGTTGGCGAGCGGGAAGGAGGGCAGGCCGAGGAATAGATTTACATGGTGGTCCGTCGTGTCGCGGAAGCTGAGGAACGAGCTGTCGGCAATGACGGCCGCAACCTCGGGCGTCTCCGCAGCCGCAAGCAGCGCCGCCGATGCGCCCATCGAGATGCCGAATAATACTATGGGGGCCGGGCTCGCCTCCCTTCTCGCGCAGGTACCTGACCGCCGCTTTCGCGTCGAGCCTTTCGAGGTAGCCGAGGCCGGTTCGGGACGGGCCGCTCTCGCCGTGATTGCGCGAATCGTAAAGAAGGGCGCCGTACCCGAGCCGCCATAGCTCGACGGCGCGATCGAGCAATTCCCTCCGCGAGCGAAATAGCCCGTGGGAATAAATGATAGTCGCCCGGCCCTCGCGCGCGTCCAGCAGCCAGCCTCGGATCATAACGCCGTCGTCGGTCTCGAACTCGACCGGCTTGAACTCCGCTCCGAGATCTTTCGGCGTCACGGTCTGCTGTAGGTCCTGACGGCGAGTCTTCGCGCCCGTCGCCACGGTCGCGATCCAGTAAGGGAAGACGCCGAAGACCAGCAGCAGGATAATGGCGAAGATAGATAAGAGCACGCGTTTTATTATGCGCCGTCGCCGGCTCGGGCGCGCGTTTCACGGGCGCTTGTTCTGGAGTGGCCGCCTGCGAAGCTCTATTCACCGCGCCGCCTCCCCCACCTCGACCGTCGCTTGCGGCTCCTTCATAAGGAATATGCACGCGCCGGCC
The DNA here is from genome assembly GCA_963832205.1 of Blastocatellia bacterium. Classification (GTDB taxonomy): domain Bacteria; phylum Acidobacteriota; class Blastocatellia; order UBA7656; family UBA7656; genus DATBMY01. The sequence goes on along the minus strand of CAWHTK010000027.1, from coordinate 318,322 downwards.
ATTAGAGTCATCACGCCGCTAAAGAGCCCGACCGCCGCGTAGCCGCTCGAATCATAAAGCGAGCCGCTGACGGCCGTGGCCGTCGCGATGCCGATCTGCGAAGCGGTATTCCGAATGGCGATCAGCGACCCGCGCGCGCGCCGCGGCACAAGCTCGGTCGCAAGCGCCTGCAACGGCCCCTGCCTGAAGGCGAAGGCGAGGCTCGCGACGAAGAAACACGCGAAGAGCAGGAAGCCCCAGGCCAGCCCCGGTATAAGCCACAGCATCGGCGCGAGCGCAAACGTCGAAAGTATCGCCAGGCTTCGCTTGCCGAACTTGTCGGAGACGACGCCCGCGACCACCGCCCCGGCCACCAGCGCGAAGCCGACGACTATAAAGAAGAGATTTATCTCGCCCGGCGACAGGCTCAGGCTCTTTTCCAGCCACGAGCCGAGGTACGAGAAGAAGCCGACGAACCCGCCCGAAACGAAGAAGGCCGCCGCGACCGAAGCGACGCGCTCGCGCGTGCCGAAGACGATCTTGAGATTATCGAGATGGCTCGCGGGCTTCGCGTCGATAGATTCCGGCTCGTGGTTGTCGGCGTCATCCGGCAGCAGTACCGCTATAAGAAAGAATGCGAGCACGGAGACCGCGCCGAAAAAAGCGAAGCTCGCGCGCCAGCCTAAAGCGTGACCGAGTTGATTGGCGAGCGGCACCCCGATGACGAGCGCCCCGAAATACCCGGCCTGCACGACGCTCATCGCGACGCCCCGCCGTTGATAGGGAAAGTAGTCCGCGACGTAGGCTATCGAGCAGGTCGAAAAAACGCCGGCCGCAAAGCCCGTAAAGAGCCTTGCGAAGGCGAGCACGTAGGCGTCCTTGATGAAGAAGGCCGAAAGCAGCGAGAGCGAAAAAAGGATTGTCGCGTAGAGCAGGAATCGCCTTCGGCCGTGTCTGTCCGAGAGCGGCCCGATGACGAGCGCCGCCCCGGCCGCCGCCAGAGCGTAAGCCGGGAAGATCAGCCCGCCCACGTCGCCCACCTGATCGCCGTAGCCGAGGTCTTTTGATATCACAAGCAGCAGCGGCGATATCATCTGGTTATCGCTCGTGCCGAGGAAGAAGACCAAAAGAAGGATGATCATCACCAGGCTCGCCTTTGGCGGGGCCGCCTGCTTGCCCTGTTGCGACTGGTCGGTTTTTGGAAGCGCCATCAGAAACTCGCCCTATCTTTACCGATTAATGGACACCGCACCGCATATGTTATGTCGCGCCCTGACGCGCCCGCCGGCCTCTCGGTAACCTTGCGATGCTAGAGGAACGCGCGAGCCCGTGTCAACAAGCACACCAAAACGATCGGGGCTGCTTTTAATGCCGGCCCGTCGTCGTGCTAGAATCTTCGCGCGCGGGGACTATTAAATGATACTGACAGTACTCGGCTCAGGCACCGTAGTACCTGACGGGAACCGCAACTCCGCCGGCTATTTTATCGAGACGCCCGACGTTAGATTGATGATGGATTGCGGCGCGGGCTCCGTTCACGCGCTCGCGCGCTACGGCTTGCCGTGGGAGCGCATGACGCATCTCTACATAAGCCATTTCCACGTCAACCACGTCGGAGAACTCGCGTCGCTTTTCTTTGCCCTAAAACACGGGTTGCGCGACAAGCGCGACGAGCCGCTTACGGTCGTAGGACCGCGCGGTCTGGATAAAGTGATGGGCGGGTTGAAACAGGCTTTCGGCGATGACCTCTTCGAGCCGAAGTTCCCGGTCAATGTGCGTATGCTGAATCCGGGCGAGCAGATCGAGCTTGACGGCGGGCGGCTCGCGGTCACAAAGACCCCGCACACCGACGAGAGCCTTGCGGTAAGGATAGAGAGTCGGGGAAGACAGATTTGCTATACGGGCGACACCGACTTCAGTCTCGAAGTCGCGAGCTTCTTCAGCGGCGCGAGCCTCATGATATCGGAATGCTCTTTTCGCGAGCCGCGCGAAGGCGTGCCGCATGTCTCGGTCGGCGGCGTCGCGCGAATGGCCGCCCACGCGGGCGTCGAACGGCTCATGGTCACACATTTTTATTTTAAGTTTGAAGACGCGGAGCTGAAGCGCGAGCTTGAAAGCGGATTTTCGGGAGAGGTGATAATCGGGCGCGACGGTTTGCGTATTGAAATCTAACTCGCCAGAAAAAACATGACTTCAACCAGCCCTGCGAAAATTTACCGGCGAGCCGGCTCATTTTTATCGAGGTTGCAAAGCGCTTCCTTCAGGGGCGCGCTCCTCGACCTGCTCGGCGGCCGCGTGAGGTTTTCCGCGAAAGCAGTCGCCATCGCCGCCGCTTCAGTATTCCTGCTTTCCTTTGCGATAAGGTCGCTCGGGGCGGCCGATCTTTACCAGATTGCCTATACGAAGGCGATGCCCGGCGGAGGCATGTCGGGCGACTATAGCCGCGCCGCGGTCTCGGCGCTCAACGGCGAAGGTCTGCTTTACCCTGATAACTGGGACGTCGAAGACACCAGCCTGCTCATGCGCCCTCCGGGCTACCCGGCATTTCTCGCGGTCATATACTCCGATAAGCGGTGAAAGTTATTACGCCGTGCAAGTCGTCTCAGAACCTGCTCACGTCGCTTTCGAGCGTGATGATAATGCTTATCGCGGGGAGCCTTATAACCTGGCCGGTCGGTATCTCGGCGGGCATCGTGGTCGCCGTGTCACACCTCCTTTCGTTTTACTCGGGTATAATCCTGCCGGACGCGATATGCGCCCTACCGATCCTTCTGGCGTTTTATCTGATAGCGGTATCGAAAGCGCGCCGCCATCTTTGGGCGCACGCGCTCGCGGGCGTGCTCATAGGGCTGTCGGTGTGGCTCAGGCCAAACGCCTTGATGCTCGGATTGTTCATATCTATATTCCTGCCGCTCGTTTCAGTAAGCAGGCGGCGGGTCGCAAAAAGAGCGTGGGCGGTCGCCTTTGCCGCCTTTGCCACGGTCGCGCCGATAACGATCCGCAACTACGTGATGTTTGGCGAATTCGTTCCGGTTAGCATCAACACCGGCATCGTGATCTGGGAAGGGATCGCCGACGCGGGAGGCGGACACTTCGGAGCGGTAGAAAAAGATCATCAGGTGGCGATCGCAGGAAGCCATCTTTTATGACGACGACAGGTACATGAACTCGTGGGCGACGCCCGACGGCATAAAACGCGACCGCGACCGCATGAGGCGCAGCCTCGACGTGATAATAAACAACCCCGCATGGTTCGCTCGCGCCATGGCGTGGCGCATGGGGCAGATGTTCAAATATTCGGCGGGCGCGCCGCTCATAAGAGAGAGCGGTGACGAGGGCATTACAGACTTCCTTCCGGGCAGTCGGCGGTCAACGACAGGCGGGAAGTCTGAACGCGGGCAGGGCTACAGGCCGGATCGTTCTCGTGATTCTTATGGGACCACAATAATGGCTCTGGGAGCCGCTTTCGAGTGGGCGAGGCCGGCGGCGCGCGGGCTTCAGCGCGGAATAAAAGAATCTTTGCTCTTATTCGTAATCCTGGGGGCGGTCGCGATCTTCCTGTTAAGCCCCAGGCGCGCGCTCGTCATCGGGCTCGTACCGGCGTACTACATCCTCTTCCAATCGATCATGCACTACGAATTCAGATACATTTTGCCTATGCATTATTTCGTCTTCGTCAGCGCGGGCGTCACCTGGGTGCTCCTGTTTTCTTTCGCATATCGAACGGCAAAGCGGCTGATTCCGGGGCGTAAAGAATCGGCATCGGAGGTGGGAATATGATCAGGTGGACCGTCGCGCGCCGCGCCGCGCTATTTATATTGCTCGCGGCATTCGGCTCAACCGCCGCACGCGGTCAGCAACCCGGCAGCCAGACGACCGGGCAGGGAGTCGCGGGCGCGCGGCGTGATGCTCACGTGATAATGATCTCGATTGACGGCCTCGTGCCTGAGTACTACACCGATCCGGGGCGGTTGGGGTTGAGAGTGCCGAACCTGATACGGATGAAACTGGACGGCGCTTACGCCGAAGGGGTCGAAGGCGTCTATCCGTCGGTCACCTACCCCGCGCACACGACTCTGGTGACCGGCGTCCGCCCGGCCGCGCACGGAATAATCCAGAACAGAATATTCGAAGCGCCCACCGACGCGCAGACGCGCGAGTGGTACTGGTTTTCGGAAGCGTTGAAGTCCGATACGCTCTGGACCATAGCCAAGAAGGCGGGGTTTGTGACGGCGGGCGTAGGCTGGCCGGTGACGGTCGGCTCAAACCTCGATTACAATGTGCCCGAGATCGTCGATCCAAAAGAAGACCCGCCCACTCCAAAGCGCACGCTTCAGCACGCTACGCCGGGGCTCATCCAGGCCGCGCTTTCGGAGACTGAGCGTCCAGGGCGACAACAGCACCGACGGCCGCCGGGTCGCGATCAGCGAGTTCATCATAAACAGGTACAAACCGAACCTTTTGCTTATACACCTGATCGCGCTCGACGACGCGCACCACCGCTACGGCCCTCGGTCGGCCGAGGGGTTGAAAACCGCCGAGCGTATGGACGGGTATATCGGGCGCATAATCGAGGCGACGCGCAAGGCCGGCATATTTGAGAAGACGACCTTTATCCTGACCTCAGATCATGGTTTCGCCGAGGTGAGCAAGAAATTCGAGCCCAACGTGCTTCTCGTTAAAGAAGGGCTCATAACGCTCGACGCGAACGGCAACCCTACGGCGTGGAAAGCGGCGGCGTGGCCGGCGGGCGGCTCGTGCGCCATAATGCTGAAAGACGCAAACGACAAAGAGACCGCGAAAAAGGTTGAACGAGCTATTCGCCCGCCTCGCGTTGCGGTCTGGCAGCCCGGTCAACCGCGTGCTGAAAGAGGGCGATTTGAAGCGGCTGGGCGCGATTCCTGGCGCGTACCTCATGCTCGACGCCGCGCCGGGATTTGCGTTCGATGAGAAGCTGACCGGCCCCGAGATACACGAAGCAAAAAACTACCTCGGCACCCACGGCCATCTGCCTTCGCGCGCGGAACTGCGGTCTTCGCTGATCGTCTATGGCGCGACGGCGCGAACGGGCGCGCGCGTGGGAGTCGCGAGAATGATCGACATCGCGCCGACGGCCGCGGCGGTCCTCGGGCTGGCCTTTGAAAAGGCCGAGGGCTGCGCCCCTGGAGGAATTCTTGAAGCCGGGCGTGATACCGCCGCAGGTGAAGAAGCCGAAAAAGGCTAGGCAATAATGATCGACAACTCGGTTGAAAGGTGTGGGGATGACGCACAAGTTAATCAGCATCGAAAGGGCGGCCGAATGGCTTGGGGTCCCGCTTGAGTCGGTCGTCGAATACGTGCGAAAGGGATGGCTCACGCCGGACGTGCCGGGCGAGTTGAGCTATTTCGACGCGAGCAAAGTGCAGCGGCTAAAGCAGCGGCTTTCACGCCTTCGAAGAAAGAGGTTGCTGGGCTGGTCAATCTTTGGGGCCGTGGCCGGGGTCGCGCTCGTCGCCCTGTTCGTCCAGCAGGCGAAAGAGTAGCGCGAGCGCCGCGATTAACGCGGCGGCGGGATGATGCTACTTCTCGACATAATAGATTTGATGAAACCCGGTCATATACGCCTCGGGCATTCTGAGCATTATTTTGAATACGGCCGCGCGGTCCAGATGCCCATACGCCTCCCACGAAACCATTGAAGGGTTGAGCCGGACCTCCCTGTAGCTTGCCACCTGCCCCCGCTCGTTAAGAAATGCCGCCGCGAACGAGGGGTCATAAAGATGCCAGCCGTCCTTGTAATAGACCTCGACTACGACATGCGTGAACCTGTGCTCGGGGCTGTCGCTGACGTGAACGGTCCTTGTCGGATAGTTGCCGGCGGCGGTAATGGCTGCCATAGCCAGCGCGAGGTTACTGCAAAATCGCGACCCGTTTTCGATGATCTCGCGGGGATTATTAAACGACGGCGTATGCACATCGTAATCCAGCCGCGTCCCGACGTACTTGTTTATCGCGTCGATCCTTTGTTCATCGGTCTCAAGCCCGGCCGTCAGCTTGTCGAACAGATCGCGATAGTACTGATTGTTCACGGCGTCATATTCCATAAAGCGAACAACCACCTCGCTCGCATCAACCGGATCAGCTTGATCGAAGCTCACCGCGCCGACCTCGATCCGGCCGTTCTCCGGGTAGGTAGAAGGAGCGCGGACTTCAACCCTCCTCGCCGTATAAATGTCGGGTACTATGTCAAGCGTGTAGGTCGCGCCGGGATACCATGTCAGGTGAGGCAGGATGAAGTTGCCTTCGTGGTCGCTCAACACCCCGTAACCGGACGTTGTCTCAATCGCGATGACCTGCGCGCCCTTTAGCGCATCAAGGTAGGCGCCGCTGCCTGAAAGCTTGCCGGAGACGGAGATGGGTTGGACATCAACCCCGCGCAGTTGGGCGAATTGCGCTTCGATCTTTACTGATGCCCGCCTGATTGTGTGCCTGATTCGCGCCGACCAGGGAAGCCCCGGCCAGAGCAATATTGCAAGCAGGCCCAGGACGATAATCGTCACGAGGGCGGGCCGCGACATCGCCCCGATCACAGCGCCCGGTTTAAATGATGCTCCCGCCCGATTTCGAGATTGGCTCGCAATAGAGCCCCGTTGAAGCACCGCACTGGCGGTGCTATGATGGGTGTCGAGGTTATCCGCAATGCTTCGCTCCCTTATAATTCTCTTCATCCTATATCTCTTTGTACCGGCTACACCTCTTTTCGCGCAATCTCCGGCATCAGATAATCTGGAGCGCAGAGAGGCGCTGGCGGCGTTTGAAGAAGGGCAAACCTATCACGAGCGAGGAGACCTTAACGCCGCAATCAATTACTATACGATTGCGATCAAGGCCGACGCCAATCTCTTTCAAGCTTATTATCAACGCGCGGTTGCGCTCCAGGCGAGCGGGAAGAATGATGCCGCGGAAGCCGATCTTGCCGAAGTCATCAAGCGACAGCCGGGATTTGCCAGGGCATACCGCCTGCGCGGGTTGATCAAGCTGGACCGGGAGCGGGCCGAGCAGGCCAGCCTCGATCTTGCGCGCGCCATCGAGCTTGAACCGAAACTGACGGGCGTGCGCGTATATCTTGCGAGCGCGCTTCTGCGAATGGGTCAGACGGAGCGCGCCGCCGAGCAGTTGAGCGCCGCGCTCGCACAGGGCGAAGAGTCGGGGCTGATTCACGCCCTGCTGGGAGTTGCCCGCGAGCGCATGGGCAAGCCCGACGAGGCACTCGCTGCTTACTCGAAGGCCATCGAGGTCGAGCCCGCAAACGCCACCGCCCGCGAAGGGCGCGCACGTCTCTTTGAAGCAAAGGGAGAGATAAGGCGAGCCATCGACGAGTACACTATCGCCTATCGCGCCCATCCTTCTCTTGAAGTGGCAAAGCATCTCGCGGAACTGCACGCGCGCGCGGGGCAGCCGCAGGCCGCCATCGTGCTCTACCGCAGCCTCGTTCACCAGTACCCCGCGGATTTGAAGATGCGCGCTCGCCTGCTTCAACTGATGGCCGAGAGCGGGCAGGGCGAAGAGGCCATGAAAGAGATAGCGCAGGTCGCGGCCGCGCATCCGCGAAGCGCCGAGCTACTCATTCTGGCGGGCGATATCTATTTTAAAGAGAAGCCCGATGTGGCCGCCGACTACTACCGCAAAGCGCTTGATGTCGCGCCCGGCGAAAACCGCGCCCGCGTTCAGCTCGGCGCGGCGCTCGTCAGGTCGATGCAGTATGAAGCGGCGCTGCCCTTCTTGAAAGAGGCGCTCGCGCGCGACCCTAACAATTACGCCGCGCACGCGAACCTCGCCACTGCTTTCTTTAAGCTCAAGTCGTTCGTCGACGCCGCGCGCGAATTCATCTGGATAATACGCGCGCGCCCCGACACGGCGGTGAGCTATTACTTCCTCGCGATTTCATTCGACCGTCTTGGAGATTGCGAGCAGGCCACGCGCGCTTACCAGGAGTTTGTGCGCAGGGCCGACGCTGCCGCGAATAAGAACGAGGTGGAAGAGTCAAACACCCGGCTCGCGTACCTGCTGAGGGTGACGAAAGAGGGTCGGTGCAAGCCGATAGTCAAGGAAAAGGGGAAATGATTTTCAGCGACCGCAGGTCTATTTTGAGTATCACTCTGACCGCGTTGCTCGTCTGTGCTCTCGCCCCGCTGGCAATCGGCGCGCGCGCGCAAGCTCCGGCGAAAGATGAGCCGCCGATCCCGGTCGATCCGACTCCAATCGTCAAATTGCTCACCGACAAAGAAAGAGAGCTCGTCACCAAAGAGCGCAACCCGAAGAAGCTCACCGAGATATATCTCGAAATAGCCGATGACCATCTTGAGATGGCCGATGACGCGGCGGATAAAGGTAGCTTTCAAGTGGCGGAGCGCGAGCTGGACATCTATAACAAGGCAATCGCGCAGGCGTGCAAGCTCGCGTTTTCGCAGCCGCAAGAGAGGCGAAAACTTTCCAAGAAGATCGAGCAGGCGCTTTATAAACAGATACGAGTGCTCGAAGATATCGAGAGCGATTTCCCGTTCGAGCGCCGCGAATTCGCCGAGACCGCGCTGAAGCTCGCGAAACAGCATCGCGTTAACGCGCTCAACGAAGCCTTCGCCGGCGGCGAGATTTTGAAGGACCCTTCCGAAGAAAAGGTACCGCTATCGTTCGCGCTGCCCGTGAGCGGGGTGCGCCTTATGAAAGCGAGTCATTCGACGAATTACGCTCGGCAGATTCCCGGCGATTATCTCACCGAAGAGGAAGACGAGCAGGTGCGCCAGGCGCAGAACCCGGATGAGCGCGCTAAAGTCTTTATGTATATTGCGGACCGAAGGCTGCGGGCGTTGAAGGGCGAAAAGATTGTCGCGAATGCCGCGGACAAGAAAGCGCAGAAGAAGGCGGAAGAGGAGCTGCGTCAGTGGGGGGCGCTCCCGGAGGTGAGCCGGTCCGAGCTGTTGCGTCATTACGCGCGCGCGGTCGAAGAGCTAATGGTAAAGCTGGAGGACGCCTTCGAAAGAAATCCCAAGAGCAGCGCCATCCCGAAGGCCCTCACTATATTGCGCGATTCGACCGACCGGCACCTCCCCGTACTGCGCGCGCTCGAAGCGGAGCTAAAAGACGAGGGCGAGCAGGTCTCCTTGCGCCGGGCTATAGACGAAGCCGAGACGGCCAATAAAGGCGCGCGCGACGCGCTCACGAAGAGCAACTGATCGATTGGAAACGAGCCTTGCAGACGACGAAAGCCCCGCGCACCGCGCGGGGCTTTCTGCTGCCGCCAGCAAAACGGGCCGAAAGATTCACGCCCGCGATCCTGGAACCCGAACGAAGACTCGATTCTTACCCGGTCAATCCCTCCGGCGTCTGAATGTGAAGCCCGGCGACTCTTGCCCGGTCTCCTTCAGCTTCACGACGATGACCACGTCCTCGTGCCACGGGAAGCGCTTTTTGACCTTCTTGTCAAAGCTCGACACTTTACGGAAGGTCCCATCGCCGGTCGAGAACTTATCCTCGAATTTGACCTTCTTGAGCTTCTTACCGTCGACATATATCTCGGTCTGGTTGTTACGGAAGTTGCGCCCCGTTAATTGAAGCTCAAGCGTCTGTCGTTCGTCGTCCTCCTTGACATCAGCTTCGGTGATGATTGGCAGCGGCCATATCTCGAACTTGCCGCTCGACGTCACGGTCGCGGAATTGCCCGAGCCGTCGAATAGCGTGATTCGCACCTTCGCTTTGTCGGTCGCAAGGTCAATCGGTATCTGCCACGTGTATCTCTGTGTCTCTCCGCTCGGCGGAGCAACCAGCGATATGATCTGCTGGAACGAGTCGCCGTTGTCGGTCGAAAGCTCGACGACGCGCTGAATGACGCCGACGTTGTCGCTTTCGCGCCACTCGATGGTCATTGTCGCCCCGCCGCCCTCGATACTCTCTTTGTTCGGCGCGATCAGTAAGACCTGCGGCGGTGAATTGTCGGGCGGCCCGATGACTATCTCGAATGCGCTGTTGTTGGTCGAAGAGACCGGCAGATTCACCCCGTCGAATACGGTTACCTTTATCCGCCCGAACGGAGTCGGAAGCGACGGTATTCGCCAGTCAAAGGTGCGCGCGTTCCCGTCGAGCACGGCGATGGGGTTGTACTCTATGCCGTCGGCCGAAAACTCTACGCGCTGGCTTTCGATCTTCTTATTGTCGGAAGCGGTCCAGGTTATTCGGACCATATTGCCTACGGTAAGCCGCTCTCCTCCGAGAGGGCTCGTCAAGCTGACCGTGGGCGGCGGGTCAACAGGGTTGCTTCCGCCACCGCCGCCGCCACCGCCGTCGCCACCGCCTTCATCGACGGCGCGTGCGTTATATACAACCAGCGCGAAGTCCTGATCGCTTACGTCCGTGTTTCCCGGAACGCCGTCACCGGCGATCTGCGCGGCTGTCACCGTTACGACGAACTCACCCGTGGCCGCGACAGGAGCCCATACGGCTTCGACGTTGTTTAATTTGTCGGGCGAACCGCCCTCTGCCGAAACCGCGCCCGAAAAGTTATTGCCGAAGTAAGTCTTGCCTCCGACTTCGACCTTCAGGTCGAGATCGTTGACTACCGGGTTGCCCGCGGGCGAGCCTGGCGCGTCGGTCCAGGCCAGCGTCACGCGGAAAGGCTTTGTCGGATCGGCTACGCGCCCCCGCAGGGTAACGGTCTTGCCGCTCTCGGTGAGAGTCTGAGTCTGGTCTATGAGCATTCGCTGGATGTTGTCTAACGCGCGACCGAGGTTGACCAGGCCCCAGCCCTGGCTATCGCCGGGCAGGTTATCGTTGGCCCTGTGGCCAGTCATATAGTTTGTCGAGTTCGTCAAAAATGCCTTGATCATTGCGGGGCTCGCGGGCTGCCCCGTGGACTGCTGGAAGTACTGGCGAACGAGCGCGGCGGCCCCGGCCACGGCCGGCGCTGAATGGCTTGTGCCCGACGACCAGGTGTAGAGCGACTGCCCCACGGGATAGTTGGGCGGGCCGCATACGCCTGAGCCCGTGTAGTTAATGTCCTGCGAGCTGGCCCCCTGTATGTGCGTGCCCGGCGCAACTATCTCGGGCTTCTTGCGCCCGTCGAGCGTCCTGCCGCCGGATGAGAAATCTATCAGCGATTGAATGTCATCGCCGCCCGTCGAATCGATCCGGCACCCATCAAGGCCTACCCTCAGATTCTCGCTCGCGCCAACGGTGATAACATTCTTGGCGTTGCTCGGAATCGTGAGCTTGTTTGCTCCTCCGTTGCCCGAAGAGAAGACCACGGTCATCTCCTGGTTGCCCGGTTCGCCGCGGCGGGCGTCCCTCACGATAAAATCATAAGTCTGGCTGTCGGTCGTATAGCTGTTGGTATAGGCTCCCCAGCTATTATTCGAGATTCTTGTCCCATCCCTGTGCATCGCGTTGACCATCGGCACGTAAGAAGGGTTTGTAAAATCGGGCGCGAATATCTTGGTGACGCCGAGCTTGACGTAAGGATGTATGCCGAGACCGAAGCTGTAGCTTTCGGGGTCGGTGTAAGGGAAGCCCTGGGTGAGATTATACCCGCCGACTATTGAAGCGTTGATGGTCCCATGCCCTATGGTGTCGTTTGAAGAGATGGGTTGATCGATCTCGCCGACATAACGCGAATAGATGATCCGCGATGCGCCGGAAGTGCCGAGGAAATCTCTATGGATAACCAGCGGGTCGAGCACGCCCCGGTCTATGCCGCTGTCGGCGATGTTCTACGAGGAAGTCCGGCGTCCTATCGAGCCCGCGCGCCCGCAGCCATCCGAGATAGCTCGGAATGGCGAGCTGGTTGCCCGTATAGTTGCCGGATACTATAAGCCCCTGCCTTTCGTCGTGAAGCTGAAACTCGTAGCGCGGCTCGATCCAAACTACGCTGCTCAAGCGAGCAAGATCGGCGACCTTGCTCGCCGGCTATTCGCACGCGCACGTTCGTATAGTTGAGGACCGTGTCGGGGTCGCCAAGCATAACCGAGGTCGCGCCGATCTGCCGAAGCTCCCGCTCGGTCTCGCTGCCCGTAACGAGTTGTATGGTCGCCGTAATCTCTTCGTCGGACGCGAGCGCGATTTCGGGCGCGATCTTGTACGCAGGCTTGTAATCGCCCGTCCATTGTATAAAGCTCCGCTCGGCCGCCTTCAACTCATTTAACTGCCCGAGCGCCTCTCGCTTGACTCGCACGAGGTAAGCATTGTTCGGAATGTAAGAGACTATCTCTGCCGCCGCGCCAAGCTCGTCGAGCCATCTCTGCTTGATCGGCCCTACCATTTGAACGAGCATCAACCGCTCGTCGGAATCCTCTGCCTCGCCCAGAGAGTTCGCCTCGAACCTCTCGCCCGCGGTCGTGTCGAATGCGCCCGCGCGGAGCAGTATGACATTCATATCGTCGCGTATCTGAGCGCCGCCGGCCGAGGCCGCGCTCATGAGCCCGGCCGATGTGGCGGGAAGGTTGTACAGGGCGAACGAGCCATAATCTTCGACGAGCGCGCCGCCCCCGGCGACTATCGCCTCGCGCATATGGTCCTGGTCGTTTTGGACTATGACCTTATGCTTTGGCGAGTTGCTGCGATAGGTGGTGTCGTAATAGAGTGGGCCGGGTTCATCGCCGGCTTGAATGCCGACCTGCGAACTGGTCTGGGCCGGCTGCTGCGCGGCCGCCATCAACACAAAAACCGATAGAATCAATGATGAAAGCAGAAGTCTGTATCGAGCCATGGATCGCCTGCTCCATATCAGAAGGCCGCGCGCCGTTTGCGGGCATAATTGTGGCCGGGCCGCTGAGCTTTATGGGAAGAGTTCTGATCGAAGGGGCAGATAGGGACATTTCGAAGGGGCAACCGGATGAGGCGATTCTGCTGACGTGGGTCGATGGTAAGTTAAGGCCCGCGAGGTGTCAATAGTTTTCACTATCGCGCTTGATAAGAAGAGTTTAGGCTGTCCATAATTCAAGGTGAGCAACATATGAGGGCACTCTTAAAAACGGTCCTTTCGCGCGTCGCCTCGCCCGTCGAGCTGCGACTGTTTTCCGAGTACGGCGCAATCTTCGCAACGACTGCCACACCCCCGCCGGGGCTCGTCTTTTCAGATACGGCCGAGGTAGAGGCTTTTCAAGCCGGGCTCGCTCGGCGGCGCGCGCGAGTAGGCGACTACGTCGTCGAATTGCAGGCCGAGGCCATGGACGCGCTGCTTGCCGCCGCTTCCGAAGTCACCCTTAGCGCCCGCGCGGAGGATTCGGGCGGGAGGTCTTATGAGGATACGGTAAGGCTATGGACTCGCAATGTGACGCGGGGGCTCGAACACTGGCGCTCGGCGGGGCGCGTGAGCGCGGAGCGGGCCGAGCAAATCCTCTCGCTCTCTCCGATCGAACAGATAGAGATTGTTCTCAAGATGGAAGATGAAGAGCAGTTATGGTTCGGGACCTTTCTTGATCGCTCCATCCTATACTCGGTAGCGGCCCCGGGCGCATCTCAGCACCTTTCGCTGCTCGCCTTTGATGTCGCGCCTTATGATGACGAGAAGGTCGAGCAGGCGCTCGGCCGCCACGGCTGGTTCAGAACAGTTCCAAACGACCTGCCGCATTTCACATACATCGGACAAACCGTCGACCGGCTTTCGGCCGCGGGACTGAAGATGACCGAGCGCGTATATGGCGAAAAGAGTTACGGCTTCTGGGTGCCTGACCTCGACAACATACTCTGATTCAAACTTTTTCTATAAGCCGCATTTGCCAAAAACACAATCTTGTCTCACGGTTGAGAGACTAATGTGACTCCGATGAGGAAAGAGAAAGAAAAGAGTTTCAGGCGCCGCGCTTTCTAGATAAGAGCGAGCGCGCTGTTTCTTTATTGATTGCGCAAATTAGCGTCAATTATGAAGAAAAATCGAGTGAAAGGGTTCTTATGGCACGCATATTGTTATCTCTATAGACGAGTTCGGATATTAATCTCGAACACTCACAAGCGTCCACAGCTCGCACGCTCGATTATTGAAAAATATTATTTCACCAAGACGTGGCGGAGCTAGACAATTGTGAAAAGGGGAGCCGAAAGGCTCCCCTTTTGCATTTCTCCTGACCCCGAAGATGGCCACTCGCCGGAAAGAAAAAAATCTTCTATCTTCGTTATATGATTGAATCTCTGTTTCTGTTTCGGGTCAAACGGGGGTAGAATCTTCTCAGTGGATAAGGGAAGACCGTATGAGCGACCTGGGTTTAGCTGATACCGTAGAGTTGGGTAAGATTCTGGTCATCGAAGATAACCGCGATTCGCGCGACATACTTTCAAAGCTACTTCGTATGAGCGGCTATCACGTCGTCTCGGCCACGGATGGCGAGACGGGACTTACGACGGCGATGACGTACCAGCCCGATCTGATCATCACCGACATACACATGCCGAAGATGGACGGGATAGAATTCATCAAGCGAGTCCGCGAGATGAAGACGCTCGTCAACACTCCTGTCCTCGTAGTCACCGCCTTTGGCTCGAACGTGGCGCGCGAGGCCCTGGATGCCGGCGCCGACGCTTCGGCCGAAAAGCCCTTCGATTTTGATAGATTTCTTGAGACCGTGCATCACCTGATAAGACAGGGGCGCACGCCTGCCGCCTGAGCCTCGCCGATCAAAGCAGCGCCGCGCTACTGCGCCGCATTCTGCTGCGACTCGGATTTCACTTTTTGAACGCGTGAGAGTATTTCGAAGAAGAGCGCGTCGGGTTGCTTGTCCTCTTCCTTCGGGTTTTTCGGGCCGCGCTTGATTGCCCCCGCATCTACGGTGAGCTTTTGCGTGCCGAGAATGTTGAAGGTGACGTAGAACCTGCTTTCGAGGCCCTTCTTGGCGACGTCTATGATGAACGCAGTATCTTTGCTGTCCTTGAAGCGCGTGATGATTGCCTTTGCGCCGCCGACGGCTTCGTCCGTCTCGGCGAACTTCCGGGCCTCGATCAGCAAGGCTTCAAGCAGGTTGACCTGGTTTACGTTGAAGGTTCCCGAAACCGTGCGCCCTTCGTTATCGGCCAGCAGCAGGGTGTATAGTGAAGGTGTCTCGACGATCGACGCGATGTAGAACGACGCGCCCGAAGGCGGCATCATCGTCGCCTTCCGGTGCATCTTCATCAGGTCCTCTTCCGAGGGTTGCTTGACCGGGGCCTTGGTCTTCTGACCATACGAGCTGGCGGGAATCAATAAGCTCAAGAGTATAACGGCTATTATCTTCGTCAATGACTGCATCCTTAAAACCTCAAGATCGAACAGTAAATCAAACGCCGCCGGGCGGTTGAAGTTGCACTTTATACCGGCCGCTAAATGGTTGAGACGGGTTCTTTCTCGGGCGAGTTGCTCGACAGCTTGGAAAAATGATCGCCTTCGAGCGCCTGACCCTTGGAGGCGTTGATATGCCTGGCCTGTTCAGCCTCCCGGTCTCGCGCGACTCTCGCGCCCGGCTTGCGGCTGCCTCCCAAAATGTAAAGTATTCCGCCCGGAAGGGCAGTCGCTACAAGCACGCCGAGCCATAAAAACGATAGCGCCAGCGAGGCCGCTTCCGCGTCCTGTTGGGTCGGCGACGGATTGCCGGAGACCGCGACGATGACGGACTGGAAGAGGAGTATATAAGACATCTCGCGCCAGCCCATCCCGTTGACTGAAGCGGGTATCATGCCGATGAGGCCGATGGCCGGAATAAAGACGAGGTAGTCGAGCCACCCGTTGCGTGTCTGGAGCCCGATGGCGGCCGCGGCTATCATGTTGACTATCGCGCATCCGATCTGGACCCCGACCGACATCAACAGGGTCGCCCCTAAGAGCTTCCACTTGCCGCGGTACGCGTTGACGGAGCTGAAAAGCCGCTCTACTTTCTCGTCCGCCTCTTTCATTCGGAAAAGGCTCAACAGGCGGTGAAGCAGGTTGTAGGTCGGCCGGTAAAAGAGGACGAGGTTGGCCATGATGAAGCCGATGGTGATGACCCCGAATATGGGATAAAGCAAGACCCCCTGCTCGCCGCCCAGCCGTGTCCCCGATATTGCCGCGACGACTGTGGCGACCAGAAGCAATCCGCCCATGCCTACGTCTCTATCGAGAAAGACGGACGCGGTTGAAGCGCTCAGTCGGCTCGTGTCTTTATTCAGGTAATAGATCCGGAATACGTCGCCGCCGATGGCCGACGGCAGGAAGAAATTGAAATACATCCCTATGAAGTATATCGAAAGTATGCGCGGGTAGCTGGCCCCCATGTCGAGCGGCTTGAGCAGACAGTGCCAGCGGTAGGCGCTCAGCCCCTGGACCATGAAAGTAGACCATCAGCGCGGGAATCATATACAGCAGATTCGCTTTACTGAGCGTGCTCCAGATTTGATTTATGTTTACCTTGCTGAAGATCAGCGCGAGTATTACGCCGCTGACTGCGACCTTCAGGATAAATAGAACGGTCTTTTTCATCTGCCTGTATCCGCTTCACCTTTATTGGAAACCAGAATTATCTGGGGAAGTTCTGCCCTGCCAAGAATGATCTTAAACTTTACTTGAAAGACGGGACGGCTGGCAAGAATATATGTCTCGACCCCAAGCTGGTCTTTTACCGCGTGATAATCGTCAGCGGTCATAAGGCAATAGACGCCCTTGCCGGAAGAAAAGACCGACCTGAGTTCTTCGGGCTTGTAGTACTCAAATACTTGCCGGCCCAGGTAGAACGACATGCTGGGCGAGGCGAACCTGTAGTAGCCGACCGCATCGGTCGGCTCGGCCCGACTTTCGATCACCCTGCAGATGCTCGGGACAGGTTTGAACCGCTCGAAGTCGGGCAGGATGACGAGCGCGGAAAGCCAGTTAAACATGACGAGCGCGACGGCGGGCGCGAGGGCCGCGACAAGGTTCTTTTTTAAGGCGACGGCGATGATTGCGGTGACGGCTGAGGCCAGAGCGATGACGCCCGCGACTTCTGCTCCATCAATTCTGTAAGGCCCTGACGCGGGGCCGAAGAGGTAGAACGAAGCCGCCCCGGCCGCGCCCAATAGGGCGGCCACCACAACTATGACTAAGCGAATCGCCAGGGTCTGCCCGTCAGGGAGCGCTCGATTTACAAAGCCGGCAAGAAGCTTTCCGATGATCGCCGCCGCCGCCGGGTAGGCCGGCAGTATATAAAGGTCCTCTTTGTTGCTCGACAGCGAAAAAAATGCCACGACAACTATGATCCATATAAAAAGCAGGTCTGAAATCTTGCTTGAGTATTCCGTCTCCTGGTCATCGCTTTTCGGCGGGCCGCCTTTTCGGCGGCGCACCGCCCCCCACCCGGCTATGAGTAAGAGCGGCGAATAGGGAAGCAGGTCTCCCATTATCACCGGCAGGTAGAAAAAGAGGCCGCGTCGCGGTCCCCACACGGGCTCGGTAAAGCGCGAGAGGTTGTCCTTCAAGATAAACGTTTCGATATACTGCCAGCCGTGCTCCTGATATATGGCGAGATACCACGGGAGGACGATTGCCGCGACTATCAACGCGCCCTGCGGAATCATCATCGACCGCAGGCGGCCGAGGCCGCCGTGGAATATAAAATAGATGAAGAACGCGACGCCCGGCAGCAGCAGGGCAACCGGTCCCTTGGTCATTATGCCGAGTCCGACGGCCAAATACATGATGGCTCAGATATGTCCTGCGGCGCGCGGGATAGCGCTGGGCCATCGCGAACATCAACAGCGCGAGCGATATAAACATCGCCAGGTAGATGTCGATCATTATCCGGCGCGAAAACATGAAGAAGCGCGGCGAGGCCGCGATAGCGATTGCGGCAAACAGCCCAGCCTCAAACGACGAAGCGAGCCCGCCCAGCCCGAAGGCGATGGCGATCATCGCGACGGCGGCTAAAGCTATGGCGAGCCTTTCCGCCCATTCGGAAACCCCGAATACTTCGTAAAGCGATGCGACTACCCAATAGGAGAGCGGAGGCTTATTAAACCTGGGCTGGTAGTTAAATGACGGGTTGAGCCAGTCCCCGCTCTCGACCATCTCGCGCGGGGTGCCGGCATAGAAAGCTTCGTTCGAGTCCCAGAGCGAAGAGGCGCCCAGATTGATGAAGTAGACTCCCGCCGCAAGGGTCAAAATGATTGCTAATATGAGGCGTTTTTTTTCAGGAGAGCTTTTCATCAAAGAGTGAAGCTAAGTACCACAGGCAGGTTTAGAACCGCAAGCGCGCTCGCGGAAATAATAAAGGGGGCGATCTCTCACCCCCTGACATTTGATCGTAGCCCGTAGCTCGCCGGTTACTGCGAGCCCAGCTTTACTTCTATCGTCTGGCCGTCGCGCAGTATCTTGAGCGACAGGTTTTTGCGCTGAGCCAGATAGATGATATACAGGTCCGCCGCCTTGAGTATCGTGGTATCCTGCGTGCCGATTATTACGTCGCCTGTCTTGATGCCCACGCGATCCGCCGGGCTGTTTTTTATAACCCTCGACACCCAGACGCCGCCGTTGATCCTGTATGTGTTGCTGGCTATCTCCTCGGGAAGATCCCGCGCCGCGAATCCGGCATCGAAGACGAAATCCGACGAGCTGACGACATTGCCGCGCGGGTAATCTCTCGCCGACTCGGGCTGCGTGCCGGGCTGTTCCGGCCCGCCTGGCGTAAGCATTCGTATTCGATCATTGGTCTGCCTGATCTCGATCTCAAGCTCGCGCAAGGCTTCATTGCGCTCCATCGAGGGGGGCTCTTTTGGAAGCGCCTGTACTCGGTGGCGAGCACGGAAAGCCTGTCATTGGCCCTGGCGAGTTCTTCCTGCTGATTGCCGAGCTTCTCTTCGGCGGCGAAAAGCGGCGGCGGCGGCGAATTAAACGGCCGCGCCCCCAGCGTGACTTCGATTTCGACCGGCTCGCGGTTGCGGATGGCGCGCAGCTTCAGCGCACGCCCGGCCGGCGACGACGCCAGGTGCAACCCGAGGTTGACGACGCTCATAACCTCCGCGCTGTCGAGCCACACGATCACATCGTTCGGCATAATCCCGCCGGTAGCGGCAGGGCTGCCCGGCTCGACCTCGCGCACGATCACGCCGCTCTTGCGCTCAAGTCCGAGCGCGCTCACTTCGCTGTCGGGAAGTTGCGCGATGCTCTCGCCTTTCGCGCCGAGCCAGCCGGCCGCTACCGACCCGTTGTTATCGATCACGCGGCGGGCCACTGTGTCTCGCACGAATTCGACCGAGTAAATATAGGCGCGACCGAAGGCCGCATATTGCGCGATGCCAATCACCTGACCGTCGGCGGTAGTGACGACGCTGCTGTCGTAGCGCGAAAGCAGGTTGCTTGAATATAGAGTCCACGCGCCGCGCGATTTCGCAAGCAGGCTCTGGCTCCCGATTTGCCCTTCCATGCTCGTGGGCACCGGGTATAGGAATACCTTCTCGCCGCCCTTCTCCATCACGGACTTCATCTTGACGTCGGTGCTGAGTATCTTGACCTGGGCGCCGGCCGTAAACCTTTGCGCTCGCGCTCTGCCTGGGCTGCGACAACTTCAATAAATCGACCTTGAGGATTGCAAACCCCGTCGGGCAATCGATGCCGATAAATCGCGCCGGCATCTTCCGGCCGTCGCTCGTGGTGATAGAGATGTTCGGATCCTTCTCTTCGGGATCAAGGTTGGCAAGCCGGGTCACTACGTAGCCGTCGGAGCCGACAACCAGCCCGGTGGCTACATTATAAACATAGCGCGGACCTGATGCGGGCACGCCCACGCGCTGGTCCTTTCGCTGCTGGCGCAGTTTCCTGGCGATCCCGTTCACGTCAGAGACGTGGACGACCGAGACCGTCCACGGGTTGCGACGCTCGGCGTAAGCGGGTTGACCCTGCTGCGCGCGCGCCGGCATCGCCGCGGTTATAATGAGGAAAGAGATTGTTACTGCCCGTCTGATCATCTAATAACCCGGTTAGAAGGACGTTCCCGCGCTGCGCGGTTGCTGGGACTGCGTTCGCCCCGCGTTTACATAAAGCAACGGCTGCGCGCCCAGGCTCACGGCCGGAACCGTAAGCTCTCGCTCGCCGCTTTGTCCGCGGACCAGCACCATGCCGGCGCCTTCGGAAGCAACAAAGCCTTCGCTACGCGCGCCGGCCTGAGTCGTGGTCATCACCCTTCGCGGATGTCTTATGCCCGAAGCAATCGTAAGCTGGTTGGGCGTCTGATTGACATGATCTCTGGCCACAGGCGCGGTCTGTTGGAGCGGCCGGGGTTGCTGATTGCCGGCCAGAGTGTTGCCGACAGGGGGCGGAGCGACTGCCATCTCCGATGGGCCTGCCGTGGGCGCACCCGGTGAAAAGAACCCCATCAGTTGCGCGACAAATATCGTCACAACCACTCCGGCGGCGACCGCGCCGAGCCGGAAATAGAGCGCGGGGCCGATCCAGGAAGCCTGTCCCCCCGCCCTTGTCGCCGCTATCCGCGCGTTAAGCTGCGCGTCAAAGTTAGCGGGGGCTCCCACCCGCGCCATGGACATTACCATCTCGCGCAGGCTGATCCGCTCGGCCGAAAACGCGCCGCAGTCCGCGCAAGCTTCTATATGATTAGTAACTTCAAAAGGCAGCCTGTCAGGGCGTTCTGCCTCGTCTATCATTCTCTTGAACTCGTTACAGCCTTTCATAACTCCTCTTTGCAGCCCCTCTATCAAATGTACGCGCTCAATTTTTCCTTGAGCAGGTTGCGAGCTCGGTTTATGCGTGATTTGACCGTCCCTTCCGAAAGCTTAAGGACCTCGGCGATGCGGTCGTAACTCAACCCTTCTACGTCGCGCAGCACGATTGCCGCGCGATACTTTTCGGGCAGCGACGTTATGGCGCGGGCGACGGCGCGGCGGCGCTCCTGCGCTATCAATGTTTCATCCTGGAGCGGGCTTCCGTCGGGCGGGTCAATCTCAATCGTCTCGCCCTCGTCGTTTGTAAACGGCGAGAAGAGCGAGACCAGCTTGCGCCGCTTCCGGCGGCGCAGCTCGCTGATGGCCAGGTTCGTCGCTATGCGATAAATATATGTAGAAAAGCTGTAGTTCGCCTGGTATCGCGACGCGCTGGTATAGACCCTTATGAATGTCTCCTGCGTGATCTCGACGCTCCTCTCGTAATCGTCCAGCATCCGATAGACGAAATTGGTTATAGGATTTCTGTAGCGGCGCACGATCTCCTGAAAGGCCGCTTCATCCCCGTCGCGGATTGCGGCCAGCAGTTCATGATCGTTAGCCGACTCGGTCGAGTGACTCCCGCTGAATCCTATAGCTTGCGCCTGATGAGTGACTGATGCCATCCGGCAGTCTTGTCCTTTGCTGTGGGGCTATTCCTCCATAATTATACCCTCTTAGTTCACGAACCGGAAAAGGTAAAGTTCCCGAAAGATTAACTTTCGCCGCGATGAGCGGAGGCCCGGCGGGGGGTAGCGGGGTAACGCTGTGTGGTCGTCACACAAGAATCTTTCACTTCAGGGCCGTTTTGAATTGGATAGCATAACTATTCTGTTCGGTCAGTATAGCAGCCTATCAAAAAGCTTATAAATCAAGTCCTTATACCTTATGACTTTACAGGCCGGCCGCTGAGACTCGCAATTACTATAGCTAGTTCCGTTGGCTCGACCGGTTTCGGCACGTGCATATTGTAGCCTGATGCGAGCGCCCGTAGGCGATCATCAGCCCTCGCATACGCGGTCAAGGCAACGGCTGGAATTCGTCCGCTACGCTCTGGTTCTAGCGCCCTCACTTTCTTAATCAGCACATAGCCATCTTCTCCCGGCATGCCAATATCAGATACCAATACGTCGGGCTTGTATTGTTCGAGCATTTCGAGCGCTTCACCAGTAGAGGAAGACGTTTTCACCTCGGCCCCGTATTGTTTGAGCATCGCCGTAAGCAGTTCGCGGGAATCAGCTTCATCATCAACGACCAGAACTTTTATACCGTCAAGTGCTGGTGGAAAATAAATAGGCGCAGACTCGCTTACGCTCGAATACACACTTTCCGACTCCATAGACAGAGGAACCGCTGGCCTGCGCACTACCATCACCGGGAGGACCACTGTAAATACCGCCCCGTGACCCTCTGCGCGGTTGTCAGCCTTTACTGTTCCACCGTGCAGTTCAACCATGTGGCGCACAATCGCCAGGCCCAAACCTAACCCTCCGTGCATTCTCGTGGCGGTGCTGTCGGCCTGGCGGAAGCGGTCAAAGACATAAGGCAGGAAGTTTTCCTCAATCCCCGGTCCCGTATCACTCACGGTTATCTCAAAGTAAGAGTCAATGCGCTGTAGCTGCGCCTGCACGTGCCCGCCTTTGGGAGTGAACTTGATCGCGTTAGTAAGCAGATTCCACACGATCTGCTGTAGCCGCACAGGGTCACCCAGTACCAAACCCGCGCCGTAAGCCAGCACTGCATCGAGACGAATCTCCTTGGCATCAGCCGCTGAGCGGACAGTGTCAACAGCAGCTTTAATTACTGTGGTTAAATCGACCGGCTGTGTCTCTAGCCGAAGTTTGCCTGAAATGATGCGCGATACGTCAAGCATGTCCTCGACCAGCCGGGCCTGAAGCTTGGCGTTTCGCTCAATGGTGTCAGTTGCGTGATTAAGCATATCATCGTCAAGCTTTTGTCTATTCATCAGACTGGTCCAGCCAAGGATGGCGTTCAGGGGCGTGCGCAATTCGTGCGAGAGCACACCTAAGAATTCGTCCTTGGCCCGACTCGCTTCTTCGGCTTGTTTCCGGGCCGCTTGTTCGCGCTTCAAAAGCTCCCCTCTCTCTGCGAATGCCTGCTGCACTTTCTGATATAGCGATGCATTGTCCATAGCGATTGCAGCTTGTGCGGCAAGCCCTTCGACAATGCGCGCGGCCCGCTCGGTAAAAACTCCTGCGTCCGGGCTACCGAAGAAAAGTCCGCCCAGCACCTCGCCCGACCGGGAGATCACTGGAACAGCCAGGTAGCTCGTCACCGGCAGATGACCGGGCGGCATCCCATAATAGGGTGAATTCTTACCATATCGCGGGTCTTTCTTTACGTCGTCAATACAGACTGTCCCTTCACCGCGGAATGTTGGGCTGAACAAATCAGTGGCGCGTGGCATTGGGAAATGCGAGAACGCTTCGCGAGGAACGCCGGAGAGTGTGTAGAGCATATACTCGCCACCCTCTTCGGTGGAGACGTTGTAGAAGAAGGAGCCAAAGCGCGCATCCGTGAGCTCGGTTGCTGCGTCGGTCACGGCTTGCAAGAGCTTTTGCAAATCTAACTCTGCTGAAAGCACCTGCCCGATGCGATTGATTGTCTTAACAATCTCGGTTTGCTCTGTAAGCCTCTCTTCCGCTTGCTTGCGTTCAATGCCCAAAGCAATTCCGTTGGCTACCGATGCCAAGGCTTGCAGCGTAGTCTCTGTTAGAGTTTTACGGGAGAACATTGCCACAACCCCTACGAGATGGTCTTCAACGATGAGCGGGTAGCCGGCGAACGCAACCATCCCTTCTCGTTTTGCCCACTCCTGGTCACTGACGCGCGGATCGCCAATTACATTGTTGGTCAGATGCGGCTCGCGCTCCTGGGCGATGAGGCCGATCTTGAGGTGACCGACCGGCACACGGCTGTGCGGCCCGTCCAGGTGTGTGTACATCCCTGCGCTGGCTCGCAGCTCCAACACCTGCTCTTTTTCGTCCAGCGTCCAGATGCGGGCGAATGCTACATCGAGGCGGTGTACTAAGGCTTCCGTGCAGTGTTGCAGGATCTGTTGTAAGGTGTCAGCCTGGTTCAAGGCGACGCCTATATCCGCACTTAAGGTCGCCAAGCGCGTGCGCTCGATGAGCGATTCTTCGGCGCGTTTACGCTCGGTGATGTCGTTGAAGACAATGCCGACTCGACGCAACTCGGCGGGTCCGACGCGGAACGCGCACACGTCGTAGTAGCGCCCCAACGCCGCCGCCGGGTTCTCGAATCGGAGAGTCTCGCCGGTCAGCGCGATGCGACCATAGATGTCGAACCAGTGCTGCTCGTGGTCCGGCGCAATCTCGCGCATCAACCTGCCCTTGGGATCCTTGATCCCAGTCTGCTTCTCAAACGGCGGGTTGACCTCCAGGAAGCGGTAATCAGTCGGATTGTCCAGCCCGTCGAAGAGCACTTCGATGACGCAGTAGCCTTCATCCATTGATTCGAACAGCGTGCGGAAGCGATGCTCTGACTCGCGCAACACCTCTTCGGTCCGGTTGCGTTGAAACAAGATTGCCGCCTGGTTAGCGGTGACGCTTAAAAGCAGACGGTCAGTCTCTGTGGGAAAGTCCGACCTTGACGAACCGGCTACCAAAGCCCCGTATTCTTCCCCGTGTATCATCCCGATGGGGGTGATGCCCAGCCGCACCGTTCCGCTCCCTATAGGATTTGGGATAGATGGGTGTGGGTCGGACGCGTTGAACTCAAGCCAGGGCGCGACCGCCGCTGCAATCTCTTGCGCCTGGTCAGCAGCCCCCGCCCGGTCATTAGTGCGAGTCACCTCAATCGGCGCTTCATCTGAACGACCCCTAACCCGTATATAGATGAAGTCCGCGCGGAGCGCACTCATCAGCACCTCGGCGAGGCTTTCGGCAATGTGCGGCGGGTCGTAGCCTGTCCATACCGCGGGCAGCGCCGAGATCGCGACTAAATCCCGGACGCAGCGGCGAAGGGTTTTAGTTTCGTCAGAAATAGTCTCCATCATAATCGGCTGCCAACGTCGCCTCAGGCGAGTTGTATTCTTAGATTAATCGGTCGGACGCATTACCCTTCCGCTCGTGTAGTTCTCGGAGAAACTCTTCGGGCGGTACGAAGAAGGGGTTCTCTTGAAGCATTCCGCTAATGATCACCATCGGGTGAGTGCGAAGAATGTCCATTACGACGCCCCCGCCAAACTTGGCGAGATCGTATGTTCAGACGACCGCGTCGTCGTACTTCGGCAGAATGAAGTTCAGCCGGGTCTCGTACTCTACTATGTCATCAACCCCCGGCCGGTCTTCAAGCCCCCACTCCATGTTGGCGATCAAACGGGTCAGCGGAAAGCCCTCGGCCTTGCCGCCCTTCAGCACTTCTTCGATTAAGGCGAGCATAGCATCCTGGTCAAAGTGCCCTTCACGCAGATAAGCGTCCTCCCAGCGACGGACCTCAAGCTGACCGCTACGCTCGGCCTCGACCACGTCAATGCCTGCCTCTTTGAGCCGCCGCAGGTGCTCGTCGCGGTGCGCCGGGTCAACGATGTGAAACGCTTTATGACCTTGCTCGAATCCTTCGTTCACGAAGGGTAGAAGAACCTGATACTCCTCGTCCTTCTTATGAAAGAAGGCGCATACATGACGGGAGCGGTGGAGTACCGACCCGGCCAACCGCACCGTTCCTTTTTGCTCGTCCATCTTGTTACTCCTTTTGTGATGACTGCTCGCGTGGCGCTTTCGAGAAGGTGACCCCCCGCGCGCAAACAAATTGCCGACCCGCCGCCCGTTCTTGTCGGCGATGATTACTTTCGTGTCATCCATCTACATGGCTGGGGAGAGCGGGTCCAACGGATTTCGAAAAAGATAGTAGCTACAGACTCACAAGCGTTTCAGTAGTTTTATAACTTTGGCTAAGCCTGGTCAAGCAACAGAATTTAAGGCGTGTTATCAAACAGAATGATTCAAGTCCTTAATTCGAATTGAACGGTATAACTAAAGCGTTCAATCATAGGGCCGGGCGATAACGAATTCATTAATAATCGCTATGGGTGAGCCAAGGAAGATTTACCATAGCGTTGAAATCCAGACTCTTTCCAGGTGCTCTGCCAATTTTAGAGATTGGTAATATTAGGTCAGAGCCCATCGTGGGATCGTCAACGCCTTATTAGCCCACTACCCGGCGGGTGCTCTGGTTGACAAAGGCTTTCGGTCCTATATAATGAATATCTTTTGCGTTGAGCGGATTTTTTGTGTGATCTTGGTATATAAGACTGAATCGCCGTTGTGGCCGGGCCCGAGCAGTCCCGGCGCGAGGCGGACATCTGGAATGAAAATAAGCGTCGCCCAAATTGATGAAGATGAGGGCCTGCACTTTCATCATCTTTACGGGGAGGGGGAGCCGGCCCTTGAGATCGAGGATGCGCGCCTTATGGGCAGGGCCGAGCTTGAATTGAGCGCGAATCGCGAAGGCGCGCGGGTGAAGCTTGCGGGCAGTGTCAAAGCCACAATCGAGTACGATTGCGACCGCTGCCTCGGCCCTCAATCGATAAAAGTTGATCAGGATTTCGATCTTCTTTATCTCCCGCCGGCGGGCAGCGAAGGCGAGCACGAGCTGGGCGAGCGCGATCTGCTGGTCGGTTTTTACCAGGGCGACTTCATAGACGCCGACGACCTCGTGCGCGAGCAGGTGGTGCTTGCGCTGCCGATGGTAAAGCTATGCGCCGAAGAGTGTCGCGGGCTGTGTGTCGAGTGTGGCGCGAATTTGAATCAGGGCGAGTGCTCTTGCTCGATCGAGCAGGGCGACCCGAGGTGGGAAGCGCTCAAGAGACTGAAATCCGATTAATGGGGAGTTGAACCAAGGAGTAGATAATGCCAAATCCTAAGCGTAAACATTCTAAATCTCGTACGGGCATGCGCAGGGCGCACGATCATCTTACGCCGCCCAACACCGGCAATTGCCCGAATTGTGGCGAGCCGAGGCTCCCGCACCGGGTCTGCCCGAAGTGCAAGTTTTATAACGGCCGCGTTGTCGAAGCGCTGCTCAAAGAGACGGAAGAGTAGGCACATTTTAGATTTTGGATTGCCGATTTTGGATTACGGGACACCCGCTGTTCCCGAATCCAAAATCTAAAATCGAATAGGGTTTATGTTGAAGATCGCTGTGGACGCAATGGGCGGAGATTTCGCTCCCACGAGCGAGGTCGAGGGCGCCGTCGAAGCGGCGCGCGACCTTGGCGTCGGCATCGTGCTGGTCGGAAAGACTGATTTGATTCAGGCCGAGCTTACCAGGCAACGCCGAAACCAGGCGCTCACCGGTCACTGGCGCAGTTCTCATATCGAGATCGTCGATGCGCAAGAGGTCATCACCATGAATGACCCGGTAGCGACCGCCGTCCGACGAAAGAAGAACAGCTCGATCCGGGTCGCCGCCAAGCTCGTCCGCGACGGCTATTGCCAGGCGCTCGTGAGCGCGGGCAACACCGGGGCCGTCATGATGACCTCGAAGCTCGTCATAGGGTCGCTCACAAACGTCGACCGCCCGGCGCTCGCCACGGTCGTGCCCACGCTTACGGGTCGGGGCACGGTTATACTCGACGTGGGCGCAAACGCCGAGTGCAAGGCCGCCCACCTTTACGACTTCGCCGTTATGGGCTCGCTCTATTCGAACGTCATCGTCGGGGTCGAGAATCCGAGGGTCGGGCTCCTGTCGATTGGCGAAGAAGAGATCAAAGGCAACGACCTCACCAAGGAAGCCTTCAAGCTCCTCAAGCAGTCGCCGCTGAACTTTATCGGCAACATCGAGGGGCGCGATATGTACACCGGGCAGGCCAACGTCATAGTATGCGACGGGTTTACCGGAAACGTCGCGCTCAAGGTGAGCGAAGGCGTGTTCGAGTTCGCGATGCGGCTGCTGAAGCGGGAGCTGATGGCTTCGCTCAAGACAAAGGCCGGCGCGATGCTGACGAAATCGGCCTTCCGAAAATTCAAGCAGCGGCTCGATTATGCCGAGTACGGCGGCGCGCCGCTCGTCGGCATAAAGGGGGCGACGGTCATCTGCCACGGGCGGAGCAACGCGAAGGCCATTCGCAACGCGATAGGGGTCGCCCGCGATTACTGCCTGGGAGAGGTGAATCAAAAGATTGAGGCCCAGCTCGGGCTTCAGATCATAGCGGGCCGCGATGGCCGCCGCGCGGACGGCGCGCAGCCGCGGGCCTGACAGCTATGAAGACGGCGTTCATATTTCCGGGGCAGGGGACGCAAACCGTAGGCATGGGCAAGGCGCTTGCCGGCGCGATCCCGGCCTCGCGCGCGATCTTTGAAAGAGCGGACGAAGCGCTGGGCGGACGACTCTCGTCGCTCTGCTTTGAAGGACCGGAAGAAGAGCTGAGGCTCACGGCAAACACGCAGCCCGCAATACTGGCGACCTCGATTGCCGCGTTCAGCGCTCTTGTCGAGCGCGGAGCGAAGGCCGATTTCGTCGCGGGCCATTCGCTGGGCGAGTACAGCGCGCTCGTCTCGGCCGGGTCGCTCGAATTTGAAGACGCAATCCGGGTGGTCCGCCGTCGCGGGCTCTTTATGCAGGAGGCGGTCCCCGCGGGCGAGGGGGCGATGGCCGCGCTGCTCGGCTGCGACCCCGACACCGTGAAGTCGGTCTGCGAAGAGGCCTCGGAACTCGGCGTCTGCTCGGCCGCGAACATAAACTCGCCGTCCCAGATCGTGATCGCGGGACACCACTCGGCCGTCGCTCGCGCGGTAGAGCTTGCGCGCGCGCGCGGCGCAAAACGGGCGGTGATGCTCGCGGTCAGCGCGCCGTTTCATTGCGCGTTGATGAAGCCTGCCGCCGACCGACTTGGCGCCCATTCTCGACGCCACAGATTTCGCCGACCTGGTCGTCCCGCTCGTGACCAACGTCGATGCCGATGTTATCGACCGGGGGTCGGCGGCGCGCGCCGCTCTCATCCGACAGGTGGCCTCGCCCGTTCGCTGGAGCGACTCGGTCAGGCGGCTGATCGATGAGGGGGTGGGCAGGTTTATCGAGATCGGGCCCGGCAAAGTATTGTCCGGGCTGGTGCGCCAGATCAGCCGGGAGGTCACGGTCATAAACGTCGAAGACCCCGATTCGCTTGACGCGGCGGCGCGGGCTTTGGAACTATGAACGATGAAGACGGTCTGGGCGCCGTGTATATTTCAGTTCTCGAATTCATAGTGCCTACAAAAAAAAATCAGGAGGAGCTAGGAAATGGCTGAAGGTTCGGTTGAAGAGAGGGTGAAACAGATAATCGTAGACGAGCTGGGGGTCAACGACGCAGAGGTGACTCCGAACGCGCGCTTTATTGACGACCTCGGTGCCGACTCTCTCGACACGGTCGAGCTCGTCATGAGATTCGAAGAGGAGTTCAACATTGAGATCCCCGACGAAGACGCGGAGAAGATTCAGAGCGTGCGCGATGCTATCGAGTACATCGAGAAGCACTCCAAGTAGTCGGAGGAGCGCGCTCTCACATTCGTGGAGGTAACGGTTTTGAATCGTCGTGTGGTTGTAACAGGTATTGGCCTTATCTGTGGCTCCGGCAACACTAAGGAAGAGGTCTGGTCGAGCCTTCTCGCGGGCAGAAGCCGAATAGGGCCGATCACCAAGTTCGACGCCTCGCAGTTTCCCGTTCGCATAGCGAGTGAAGTCAAAAACTTTGACCCTCTGAAATTCTTCGAGAAGAAAGAGGTCAAGAAGATGGACGTCTTCATTCA
This sequence comes from Blastocatellia bacterium, assembly GCA_963832205.1. Lineage (GTDB taxonomy): Bacteria > Acidobacteriota > Blastocatellia > UBA7656 > UBA7656 > DATBMY01. The sequence continues at coordinate 288,923 of CAWHTK010000027.1, read as the reverse complement.
CTATGCGGTGGCGGCGGCGCAAGAAGCCATGGACGATTCGGGCCTGAAGGTCACCGCCGAGAACGCGACGCGCATCGGGACTTATATCGGCTCGGGGATAGGCGGCTTCGGGGTCATCGAGCGCGAGCACGAGAAGTTTCTCAAGGGCGGGCCGGGCAAGATATCGCCGTTCTTTATCCCGGCCGCGATAGTCAACCTCGCCTCCGGGTGGGTGTCGATACGCTTCGGGCTGAAGGGGCCGAACTCGGCAACCTGCACCGCTTGCTCGACGAGCGCGCACGCCGTGGGCGACAGCTTCAAGATAATACAGCGCGGCGACGCCGACGCCGTTTTGTGCGGGGGGGCGGAGGCGGCGATCACCCAGATGGGCGTCGGGGGATTCGCCGCGATGCGCGCGCTCTCTACGCGCAACGACGACCCGGAGCATTCGAGCCGGCCCTTCGACGCGGACCGCGACGGTTTCGTCATTGGGGAAGGCGCGGGCGTGCTGGTGCTCGAAGAGCTTGAGCACGCGCGGAGCCGCGGCGCGAAGGTTTATGCCGAGGTCGTCGGCTACGGCATGTCGAGCGACGCATTCCATATCACCCAGCCCTCCGAAGATGGCGACGGGGCGGTCCGCGTCATGTCGAACGCCATAAACGACGCGGGGATCGAGCCGCGCGATATTGGCTATATCAACGCGCACGGCACTTCCACTTTTTACAACGACAAGCTCGAGACCAAGGCCATCAAGCGCGTATTCGAGGATGAGGCATACCGCATACCGGTCAGTTCGACGAAGTCAATGATGGGCCATCTGCTTGGGGCCGCGGGCGGAGTCGAGGCCGGGTTGCTTGCGCTCTCGCTCCTCAACCAGATAATGCCGCCGACCGCCAATTACGAGAAGCCGGACCCCGATTGCGACCTCGACTATGTGCCGAATCAGGCGCGTCGGGGCCGGATCCGCTACGCGCTGTCGAACTCCTTCGGCTTTGGCGGGACGAACGCCGCCCTCCTGATGAGGCAATACGAGGGCGACGATCAGTAGAGGCAATGTTGCTTTCGGTCGAGGGCTGTAATTGTCTTTATCCATATCCGCGATGAGCGGAGGCCCGGGGCTTTCGGCGCAGGTCGGGCCGGGCGACGGGGCCAGCCTATTCCTCATACCCAAAGGACTCCTATGAACATAGTCGTTTGCTTAAAACAGGTTCCCAAGAAAGATTCGATATTGAGGATCGCCGCGGACCAGAAATGGGTCGACGAACGCGACCTCAGCTACGAGATGAGCGAGGCGGATGCTTACGCGCTCGAAGAGGCGCTCCGCCAGAAAGAGAAGCACGGCGGGGAGGTGATAGTCATCTCGCTCGGGCCGGAGCGCGTCAGGCAGTCGATCAAGGAAGCGCTCGCCAAGGGCGCCGACCGCGCCATACACCTTCACGACCCGGTCTTTGACGCGGCGACCGATGCTGGCGCGGTAGCGCGCTCGCTCGCGGCCGCGCTCAAGGGAGAGAAGTTCGATCTTATATTCACCGGGCTGCAATCGGATGATTACGGTTTCGCGCAGGTCGGGCTGATACTGGCCGAAGAGCTCGGCCTGCCGAGCGCGACAATCGTCATGGAGGTCCAGCCCTCAGAGGGCGACGTGCGCGTCAAGCGCGAGCTTGAATCGGGGTGGTTCCAGTGGGTGCGCATGCCTATGCCGGCGCTTTTGACCATACAGTCGGGCATCAACCAGCTTCGCTACGCCACGCTGAAGGGCATCATGGGGGCGAAGAAAAAAGAGATCCGCGAAGTTAAAGCGGCCGACCTCGGGCTCACAAGCGACGCGCTCAAGCCGGCTCAATCGGTCGAGCGCGCCTACCTGCCCGAAAAGACGAAGCGGACGGAGATGATCGAAGGCAAGCCGGCCGAGGTCGCCCAGAAGCTTGTAGAGAAACTGCGCTTCGACGCGAGAGTCATCTAGATTTTGGATTTCGGATTTTGGATTTTGGATTGCCGGACATGAAAAGTCAGCCGGCTGGTCCCATCAATCCAAAATCCAAAATCTAAAATCGTAAAATCGTGGGGGGGAGAATAATGAGCGAGGGAATACTTCTTTTCGTAGAGCAGCGCGACGGGGCGCTCAACCGCACGTCGCTTGAGGCTCTGGTCGCGGCGCAATTGATAGCCGCCCAGACGGGCGATAAGATTTCGGCCGTGGTGCTGGGCAAAGGCGTCTCGAATGTCGCGAGCGAGTTCGCGGGCCGAAAGCTCGAAGCGGTCTATACGGTCGAGGACGATAAGCTTGCCGAATATACGCCCGACGGCTACGTCGGCGCGCTCAAACAGGTCGTCTCCAAACTCGACCCTAAATACGTCATCTTGAGCCATACATATCAGGTGCGCGATTTTGCGCCGCGCCTCACCTCGGCGCTCGGAAAGACGCTGGTCGCCGACTGCGTCGGCATTCGCGCGGAAGGCCCGGACGTAGTCTTCACCCGACAGGTCTTCCAGGGCAAGATCAATACGGATGTGCGAGTGTCGGGCGAGCCGCCCATATTCGCTTCCTTCCAGGCGGGCGCGTATCGCGCCGACAAGGCTGAGGCGGGAGAGTCTCAGGCCGAAGTCAAACCGCTCGAAGTAAATCTCGCCGATGTCGAGATACGCACCAAGCCCGAGGAGAAATTCCAGGAGGCGAAGCAGGCCGTTGACCTTTCGCAAGCGCCGCTGATCGTAGCCGTCGGCCGCGGCATAAAGGCGCAGGAGAATATCGCTATTATCGAAGAACTGGCCCGCTCGCTCGGCGCGGAGATAGCGGCGTCAAGACCCATCTGCGACAACGAGTGGCTGCCGATGGACCGCCAGATCGGCTCCTCCGGTCAGACCGTCGCGCCGAAGCTTTACCTCGCCGTAGGCATATCGGGCGCGATTCAGCACGTGGTCGGCATGAAGAACTCGCAGATGATTGTCGCGATAAACAAAGACCCGGAAGCGCCTATATTCGACATCGCCGATTACGGCATCGTGGGCGACCTCTTCGAGATAGTGCCCGCGCTTACGGCCGAAATAAACAAAGCCAAAGCGGAATAGGGCTCGGGGCTTGTCAGTGAAATAGCATCTGAACTTTGAAAAGGATATGACGATAGAGAGAGAACAGCTTGAGATGGACGTCCTGCTCGTCGGGGCGGGGCCGGCCAATCTATCCTGCGCGCTTCATCTCACGAACTTGATCGCCGCGCATAACGAGAAGGCCGCGCGGTCGGGCGCAAAGCCGCTGGGCGAGATAAACATCGCCGTCATCGAGAAGGCGGCCGAGATAGGCGGGCATCAGCTTTCGGGCGCGGTGCTCGACCCGGCGAGCATGCGCGAGCTTCTTCCCGACTTCGAGCGTCACGGGCAGGCGCCGCTCGAAGCCCCCGTGGGCGAAGAGAAGGTCTATTTTCTTACCTCTCGCGGCAAGTTCAGCATGCCGATTATCCCACCCCCGCTGCGCAACCACGGCAACTACGTCGTCTCTTTAAACAAGCTCGTCAGATGGCTCGGCGAGAAGTGCGAGTCGGCGGGCGTCAACGTCTTCCCGGAGTTTCCCGGCGCGGAGATGCTCTATGATGGCGACAAGGTCATCGGCGTGCGCACGGGCGATAAGGGCATCGATAAAGTTGGAAAGGCGAAGCCGAACTTCGAGCCCGGCGTTGACATACTTGCGAAAGTGACCGTGCTCGGCGAAGGCGTGCGCGGCTCGCTCGCCAAGCATATAGTCAACCGTTTGAAGCTGGACGCGGGGAGCGACCCGCAGGTCTATTCGGTCGGGATCAAAGAGCTGTGGCAAATGCCGGATAATCGCTTCCCGGCGGGCTCGGTCATTCACACCCTGGGCTTTCCGCTCGACTCGCACACCTTCGGCGGCTCCTGGGTCTATGGCATGCGCGACCGCGTCATCGATATAGGGCTTGCCGTCGGGCTCGATTACCGCGACCCGCGCATAGACCCGCATCACGAGTACCAGAAGTTCAAGACGCACCCGCTGATCAGCGATCTGCTAAAGGGAGGCAAGCTGATTCGCTACGGCGCGAAGGCGATGCCGGTGGGCGGGTGGTACACCATGCCTCAGATGACGGCCGACGGCGTGATGATAATCGGCGACTCCGCGGGCATGCTAAACGGCGAGCGGCTCAAGGGCATTCACATCGCCGTCAAGGCGGGGATGCTTGCCGCCGAGACGATACTCGACGCACTGGTTGCCGACGATTACGGGCGCTCCCGGCTCCGCTCGTTTGAAGAAAAGTTCCGCGCAAGCTCCATGGGGCGAGAACTCTACAAGGGGCGCAATTTTCACCAGGCGTTCGACCGCGGGAGGATGACCGGCCTTATGGTCGCGGGCATCTCCACGGTGACGGGCGGGCGCTTCCCGCGCAAGCTCGCCGTGAAGGCCGGCCACCAGCATATGGAAAAGCTCGCCGCGCACAACGGCCAGGACCGCTACGCGGATCTCAAGTACGACGAAAAGCTCACGTTCAATAAGCTGACGGACGTTTATTATTCGAGCACGCACCACGACGAGGACCAGCCGGCCCATCTCAAGGTCGTTGACTTTAATATATGCGTTGACCGCTGCACGAGCGAATACGGGAACCCCTGCCAGAATTTTTGCCCGGCCCAGGTCTATGAGATGGTCGAGGCGGGCGAGGGCAAAAAGCGGCTGCAAATAAACTTCTCCAATTGTGTCCATTGTAAGACGTGCGACATAATGGACCCCTATCAGATAATAAACTGGGTTCCGCCCGAAGGCGGCGGCGGACCGAACTACCGCAATATGTGATAGGCGGCGCGCTTCGAAACGCAACCATCCGGGGCAAGCGCGCCCTCTTCAGTCTCAGGTCATCTTGACAACAGAAGAGATCGAAACATAGATTACCCCTTGAAAAATGCGAGGGGTAAGGGCCACGCAGACTTCCTAATAGACTAAATCCGAGATAGATTGGCGGCCTCGCAAGCGCGGAAAGAGTGAGGCGTCGCGGCAGTCCGCCCCCGGCGGGGCGGCGCGAGATTCTAAACCCATGATAATGAGGTTCGGCAGTTTAAGGATAGTCTTATTCTTCACGGCGCTCACCGTCGTGCTGACGTGGGTAGTCATTATCGGGTATGAAGTGCTGATCCGCCCATCTTTTTACGCCTGGGTCGAAGCGAATTTTCCGGGCGACCCGCGCCGGCAACAAGACATTCAACAGAGGGTAGAGCATTTCGGCATATCGACAATAGTCGATCTTGTCGTCGTCACGCTGTTGCTCAGGCTGGTCAACCGGCAGCAGAAAGAGGTGGTCGAAAGCGAAGCGCGATACCGCGCGCTGTTCGAGCAGGCGAGCGACGGCATCGGCCTCATAAGGGCGCGGGACCACGTAATACTCGAAGTGAACAAGAAGTTCGGCGAGATACTGAGCCGTAACCGGCACTCGCTCGTCGCGGCGCACGTGTGCGAGCTTTTTGATCGCGAGCATGGGGCGCCGGGCCATGACCTGCTCGCAGACCTGCTAGCCTGCGACGGCGCGGGCAGCCGCGAGCTCGAAGCGAAGAGCTACCCGGAAGACGTTGAGATGCGGATAGTCAATCTGGCCGGATCGGAGCGGATCATCTCCATCTCGTCGAGCATGCTCGCGGATGGCAAGGAGCGACTCTTCATCTTGAGAATCCGAGACCTGACGGAGAGGAAGCAGCTCGAGCAGGAGAAGCAGGAGATAGAGCGCCAGCTGTTCCAATCCTCGAAGCTGGCATCCATAGGAGAGCTTTCGGCCGGCGTCGCGCACGAGATAAACAACCCGCTGAACTGCATAGTCAACTTCGCGCAGTTGCTCAAGGACGACGGCGTGGCGCGCAACGAAGTCGAAGCGCGAATGGTTAACGGCATCATAGACGAAGGCGACCGGATTGCGCGGATCGTGCGCGACCTGCTGACCTTTGCCCGGCAGGACCCGCACGAGCCGACCGAGGTCTCTATCGCCGAAGTGATAGAAAACTCCATGTCGCTTTTCGGCACGCAGCTTGAAAAGAGCGGCATCACCGTCGAGATCATTATCCCGCGGGACCTATGGAGGGTGCGCGCCGACGCTCTGCGTCTCCGGCAGGTGGTGATAAACATAGTCAGCAACGCGCATCATGCCCCTGAAGTCGAAGCGCGAAGGCGACAGGCTCTTTCGAATAGAGGCTTCGAACGATAGCCGCGGCGACCAGCGCATCGTGTGCATGGAGTTTTATGATAACGGCCCGGGGATCACTCCCGAGAATATAGAGCGCGTCTTCGACCCGTTCTTCACTACGCGCCGTGACAGCGGGGGGACGGGGCTCGGGTTGAGCCTGAGCTTCGGCATCATACGCAGCTACGGCGGGACCATCAGGGCCGAAAGCGACCCTGGACGTTTCACCCGCTTCATTGTGGAGCTGCCGGTCGCAAGCAAGTTGGAGCATGGATATGCCGAAAGTACTGCTGGTGGATGACGAGCCGAATATCCGCTGGACGATGGCGGAGCTGCTAAAGCGCGAGGGGTACGAGCCGCTGGCCGCGTCGGATTACGATAGCGCCGTCTCTATAATGGAAAACAATGACATCGACGCCGCGGTCGTCGACATAATCATGCCGCGCAGAGACGGCATAGAGCTCCTCCGACATATCGGCACTCGCGACAAATACCTGCCCGTCATAATGATCACCGGCGAGCCGAACGTCGAGAGGATGCCAGAGATCATACGCGCCGGCGCATACGACTTTATATCGAAGCCCGTGCGCAAAGAGCCGCTGCTTCATGCCGTGGGGCGGGCCGTCGAAAAGAAGCGACTCGCCGATGAAAAGCGCGAGCTCGAGCAGCAGATAAGACTCTACGCGCAGCAGCTCGAAGCCCGCGTCGAAGAGCGCACGCGCGAGCTTGCCGAGGCGCACAGCTTTCTAAACACCGTGCTCGACAGCTCTACCGAGTACGCCGTCATTGCCGTCGATACCGACAGGCGCGTCACGCTATTCAACCGAGGCGCGGAGCTCATGCTCGGCTATACCGAGGAGCAGGCGACGGGGCGCGAGGGGAGCGAGTTTGTCGTCGAAAGTCACGCGACAAATACTCAGTCCTTCTTCGGCCGCGGCGAGATCGATGACTCTCATCGCGAAGAGATCGAGATGCGCAGGAGCGACGGCAGCACATTTTTCGCCCAGGCCACCGTGACGCCGATTCGAAAGAGCGCGGGCGAGCATATAGGCTATCTCGCGATCATTAAAGACCTGACCCTGGAGCGGAGCAACGAAGAGCACATACGCCAGATGCGCGAGCGGCTTTCGCACAACGAAAAGATCGCCGCGCTGGGCCGCATGGCCGCGCAGGTCGCGCACGAGGTAAAGAATCCGCTCGCCGGGCTCAGGCTCTATTCCATGCACCTGCGGGGCAAAGTCGAAGGGAAGCTCGCGCCGAACGAGACCGCCCTCATCGATAAGATCATCGACGGCATCACGCAACTTACAGATATAGTCGACCGCGTGTTAAACTTCGCGCGCCCGATCACGCTCGCGCCCAGACGAGCCGACATCAACGAGATATTCGTGAAAGTCATACCGATGCTCGCGCCGCAGTTGAACGCCAAGAATATAGACGTGGACCTGCAACTGAGTGAGTCGGGAGCTTATTGTGATTTTGATGAATCGGCTATGCGCTCGGTGGCGATGAACCTTATGCTGAACTCGATACAGGCGATGAGCCACGGCGGTCAAATGACAATATCGACCGCGACGCGCGGCAACGAAGTAGAGCTTGCGGTCAAGGACTCCGGCAGCGGCATGACCGAAGAGCAGGTGAGCAACGTGTTCGAGCCGTTCTATACGACCAAGAGCCAGGGCCTGGGGCTCGGAATGTCGTTTGTCGCCAAGGTCGTCGAAGGCCACGGCGGGTCGGTTGTCGTCAGCAGCACGGCCGGCGAGGGGACCGACATAAGAATCATTTTGCCGGGGGGAGGGGAAGAGGGCTGATGAAGCCACAAGAGCGAATCCTGGTGGTTGATGATGAACCGAGTGTCACCGACGCGCTTGAGATCATACTCAGCGAGAAGGGCTACGACGTAAAGGTCGTTAACTCGGCCGGCAGCGCCGTTGACTTATTAGGCGGACGCCCATTCAATTTAGTTTTGAGCGATTTGAGGCTGCCCGACATGTCGGGGATAGAATTGCTCACCCACGTGAAAGAGGCGTCGCCGCAGACCGAGTTCATACTGATGACCGCGCACGGCTCGCTCGATACGACAATCGAGGCCATAAAGAGGGGCGCATACTATTACATCGAGAAACCGTTCACGCCCGACCAGGTTTTGATGCTCACCGAGCGCGCGCTGGAGTTCGCCCGCATGCGCCGGGAGAACCGCGAGCTGAGGGACACTATTGGCGGCGAGCTTGAGACGTTCGGCATGATCGGCCACACTCCGAGGATGCGGCAGATATACGAGACGATACGGGCGACGGCGCCTTCGGACGCGTCGGTGCTTATCGAAGGGGAGTCGGGCACCGGGAAAGAACTTATAGCGGCGGCCTTCCACCATCAGAGTAACCGCTCGAACCGGCCCTTCATGAAGATAAACTGCGCCGCCATTCCGCGCGACCTGATGGAGTCGGAGCTGTTCGGGTACAAGCGGGGCGCGTTTACCGGGGCCGACCGCGATAAGCGAGGGCTTATAGAGGCGACAAGCGGCGGGACGCTCCTGCTCGACGAGATAGGCGAGATGCCCATGCATTTGCAGACGAAGCTGCTCCGGGTATTGCAAGACCGGCGGCTGAGGCGATTGGGCGAAGAGCAGGAAGTCGGGGTAGACTTCAGGCTGATAGCCGCCACCAATCGCGACACGAACCAGGCGATGAAGGAAGGGCTGCTGCGCGAGGACCTGTACTTCCGCATAAGCACGATAAAGCTAAAGGTGCCGCCGCTCAGGGAGCGGGCCGACGACCTGGTGCTTCTGGCCGAGCTCTTCCTTCAACGCTACAGCGCAAAGTACAACAAGTCGATCAAGGCGATATCGCAGCAGGCCTTTGCGGTGCTCACCCGGTACGAATGGCCGGGCAACGTGCGCGAGCTTGAGAGCGTAATTGAGCGGGCGGTCCTCTTTTGTCAGGATAATCAGGTAGGCCCGGAACATCTTCCCGATCACATCCAACCTGCGAGCACGAACGCTTTCCGGTGCGAGATACCGGCATTTATGACGCTCGAAGAGATCGAGCGAGAGGCCATAGCGCAGACGCTTGATCGCACGGGCGGCAACGTCAAGAAGACCGCCGAGATTTTAGATCTCCACCGTCCAACCCTCTACCGGAAGCTGAAGAAATTCGGCATAAAAAGCTTTACGCCCGAGCCTGATTGATTTACCTGTAGCGGTAACTGAAAGGGTCAGCCCGGTCTGGAGTGGTGCGACCGGTCGGCTTTGAAAAGCGCCGGCCAGTCACCGCGCTTCATAATCTTTACCCGTTTGCAAATCGATAAAATCGAACAACCGGCGCGCGGCATAAGAGTTGCAGAATCCAAATTGTCCGATACCAAAAACATTGCTCTAAAAGCAAGAATGTTGTCGTGTGGAATAAAGTGAGAGGTAACTTACCCTTTCTGTCCGTAGCTCTAAGCTGGTTCGGACTATGATTTAACCTCCCCGGTAGTAGCAAGAATGACCGGTATTGTAAGCAGAATATGCCTGGGGTCCGTTCGGACGGTCTGAGGGGAGCTTATTGAAAGGCGATGACGCAAAAGATGGCAGTACTTGTAATTGATGACGAGCCAAGCATAGCTGATGCTCTTGAGCTTATATTGAGCGACAGCGGCTATTACGTAGAGACCGCGCCGACGGGCAAGGCGGGGGTTGACCGCGCCAGTCACAAAAGATTTGACGTGGCAATCACCGACGTTCACCTCCCGGATATGTCCGGCCTCGACGTGCTTAGCCGGATAAGGGAGACCAACCCGGCCACGCTTGTCATAGTTATCACCGCGCATATTACGCCCGAAGTCATCTTCGAGTCGATACAGCGGGGCGCTTACGACGTATTGTCAAAGCCCTTCTTCCCGTCCGATGTCCTCACCCTTATAAGCAAAGGCCTGACCGACAACCCGCACACAGATTAACCCGGCCCTCTCTCAACAGTAATCCCTTTATGTTTCCGATGTCTTGAGGGCTGTCAATCAATGAATCATGTCGCGGCAAGAGTGATTCACCGTAGAACACCTTCAAGACTGCCGTAAGAAGCAACTATTGTGTCTCGCAATACATATCGGGTGCGTTCGTCATGGACAAAAAGTATTTATCATTACCTATAAAAACTCTCGAAGGAATCTCTTTTCCCGGCCAATGACCTGAAGGGTCCAGCAGTCCGAGAACGGAATTCGGCTCTGGGACTTTTTATCATGGGAACGCCGCTTGCTAACCGAAGGGGCGAATCCGCAAGCAGGTAATTTAAATTGCGAATTCTGGCCTTAAGCAGACATACAGGTTGGGTTGCTTTAGTGCCGGCGCAATATTAGGCACTCATACGGCGCTCGTGGCTCCGATGCGCGAAAGCCACCCTCCTCAATCCGGGTACAAGAAGGACTACGATGTAACACCACGCTCATGGCCCTCGGGCGCAACAGGATTACTCTTTTCTTTTTCAAGGAGGATAGCCATGAAAACAAGCAGTTGCCTGTTGCGATACTGGATGGGGCTACTGTCAGCACTCGTGCTGGCGGTCATCCCAACGGGCGCAAAGGCACAAGACGCTATAGGGGGCCCCGTCCCCATAGACGAGATTATCGCGCCGACGCCGGGTTGCACTCGCACGGTGACGGCAAACGTTGTGGCGCTCGATCAGCCTTTCTTCTGGAATCGTCTTGGCGCGGCCCAGCCGCAAGGGATGATCTTCGCGTTGAAGAGAGATGTTGTCGGCATCACCGCAAACACCGCCCCGAGTCCGGGCAACGCAAAACTTCGCAACGGCAAACGCCCGCGCCCGATTGCGCTCAGAATGAACGTCGGCGATTGTCTCAGGATCAACTTCCAAAATCTGTTGAGCTTCCAACCTGTTGATGAAGAGCAGGTCGTTACGCGCTCGGCATCGGTCCACGTCATCGGCATGCAGTTCAGTCACCAGCATAAACGATGACGGGACTTTCGTAGGCCGAAACGCGAGCGCGCTTGTCCCGCCCGGCGGGAGCAGGACCTATACCTTTTATGCCCAGCGCGAAGGCGGATACGTGCTTCACAGCAACGGTTCGACGACGGGCGGCGAAGGCGACGGCGGGCAGCTCGAACTCGGGCCTTTTCGGCTCGGTGAACGTCCAGGCGGCGGGCGCGGAATACTACCGCAGCCAGTTACGAAAGCAGACCTGGACCTTGCCATCGACCGGACGAAAGGCAACAACGGCTTTACCCCGAATGGTCAGCCGATAATCAACTACAACGCGGTCTATCCGCCCGGCCACCAGTTTGCCGGGATGCCGATCCTCAAGATGACTCGCGAGACGGCATCGGGTCCGGAGGTTGTTCACACGGACCAGACCGCGATAATAACCGGGCCTGCCGCCGGCCGCTTCCCGGCGGGGACCTATCCGCCCAACAAGGTCGAGCCCGACCGCGATCAGCCCTTCCGCGAATACACGGTCATCTATCACGACGAGATCGGCGCGGTTCAGGCGTTTCCGCAATTCAATCAGCAGCCGCTCAAGCATACGCTGCATAGCGTCCGCGACGCGTTCGCATTCAATTACGGCACAGGCGGGATCGGCGCGGAGATTCTTGCCAATCGGCTCGGCGTCGGCCCGATGAAGGACTGCGTCGAGTGCAAGTATGAAGAGTTCTTCCTTAACGTCGTGGGCCGTAGGCGACCCGGCGATGGTCGTTGAAGTTCCCGCCAACGCCCCGGCCACGAGACAGATCGGTGGGAGTTGCACGCGACCCGGTCCAAGCACGAAGGCTCTCTTACCCGGACGACCCGTCAAACGTATATCACAGCTACATCGGCGACCACGTAAAGATGAGGGTGATGCACGGCGGCTCGAAAGAGCATCACATACATCACCTCCATGCGCACCAGTGGTTACACACGCCCGACAGTGACAACTCATCTTACCTTGACAGCCAGGCCCTTGGGCCGGGCAATTCGTTTACGACCGAGATAGCCTACAACGGCAGCGGCAATCGCAATCAGACCGTAGGCGATTCGATATTCCACTGCCACTTCTATCCGCATTTCGCGATGGGTATGTGGGCGCTCTGGCGCGTACACGACGTGCTTGAAACGGGCACGGCGCTCGACCAAACGGCAGGCCCACGACCACTACGCGCGCGCTGCCCGACGCCGAGATTCTTGCCGGGACGCCCATACCGGCAATCGTTCCGCTGCCGACTAGGCCGATGGCTCCGCTGCCCGAGGCCAACGTCAGAATCGTAAGCGGCAACGCCTACGTCAGCGGTTCGGGCAACCCTGGGTTCCCGTTCTTCGTTCCCGGCGTCGCCGGCCACCGCCCGCCGACCCCGCCACTCGACACCGTAGATGACGGCGGTCTTCCCCGTCACATCATAGTGCGCGGGACGGCAACGACCATAACCAACCGGCTCGACTTCACCAGGACACTCAACCGCGCGACCGCGGTGTCGGTGCCCGAAGCCGGGACGACGGTCGAGAAGTATGCTATGCGCTATCACGGGCAGCGTCTCCACCCGACCTGTCTGCCCAACGGCGATTGCGATACGGCCATCAACCCGATGAGCTCGCTGAGCATCAAGTTCATAACGAACGGTTTGCCGAGGAAGACCCTTGCCAACCCGCTCGGCGCTCAGAAGGGGTCCCCGTTCGCTGACCCTTGCATCAACGACACCGGCGCGGCCGTCGGCTCGTCGAGAGTTTACCGCGCGGCCGGCTTCCAGCTCGACATCAGGATGAACAAAGCCGGATGGCACTTCCCCCAGCAGCGTATACTCTCGCTCTGGGGCGACGTGGCGGCCTTCAAGTCCGGTCAGAAGCCGCCCGAGCCGTTCTTCTTCCGCGCCAACACCAACGACTGCATCACGTTCCATCACACCAACCTGATCCCGAGCCATTACGAGCTTGATGATTACCAGGTGCGCACGCCGACCGACATCATCGGCCAGCACATACACCTGGTGAAATTCGACGTGCTCGCGTCTGACGGCGCGGGGAACGGTTGGAACTATGAGGACGGCACGCTCTCGCCCGACGAGGTGCTTGAGCGAATACAAGCCATCAACCTTGATGGCGGGCTGATCACTCGCCGCCTGTTTCTGGACATCGGTCCGATCGACATGCCGACAGATGACGCAATCGGGGCCCCTATCGATGGCACCGACGGCACAGACGGCACGGTCGATAACATCAGCATCGCGCCTCCCGATGGCGCGGTCGATGGCCCGACGGACGGCGCGCTCATAGGCGATACCGACATCATAGACGGAAGGTTCTGGGGACGCACCCTGCTTTCGCCAAAGCCGCATCCGTTCTTCGGCGTGCTCGGCGCGCAGACGACCGTGCAGCGCTGGTATGTTGACAACACGCTCAACAACGCCGGCGTCGACCGCACGCTGCGCACCGTATTCACCCACGACCACTTCGGCCCGTCGAGCCATCAGCAGGTCGGGCTCTACGCCGGTCTGGTCGTCGAGCCACAGGGGTCGGTCTGGAAAGATACCAACACCGGCGCGATACTGGGCAACAACGTTGGTCGCCCGATTGCCGACGGCGGCCCGACGAGCTGGCGCGCGAACATCATCACCAACCCCTCATCGAATAGCTATCGCGAGTTCCTTCTCGAATTCGCGGATTTCCAGCATGCGTACCTGCCCGGCGGAGGCGTAGATGCGGCCGGCCATCCGATACCGGACCCGATCAAGGTCATCAACCCGCCCGCCAAACAGGAGGACGCTCTGCCCTTCAACGTTAAGAAGATGGTCGAATGTCCCGGCGGATTCCCGCTGCCTTGCCCGGAAGCAATATCGGCGGCCGAGCCCGGCACAAGCGTGGTCAACTATCGTAACGAGCCTTTGCCGCTGCGCGTCCGCAATCATTTGACCAATACTCAGATGACGGACATATCGGGCGATCTGTCGCACGTGTTCCGCTCCGACCTGGTCCGCAGGGACCCGGCGATGAACCAGCACAACGCCTTTACGCCGTTCTATGCGGTCGATAACGATGTTGCGCCGGGCGACCCGTTCACGCCTCTCATGCGCGCGTATGAAAACGACCGCGTTCAGATACGCATACTCGTCGGCGCGCACGAGGAAGGCCATAACTTCTCGGTGCATGGAATGAAGTGGATGTTTGAACCGTCATTCGTGAATTCGGGCAACAGGAATTCGCAGATGATGGCAATATCTGAGCACTTCGAGTTCATAATCCCGGCGCTGCCCAAGAGGCTCGGCGCGCAGACGGCCGACTACCTTTACCGGCCGGGCAACTCGGTCGAAGATGCCTGGAGCGGATTATGGGGCCTCGTGCGCGTATTCAAAGGCCCGAAATCTGACCTCCAGCTTTTGCCGAATAATCCTGACGGCAAGGCAAAGGAGATCATCAATCCAGGCGACTACAAGGGTGTCTGCCTGAAGACGCAAGTACCGAAGATGTTCGACGTGACGGCGGTGCTAGCAAAGGATGTTTTGACCGCCGCGACGCTCACGTATAACAGCCGGACTACCCAGGTGACGAACCCTAACACCGGAGAGACGCACGCGGGCCCGCTGCATGACCCGACCGCGATCATGTACGTGAGGACCTCGGACCTCGACCCGGTAACGGGCAAGCTCAAAGCGGGTGTGCCGGTCGAACCGCTCATACTGCGCGCAAACGCGGGCGACTGCATAGAGCTTACGTTGCGCAACAAGCTGCCGCTGACGGCGCCCGATCTCGCGGGCTGGAGCACCTTCCCGATGATCGTCGAGAAGTTCAACGCCAACCAGGTCCGCCCGTCGAGCCACGTCGGTCTGCACCCGCAGATGCTTTTCTATGATGTGCTCAACAGCGATGGGATTAACGCCGGATTCAACCCCGTGCAGACGGTCGCCCCCGGACAGACGATCACTTACCAGTGGTATGCGGGCGACTTCACGGTCAACAGCACGGGCACCGGAGTGCAGACTCCCATGGAGTTGGGCGCGACCAACCTGATCTCGTCCGATCCGCTGAAGCATAGCAACAAGGGCGCCTTCGGCGCGCTCATCGTCATGCCGCAGGGCTTCAAGTGGACCGAGGACGCCAAATCCCGCGCACGCGCGAACGTCTACAATGCGAGCAACGTCTTCCAGTTCCGCGACTTCATCTTGATGTTCCAAAACGACATAAACCTTCGCTACGGCGACGGGACTGCCGTTAGGAACCTTGCCAATGAAGACGATGCCGAGGACTCCGCGCAGGCCGGCTTTAACTACCGCACCGAGCCGCTGTGGTTCCGCAAGGGCCACGCCCCTGAGACGCCCTTCTCGAAGGGTGAAGCCGAGGACTTGTTCGGCCCGAACGCGATTGCGACACGCGACATAGATTTCAGCAATGCCGTGTCGAATACGATAACCGGCGGGGCCGATCCGAAGACCCCGATCTTCACCGCGACCGCAGGACAGGCTGTGCGCTTCCGCACATTACAGAGCCGGCGGCCACGCAGCGCAATAACGTCTTCACGCTTCACGGGCACGTGTGGCAGGAGATTCCCTGGACCAACTCATCGAAATCGATTGGCTCTAACAATCTTTCGGAGTTCACCGGGGCTGCCTTCGGCGTGGGGCCGAGTTATCACATGAACGCGCTGCCGATAAACGGAGCGGGCGGGAAGTTCAAGATACAGGGTGACTACCTGTATCGGACCTTCGCCTCCTTCGGCTTCGACAACGGGCTGTGGGGTATCTTCAGAGTCTTTGCTCCGAAGACGCCTCCGGCATTCGGCGCGCCCGACAGCGATCCTGCGATGGATCCGATCCAATAACCTCAACTTAAACGGGTGGGGCGCATCTCCAAAGAGATCGCGCCCCGCTCTCTTTTCAAGACCTGAAATGAAGGAAGGACCCCAGAGATGAAATCGAGATCAAGCATTCTTAGCGACAACGACAGCAGGGGCGGTCGCTGGCCGAGCGCGGCAGGTTTTTGCAATGCTGATTATGCTTGCGCTGCTGGTGCCCGCGGCAAACGGCGCGCTCGCTCAGGAGAAGGCCGAGCCCGACACGAAGGCATCAACGAAGCCCGCCGTTGTTTCAACGGTCAAGAACGAGCCGCAGAAGATCGTTCACGAAGGAATAGAGGTAGAGTTCAGCATCACGCCCATGGAGCCGAATAAGGATGACCCCACCGAATTGATGGAGGGCGCTGACGCCGTCGCGCGATTCAAGATAAGGGACGCGCGAAACGGCACGCCGATAACCAATCTGCGCCCTTCGGCCTGGATGGACCTGCGCGCCGTCGGCAAGCTCACCGGATCGAAGGACTGCAAGCAGAAGATACAGGCGTTTCTTCAAGCGAGCCTCAGCACGCGCCCCGAAATAGACCTCAACACTTATTACATACTCACACTCAACAAGGAAGGAAATATATCGGTCATCGATCCGCTGATGGGCCATGGCACGAGCAAGCTCTTCACCATTGTCTTTATGAAAGCGGCCGGCGAAGATTGGGTTCTGACGAGCGACAACCGAAAGATATTCGTTTCGATGCCCGCGATAAACCAGGTGGCGGTTGTCCACACGAGCATCTGGCGCGTCATAGCGAACCTCGACGCCGGGCGAAAACCCGCTCGCATGGCGCTGCAGCCGGATGAAAAATACATGTGGGTAGGCAACGACGCGACCGATTCGGCCACGAGTGGCGTGACCGTCATCGACGTTGCCGAAAACAGAGTGGCCGGAAGTATACGAACCCGGCGGGCCATCACGAAATAGCATTTACCCCGGATAGCCGGTTCGCGTTTATCACCAACAGGGATGACGCTACGCTTAGCGTCATCGACGTTCAGAAGCTCGAAAAGATCAAAGATATAAAGGTCGGCGCGAAGCCGTCGTCGCTGGCCTTCTCGTCGCTCAGCAATTCGGTCTATGTCGCGAACGAAGAGGATGGAAGCATATCGGTCATAAACGGCGAAACATTCGACTCGCTCGCTCCGATAAAAGCCCGCCCCGGCATAAAGCAGATTCGCTTTACTCGCGACGGCCGCTGGGGCTTCATCGTCAATGCGAAAGACAGCGTGGTTATAACGCTTACTCCGCCACAAACGCTTTGACGAAAGTAGTGGCCGTCGGCAAGAACCCGGACAGCGTTACCTTCACCGAAAAATACGCTTACGTGCGCGCTTTAGACAGCGATCATGTCACCCTGCTGCAACTAGACGCGGTGGGCAAGAAGGGCGAAATCCCGCGCTCGATTTCCCGGCCGGGCAGGCGATGCCGAGCCGCGCGGCGTAAATGTGCTCGCCGACCCATAGCGCCCGCGCCGGAAGGCGGCTCGGTGCTTGTCGTCAATCCAGGCGATAAGACTATCTATTATTACTCCGAAGGCATGGCCGCTCCGATCGGCAATTTTCAGTATACCGGCGCGAGCCGCGCGCGGTGATGGTATGGAACAAGAGCCTTCGCCAACGCGAGCCGGGCGTTTTCTCTACGACGTTCAAGCTCGTCACCAGCGGCGAATACCACGTCGCATTCCTGCTCGACACTCCAAGGATCGCGCACCGCTTCTCATGTATATCAAAGAGAACCCCGCCATAAAGAAGGACCAGGAAGTGCCGCTCAACATCGAACCGCTCTTCACCGCGAGGCAAGTCCGCGTAGGCGAGACGATCAGTCTCCGCTTCAAGTGCTTGACGCGAAGACGCTTCACCCGAAAACAGACTGAAGGATTTCGGGGTCATAGCGCCGCCGTCGTCGGAAGGGGCGCAGCGCCGCCAGTGGGCCACCACGACAGAGGATGGAATTTACGAAGCGCCGTTCACCCCGCAAAAGCCCGGCGCGTACTACGTATTCGTGCAGTGCCCGTCGCAGGGGTGAAGTTTAATCAGGTGCCTTTCGTCGTCGTGCACGCACCGAGACAACTCCGCGAGTACCGACGCGCCGAAAGAGTAACCGCATCAACCGGAGGAGACGATGAAACCCCAGAACCGCATCAAACAGAACATAGTGAGCGCCCTTATTCGCCATGCCAGCTTTTGCTTTCGCGCTCGCACCGTGCCAGGCCCAACGCCGCAGCCTTCAGCGCCGAGATATTTCACCGATGTAATCCTGATCAATCAGGATAATAAAGAGATGAAGTTTTACACCGATCTCCTGAAGGCAAAGTCGTCATCATAAATACGTTCTTTACCACCTGCAAAAGCGTCTGCCCTCCGATGACCCACTCGCTTACAAAAGTACAGGAGCATCTGGGCGACCGGCTCGGAAAGGATGTCCACATCATCTCTATAAGTGTCGATCCCGATACACACACCCCGCCGCGTCTGAAAGATTTCGCGGATAAGTACAAGGCCAGACCTCGGTGGTTCTTTTTACCGGTAAGAGAGAGAACCTTGAGATCGCGCTAAAGAAGATCGGCCAGTTTGCCAAGACGCCCGACGACCACACGACCGTGATGATCATAGGCAACTAGACGACCGGCCTTTGGAAGAAGGCGTTCGGGCTCGCAAGCCCGCCCGCGATTATCGAAGTTGTTCACAGCGTTGTACAAGACTTGGCAAGTAACAAGTGACGGGTGACAGGGGATCGAAATAAAAGTCCCTTTTTGCGGCTTGTCACGCACTCAAGAGGTAAAGATGAAAAGAAGGCGAACAGGTATTTATGTGGCAGCTCTGGTGATAACCTTGATGGCGGGGCTCGCGCTTGCCGAAGGAGGGGGGCAAAAGCCCCTGAGTGAGCAGGAGAAACGAGGCAAGCAGATATACCTGCTCGGCACTAGTTCTTCGGGCAAAGAGATTACCGCATATCTGGGTGACGGCGCGACAGAGCTTCCGGCAACGGCTATGGCATGCGTCAACTGCCATGGGTTTCACGGGCGCGGCAGGCCCGAAGGCGGAGTAATACCATCCGACATCCGATGGCAATTGCTGACGAAATCTTACGGCGTCACCCATGCAAGCGGGCGCAAGCACCCGCCTTACACCGACCGAGCGCTTGTGCTTTCACTGACGAAGGGGTTCGATCCGGCCGGCAACCGGCTGCCCGACTCCATGCCAAGATACTGGATGACGAGCGATGATATGCAGGCGCTGGTCGCATACATGAAGCTGCTCGGCAAGGAGCAGGACCCCGGACTCACCCAGACAAGCCTCCGCGTCGGCACTATATTGCCAAACAAGGGCCACCTGCGAGAGATGGGCCAGGCCGTGAAAGCGGCCCTGGGAGCCTATTTCGAGGAGGTGAATTCTCGCGGCGGTGTCTTCAACCGAAAGCTCGAATTGCGCGCGGTAGAATCCTCGGGTGATGCACAGTTCACAAAGTCCGCGCTCGATCAACTGACCAAGCGCGAGCAGGTCTTCGCCGTCGCGGCGCCATTTATATCCGGCGCGGAGCGGGAAGTGAGAGAGATCGCGGAAGGGAAGGAACTGCTTATGATCGGCCCTTCCACTCTCTACCCGGAAACCGAATTCCCCATGCCGCGCTATATCTTTTATATATTCTCCGGGCTTAAAGAGCAGGGCGCGCACTTGTCAATTTCGCCTCCGAGTCTTTCGGAAAAGAAGGGCTGAAGATCGCGGTCATCCACTCGGAGAGCGAGAATTTTTCGGCCGCCGCCGATGCAGTCGCGGAGCAGTGCAAAAAGCGAGAGCTCCGCGGGGCAGTGAAGATCGGCTATGCGCCGGGCAAGCTCGACGTTGCGCGGATGTCGGCCGAGTTAAGCGAGGCGGGCGTCAATACGATACTCTTTCTTGCGCCGGGCGATGACGCCGTATTGCTGATGAAGGAGGCCGCCCGGTTCAAGTGGACGCCGCGCGTGCTGGTGCCAGGATCGCTTGTGAGCAAATCCATTCTTGAGGCGCCTCAAGTTTTCAATAAGAGGCTGTTCCTCTCATTCCCACGCTGCCTTCGGACCAGGGGCGAGACGCGGTGGCGGAAGACATGTCACTCGCCGAGAAATACAGGCTACCCGTCGGCTACCAGGCTGCGCAGCTTTCGGCGCTCTGCGCGGCAAAGGTGCTGGTCGAGGGACTGAAGCTTTCGGGTAAAGAGGTGAGTCGCGAAAAGCTGATCACGACGCTCGAAGGTTTTTATAACTTCGAGACCGGGCTTGCGCCGCCGCTCACGTTCGGTCCAAACCGGCGTGTCGGAGCACTGGGCGCTTACATAGTGTCGATTGACCTGGAGAAGAAAGAGTTCAAACCCGCGAGCAACTGGGTGGCGATTGAATAGCCCATTCTCCTGGCTAAGAGGTATTTATTTGAGGCGCGGTCGCGCAAAAGTATGACGAACAGAGTCCCCGCGGGGGCGCAATGTGAAGACATCGCGCCACCGCGGCGATTAATAGATCACTTCGCGATGACGGTGCGGGTTGCGCTGCCGCCCAGACTGCTGCGAACCGTGATGTTCTGCGGGTTCGACGGCCACGATAATTCGCCCCTGTAACGCCCCCCGCCTTCGTTCCTCAATACGCCAATTTGCGCGTTGGTCGAAGTGACAAAGACAGTCAAGGTGGCGCTCGAGCTGGTGCTTGTTGCCTCGACTCGCAGCGAGCGATTCCCGGTCGAGTACTCAGCCTGCTGGATTGCCACCGTATCGGTAGCCGCGGCGGCAGTGATCGAAAGGGTCGCCGTTCGGCTCACGCCTCCAAAGCTTGCCGTTATGACGGCCGAAGTGCTGGCAGCGACGGACCGCGTCGTCACCGTAAAGGTCGCGCTCGTCGCGCCGCCTGCTACGGTCACGGAGGCCGGCGTGGTTGCGACCGTCGTATTGCTGCTCGCAAGCGAGACCGTTGCTCCGCCCGCGGGCGCTGCGCCCGTCAGCGTCACCCTCCCCTGCGATGAGTTGCCCCCGGTCACGCTCGTCGGGGTCAACGTGAGCGATGACAAAGTGACGGGAGCAGGAGTATTCGCGGACGTGACTGTCAGCGTTGCGCTCCTGGTGACCCCGCCGAACGACGCCGTGATTGTTACGGGGGTAGATGCCGAAACCGCGGCGGTCGACACAGAGAAGCTTGCGCTTGTTGCTCCGGCAGCAACGGTCACGTTTTGAGGCGTGCTCGCCACGGCCGAATTGCTGCTGGTGATAGCCACGACCGCGCCGCCCGAGGGAGCGGCCCCTGTCAGCGTCACCGTCCCCTGTGCCGGGTTCCCGCCTACGACTGTTGTTGGGCTTAGCGAGAGGGTCGAGAGCGCAAGCGCGGGCGCGGGATTCGAGTTGACCCTGACGCTCCTCACCGATGACCAGTTGCTCGTCCTCCCGTCAAAGCCGTTAGCGCGCACGCGCCACCACAATGTAGTGCGCGGGAGGCTGTTGCTTGTGAACCGCGATTCGCTGAGCGTCACGTTGACCGTGAAAGGCGCGGAGAGGTTGCTCGAATTATCAATCTGGATCGTGTAAGAAGCCGCGTTGCTTACATCGGACCAGTCGAACGTAATGGGCTGGTTCACCCGCGCGCCGTTGGCCGGGCTCAAAAGCGTCGGAGTCGCGGGCGGCGTCGGAGTGCCTACGGTAAACGACCGCACCGCCGACCACGCGCTCAGGTTATGCGCGGAGTCGAGCGTCCGCACTCTCCAAAAGAAGGTCCCCCTCGGAAAATCTATCCCTGCCTGTGAAGTGGGAGTCCAGGTTTCATACCACCCGTTTATCTGCGCGAGGAAGTTATCGGTGAATGATGAGTTGGGGCTGACCTGTAAGTGATATGCCTCGACGCCGGATGGGTCGGCGGCGTCGGTCCAGTCAAAATTGACGTTCTCGACGGTCGTAAAGCTGGAGCCGGTTGCCGGACTCAGCAGCTCGGGCGGGGTGGCCGACGTGTCGCCAGTCTCTATCGCTTCAAGCGACAGCCTGGCTATGAAGAGGTCCTGTATGGTGAAGCTGGTCGGAGCGCCGGTAGCGCCGTACAGCGGATCGTAAGCGCCGGGCGTGACGGGGAAATCGGTCGAGTTCGTGTCCCCCGCGACGATCACGCTGTTGCCGCCGGCAAGAGCTACATTCAGCCTGCTTTCAAGCTCGGCCCCGCCTATCAACGTCGAATAGAGCAATTGCGTACCGTCCGGGCTTATGCGCGCGACGAAACCATCTGACCGGGCGGGCGTGCGGTCGTATGCCCGCTCGGTCGTCGGGGGATTGAGCGTCCCGGTCGCGCCGGCGATTATCACCGCGCCCGAACTGTCTATCACCAGATCGTCGGCTTGCTGGTTGCCCGGCGCTCCGAAAAATGTCGACCAGGCGAGCGAGCCGCCGCCCGCCGCGGGCAGGTTCAGCCGGGTGACGATGGCCATAGACGTGTCAAACGGGTTGAAATGGACCGGCCCTATAACGCCGGGCGTGACGGGGTAGTTTCCCGAAAAGCTCCACCCGGTTATCGTGATCGATTCGGGGTTGTTCGGGTCTAACGCTATGGCGGTTGCCTCTTCGCTGTCGTTGCCCCCGATCAGCGTCGAGTATTTCAAATCCGCCGCGCCCGCTCCATCCAGTCTGAGCCGCGCTACGTAGATGTCGTGGTTGCCGTTGAGCGTCCTGTCGAACGCCGTAGAGGTCGTAGGAAAAGGCGTGCCGAGAGGTATGTCGTTGCCGTTCGTGTCACGATTGGTCACGGGGAGCGTGCGCCCGGCCAGGGTCACGACCCCCTGCGCGTTGACGACGAGGGCTGCCGCGTAGTCGATGCCCTGGCCTCCGAGGAATGTCGAATAGGTCAAGGCCGTGCCGGTCGGGTTCAATCGCGAAACGAAGCTATCCTGCATCGAGTTGTTATTGGCATCGACATATGGGTTGGCCGTCGTATCGTACGCGCCGGCGGTCGCGGGGAAATTCCGCGACGTGGTATTACCGGCGACGATGACCGAGCCCGCCGGATCGAGTCCGACCGCCCACGCTTCTTCATACCCTTGAGTCGGGTTTGTGGCGTCGGAGCGCGTCCCGCCGAGGTATGTTGAAAAGAGCATCTGGCTGCCGGTCGAATTGAACCGCACGGCGAACGCGTCAAAGTCGCCGTTATAGCTAGTATCGTAAGCGCCGGGCGTGACGGGGAAGTCCGCAGAGCTTGTGGTGCCTACGACGACCGCGCCGCTCGAAGCATCGACCGCCAGCCCGAGGCCGCTGTTGACGCCCGACCCGCCAAAGAGCGTCGAGTAAATCAAGGTGGTGCCCGTGGAATTGAGCCGCGCAACGAAGGGAGCCTGGCCCGTGGGGCCGAGCTGGCCGCGGGTCGCGGGAAAATCTACCGAGCGGGTGAATCCAAGGATGATGATGTCGCCCGACCCGTCGCGCGCGAGCGCCAGGTCGTTTATCGTGTCGTCTTCGCCGCCGCCGAGATAAGTCGCCCATTCGATGCCCGGATCGATGACGAGCCTCGCGCCCGCGCGGCGACCCTCTACTTCAAAACCGTAATGTTTGGCGTCGATCTTTCGGAACCGGCAGCGAACAGGTCGTTTGACCCCGCCGGGCAGCTCTTCCCAGGATACGGGCGGGGACTGCCGCATCTGCCCGCTCGCCGTGTCGAAGAGCAGAGAGCCGTCACGAGAGATTTCGATTCGCGATGCGCCTTCGGCGCGAATCTTAACCTTTTCGGGCCTGGCCGACGGCGAAAGAATCAGGTCGTATTCGATCTTGCCGGCCGACTCGCGCACGCGCATGTCTATGCCTTCGTAAAGTCCCCGGTACAGAACGGCCGCATAGCTCGAAACATCCGACCTCCATCTTTGCCGGTCGTTTCCTGTAAAGAAATTGTAAGTGGCGCTCCGCCTCTGCTCGCCCGTCACCTCGACCGACGCGGACGCCCCGATGAAATCGAGCGATAACGGCGCCGAGCGGTCCGAAAGCGCAATCTTTATACTCTCCTTGCCAAAGCCCGCTAGCATCCGGCCTTTCCTGGCCACAAATCTCATAGACTTGTCCCACTGACCTTGATTCTCTATGAAGTCGATGGGGAGTCTTGAGAGGCTTTGGCGGGCCGCCCCGGCCGTCTCGGGCGACGAAGCGCCCCGGCGCGAAACAGTGCGTGATGATGGCGCGCTCGTCGAATCGTCTCGACCGAGCGCCGCCCGGACTTGCTGCTGGAATGGAAATAGCACTGGGAAGAACAACGACAACAAGAGAGCGCAAACAATTGTTTTCATCTCAGTCCTCCCGCGTCCGTAGTTTTCAAATCGTGTGATTATGAGCACCTGAAAACTAAAGAGCACCTGGCTCGTAAAAAAATACCGTGATCGCTCGCACATCTTGATCGAGGCGGACTCTAAATTCTTCGGCCTCGAATTAACGGGTGATGAAAGATCAGGTTTTTATGTGAGGATGCTTTGAAATAAATTGACCGGTGATCGCTGGTTTTGCGCGCGAGATAGCGCGTGACACTCACTACGCTTCCGGCTGTAGTGTACATGTCCTGTGCCGCGGTGGCAAGCAATACTCTTTTTTTTGCAAAAGTGATTGGGCAAAAGAGAGATTCTTCAAAATAAATTCACTTTTAAAAAAATTGCTTGACTTGTGCAGGTGAGGTGCATAACATATCCGCGCTTATCGGCCAAAGGGGAATGGCCAAAGACCTCAGTATCTTTTGCTCAGCTCTTAAGAATTGTAGTCTGTTTGATGCGCGCGTCTTGTCTCTTCCCCAGGATACAATGTCGCCGCATTACTACTGAACTATCGTCACAGGCCAGGATGTAAGTATCGGCTTGCCGGCGTATGCTCTGGCTATTAGGGAAAAATAGCCTTATGCCGAAGAGGCCGAATTGAAAAGCAGCGGACATTACCTTGTTCCGCGGCATTCGACATGCTGGTTCGCGACGCTATGTCTCCCCAGGCTTATGGCCCTAAGTTCTCGGGGGTAAATCAAACATCAGTGGACAAGATCACCGCGCGGGCGCAAGTCCGAGGCGCATCTTGTAAGCACTAACACTGCTCACTTTTGAATGAGCCCGGAGGCTCAAGGGCCTTCAACGGACGGCGGTTGGGTGACCGAACGAACACAAGGGAGCGTCGATCCTCTAATCTTGCCTTCTAAGAAGCCCTTCATAAGACTCTGTCGGTCTGGCATCAGCATATCAACGGTTTTAGGTATGGCCCAGGAAAGGCGGCACACAGACGGAGGCTATGGTTCGGTCCGAAGAACGCCGAGCCTGCCTGCTGCCCGCGTGAGCTGTTGCTGTCAAGCGCGCCGTTGCCGGGTAAAAGAAATCGAGTTGCCCGGAAGCGGCAATTGAGATCGAACGGGCTCCACCCTGGTTGTGGTTAAACGCGAAAGGAGAATACGCAATGGCATACATCTCAAAAAGAGATAGAAGACGCGAAAAGGAGAGACAGAACGCGACTAAGAACAGGCGCGAGCTTATAGAAGCCGGCTTCACCAGGCGCGATTTGATAAAGATGGGGTTGATCGGCGCGACAGGCATGCTGCTCCCGATCAAGGGGCTGAGCGCCCGCGCACGCGATCCTTACGGGCGCATCCCGGAAGACCCCGAAAGCCCACATACGGATCCATTTCTCGAGGAGATGCCGCGCGTCCCGAAGGGAGTGCCGGTGGCGCTAACTCCCCCGCCGCAGAAGATTGCCAACACGGCCGCGGGCGAAGCGCCGCGCGACCCTCATCAGAGGTGGGAGGAACTCGAAGCGCGCTACGGCCCGCCGGTGACCTATCACAGCATCGCGGCACAGACTTCGGGCCACATCGTCCACCCGCAATTGCCGCCGCAGTGTCTGTTCACCTATAACGGACAGGTGCCCGGGCCGCTGTACGAGAACTTTTACGGCCAGCGCGTAGTCATCCGGCACCGCAACAACCTGCCTTTCATCGGATGCAACGGGTTCGGCAGGGGCGAGATGTCCACGCATCTTCATAACGGCCACACCGCGTCGGAAAGCGACGGGTTCCCGAATGACTTCTATGCGGCACCGCTCGTATAAGGATCACCACTACCCCAACATCCGGGCCGGCTACGACCAGTTCATCGAGACCGGCGGGGACCACCGCGAGACGCTCAACACGCTCTGGTATCACGACCACCGCGTAGACTTCACCGCGCAGAACACCTACAAGGGGCTCGCCGGTTTCTACATCCTCTATGACGAGCTGGACAATAACAACGAGAACTCCCCGCCACCTGCCTTCGGGCTGCCGAGCGGCGAGTTCGACGTGGCGATCATGTTCCAGGACCGGGTGTTTGATGAGGACGGGATACTCTTCTTCGACAAGTTCAACGAGGACGGGATACTGGGCGACAAGTTCCTTGCCAACGGCAAGATCCAGCCCTTCTTCAGGGTGCGCCCGCGCAAGTACCGCTTCAGGTTGCAGAACGCGGGGCCGTCTCGCTTCTACGAGTTCTTCATCCGCGACAAGACCGCGGGCCAGAACATCCCGTTCACCATCATCGCAAACGACGGCAACCTGTTGCCCACGCCCGTGGTCAACGCGACCTCTGTGAGGATAGCGGTCGCCGAGCGCATGGACATCGTGGTGAACTTCGCCGGCAGGGTGGGACGCAACATCGTCCTTCAGAACCGGCTGGAGCAGGAAGACGGCCGCGGCCCGACCGGCGACATCCTGCCGCAGAGCGAGGCTATGGAGATCATAAAGTTCAAAGTAGACCTCCCGTTCACCGGCGACAACAGCCGCGTCCCGCGCCGCATTCCGCCCGAATCCGCCTCTCGAACCGGTGGCCGCGGAAAGGATATGGCGGTTCGACAGGTCTAACAGCAATTGGACCATCAACGGCAAGATCTTTGATGAAGACGAGGTACGGGCCACGATAATTCGGGGCACCGCCGAAAGATGGATCTTGCAGAACAACTCCGGCGGCTGGCAGCACCCGGTCCATATTCACTTCGAAGAGTTCCAGATGCTGACGCGCAACGGCGTGGTTCCGCCGCCCTTCGAAAGGGGGAGGAAGGACGTCGCGAGGCTACAGTTCAACGAGCAGATAAGGCTCTTTATGCGCTTCAGGGATTTCGTAGGCCGCTATCCCATGCACTGCCACAACACCATCCACGAAGATCACGCGATGATGCTGCGGTGGGACATCGTTCACCCGTAAAGGAGGTCAACCCATGAAAAGAAGAGATTTGTTAGCGACTGTTCTGGGACCGACGATGCCCGCCGAGAAGGCAGACGACTTGAAGCCAAAGACGACGGGACCGCGGTCCAACTACTTCCCGAACTTCCTTATGCGCACGCACGAAGGCAAGGAGGTCCGCTTCTACGACGATCTGATCCACGGCAAGCACGTGGTGATAAGCTTTTTTTACGCCGATTGCGAGGGAATATGCCCGCCGGCAACCGCGAATCTAGTCAAAGTCCAGGAGATGCTCAAGGACCGTATCGGCAAAGACATCTTCTTTTATTCGATCACGCTGCGGCCCGAGCAGGATTCGCCCAAGGCGCTAAGCGACTACATGAAAATGCACGGCGTGAAACCGGGCTGGACGTACCTGACGGGCAGGCCGGCCGACATAGAGGCGCTCCGGCGCAAGCTCGGCTTTGTTGACCCCGACCCGGAGGTGGATAAAGACAGGGCGAATCACATAGGGAAGATTAAAATAGGCAACGAGCTGACAGACGTGTGGATGTCATATCCTGTGTTGGCCAAGGCTCACCACCTCGTCACACGTATTCTCTGGTTAGAGACGCCGAAGGACTACCAGGCTGGTACAGAGGATGCCTCTAAAGCCAAATCGCCAGGCGAGAAGAAGCAGTGAGCTGCTTGATGATAATTCCGGCAAGCCGAAACGCTTGCGGAGTTATTGCTAACCACAGGTCTGAAAGGAGAAAGAGATGGAAAAGAGAGTTTTTACAGGCAAGAGTTTCTTTATAGCTCTGCTTCTGGCGCTCTTTGCGGCGATGGCTCTATTGATTCCGTACGCGAGCAACAACACTGTGGAGGCCGCGACGAGCCAATCGCTGATCGACGAGCCTGCGAGCGTCATCTACGACGGTACCAATGTCTGGGTCGCGAACGCCGGCAATGACAAAGTTTTGAAGGTCCAGGCAGGCACCGGGATAGTGGTAGGCACGTTCACCGCCGGCAAGACGCCCAGGGCGCTTGCTTATGACGGGGCCAACGTCTGGGTCGCCAATCAAAACAGTGACACCGTGACGAAGCTGCGCGCAAGCGACGGCGCGGTGCTCGGCACATACAACGTGGGCAGTGTCCCCATAGGGCTGGTCTATGCCGGGGCCAATATCTGGGTCGCAAATTACGGCAGCAACAACGTGACGAAGCTGAACGCGAGCACCGGCGCTACGCTGGGCACGTATGGCGCCGGCAGCGGGCCGGGAGCCCTGGCCTATGACGGGGCCAACATCTGGGTCGCCAACCAGAACAGCAACAACGTGACGAAGCTGAACGCGAGCACCGGCGCAAACCTCGGCACCTTCGCCGTGGGTAAGGTCCCGCAAGGGATTGCCTACGACGGAGCCAACGTCTGGGTATCCAACTCACAAAGCGACAACGTGACGAAGCTGAACGCGAGCACCGGCGCAAACCTCGGCACCTTCACCGTGGGCGACAACCCGTTAAGTGTGGGGGCCGCGGACGGCGCCGTCTGGGTAGTAAATCAATTCGGCCACAGCGTAACGAAGCTCCAGGGCTCGACCGGCGCATTTATCGGTGTCTATAGCGTGGGCGATGCCCCGGCAAACATTCTCCTTGAGAATGGCAATGTCTGGGTGGCGAATTTCGGCAGCCATAACGTGACGAAGCTGCGCGCAAGCGACGGCGCAAACCTCGGCACCTTCGCCCCGACCGCGCCATAATCAAGGCCGCGGCGATTCAGGTCGCTAAACAATAAACCCGGCCGGGGTGATTCACTTCAAGAATCACCCCGGCCTCTTTGTTTTATCCTGAAACATAGCAACGAAGGTAATTCCCCAATAACCCCGCCGCTATCCGCTTTTATGAGGAATATGCCATCGGCACATGCCTTGCTCTAATGAGGGTTCACGACGGCCGATCCACAAGGCGGCCTCGCGATAGAAAGACTGTAATTCAAACTGCTCTCGATTTTATAGAGTTTTCGGTCCCTCCGGTGGGGCTGAAAACAGAGCGGGGGTCTGTCCGGGCCAGGACGGCCCCCGCCGATTTTTTTATGGACAAGCTGGCCGCTTCTTAGCAGAGATAGATGCGCTGCTGAAAGCGCTCGGCGCTGCCGTCGCCGACAAGAATGATCACACCCCCATGCTTGTAATAGGCAATGACGAGGCGGGATACTGGACGCGAACCTATGGATTGGCCCCGGCAAGCTCGATCGTGCAGGTCATAAAGGACGCGGCCGCAAAAGCCCCGGCAGGTAACTAGCGGATGATCGCCGGCAAACGCTGATTGTTGTAGTCAGCCACGCGGTTCTGATGCTAATCTATAGGACTAAAGATAATCCGCGAACTGTAACGCACACCCGTGAAGCGGCCAGTGTCGTATTTGGAGGAACCCATGAGAAGGATGCTATCAGTCATAATACTGGTGATTTTTGCCTGTCTGTCGATTGCGCAGGCGCAGACCGCAAAGCCCGCCGGGCAGCGGCCGAAGGCTAAGCCGCCAGCCGCGCAGAAGCCCGCCGCGGCAGCCGATAAGCAGACGGCCGCGCAGAAGCCGGCGGAAAAGAAGGACGAGGATTGCGGCTGCGACGCGGACGCCCCGGCCGACGCATGGGCGACGGTCAACGGGGTGAAGATCACCCGCGAAGAGATTGACGCGCCGATGAAGAGTCAGATCGAGGAGCTTGAAAAGCAGATCGTCGAAGCGCGCAGCCGCGAGCTGGCTCTCCAGATAAACACGCGTCTGCTTGACGCCGAGGCCAAAAAGCGCGGCGTCACTTCGACCAAGCTTATAGAGCAGGAGATCATCACGAAGGTCAAAGAGCCGACCGAAGCGGAGGCCCGCGCTTTCTACGACCAGAACAAGGCCCGGATACAGGGCGAGTTCAAGGACTTGAAGCCGCAGATACTGGCTCACCTGCGCAACCTGCGTCAGAGCGAAGCGGCGGCCGCTTACGCCAACCAGCTCCGCGCCTCGGCCAACGTCAAGGTGATGGTGGCGGAGGTGACTCCGCCGGCCAACGAAGCCGACCGCGCGCGCGTCTTTGCTACGGTCAACGGCCTCAACATCACCTCCGGCGACATCGAGGAGACTCTCAAGCCGCTCATCTACGAGGTGCGGGATCAGATATACCACCTGCGCAAGCAGCAGATCGATATGAGGATCAACGATCTGCTGCTCGAGCAAGAAGCGAAGAAACGCAACATCACCACGCTGGCTATATTTGAAGCGGAGGTGATGCCGAGGATCAAGCAGCCGACAGAAGAAGACGCCCGGAAATTCTATAACGAAAACAAGTCGAGGATCGAAGGCACATTCGAGCAGGTCAAGGCGCAGGTGATTCAGTACCTCCAGCAGCAGGCGCAGCGCGGCGCCGAGGTTGCCTTCGCCGAGCAACTGCGAAAGGGCGCTTCGGTCCAGATGTATTTGATCGAGCCGAACCCGCCCGCCTACAGCATCGATGTCGAAGACCAGCCGGTGAAGGGCGGCCCCGAAGCGCAGGTTACCATAGTCGAGTTTACGGACTTTGAATGCCCGAGCTGCGCCTTCGCCCAGCCGATGCTGGAAGAGGTCGTGCGCGAGTACGCGGGGAAAGTAAGGCTGGTGGTCCGCGACTTCCCGCTCGACCAGCACGTCTACGCCTTTAAGGCGGCCGAGGCGGCGGAAGCCGCGCGCGAGCAGGGCAAGTACTGGGAGTACACGGCGCTGCTGTTCAAGAACCAGAAAGCGCTTACGGTAGATAAGCTCAAGGAGTACGCGACACAGCTCGGGCTTGACCGCGCCAAATTCGACCAGGCGCTCGATTCGGGTAAGTTCACCGATAAGGTCCAGCGCGACCTGCAGGACGGGGCAAAGATAGGCGTGAGCGGGACCCCGGCGGTCTTCGTCAACGGAAGGCGCGTCAAGGATAGGAGCCCCGAAGGCTTGAAAGTGGCCATAGAAGCTGCTTTGAAGGATATAGCCAAGCGGTGACCTTGCGATAAGCCTGGGCAGTCGAACGGATAAAACAGAAGAGCCTCGAAGATGATGTGACGCATCTTCGAGGCTCTATGCATTTTGGCCGCCGCCTCGCGGCTTAACTGTTTGGCGCTTTGCCTTCGAGCGCCGCGCGGAGCTGCTGCGCCTCTTCCCTCACCAGCTCCGAGTCGAGCGAGTCGGGCTGGAGGTATAGATACATCTCGAAATTCTTTATGGCCAGCGCGGCCTCGCCGCGCTGCTTGTATACCTTGCCGAGTATCCTGTACGTGTCGGGCAGCTCCGGGTGAATCTGCCTCGCGCGGTCGAGGTACTGAATGGCCATGCCGAACATACAACTGTGCGTGGCGTGGAGCCCCGGATTCGGCTGCATGGCGCCCACCTGGTGCTGTTCCCATTCGAGCTCGTTTTGCAGCATGATCGTCCCCATGTGCATGTGGAGCATCGCGTTCTTGGGGTCTTTCCTGAGCCCGTTCTGGTAACAGACGTACGCATAGTTGAGGTCCCTAAGCTCGTTGTTGAACGTGTACGCGCTGCCGAGCGTATCCCAGAACGATCCCATCGCGTAGGGCAGGTCTATACCTTTCTTGCATAACTCTATAACGCGGTAAAGATGATTTATGTTAGCCGCCTGGTTCGACCTGACCTCGGCCTGGTACTGGAGCAGGTAAGAAGAGGCGAGGTTGTGCAGTACCACTACGTTATCCGGGTCGTGTTTCAGGTACTCTTCAAACGTCTTGATGGTCTTGTCGAACTGCTGAAGCTTGACGTACTTGTGACCCAGAATAAAGAGGGCCATCTTTTGACCCTCGGCCGCGCGCGCCCCGGTTTCCCAAAGGGCAAGGTCGTCTTTCCACATCCCGTTTTGAGCGAAGGTCTTGCCCGTCAGCAGAATTATCACGAGCGCGGCCGTCGCCAACTGCGCCGTTCGCCGCCCGCCGATCTCGATCCAGTTTTGAACCGGCAGCCTGAGCAGCGCCAGCGCCACCAGCAGCGCAAACCCGAGCGAAGGAATATAGACGTAGCGCTCCTGCACGAGAAAGTCTATGGCGAACGCGCTGAGGTTTAAGACCGGCAGCAGGTGTATGAAGAACCAGAGCGCTCCGAAGCGCACAAGCATCGAGCCGCGCAGCCGCCACAACCCATAACCGAGCGCGGCAAGCCCCGCAACCGGCAAGATGAATCTCAAGCTCAGCGGCGTGTTCACGAGCATGGTCGAATGGAACAGAGAATAATTGACCCTCGGGACAGGGATCTCCAGCGCCGCGAGCAAATCGAGAGGCAGGGCGATGAACCCCGCCATCAGCAGCCCGATATATTTCCATATCACCAGCGGTATGGTCATTATCACGCTTATCGCGCCGTGTGATACGTAGTTGATGTCGTTTAGCAGGAAGCCGAGCGAGAACTGGCGCAGTCCAAAATAGACGGCCGATATTACCAGGAACATGCCCGCGTATCTTATGGCCGGCCTGATCCGCTCGCGAAGCGGCACCTCCTGGTTGATGATCAACAACTCGTAGGCCGCGATGAAAATAGGCAGACAGATGGCGGGCTCTTTTGTAAACGCCGCCAGCAAAAACAGCCCCAGAGCCCCGAACAGGTGCTTGCGGTCCTTGCTCTCTCGGTAAAGCAGGTAGAGGTAGAAAGAGGGCAGCAGGAACGCGGCCAGCAGCGAGTCGGTCATTCCGCTTATCCACGCCACGGTCTCGCTGCGCATCGGGTGGAGCGCGAACACCAGCGTCGCAAGCGTCGCCAGCCGCAGGTCCTTTGTCAGCTTTTCGAGCAGGATAAATGCGAATAAGACCGCGACGAGGTGAAGGAAGATACTTGCCAGGTGCCATCCCGTCGCCCAGTCGCCGAACATGGCCCACCCGACCATCAGGTATATGATGACGCCCGGCCGGTAGTAGGGCGTCGAAGGCTTCGCCTGCTGGTTCGGGTCCTGGTCTTCCTGCGTGCGCCAGTACCAGGCTTCGGTCACGAGCGCCGTCGGGGCGTTTCCGAAGGCTTTGTATAAACGGGTTGCCGAGTATCTGCGTCGTGTCGTCGTAGGCAAATCCGTTAAAGATCGAGCTAGAGAATGCTAAAAAGGTAAGCCCCAGCACCAGCGCGATGAGCCAACCGCGCGAGGAAGTATTAAAGTCGCCCAGGTCCCGCTTCTGTTTTTCGCGGGTCGGTTTTTCGGCCGCGACATCAATCGGTTGCTGCTTGTGAACACGCTTTTTCTGTCCCATGGAACTTACGCACCTCTACTGATTTAGGAATACCGTTATAAATCGATCAAACGGGGACGGACCCCGTCATTGAGCCTTTAGATTCGTGACGAAAATAGTATCTTGCGCCGCATGCGGGTGTCAACAAACGTGGCCGGACGAACCGGTTACTGGCGGGCCTCGCCGAGATCGGCGGTTTTGCTTTGCGCTCTTTGCGCAGGCTGTGCCATACGCGGAAGAGGTCTTTGAAAGCTTCGCTCACCGAAGAGAAGCTCACGCCCCGCGCCTTGCCCGCCTTGCGCTCCTCGATCTCGACAGGGTATTCGGTCACGCGATAACCGGCCCTGGCCGCCCTTATCAACCGCTCGGCCTCGGAGAAGGGCGAAACCGACACTACGGGGAACCGCGCGATTATTTCCCGCCGCTGTAGCTTCACCGCGCCCGCGTCATAGGTGTTTACCCCGAACAGGACGCGCGGCACCAGGTTGAAGCCCCAGGAGACTAAATGGCGAACCGGGCTGTAATGCTTGTTCTTCCGGCTGGCGATTACTACGTCCCAGTCTCTTGTGAGAGGGAGCATCTCGAACAGTATCTCGGTCTTCCACTGGCGGTCGGTCGAGTTGAGAAAGATAAACTCTTTTGTCGCCTCCGAGTACAGGTGCTCGAAAGTGGCGCGGATTCCGCGGTTGCTCTGGTGGTGCAGCACGCGCATCCGCGCCAGCCTATCTTTTAATGACTCTACGATCTCGCCGGTGCGGTCGGCCGACCCGTCGTTGCAGACGAGTATCTCGTAATCGAGGCCGGACGCGGCCAGCAGCTCGTGCGCCTCTTCAAGCACCGCCGCGATGGTCGCCTCCTCGTTGTAGGCGGGAAAGCATACTGAGACGCTATTCTCCATTCCTCGCCATCCTCTTAACTCCGGCCTTAACCTCTCGCGTCGGCCGCCCTGCCGTCAAAGGCGCGAACCGCCGCCGCGACCGTCTCGATCTGCTCGGCGGTAAGCTCGGCGAACATCGGGAGCGAAAGCTCCTCGCTCGCCGCCCGCTCGCTCAACGGCATATCGCCCTGCTTTAGCCCGAGGTCGGCATACGCGGGCTGCATGTGGACCGGTATGGGATAGTGTATGCCGGTCGCCACGTTGCTTGCCTTCAAGTGATCGGCAAGCGCGTCGCGCCAGCGCGTAAAGACGGGGTAGATGTGATAGACCGCCTTGCCGTACTCCATCTCGTCGAAAAGCTGCACCCCGGCGTTCTTCAGCAAATTCTTATAGAGCGCGGCATGGCGACGGCGGGCGTCGTTCCACTTATCGAGATGGCCGAGCTTTACGCGCAGCACCGCGCCCTGTATCCCTTCAAGCCGGTAATTGTAGCCGACCATCTCGTGGTGGTATTTGCGGCTCTGCCCGTGATCGCGAAGCGTCTTTATGGTCTTTACATACTCTTCGTTGTTCGTCACCACGGCGCCGGCTTCGCCGTACGCGCCGAGGTTTTTGCCGGGATAAAAACTGAAGCAGGCAATGTCGCCGATGGAGCCCGCGCGTCGGCCTTTGTATTCGGCCCCGTGCGCCTGCGCCGCGTCTTCTATAACGATCAGATTATGGCGGCGGGCGATTTCGACTATCGGGTCCATATCGGCGCACTGTCCGTAGAGGTGGACCGGCATTATTGCTTTAGTGCGCTCGGTGATAGCCTGCTCGATACGCGCCGGGTCCATGTTGTAGGACTTCGGGTCGATCTCTACGAGCACCGGCGTTGCCCCGCAGTAGCGCACCGCGGCGGTCGTGGCCACAAAGGTGTGGCTCACGGTGATGACTTCGTCGCCGGGCTTTATGCCCGCGGCGAGCAGCGAAAGGTGCAGCGCGCTTGTGCCGGAGTTTACACCGAACGCATACCGCGCCTGGCAGTAGCGGGCGAAATCCTCTTCAAAAGCCTCCACCTGTTCGCCGAGGATGAACTGCGTCTTTTCGAGCACCGATTGGATGGCTTCGGTCACTTCTTCTTTTATCGTCAGGTACTGCGCTTTTAAATCAACGAATGGGATCATGACTATTTCCTTTATTCGGGTATTTCAACGAGCTGGCCGCGGCCGCGCAGCGACTTCTCGGCGGCTTCGAGCATTCTAACAATTCTCAGCCCCGCCTCGCCGCTCGTTTCGGGCTCAGTGTTCTTCTCGATACACTCGGTGAAGTGTATGGCTTCGGCGCGAAGCGCCTCGATGTTATCGAGCTTCGGCGCCCACATGTCGCCCGAGCGATAGCTGACAAGCAGCTCATAGACCGTCTCGGCGCTGTGCGAGACGGTGATGCCTTTATCGTATATCTTGATCTTCTCGCTCGGCTCCAGGTCGTCATAGACGATCATCTTCTCGCTCCCGCCGATAAGCGTGCGGCGGACCTTTACGGGCGCGAGCCAGTTGACGTGAAGGTGCGCTATCTGGCTGTCGGCGAAAAAGAGCGTTATATACGCGACGTTTTCCGGCTGCCCCTGGACGTGGCTTATGCCCGTCGCGGAGACGGCCTTTGGCGTCGAGGGCAAAACGTAATTGAGTATGGAAAGATCGTGCACCGCAAGGTCCCAGATGACGTTGACGTCGTGCTGGAACAGCCCGAGGTTTACGCGCACCGAGTCGTAGTAATAAATCTGCCCGAGCGAATTGTCCGCGACCATCTCGCGAATCTTACGCACCGCGCCGGTATAAACGAAGGTGTGATCGACCATCAGCACCCGCTTGCGCGAGGAGGCCTCTTCTATGAGCTGTTCGGCCTGCGCGGCGGTCTGCGTGAGCGGCTTTTCGACCAGGACGTGCTTGCCCGCCTTGATCGCCTGCATCGCTAAATCGAAATGCGACGATACGGGTGTGGCGATGGCAATCGCGTCGACGCTCTTGTCGTTGAGCAGGTCAGAGTAGTTTTGAGTCGTCTTAACCGACGGGTAGCGGTTGGCGACTTCCGCGAGGCGCGCGGGCCGCAGGTCGCACACCATTCTCACGGTAGAGCCGGGCGCTTCCATAAAATTGCGGACCAGGTTCGGTCCCCAGTACCCGTAACCGATTACGCCGATGCCTATCATTTTATCGAGCCCCCGCCCGGCCCGGGTCGCCGGTAGATTTCTCTTTGCGCTCGCGCGCATCGCCGATGACGCGCGCGGGCACGCCCGCCACCACGGCGTAATCGGCCACGTCGCGCGTCACGACCGCGCCGGCGCCGATGATCGCCCCTTCGCCGATAGTCACGCCCGCCAGTATCGTCGCGTTGCTGCCCACGGAGGCGCGGCGGCGTATTCGGGTCTCAACCACGCGCCAGTCGGCCTCGGTCTGAAGGCTGCCGTCTTCGTTCGTCGCGCGCGGGTAGAGGTCGTTTGTAAACATTACGCCGTGGCCGATGAAGACTTCGTCTTCGATTATGACCCCTTCACATATAAAGGTGTGCGACGAGACTTTGCAGCGCGCGCCGATGGAAGCGTTCTTTTGAATCTCGACGAACGCTCCTACTTTCGTGTCGCTGCCAATAGCGCAGCCGTAAAGATTGACGAGGTCGGGCTGGAATATCCTGACCCCCTCGGCGAGCCGCACATCAGGTGCGATGGGCATATCGGAACTCCTAATACATTTATATTAAACACGCACTGTTCAGCCGGCGACAGGGTTTCACCTGAGATGGTTCTCTGGGATTGTGACACTGATTGAGTAATGCAGGTCTACATCTCCGCGAGATATCCGATAACCTCGGTGAGGCTAAAAACAGTAAGCCGAAGTTTAATGATCGGTGCCTGGAAAGTCAATTATGAATGCCTGCGGGGCTTACCCGCTCATCTGATACGTCGTTGCGCGCGCGTTACAGGGTTGCTAAACTCGATTTGGATAGAAAGGAACGTGGGTGAGCGTAATAAATAATTCGCAAAGCGGGGTTGTGAGAAAAGGGTTCGGCCTTAAAGGCGAGATTCGCCCGGCGCTGGTGGCCGATTACCACAGCGACCTTGTTGACCGCATAAAGGCGCAGGACTACGCGCTCGAAGTCGGGCGGCTGACCTTCCGGCTGGCCGAGGAGTTCGGCTTCTGTTACGGCGTTGACTTCGCGCTCAACCTCGCGTACGAGACGCGCCGAAAGTTTCCCGACAAGCGAATATTCCTGACCAACGAAATAATACACAACCCGAACGTCAACACCCGGCTACAGCAGATGGGCATAGAGTTTATCGACTGCTCGCCCGGCATCCCCGACCGGTTCAGCCAGGTGACGCCGGACGACGTCGTGATGATCCCGGCCTTTGGCGCGCCCGTCGGCGAGTATGACGACTTGAAGCAGAAGGGCTGCCTTGTCGTCGATACGACCTGCGGGTCGGTTGTGGCCGTATGGAAGAGAGTCGAGCGGTACGCGCGCGAAGGGTTCACCGCGATCATTCACGGCAAGCACGCGCACGAGGAGACGCGCGCCACCAGCTCGCAGGCTACAAAATACGAAGGCGGCAAGTTTCTCATCGTGCTTGATAAACAGGAGGCGCGCTACGTCTGCGACTACATAGTCGAAGGCGGCGACAGGCGGGAGTTTCTTGAAAAGTTCCGGGAGGCGTGCTCGCTAGATTTTGACCCTGATACCGATCTGCGGCGCGTGGGGCTGGCAAACCAGACGACGATGCTTTCAAGCGAATCGCTTGAGATAGCCGAGATGTTCCGCGAAGCCATAGCGCGCCGCCACGGCCAGGAGGCGATAGAGGAGCAGTTCCGGCACTTCGACACGATCTGCACGGCGACGCAAGACCGTCAGGACGCGGTCAATAAACTTGTCCGCGAAGATATAGATTTGATGATCGTCGTGGGCGGATACAACAGCAGCAACACCGGCCACCTGTGCGAGATATCGAGCCAGTATCAGCCTACTTATCACATAAGCCATGCGGGCTGCATACTGTCGGGCGACCGGATACTTCATAAGGCGCTCGGCGGGTCCGAAGAGGTCGTCTCCGAACGATGGCTCCCCGAAGGCAAGGTCAAGATCGGCATCACGGCCGGGGCTTCAACCCCCGACCGGCTCGTCGGCGAAGTGATAGACCGCATCGTCACCTGTTGCTCCGATGAGGCACCGTAGAATCGCGTTATTCACATTCCGCTCCTGACGGAGCTCCGAATAATACTCAGCCGGTTTCTATAAACATTGCGTCCCTACGGGACTCTTCAGACAGACTCTTTGGATATGATTGCCAAGAATGTCGATGAGCCCCGTAGGGGCGAGATGTCTATAGAATCAGATTGCAGATAAGACCGGAGCTCCGTCAGGAGCGGAATGTAATCATCTAGCTACGATGCGCTCCGCGCCTAAGTCTCACTTGTAAATCTCTCCAGGCCGAAAGGCTTCAACCGCGCGGGCGTCGCGCCGCTCAAAATGACCTCTCTTATCAAGTTTGCAGTCAGGGGCGCGAGCAGGATGCCGTTTCTGAAATGGCCCGTCGCCAGGATCAAACCATCAATCCCGCTCGCGCCGATGACCGGCAAGTGATCCGGCGTATCCGGTCTGAGCCCCGCCCACCTTTCGACTACCTCGCACTCGGCAAGCGCGGGGATGGCCTCGGCCGCCGATGAAAGCAATGAGCTGATGCCGGCGGGCGTAACCCTCTTATCAAACCCGACGTACTCGACCGTGGCCCCGACCAGCACGCGGCCGTCGCGGCGCGGGACTATATAGCACCGCCCGGTATGAACGATCCGGCTAATCACGGTCGTTTCGCTCTTAAGCGCCACCATCTGGCCCCGCGAGGGGATTATCTCAAGCCGAATGCCGAGCGGGTCGAGCAGCCGGCTTGCCCAGCTCCCGGCCGCGACAATCACCGTCCCTGCTCTATACCGGCGCGCGCCGTCATCAACACCGGTTGCCCTGCCGCGCTCTACAATTATGCTGCGCGCCTCCGCGCCTTCAATAACTTCGACGCCCGCGCGCCTTATCGCTACGCCGAGCCCCCGCATCAAGAGCCGGTTATCCACCTGATGATCTTCGGGGATGAAAACGGCTCCCGAAGCCAGTTTCGTGACCGCGGGCTCTGCCGCGCGGGTTTCGACTGGCCCCAATCTTTCGAGCAAGAGCCCCGCTTCTGCCTGCCAGTCTGCCCATCCGAGCGAGTCTCCATCGCCTTCTATAGCGAGGCAAAGCGTCCCCTCGTCTCTATACTCCGAATCGACGCCTGACTTTTCACCGACTTCGCGGGCGAAATCCCGATAAACCGACCGGCTCTCGATGCACAGGTCAAAGAAAGGAGTGCGGGCGGGGGCTTCGGTTTGCGGCGCAAGCATACCCGCGGCGGCGTGCGAAGCTTCTAGCCCGACTCGCCCGCGCTCAAGCAGCGTCACCTTCAAGCCCTCTTCGGCGAGCCGCAGGGCGATTGAACATCCTATGACGCCGCCTCCTATGATGATTACGTCTATCGCCATAACCATCTATCGTAACACCCCGCGGCTCGCGGCTACGAGTCGGGGCCAGGGATTTAGGCCGCGCCCAGCTTGACGGATGGCTTTTGCGGCAATTATCATCGAACACTTGTTCGAATATTGATTTTCGACCATATAGAGTATGCCGGGTGAACCGCAGTCAAGATACGATCAGAAGCTTGTCTATTTGCTGAAAACCTCTGCCGCGATCTTTGCCGAGAAGGGCTATCACTCAACGAGCATCCGCGACATTGCCCGCGCTACCGGCATGAGTCTTTCCGGGCTATACTACTATTTCAAGAGCAAGGAAGAGCTGTTGTTTCTTATACAGGACTATTGTTTCAGCACCGTAATTGACGACTGCCGGAGGCTGATAGACGGTGTTGAGGACCCGGTGCGGCGGCTGAAGCTTTTCATCGAGAATCACCTGAATTATTTCGTCAACAACATGAACGAGATGAAGGTGCTGTCGCACGAGGCGAACTCGATACGGGGCGAGCTGCTCAAGAAGGTGAACGCCAAGAAGCGGCAATACGTCGACCTTGCGATGAGTTTGATCACCGAGATCGGGCGCCAGTTCGGGGCCGAGAGCGTGGACGTGAGGGTAGCGACCTTTTCGCTTTTCGGGATGATGAACTGGATATACAACTGGTACAACCCGCGAAAGGACGTTGACGTCGCGGGGCTTTCGCAAAACATGACTCGCCTATTTCTTACAGGGTTTCTTGGCGGCCGGGAGGTCCCGGCCGGGCAACTCGATAACGAGCGCGAGTCTCACTTGAAACGAAGCGTTTCTATATGGCAGCAATGAACCAATCGGAGAAAAGCTCATGACAAGAGAAGCGATGGAAAACAGGCTGGTCAACTACAGCGCCGAAGAAGGCGTCGCGGTTATAGAGCTGCACGACCCGCCGGCAAACACGTACACCTACGAGATGATGCGCGACCTGGACGACGCCATCCTCGAGGCGCGGCTGGACGAGGATGTCCACGTCGTAGTGCTCAGGGGGGCGGGCGATAAGTTTTTCTGCGCGGGCGCGAATATCAAGATGCTCCTATCCTCGACGCCGCAGTTTCGATACTTCTTCAGCCTTCACGGCAACGAGGTGTTGATGCGGATGGAGAACACGGCGAAGCTGGTGATTGCGGCCATCAACGGGCATGCGGTCGGCGGCGGGCTTGAGATCGCGCTCGCCTGCGACATGCGAATAGCGAAGCGCGGCCCCGGCATGCTCGGGCTCCCCGAGATAAACCTCGGATTGCTGCCGGGCATGGGCGGAACCCAGCGGCTCCCGCGGTTGATAGGCAAAGCGCGCGCGCTGGAGCTGCTTGCGACCGGCAAGACGATTTCAGTTGACGAGGCGCACCAGATCGGGCTCGTCAACCACGTGTTCGACGAGGAGAACTTCTTCGACAAGGTGATGGAGTTCGCCCGCCAGTTCGTCGCGCCGGCCAAAGCGAGCAAGGCCGTGGGGCTGATCAAGCGCTCGGTCCAGACCGGTTTTGAGATCCCGCAGGCCGAGGCGCTTGCCCTTGAGCGCGAGCTGCTTCAACAGCTCTTCCAGAGCGAGGACGCGGAGGAAGGTCTCAAGGCATACGCGCAGAAACGCCAGGGACAATTCAAAGGAAGATAACGGCGGCCGGTGATTGGCAGTTGACCGCCGAACGGGAGGGATACTGATGGCGAAGATGTTTATTAACGGAGAGGTTGTTGATTCTATAACGGGGCAGTCTTATGAAGTTCGCAATCCTGCTAACGGCGACGTGGTAGATACGGTGCCGAAGGGGAACGAAGAAGACGTGCGCAAGGCGGTCGATGCGGCGGAGGCCGCGTTCGGCGAGTGGTCGCGCACCTCGGCCGAGGAGCGCGCTAATATCCTCTTCAAGGCCGCCGAGCTTGTAGAGTCGGAGCGCAAAAGTCTGTCGGAGCTGCTCACCCGCGAGCAGGGAAAACCGTTTCAGGAAGCGGGCACGGAGATAGAGCATTTCCTTCACGGGATAGATTTTTACGCGGGGCTCGCCTCGAAGGTGCGCGGCGCGCAGGTGCCGCTGCCCGCAAAGAACGCCTACGGCATGGTCATTCGCAAGCCGCTCGGAGTCTGCGGCGCTATAGTGCCGTGGAACTTTCCGATCACGCTGATGGGCACCAAGGTCGGGCCGGCGCTCGCCGCGGGAAACACCGTCGTGGTGAAGCCCGCCTCGACCACCCCGCTCACGACTATGCGGATAATAGAGCTGATGAATCAGGCGGGCTTGCCGAAAGGGCGTGCTCAGCATAGTGACGGGGCCGGGCGGCGTGGTCGGCGAAGAGCTGCTGCGCAACCCGAAAGTCCGCCGCATAGCCTTCACCGGCGAATCGGGGACGGGCAAGCATGTCGCTTCGGTCGCGTGCGCGGACTTCAAGCGGGTGACGCTTGAGCTTGGCGGGTCGGACCCGATGATCGTGTGCGACGACGCCGACATTCAGAAGGCCATAACCGGGGCGATGGTCGGCAGGTTCTGG
Source organism: Blastocatellia bacterium (assembly GCA_963832205.1). GTDB lineage: Bacteria > Acidobacteriota > Blastocatellia > UBA7656 > UBA7656 > DATBMY01. The sequence continues at coordinate 246,699 of CAWHTK010000027.1, read as the reverse complement.
AACGCGGGACAGGCGTGTCTTGCCGTAAAGCGCCTGTACGTTTTCGATAAGGTCTTTGACGAATTCGTCAACGGGCTGGTGTCGAAAGTGTCGCGCTATGAAGTCGGCGACGGCATGAGCCGGGCCGAGAAGCCGAAGATTCGCATGGGGCCGCTCCACACGGCGGCGCAGCGCGAAGAGATCGAAGCCCAGGTCAAAGACGCCGTTGATCGCGGCGCGCGGGTACTGCTTGGCGGCGCGCGCCCCGAAGGCGAGCAGTACGAGAAAGGGTTTTATTACCAGCCGACGATTCTTGTCGACGCGCCCGACGACTCGCGAGTCGTCCAGGAAGAGACGTTCGGCCCGCTGCTCCCCATATTCCGCGTCGGCAGTCTCGACGAGGCCATCACGCGCGCGAATAGTTCGATTTACGGTCTGGGGTCTTCCATCTGGACCAAGAACCTCGACAATATGGAATCGGCCATCGACCGGATTGAAGCGGGCAACGTCTGGGTGAATTCACTCCACTACGGCTATGACGAATTGCCGTTCGGCGGCGTGAAGGCGAGCGGGTTCGGCCGGGAGCACGGGCCCGAAGCGCTCGATTATTACCTCGAACCCAAGGGCGTCGTGATAACAAGATAATTCGATTTTGGATTTTAGATTTTAGATTTTGGATTACCGGAAAATTAACAGGCTAATTTCCCTCAATCCAGAATCCAAAATCTAAAATCCAAAATATGGAGATGGTATGGCTCAGATGTTTATAGGCGGCGAGTGGGTAGGCTCGCGCAACGGCGATTTAATAGAGGTGGTGAACCCCGCGACGGGCGAGGCCGTCGACACTGCGCCGCGCGCGACGGTCGAAGATGCGCGCGACGCGGTTGACGCCGCGCACGCGGCGTTCGAGCAGTGGAGCGAGTGGCCGCAAGGGCGGCGCGCGGACGTACTTCGACGGGCGGTCGAGCTGTTTCGCGCGAATGAAAAGGAGCTTGCAAACCTGCTGACAAGAGAGCAGGGAAAACCTCTGCGCGAAGCCATCCTCGAAATACGACGCTTTGCGCACACGATTGAATACTACGCGGGGCTCGGCAAAAACATCCGCGGCGGCTACATCCCGCAGATCGACGATAATAAGTACGGGCTCATAGTCCGGCGTCCGCTCGGCGTCGTCGCGGCCATCGTGCCGTGGAATTTTCCCGTTTCGCTTATGGGAAACAAGATCGGCCCGGCGCTTCTGTGCGGGAACACCATGGTCATAAAACCGGCCGAGACCACGCCGCTCACGGACCTGCGCGTCGTGGGGCTCTTTCAAGAAGCGGGTCTTCCGAAAGGCGTGCTCAACGTAGTAACCGGGCAGGGCTCGGTCGTGGGCGAGGAGCTTGTCACAAATGAGAAGGTCCGCAAGATCGGCTTTACAGGCTCGACCGAAGTGGGACGCCGCGTGATGGCTTCGGCCGCGCAGACGATCAAGCGGGTGACGCTTGAGCTTGGCGGGTCGGACCCGATGATCGTTTGCGATGACGCCGACATTGACGAGGCGGTGAAGGCGGCGGCCGTCGGGCGCTTCTTCAACTGCGGCCAGGCCTGCCTGGCCATCAAGCGGCTTTACCTTTTCGATTCAATAGCCGATGACTTTATCGAAAAACTGGTCTCGCGCGTCAAAAAGCTCAAGGTGGGCGACGGGCTTGCGGAGGGGACGATGGTCGGCCCGCTTCATAGCAAGGGCCAGCGCGAGGAGATCGAATCGCAGGTGCAGGACGCCGTAGATCGCGGCGCGCGGGTGCTTGCGGGCGGCGAGCCATTGCGCGGCGGCAGTTATGACAGCGGCCATTTTTATGCGCCGACACTGCTCGCGGACGTTCCGGAAGACGCGCGCGTAGCCCACGAAGAGGTATTCGGGCCGGCGCTTCCAATATTTCGGGTCGGCAATATCGATGAGGCGATCAGGAAGGCGAACGATTCAATCTTCGGCCTCGGCTCGTCGGTCTGGACCAACGATCTCAACCGGGCCACGCGGGCGGCCGAGCGGCTCGAAGCCGGTATGACGTGGGTGAATTCGGCGCAGATAATCTTTGACGAGCTGCCGTTCGGCGGCCTCAAGCAGAGCGGTTACGGCAAGGAGCACGGCACGGAAGCGCTCGAATTTTACACCGAAACCAAATCGGTCATCTTCGCGACAAAACCGTAAGGGCCATGGCCGGATTATCCGAGTTTTGAAATCTCAAATCTGAAATCTCAAATGCTTATTGAAGGCTATGAGCTATAAAGCCATCACTTTCGAGATCGCCGACCGCATAGCGGTGGTGACGCTCAATAGGCCCGAAAGCCTCAACGCCATCAACGTCGAGATGCGCGAAGATTTCACGCGTCTGCTCGGCGAGCTTCAAACCAGTGATGAGATCGGCGTGGTAATCATAACGGGCGCGGGGCGCGCCTTTTCAGCCGGCGGCGACATTGAGTATTTCGAGAAGGATTGGAACACGGCGAAGTTCAGGGCTGAAAGCCACCGGCTTATGCAGTTTTTCGACGAGCTTGAATTGATCGAAAAGCCGGTTCTTGCCGCGATCAACGGCCCATGCACGGGCGCGGGGTTGCAGGTGACGCTCTCGTGCGACCTCAGAATCGCGTCGGATCAATCGAAGTTCGGTTTTCGCGAAAACAATATCGGCCTTATACCCGGCGCGGGCGGCTGCTCGCGTCTTGTAAAGCTCATCGGCTATGGCAAGGCGAAAGAGCTGATCTTTACCGGCGATATGATTGCGGCGGCGGAGGCCGAGCGGATCGGGCTCGTCAATCGCGTAGTGCCGCACGACGAGCTGATGAGTCACACCCGGTCGCTCGCCGAGCATCTGTTGACGCGCGCCCCCGAGGCGCTCGGGCTTGCCAAGCGAGTATTGTGGCACTCGGTCAACAGCGATTTTCAGACCGGGCGCACGCTTGAGGCGCTAGCCCAGAGCGTTCTGCTCAAGACGGGCGACCACCGCGAAGGCATACGCGCGTTCCGAGAGAAACGGAAGCCCCGATTCAAGGGTGAATGATGCGGGTGCGAATAAATGGATTTCGAGAATATAAGATTTGAAAAGCGCGGCGCGGTCGCTCACATAATCCTCAACCGCCCCGAGAAGCTAAACGCCTTCGTCGGCCGCATGCGCGAAGAGATACTCGACGCGCTCAACCTGTGCGATGAGGATGGCGTGCGCGCGGTCGTGATAACCGGCACCGGCAAGGGCTTTTGCGCCGGGGCCGACGTTCGCTTTCTGGCCGAGGTTAGAAACACCGGCGACGCCGAATCGCTCGACCGCGTGCTTGGGCTTGCCCGCGCGATCGTATCGAAGATTCGCGAGCTTCCGAAGCCGGTCATCGCATCGATCAACGGGGCGACCGCGGGAGGCGGCATCAACCTTGCGCTCGCCTGCGACGCGCGCGTGGCGAGCGAGCAGGCCAGTTTCGGCGAGACGTTTATAAGGCTCGGGCTTCACCCTGATTGGGGAGGCACATTCTTTCTGCCCAGGCTCGCCGGCACGGCCGTGGCGCTTGAGATGATGATGAGCGGCGATGTCATCAGCGCGACCGATGCGTACCGGCTCGGCCTGGTGAATAAAGTAGTGCCGCACGACGAGCTTGAATCGGCGACCGAGCTTCTGGTCCAGCGCTTTATTAGAAACTCGCCAAGGATACTTGCGATGATAAAGCAGGCCGTCTATAAGAGCCTTAATGCGAGCTTCGACGAGATGCTTGATTACGAAACGGGCGCGCAGACGGCATGCTTTATGATCAAGGACTCGTCGGAGGGGCTGAACGCCTTTGTGGAAAAGAGAGAGCCGGATTTCAGCTAAAGCAAGAATATGGCAATCGAAAAGATCACTGTAATCGGCGCGGGCACCATGGGGCACGGCATAGCCCAGGTGGCCGCGCAGGCCGGTTATGAAGTAATACTCGAAGACGTGAGCGGCGATATGACCGCTCGCGCGCTCAGGCGCATCGAAGAGAACCTTCAAAAAGGCGTAGAGCGCGGCAAGGTAACAGAGGATGAAATGCGCGCGGCTCTTTCGCGCGTCCGCGCCTCTTCCGACCTGAATGATTCGGTGGCCGACGCCGATATGATCGTCGAAGCGATAATCGAGAAGCTCGATGCCAAACGCGGGCTCTTCGCCGAGCTTGATCGCGCGAGCAAGCCCTCGGCGATACTCGCGACAAATACGTCATCGCTCAGCATCAAGGATATAGCCTCGGCTACCGCGCGCCCTGACCGCGTCATCGGCACGCACTTTTTCAACCCGGTCCATATCATGAAACTGCTCGAAGTGGTCGTCACGCCCGACACGTCCGCGGAGACGCTCGGCGTCGTGACGGAGTTTGCGGCGCGGATCGGGAAAGAGCCGATAACGGTAAAGGACTTTCCGGGATTTGCGACAAGCCGGCTGGGCGTAGCTCTTGGGCTTGAGGCCATGCGTATGCTTGAGCAAGGTGTGGCGAGCGCCGAAGACATCGATAAGGCGATGGTGCTTGGCTACAACCACCCGATGGGGCCGCTGAGGCTGACCGACCTGGTCGGTCTGGACATAAGGTTGAGCATTGCCGAATACCTTTACGAAAAGCTAGATTCAGATGTCTTCCGCCCGCCCGACATACTGCGCCGAAAGGTGAGCGAAGGCAAACTCGGCAAGAAGACCGGCGCGGGCTTTTACAAATGGAATGAGTAGGGATCAGAAGACAGAAGACAGAAGTCAGGAGTCAGCATAAAAGAGGAGGCGCTTCGCGCCGACATCCATTCCCATTCTGTCTCCTGAATACTGACTCCTGACTCCTGTTTTCCGGAGAGAATACATGGCACTTGAAAACGTCTTGATAGAGAAGCGCGGGCGGGTGGCGGTACTCACCATCAATCGCCCGGACAAATTGAACGCGCTTAACATACCGACGCGCAGCGATATACTCGCGGCGCTCGACGAGCTTGAGCGCGACGCCGACGTGCGCGTCGTAGTCATCACCGGCGCGGGCGAGAAAGCCTTCATCGCGGGCGCCGACATAAACGAGTTCGCGGGCATGTCGGCCGTCGCGCAGCGCTCGGTGATGAAGGGCCGCCGCGCCTTTGACGCGGTCGAAGATTTTCCGAAGCCGGTCATCGCCATGATAAATGGCTTTGCGCTAGGCGGGGGGTGCGAGCTTGCGCTTGCTTGCGACATTCGAATCGCGTCGTCGCGGGCCAAACTCGGCCAGCCCGAAATAAAGCTCGGCATTATACCGGGCGGCGGCGGGACGCAGCGGCTCACGCGGCTCATAGGCGAAGGCAAGGCGATGGAGCTTATGCTGACGGGCGATATTATACCGGCCGACGAGGCCGAGCGGCTTGGGCTCGTCAATCACGTCTATGCCCCCGAAGAGCTTGAGGCAAAGACCATGGAGCTTGCCAACCGCATAGCCGAGATGAGCCCGGTCGCGCTCGCGATGGCGAAGCAGTCGGTTAAGAATGCCGCGCGAATGAACCTGCGCGAGGGGCTGGATTCGGAAGTCGATCTGTTTGCGCTCTGTTTTTCGAGCGAAGACAAAGAAGAAGGCGTCCGCGCCTTTATAGAGAAGCGCAAGGCTGAGTTTACGGGGCGTTAATCGGCGCCCCGCCCGTGGTAGCGCGAATGGGCAGGAAACGCGGTACATTTCTCACCTCGCTCGGGCTGCTCGCGTGGTTTGCGGCAGCCGCCTTCTCCCAATCGGCCGAAAAACGCGTGAGTGGTTCCGAGCTGAAATCCATTCGGGCTTATATCAAACAGGGCTGGCGCACGCTTGCGCGCTCGAACGCAGGGCTCGCGGAAGCAGCCGCCGACCCTAAATTCAGGCCGGCGGCAAGCGGGCGCTGGCCTGTTTACGTCTCCCGTAAAGAGAACATAAGAAATATAGCCGAATCGCTCCGGGCCCAGTTGAAGCCGAAGGATTTAGCGCGCCTTGAGCTGCGCCATCTGCCCGCCGACCTGGCCGACCTCAGAGACCACGGACTGCTCTACCTGCCTCATCCTTACGTCGTGCCGGGCGGCCGATTTAATGAAATGTACGGCTGGGACAGTTACTTCATACAGGTCGGGCTGCTCAGGGACGGCGAGCTTGAGATGGCGAAGAATATGGTCGATAACTTCGTCTATCAGGTCGAGCAATACGGCAAGGTCCTAAACGCGAACCGCACTTATTACCTGACGCGCTCGCAGCCGCCGTTCTTGACCCGGATGGTGCTCGGCGTCTATCGCGCGACCGGCGACCGGCTATGGCTGTCGATGTGCGTGCCGGCCATCGAGAAATACTACCGCTACTGGATCGACCCGCTGCACGTGTCGCGAGAGACGCGCCTGTCGCGCTACTACGACACGGGCGGAGGTCCCGCGCCCGAAGTAGTATCGAGCGAGCGGGATGAGAGCGGGCGCACGCATTACGACCGGGTTCGAGAGTATTACCGCACCCGCGATGTCAAGGACTACGACCTGGCGCAGTTCTACAACAGGGAGGAGGACCGGCTGACAGCGCTCTTCTACATCGGGGACCGCTCCATGCGCGAATCGGGGTTCGACCCGTCAAACCGTTTCGGCCCGTTCAACGTCGACATCGTTCATTACAACCCGGTCTGCCTCAACTCGCTGCTTTATGCCTATGAGTCTGACATGGCCGAGATCATGAAGACGCTCGCGCACACAAGCGATGCGGCGTTGTGGCAGGAGCGGGCCGAGCTTAGAAAGCAGCGCATAAACGAGCTTATGTGGGACGAGCGCGACGGGCTCTATTACGATTACAACTTCTACAAGCGCGAGGTGCGTCGCTATCCGTTCGTGACGACCTTTTATCCGCTATGGGCCGGGGTAGCCGACCAGCGCCAGGCCGCGCGCGTGGTCGAAAACCTCCACCTGTTCGAGCGCCGCGGCGGGCTTGTGACAAGCACGAACGAATCGGGGAGCCAGTGGGACTCGCCCTTCGGCTGGGCCCCGATGCAAATGATTGCCGACGAGGGGCTGCGCCGCTATGGCTACAGGGAAGAAGCCGACCGCGTCGCGGCGAATTTCTTATCGATGGTGCTCAAGGAGTTCGTCGAGCACGCGGGCATAGTCGAAAAGTATGACGTCGTGCGGCGCGAGTCGCAGGTGGGCGACAAGATAAAGTTCGGCTACAGCTCTAACGAAATAGGCTTCGGCTGGACGAACGCCGCTTTCACGGAGTTGTACCACCATATGAGCGGGCGGGCGAAATCAGATGTGCTGAAGCTGGACGGAACGCCCGTGCGGCAGCGCTGACATACTATTTTTTATTGATTAATCAGGGCAGCCTGTACTTGTTTATCAATTCTTGAAGACCGTCCGTGCTGTTATTGTGGCGATACCTATAGAGGTCCGTGACGATTGATTCTACCTGCGCGCGCAGATCACCAAACGGGTTGGTCTTCGCGGTAAGCCCGAGAAAGCGCACATAGACATCAATCACCGCATCGGCCCGGTCGTATATCTCGGCGAGAAGCTTTTTGGTCTCAGGCTTGTATTGAATTATAGGGAGATTGCGCTCGGACTCCGGTAAAGCCAGAAACCTGTTAGCAACTTCCAGGTACGAGTTATAAAGGACATGGCCGGAGAAGTAGTATGATCGAGGATTCGTCGGGTCGGCCGCGGCCGCTTTCCGAAAGTATTCAAGCGCGGAATCGGGCATCTTATTATCGAGATATACCTCCCCCACTACGTTGTATAAATAAGTCAGCGAAGGCTCCTTCTTATAGTTAGCCTTATCGGGAACGTTTGGAATTACCCCCTTCTCAAGCAGACCGGCGGCGGTGAGCGCGTATGTCAGTAGCTCGGACTTATGGGTTGAGTTTCTAGGGTTGGCGTAAAACTCTTTCTGAGCAATCTCGGTAGCAAGAATAAGAAGAAAATCGATCTTATCCGGCCTTACAATTATTGCCTCGTTGCCGTAGCTAATCATCTCGGCAATGTTTTTATTGGTTGTGGCTTCATTGAATTTCGTCGTGATGACCGATGGAATCCATTGATCTTTGATGTATGTATAATTCACCTTATTAACATTGGGAAAATCCTTCACGTATGCGCGGGCCAATCTTAAAGCCTTGTCGTTGTCTTTTGCCAAATAAGCGTCATACCAATTCTTGTAGGCGTCGGATTCCGCTCTGATCGCTGTATCTTCTGTCCCGCCCTCGCTAGCAGCGTCTTTAGCCGCATCCGCGGTATCGTCAGCCTCCTTTGCCCCGGTCGATCTGCTGTTTCTGGAAACGGGTTTCTTAACGGGGGTCCGGGGCTTTGAAACGGTCTTCTTGACAGGAGGTTTAGCCTTCGGCGCGGGAGGGGTCGAGGGGGGCTCTATTTTGACTCTCTGGGCGTTTGCTGAAGTCGCCAGCGCCGCGACGATGAAGAGAATAAGCAAACTTGTAATAACTCTTTTCTTAAAGAGAGAGGATCCTGTTCTCATTTGTGCTTTACCTCCACATCGAATACAACCGGCTTTTGTTGTGCCGCGTCAGAGGTCATCGATAGTTTTGTTATGGTATTGGCGCCCGATGGTTGAGTCGATTCCTGGGGCGCTTCCACTCCGGGTCGCGCTCGAAATGTCTGTAGTTCTGTATAGCCGGTAAATTCCGGGAGATCGCGAGTGGATGAAAGAACTACTGTAAACCTCGTTGTCCGGTCGATGCTTATCCAGGTCTGCGGAAATTGAAAGGTCTTGTCGGCTTCCACTTCCTGTGCGACCAGGATCGGCGTGAGGCTTTCATTCTCATCAGGCGCGTAAATATATAAATATCCCTTGAAGCGCGGGGTGACATGAAGTCTGAAACGGCTTCGCCCGTCTATGGGCTTGGCGAAACTTACATAGTATTCGGCCACATCGCGGCGAATCGGAGCAGGCGCGGCTTTGTTAGGAGTAGTGGGCGCGCTGGCAGTCGGAATCGATTTTTGCGCGGGACTATTTTTGTCGGCATTGATTAACGGGTAGAGAAAGACACCCAATAAGCACCATGGCGATCAAACCCGCCCCGGTGAAGGCGACCGTATAGAAACGGACAAAGCTCCTGGGTCGGCTTTCCGGCCCGACCGGTGTCCCCTTGCTGTTTACAAAGGGCATTGTTTGGTCAGGCGAGTCGTAACCGAGCGGCAGCGTCCGCGAAGTCGATACGGCGGGTCCGGTCGCCGCAAAACCGGGCTTGTTCCCCTCATCAACGTTCTGCTGATCCGGCAGCACGGGCCAGGCTGAAGGATTGCTATCGTTTTCACTCCTCTGGTCGAGCCTTTGCCGCGGGGCGGGAGTATTTCGCGGCTCGTCCGCAAACGTGTGCTTGCCGTCAAACCTGGGGTCGTGTGTCGGGACTGTTTGCGGGGGCAATGAGTTGACCGCCGCGAGCATCTCGAATGCGGTCTTATACCGGTTCCGAAAATCAGTCTCGGTAGCTTTATCAATTAAGAGTGCGAAATCATGATTTATGCCTTCGACAAAACCGCGCCACTCAATCTGTCCATCGAGCTGATTGACCATGGTCGCGGGCTGTTTTCCGGTGACGAGATAGATACAGCTCATGCCAAGACTATAGATATCGGTCGCGTAGACGGGTTTGCCAAGCGCCTGCTCGTACGGGGCATAACCGGGAGTGCCAAATATGTGAGACCTCATCGGGCTGTCGAGAGTCACGGTCATGACTTCTTTAACTATCCCGAAATCGATCAAGAAGGGCTTATTATCATGATTCCTGATTATAATGTTGCTTGGCTTTATGTCCCTGTGTATGACTCTTCTGGAATGGATTTCCCCTAATAGTTTAAGAAAATCAGCCAGAAACTCTATGCACTGCCTTTCGGTGTACGGGCCTTCGGTCTTTACTTTGTCATCTAATGTCTTACCAGTAATCAACTCCTGGATTAAATAAAACTCGCCCCTCTCCTCGAAATACGCATATAGTTTTGGCACCCCGTCAATCGAATCTCCGAGGTACTCCAGGGCTGCCGCTTCCTGGGCAAATCTTTCAGCGATGACTTGCTGTATGTTAGGCGGTATGTGTGAAACCGGGTGCAATAACTTGACCACGCAGCGCCGCCTTGATGGCATATGAGTATCTTCGGCGATGAAGGTTTTTCCAAAGCCGCCACTGCTCAACTCATCGAGTACGCGGTACCGATTATTTAAGAGGCTTCCGATCACTTCTATACCTTAAGGAACCAACTCGCGGCTGCGAGAATCTATTATGGCAAGCTCTATTTGTCAACGAATTGAACTTCCGTCAAGTCCAGTGGAAAGTACAGTACTAGTGCCGGAGGCAAGGCACAAGAAGGATAATGAACAATGAACACGGCTCTACTCAGTAGATCCTTGCCCCATCGTTTGCGGCGCTTTGCGTTTACTGCTGCGGGTCGTCCGCCTTTTTCTCTTCCGCCTTCTTTTTTAGATCGCCTTTCAGCCGCGCGTCGTACCAGGCCAGTATCCGGTTATGGTAGTCCTTTATCTCTTCGACCGTAGTCGTGGGCATGCCATGGCCGCCATTGAGATAGTTCACCCATTCAACCTCTTTGCCAAGCCTTCTCAGAGCGTAATACATCTCCATAGCCTGACGGGCCGGGACGTTGTGGTCCTGCTCGCCGGTGATCAGCAGCAGAGGCGTCTTGATCCGGTCGGCAAACATAATGGCCGAGTGCTGAATATATTTTTGCGGCTGCTGCCAGAGCGTAGCGCCGATCCGGTCCTGGCTCTTTTCGGGCGCGTGGATGTTTCGCACGCCGAGGCGCGGGCTGTCGGTGTAGAAGCTGATCATGTTCACCTTGCCCGATATGTTGATCGCCGCTTTGAAGCGATTCGTCTGGGTGATCAAAAGGTTCGTGGCATAACCGCCGTAGCTTGTGCCCTGAACGCCCAGCCTTTCGGGGTCGGCAACCCCCATCTCTATCAGCTTGTTTGCGGCCGACGTAACGCCCTTGACCCATGCCTCGCCGGGGAAGCCCGTCTCGAACGTGACGGACGGCTGCATCACGGCGTACCCGTTCGCGGTAAGAAAGTTTATCGTGCCGTTAAACGTGTCGTCGAAGAACTGCTCATAGATGATAAAGACGGTAGGATATGTTTTGCCCGGCTCGTAGTTTGCCGGGTAATAGAGCACGCCGAATGTCTTGTTGCCGTCGGCGTCGAGGTAGGGAACCAGCCCGGTCTTCGCCAGCCGCCTTGAACCGAGCTGGGGGTTCGCGTCCGTTATGCGGCGCACGCTCTTGAAATCGGCGTCGGCCGCGTAGATGTCCGCCGGGCGATTGCCTTCGCCGGAGCTGAATACGATTGTGCCGCCGTCGCGTGAAAGCCTGAAGCCCGAGTAGAGTCGCGAGTCTTTTACAAGGTCTTCCATGCGCTTGCCTTCGACGTTGTAGCGGACCAGCCCGCGCTCCCACTTCGTGCGCGAGGCGTAGCTGAGATAGATGTTCTTGCCGTCGCGGCTCCACTCGACTATCTGGTAACGCGGCGCTTGCTTGTCCTCTTCGTCAATCTTGAGCAGAAGTTCGCGCGCGCCCGAAGCGGTATCAATCATCCAGAAGCCTTCTTTGTTCGACGCGACGAGGCGGTCGCCTGTTGGGCTCAATCTGACGGCCGAGAACCGCTCCTTTTTCCTGGCGTCGTCTTTGGTCGAATCTTCTTTGGGCTTATCCGCGGGCTCGGTCGTCTTATCCTTATCGGCATCTTCTTTCTTGCCTGTTAGCTGGCGCGGCTCTTTATCGTCAATCGAGCCGAAGAAGATATTGCCGTCTTTTGCGTAAGCGTACCGTCGGCCGTCTCTCGACCAGATGGGCGAGATGCCTTTGGTCGATTTTATGATCGTGCGCGGCTGGCCCCCGACGGGGAGGATTTTAATCTGGCTCTCGCCGCCGGAGATGACGTCATAGTCGGTCTTTTTTGTTATGTCTTCGCCGTAGATTATGAACGAGCCGTCTTCGCTGATGTCGTAGGATGAGAGTCGTGTTTCGGGTATAAGCTCTCGCGCCTGGCCGGTCTTTGTGTCATAAGCGATGATTGAACGTAGAAGCGAAAGTCGTCTCAGATCGTCCCACGAGAGTAAGGGCTCTTTGCTCGATTGAACCACGACCGGGCCTTTGACCTGCGAATCGAATCTCTCCCTGGCTTTCCTGATCCAGCCGTCGGCGCGGGTTGCAATCAAAAGCTGCGCGCCGTCCGGCGACCAATCGAGCGGGGCGTTTTCGGCGGCGTGCTTGCCGGCGGGAATCTTTACGGTGGTGAGCTTGCCCGTGGCGCGTTCCCAGATGACCGGCTCGAACGATTCGTCTTTGAGGACGAGCAGCGCAAGGCGGCTCGCGTCGGGCGACCATTTTAGGCCGCGCACCTGCCGTCTGGTCGGAAAGACTTTTTGCGCCGCTCCGGTTCGGGTATCGATTGCGCGGACCTCGACGAGCGAGGGCGCGACATAGGTCGGGTCCCCGAACCTGTAGTTATTTATTCCGACCCGATCTCGCAGCGTGCCGAACGTCGCGGCCACCCAACGGCCATCGTCGCTGACATCCGCCACGCTCGCGTTCGTTACGTCGAGCATGTCTTCTACCGCAAATGTTGAGCTGCCGGTCTGGATTCCAGTTTCAGTAGCCTTCACGGATAAGACCGCGAAAGGCAGAACAAGAGCGGTCAAAAAAGCCAGTAATTTACCGCGGCAGGGTAGCCTTCTCATATAGAACACCTCTTTTTTTTGCTGGAGACGACTAAAGCGGAGTAAATCTACTATGCAAAATAAGGCGAGTCAAACACTGAGGAAGGATACGAAGGTGTTAGAGCTGGCTAAGATAAGGATCGAAGATTGGCTGAAAGTGTCCGGGCGATATTAGACCAGTCGTACTTTCTGATCGCCCTTTGTCTTAACACGTCCTTGTACTTGTTTGTAATTGATAAGGCATCAGGGGTCTTTCGGGCAATATCTGAAACAGTTCGATCTACGTCTGCGCTTATCTTCATCAACTCTGCGTGTTCCGCGGGCAGATCTTCTGAAACCGCATCAATGCTTGCGGCCATGCCCGCGAAGTATGTGCCGAGAGGGAAGCTGCCTGAAGCCAGCGCCTCTAGAAAGACGAGCGGGCCGGCTTCGGCCACCACCGAGGGGAATATCGCCGCGTCCGAGCAGGGGAACAGATAGCGCAGCTCGCGGTGGGTCAAATAGCCCGTAAAGACGACGCTCTCTTCGCGCACCAGGCGGCGCGCTTTGCTGAAATAATCTTCAAGCTCGCCCCGCTCTTCAAGCCGCTCGAAAAAGCTAACGACATTCGCGAACGGCTTTGTCTCACCACCCTCAAGCCCCGCGCCCCACTCCGCAATCTGCCGCGCAAGTTTGCTATCCCCGCGTCTGAGCGCCCACAAAAATGCCTCCAGACCTTCACGCAGCGGCCCGTGCCCCACGGCTATGAGCTTTGCTCGCGGGTGACGGTCCAGTATCAACGGCAGCGCGGCCAGTATCGCCTGCGGCCCTTTGCTCGCGATCAAGCGGCCTACGAAAAGCATAACCGGATCGCGCTCCCAATCGAGCGCCGTGAGCTTTGCCTCAAGGTCCGAGTCCGGCAGTTTGGCGGTGTACCCTTCGTCCGACGTTATGGCACTCTCGTATAAGATCAAGGTCGCTCGCGGACTCGATCCTCTTAAACATTTCGGCCGACATCTCAGGCCGCTTGCCGCGCGGCGTGCCGGCCACAAGCTCTAAAAGCTGCTCGATGTTCGCGCGGCGCGCCTGGCGCGAGACCGGCTCGAACAATGATGTGTCTACGCCGAGGTTCAGCTCCACCATCTTTTCGTCCACGCCCGGAACAGCCGCGAAGACGCTGTTGACCCGCTCGCGCATCTCGCGCCCGATGACGAATACGCGACTCGCGGCGGTGAAGGCCCCGATCCCGAGGCGCAAAAAGCGCTCGTCTTTCTTGACCGCGTACTCGATGGCGCTCCCGTGCGGCATCACCGCGAAAGGGATGCCCATACTTTTGCCCACGCGCTCGGCCACGACAGACATGAGCACGGCATGGTTTGCGTGCATGGCCTTGATCGGGTAACGACTGACGACCTTCATCAATGCTTCGGTGTTTCGCTCAAGGTATTGCTCTATCGCTTTGTCTGAAAGCTCGATCATCGGCACTACGTTGCGGAACTCCTCGTAGTGGTCCCACACATAGACGGGGAGCGTATCGCCTATCTCGGCTTTGTGCATAATGCACCGGCCCGGGTAAGGGACATCGCGGCTGACCAGCGTGTCGACCGACCCGTCGAGGCGATAGAAGTATGCCTCGGCTATAAAATCGAATTGCTCGGGGTGATACTCCTGGCAGAAGAGGTGAATAGTCTCGCCCTGCCGGCAGAGCGCCTGGGTTATCGAGCGAGTCCATAGGTTGCTGCCCGATCCGTCAAGCAAGTACCCGTGCAGTATGCATATCATAAGTGGTCGGTGATTACTGGCCGGTGAAGTAGCATTTGAAATAGCAGATTCGATATGTCTGGTAAGCCGGTCACCGGCCGCCTACCTCGAATGTGGCGCAAGTCGAAGGCGTTTCCCATACGCGGACCTTATATACTTTTACGCGGTCGTCGTTTATCTCTTCGGCGACCTTATGAAGGATGAACCCGGCGATGTGCTCGCTCGATGGGTTCAGCTCCACGTCAAACGGCTTTAGCTCGTTGAGGTTCTGGTGATCGAGGTAGCGCATCACGCTCCGGGTCGCCTCTTTGAGCTGCTTGAAGTCAACGAGCATGCCCGTGGAGTCCAGCCGCTCGCCGCGCACATATACCTCGACCTTCCAGTTGTGGCCGTGCATGTTTTCGCACTTGCCGCGATAGCCGCGCAATGCATGGGCCGCCGAAAACTCTTCTTCGATCATGACCTCGTACATGAGTTAAGGCTAAAAGACGGGCATGGCTTTGTCAATGAAGTGGCCGCGACCGCCGGATGACCGCGGCCAATGGCAAAGCCCCTATCTCTCTAGTATTATTTAAAACTTCTGAACGGAGGCATTTTAATGAGTCACAAGGTAACTTTGATACCGGGCGATGGCATCGGGCCCGAAGTGGTAGGCGCGACCGTATCCGTGATCAGGGCGGTGGGCGTCGAGATAGAATGGGAGTCGTTCGTGGTCGGCGCGGAAGCATTGTCGCGCTTCGGCGACCCGCTGCCAAACGACCTGATCGAATCGATCAAGCGAAATAAGACCGCGCTCAAAGGCCCGGTCATGACGCCGGTCGGGACAGGGTTCGTCAGCTCGAACGTCAGACTGCGCAAGGCGCTCGACCTGTACGCAAACCTTCGCCCCATCAAATCACTCAAAGGCGTCAAGTCGCGATATGAGGACGTCAACTTGATAGTCGTTCGCGAAAACACCGAAGACCTTTACTCCGGCCTTGAGCACGAGGTGGTGCCGGGCGTCGTCGAAAGCCTTAAGATAATCACTGACCGCGCGTCGCGCCGCATCGCTCACTTCGCGTTCGAGTACGCGCGGCGCGAGGGGCGCAAAGAGGTCACCGCCATTCATAAGGCGAACATAATGAAACTGTCCGACGGGCTGTTTTTGAATTGCTTCCGCGACGTTTCAAAGCAGTACCCGGAGATAGAGGCGAATGATCTGATAGTCGACAACGCGTGCATGCAGCTTGTCATCGACCCGAACCAGTTCGACGTGCTGCTGCTGGAAAACCTTTACGGCGACATCATATCCGATCTTGGCGCGGGCCTCGTCGGCGGACTCGGCGTCGTGCCCGGCGCGAACATCGGCGAGGAGATCGCCGTCTTTGAGGCCGTCCACGGTTCGGCCCCGAGCATTGCCGGGCGAGGCGTGGCAAACCCTACGGCGATGTTGCAGACAGCCGTGCTTATGCTCAAGCACCTGAACGAGCGCGAGGCGGCCGACAGGATTCAAGCCTCTGTCGTAAAGGTGCTCGCCGAAGGGCAGGTGCTCACGCGCGACCTGGGCGGTCAGGCCACGACGATAGATTTTACCGAGGCCATAATTCGTTCGCTTTAACCTCCCGTGTAGAGCCCGGGCCGGCGCCCGGGGTCGTCTCTTAAATCGCCCGTTGTTCGCACGGGCGCTGAAAGAATCTGAAAGGAGACCCGGGGATGGATGTATCGTGTACCCGAACAAGTCTGGGGGAGGTCGGCGACGATGTTCTGATCGTGCCGGTCTTTGAGGGGGAGACCCCGCTCAACTCGCAAGACTCGCCCGCGCTCGCGGCCCTCGATCATCTATCGGGCGGAGCGGTCGAGCGGCTGGCCGAATACGGCGAGCTGAGCGGAAAGCTTTATAGCTGGTCGCTCCTTCATAACGCGGGTCAGCTTTCGGCCCGTCGCGTTCTCTTTATCGGCGCGGGAAAGCGCGAGGCCGCGAACCCCGTCTTGCTGCAGAGAGTTTCGGGCGCGGCCGTTCGCGCCCTGGCGTCGCGCAAAGTGGGCTCGGCCGCGATCCTGTTGCGTAACGGAATGACCGATGAGCCGAGCGTCAAGGCGATTATCGAGGGCGCGATACTCGGTCAGGTGACGGGGGATATTTACCGCACGGGCGGAGAGGAGACGAATGAGCTGTCGTCGCTTCACCTCATCGGCGAATCGCTCGACCTGCCCGACCTGTCGAGGGCAATAGAGACCGCGACCACTAATGGCTGAAGCCGCCAACTTCTCGCGCCGCCTTGGATTTGAGCCGGGCAACGTCATAACGCCGACCGAGCTTGCCAACCAGGCCCGGGAGATGGCCGCGCGGGAGGGGCTGTTTTGCGAAGTCCTGGACGAGCAGCAGATGAAAGAACTGGGCATGGGCGCGCTGCTTGGCGTCGCCCGCGGCAGCGAAGAGCCGGCCCGCCTGATCGTGCTCGGCTATAACCTGCCGGAAGCGGGCGCGCCCGGTGAATTGATCGCGCTGGTGGGGAAGGGCATAACATTCGATTCGGGCGGCATCTCGATCAAGCCCGCGGATGGAATGGAGGAGATGAAATACGACATGGGCGGCGGCGCGGCGGTCATCGGCGCGATGCAGGCAATCGCGCGGCTCAAGCCTGACGCTCGTGTGCTCGGCGTGGTCCCGGCGAGCGAGAACATGCCTTCGGGGCGGGCGATCAAACCCGGCGACGTTGTCCGCACGTTGAGCGGTAAGACGGTCGAAGTCGCGAACACCGACGCCGAAGGTCGGCTGATTCTGTCGGACGCCATCACCTATTCGATCAATCGCGGCGCGACCACCGTCATAGATATTGCCACGCTCACCGGCGCGTGCGTCATCGCGCTCGGCGAAGTGCGCGCGGCCGTGATGGGCACAAAGCAGGAGCTTATCGACGAGCTTATAAAGACTGGCGAAAGCTGTGGCGAGAGGCTCTGGCAAATGCCGCTCGATAACGAGTACGGCGAGCTGATCCGCAGCGACATAGCCGACATCCGCAACATAGGCAACCGCACTTCGGGCGCGATAACGGCCGGGTGGTTTCTCAAGCACTTCGCGGGCTCCACCGAATGGGCGCACCTGGATGTCGCGGGCACCGCGTGGTTCGAACAGGCGAAGCCCTTTATGGCGAAAGGCGCAACCGGTTTCGGCGCGCGGCTGCTTGCTAATTTTGTCCTCAACAGGGCCGGCGGAAAATAGTCGGGATGTGCCGGAAATCGCAAAGAGTCGAAGCAGTAATTTTTATCAACTAATAGTGAAGCGACTGCCACGGCGCTCACTAGCTCGACGCCCGCGCTCGCAAATCGAACCAAACAACCGCCCGTGCCGTACACTCAGATGGCGCCCTGACATCTTTCCTAACGCTTGAAGAAAATATTCTTGAGAGGTTTTTTGATGAAGCGAGCAACAGTCTCTCTTTTGATCGCATTCCTGCTAACCGCGATTGGCCATCCTGTGGTCTCAAGCGCGTTCGATAAGCATAGCCCTGAAAAGCTGCTGGAAGATTTCAAGATCTTACGCGCGTCGCTCGAAGAGGGCCACAGCGGAATCTACCGATACACCCCGAAAGCCGAGCTGGACAGGGTCTTTGATAAAGCGGCTGCCGAGATTAATCGCCCGATGGACGCGCTTGAGTTTTACCGGATAGTGGCCCCGGTCATCGCGGCGATAAAATGCGGCCATACGTCCGCGGGCCTGCCTGAGAGCGTGAGGCAGGAGATAAACGCGAGCGCGCTGCTGCTCCCTTTTAATGTGAAGGTGATAGGCAAACGTGTCTTTATTTATCGCGACCTTTCCGGCGGGACCGATTCGCTCGAAGGCAAGGAGATCATCACCATAAACGACAGGCCGGTCGATCAGTTGTTAAACGTCATGCTCGCCGCGGTGCCGAGCGACGGCGGAATCGAGACGGCCAAACGGGTTCGTCTGAGCGGATGGCGATTCGCCGGGGAGCTTCTGACGCTTGTGGGCCTGAGCGCCCCATACTCGTTGACGCTTCGCGACCCGAAATCGAAGCGCGGGCAAAAAGTCGAGGTGGCGGGCATGGCGCAACAGAAAATTCGAGAAGCGTGGCGGTCGCGCTATCCTCAGGACCAGCCGCCTTCGCGTGCGGCCGATCTGAAGTTTATGGACGATGGCGCAATCGCGGTGATGACCATACGCAGTTTTGGCGGGATGGCCGATGCGGAGACGAAGAAAAACCTGCGAGATTTTTATCAAGAATCTTTCCAGGAAGTGCATTCTAAGGGATCGAAGGCGCTCATACTGGACCTCCGCAACAACGGGGGCGGGCAGGATGATCTTGGTAAGCTGCTGCTTTCATACCTCGTACAAAAACCTTTCAAGTATTACGACGACCTGGTGCTAAACAAGCTCGACTATGAGTTCATGAAATACACCGGCCGGCCGGGTCCGATTACCGGTCGCCAGATCGAGCGCGGCGCGGACGGCAAGTATCATTTTACGGGCCATCCTAACTGGGGAATCAACCAGCCCGGCACGCCCGGGTTTACGGGCAAGGTCTATATACTGATCAACGGCGGCAGCTATTCGACCACTTCGGAGTTTCTGTCGCAGGCGCATTTTCACAAACGCGCAGTCTTCATCGGCGAGGAATCGGCCGGCGGATATTTTGGCAATAGCTCGGGGATGATGCCGAGGGTGACGCTTCCAAACACGAAGCTGACGCTGGGCGTGCCGCTGGTCACATACTACATGGCGGTAAGCGGCTATAAGCACCCTTCGCGAGGGGTGATTCCGGATCACCCGGTCGAGTACTCAATATCGGATTTTCTCTCCGGAACCGATAAAGAACTCGCGGTAGCGCTGCGACTGGCTCGCGCGGGGAAATGAACCTTTAGACATCTCGCCCCGCGGTACTTTTGTCTCTCTCTTTATCCAAAGCCGCTGCTGCTTTGTTCGACCCCTCCTGTCTGGCTATAATTATCTACTCGGCCTTCGCGCTATTGACGCGGGTGGAATAATGCTATTAGGAACAGCAGGGTCGATGAGACGAAAGGGAGATGATCTATAAAAATGGCTAAAGAGACTATTAATAAACAGGTCGTGATTCTGGGGTCGGGGCCGGCGGGGCTTACGGCGGCGATCTATGCCGCGCGCGCCGACTTGCGCCCCCTGGTGGTCGAAGGCCCGCAGCCCGGCGGACAACTGATGATTACTACCGACGTGGAGAATTATCCCGGTTTTTCCAAAGGGATTCAGGGGCCCGAGCTTATGCAGGAGTTCCGCGATCAGGCGGCGCGATTCGGCACCGAATTTCTCACGACCATGGTAACAAGGGCCGATTTGGGCGCGCGCCCTTTTACGCTTGAAAGCGACGATCACATAATCAAAGCCGACACGCTCATTATCGCTTCGGGCGCGTCGGCAAAATGGCTGGGCATTCCGGGCGAGGCGCCTTACCCGAACGGGCTTGGCGGGTTCGGCGTGTCGGCCTGTGCCACCTGTGACGGCTTCTTCTTTAAAGGCAAGCACCTGGTCGTCGTAGGCGGCGGCGACACGGCCATGGAAGAAGCGACCTTCCTGACCCGCTATGCCACGCGCGTCAGCGTCATACACCGCCGCGACAAGCTGCGCGCGTCGAAGATCATGCAGGAGAAGGCGTTTCGTAATGAGAAGATCGAGTTTATTTGGAACCACTCGGTCGAAGAGATATACGGCTCGCGCGACACGGGCGTGACGGGCGTGCGCATAAAGAACCTTTTGACGGGCGCAGAGGACGTTTTCCCGTGCGAGGGCTTCTTTGTGGCAATCGGCCATCAGCCGAACACCGGTATTTTTAAAGGCCAGCTCGATATGGACGACGTGGGCTATCTGAAGACCGCCGGCCATTCCATGTCCACAAACATTCCGGGCGTATTCGCGTGCGGCGACGCGCAGGACTCGTTTTATAGACAGGCGATCACCGCGGCCGGCACCGGCTGCATGGCCGCAATCGACGCCGAGCGATTCCTTGACCACCTGCCGGTCCCGATGCCTACGGGCGAAGAGGTGACAATCGAAGGCGAGCTTGTCACCGCGGACCACAAGAACATCATCTTGCCGGACGGCGAAGTCATCTCCAATAAGTCCGAGACGGATTCCGCGACCGGCAATTAAAGACCGAGTGACTAAAATGGCTTCTACGACGGCAACCCCCCAAACCGCAAAACAGGCTCCGGGAGCCACTTTGACGACCGGCCGCCAGATCACCTCTTTTATAGAGGCGTTGTTGCTTGCGGTCTGGATAGGCTCGATGATCTTTTTTAGCTTTGCGGTCGCGCCTACCGCGTTCGCGGTGTTAAACGACCGCGAGCTTGCCGGCCGCATCGTTACCGCCACCATAAGCAGGGTCGAATGGATCGGCCTTATCGCGGGCCCGTTGCTTCTGTTGATACAGGCGACCACGTGGCGGGGCGTCGCGCCGGGCGGCGCCGCAAAGGTTATTCGCGGTCTCCTTCTTGTGCTGATGACCGCCATGGCCGCGCTCTCAAAATTCTGGGTATCGGCAAAGATGGCATCGCTCAGAGTCCAGATGGGCGGCATCGAAAACGTGCCCGTGGATAATCCCCTGCGCGTCGAGTTCAACTTTCTCCACCAGTTTTCGACCTCGGCCATGGCCGTCGCGCTGCTGGCCGGGTTCGCGGTGCTGTTTCTGACGGTCAGGTCATGGCTCAAACGATAGAGACAACCGATACCACGTGCCCGCTATGTGGCGAGGCGCTTGATGCGGCCATGCCTGACTGGCGCGTGGCGGCAAAGTGGCGCGATGTGCTTGAACACAGAGAGGCGTGGGGCGCGGTTTCGGCCGCCTTCCTCCGAGAAGGATCGATAGAGGCGGCCGCCTCGCGGTGCTCGATAACGCGCGAGTCGGCGCGGCGAGTGCTTTCGTTTCTCGCGACGGAAATCTGCGGCTGCCGGGCGGTCACCTGCGTATCATGCCTTGACGATTCCCGCAGCGAACTATAAATTCCCTCCCATTCGTGGCTGAACCAACTGAGAAAAGATCGCACCCGGAAGACGACGCCCGGCCTGGCTCGCTCCCCAGACGGCTCGGTCTGCTCAGCGCCATAGCGGTGCTGGTCGGCTCGACTATAGGCACGGGCATATTTCGCTCGCCCGCGGGGATCGCGACGCGCGTACCCGACGAGGGGCCCTACCTGCTGTTGTGGGTGCTCGGCGGGTTCTTTTCTTTGTGCGGCGCGCTTACGCTCGCCGAGCTTGCCGGCGCGCTGCCGCGCACGGGCGGCATCTTCGTATATCTGCGCGAAGGGTACGGGCGGCTGCCCGCGTTCCTTTTCGGCTGGTCTGAGCTGGTCATCATTCGCGCGTCGGCGCTCGGCGCAATTGCGACCGTGTTCGCCGAATATTTCCTGCGGCTGATCGGCGCGGAAGATACCGGCGCGCGGTCTTACGTTGCCGCCGCGGCTATATTGCTCGTCGCCGGGTTCAACATTCGCGGCATCAGCCTCGGCGCGCTCATCCAAAATCTTACGACGGGCGCAAAGTACCTGGCGCTCGTCCTGCTCGTGCTGGCCGCTTTTCTGCTTGGGGCGCGACACCCGGCCCCGCAGGCGACTGCTGAAAAACTGACTCCCGATCAGGCAAGCGCGTTGCTATCGGGCGAAGGCTCGCTTTCTCGGAAAGACGTAAAGGCGTTGCTCGCGAGCGGCGCGCCGGCCGACGCCGTGCAGCGACAAATAGAGCAACGCGGCGTAAACTTCACTCCTTCGGCGGAGCTAAACGCCGAGATCGAGGCCGCGGGCGGCACGCCTCAGCTCGTCGCCGCAATAAACACTCATGCGCCGGCCTTCCTGATGATGTTTGGACTGGCCTTCATATCGCTGTTGTGGGCTTATGACGGCTGGGCCGACGTGACTTTTGTAAGCGGCGAAGTGAAGCGGCCCGAACGCTCTCTCCCTCTCACCTTGATCTTCGGCACTCTCGCGGTCATCGCAATATATCTGCTCGCAAACCTCGCCTACCTGCACCTGTTGAGCATGTCAGAGATAACCGGGTCGCCGCTCGTCGCGGCCGACGCGGCATATAGGATTATCGGAGAGACCGGCGCGCGGCTCGTCTCGATAGCGGTGATGATATCGGCATTCGGCACGCTCAATGGCTCGATGATGACCGGGCCGCGAATCTTTTTCGCCATGGCCGATGACGGGCTCTTCTTCAAAAAGATCGCGTCGGTCCACCCGAAATTTAAGACGCCTTACGTAGCCATCTCGCTCGCGGCAACGCTCGCGATAATCTTCGTCATGGTGCGCACGTTCGAGCAGTTGTCGGATACGTTCGTGCTTGCGATCTGGCCGTTTTACGCGGCGGGAGTTGCGGCCGTTTATACGCTCCGCCGCCGCCGCCCCGATCTGCCGCGCGCTTATCGCACGCTTGGCTATCCGGTAACGCCCGCGCTGTTCATACTGGCGGTGATGATACTCATAGGCAACGCGCTGTGGACGGACCTTCGCTATTACGCCGCCAGCCTTAGCGGCCAGTCGCCGCCGAGCGAATGGAGCGGCGCGCTTATGGTGGCGGCGATAGTGCTTGCCGGAATCCCCGCCTATTACCTCTGGAAAGCAAAACACCCGCCGCTCGATTAAAAGTGAGACGTAAACTGATTCACCTTGTGAGCCTTTGTGGCATTGCGCAAAAAGAGTGTCGATAAGAGTCCCGTAGGGACGAAATGTCTATAGAAGACAGGCTGCTGAAGATTCCTGAGCCCCGGAGGGGCGGCATATTACATTCCGCTCCTGACGGAGCTCGAAATGTACATACAATCTGGTTCTATAAACATCGCGCCCCTACGGGGCTCCAAACTTCAGAACTTCACTCACACTATTTGTGTAACGCTTCTATTAACCTGAAAACCGCATGTCTGTATAATGCCTGTTATGGCGCAGGCAGCCGAAGAGAGGACCGTCGTATATAAGAAGCCGCGCCCGCGCTGGCGCAGGTGGGTGAAGATCGGTCTGCTTGTTGCGCTGTCGGCCCTCGTCTTTTATCACGGTTTCATAGTCTTTCGCGTATTTCGATTCAAGAGTGTAAACCCCGAAGCGACGGCGCTCATGGAGCAGCGCTCGGCCGAGGCCGCCGCGAGGGGCGAAAACCCGGCCCGGCTCCAGACCTGGGTCCCGTTCGAAAAAATATCGGCAAGCCTCGTGCGGGCGGTGCTTGCCGGCGAAGACTCGCGCTTTTTCGATCACGCCGGGTTCGATTGGGAAGAGATAAAGAAGGCGTGGGAAGAGGACTGGAAAGAGATGAAGTTTACGCGCGGGGCTTCGACCATAAGCCAGCAGCTCGCGAAGAATCTCTTTCTGTCAACGTCGAAAAATCCGATACGCAAGGTTCACGAAGCGTTGATCACTAAAGAGATGGAATGGATTCTAGGAAAACGGCGGATACTAGAAATCTATTTGAACGTCATCGAGTGGGGTAAGGGGATATACGGGGCCGAGGCGGCGGCACGCCACTACTTCAATGTTTCGGCCGCGTCGCTCAACTACGATCAAGCGGCCTTCCTGTCGGCTATCATACCGAGCCCGAACGGCGTCTTTAACCCGAAGACGAACCGCGGTCGAGTTGCCCGCCGCCAGAACCTCATCGCGCGCCTGATGCGCCACGTCGTCATTCCCAAAGACCTCAGCTAGCGATGACCGCGTCGGCCTCTATCTCGACTAGCATCTCAGGCATTATCAAACGGCTAACCTCGACCATGCTCGTGGCGGGGCGTATCTCGCCGAAGAATTCCCCGTGGGCTTTCGCGACCTTTTCCCAATCGTCGATATTAATGACATACATGCGCGTGCGGACGACATCCTTCAAACCGGCTCCCGAAGCCTGAAGCGCGGCTTCGATGTTTTTTAGCGTCTGGACCGCCTGCGCATAAACATCGCCCGCGCCGACAAGGTTGCCGCCCGCGTCGGTCGCCGTCGTGCCGGATACGTGCACGTGCTGGCCGACGCGCACCGCGCGCGAATATCCTACGATGGGCTCCCAGCGCGTGCCGCTAGAGATGTTCCTTCTTTCCATATCGGTTCACCTTATGGTTCTACCTGGTTTCAAGGTCCGGGTCCGTCACCCTGAGTATTCCGGCGCGGCCTTCGAAGGCATCCTGAATTCTCTGGAGCGAGAGCGTGTCCATGGGACTCGGCAATTCTTTCCACCCAAAAAAGCCGATTTCGGTTATCTCTTCGTTGGGCTGCCAGTCGCCTTGCTCGACAAGGTTGGCTTCGATGAGCAGCACTATGTCGTCTTTTGAAGGCGAGCAGTAGATTCCGATCAGGCGCGTCGGCTCTATTAAGCAATTGGCTTCCTCGCGCGCCTCGCGCTTGAGCGCTTCGATGGGAGATTCGTTCGGCTGATCGAGCTTGCCGCCGGGCGTCGTCCAGCTCTGCGGGCCGTAGCCCATCTTCACGCAAAGGATTCGCCGCTGGTCGTCGAATATGGCGGCAAATACGCCGACAGTTGGCATAAGATTATCTCCTCGATCCGGACGCGCCCTTTTCGTCGTATCGCACCCAGCCGGTCTCTTCGTGGCCAAAATGAAAAGTTTTGGGGTGGAGCAATTCGGCCAGGATCTCAAGCGATTCGACGACGCGCGGGCCGGGCCGGTTGAAGTATTGATTGCCGTCGGCCACATAGACGTTGTTCGATTTAACGGCGGTCAGCTTTGCCCACTCTGTTTTTCCGGAGAGCAGGCTCATCTCTTCAAGCGTGCGCTCGATGTCGAACCCGCAGGGCAGTACGATTATCAAGTCCGGGTCGCGCTCGAC
The DNA here is from genome assembly GCA_963832205.1 of Blastocatellia bacterium. Taxonomy (GTDB): domain Bacteria; phylum Acidobacteriota; class Blastocatellia; order UBA7656; family UBA7656; genus DATBMY01. The sequence goes on along the minus strand of CAWHTK010000027.1, from coordinate 221,543 downwards.
TAGCTCATCCCAGGTCATCCACGGCGAATGCTTGCCTGGTTCGCCGAATAGATTTGTGCCGCCCGCCATCTCGACGAGTTCGGGCATCCAGTTGCCCGCGGCCATCAGCGGGTCGATCCACTCGATGCAGGCGACCGTGGGCCTGCGCTCAAGCGCCCGTGCGCGCCTCACGATAGCCTGCATGCGCGCCTTCAACATTGCGATCAAATCTTCTGCGCGGCCCGCGTGCGCCGAGCGCGTCGCCGACGCGGCCAATATCTCGCCAGATGTCGGCAAGCGCGTTTGGCTCAAGCGATACGATCATGGGGCGCGAGCTTGTCATCTCGCACACGGCCTGCTCGACATCTTTGAGGCTGACGGCGCAGACATCGCATTGGGTTTGAGTGATGATGTGCGTGGGCTGTAACGACTCAAGCACCCGCGCGTCAACGCGATAGACGCTGAGCGCTTCCTGGACTATTGCCTTGACGCGCTGGTCGATCTCGTAGCTTGTGCCTTCGACGTTGAACTTCGGGCTGGTGCATTGCGGCAGCCGCTTGACCGAAGGCGGGTAGTCGCATTCGTGCGACCGGCCGACAATCTGGTCTTGAAATCCGAGCGCGCAGACAATCTCGGTCGCGCTTGCTATGAGCGAAACTATTCTTTGATCTCCCATAATGGCAAGAGGATTCTACCAACCGGGCGCGGATTTGGAAAAGCACGAGCGAGTGCAGGAGTACAAAGAATAATTCCTGCCGGATTACCCTTTTTTGTTTATGAGTATGTCTAGGTTCTTACGAACAATCTTGGTGCTAGGATGATCATCCCCCAGTGACTGTTGAAATATTCTCAAAGCACGCTTGTAATGAACTTCGGCGCCTTCCAGATCGCCGAGAGCCCTAACACGAGCCCGATGTTGTTTAGATCAATCGCAACACCAAGGTGGTCCGGGCCTAATGCCGCTTCATCAATAGCAATCGCTCGTTCATAGAGAGTTTTCGCCCCTTCCAGGTTGCCGAGGTCTTGTAGTACGACGCCGAGGTTGTTTAATAGCGTTGCTACCGTAGGATGATCCGGGCCTAACGTAGCTTCACCGATTTTTAGCGCCCGCTCATAGAGAGCTTTAGCGCCCTCCAGATCACCGAGAGTCTTTAACACGCCGCCGAGATTACTTAATCGTATTGCTACATCAGGATGATCTGGGCCTAATGCCGCTTCAATGATATGTAGTGAGCGTTCATAGAAAGTTTTCGCCCCTTCCAGGTTGCCGAGGTCTTGTAGTACGCCGCCGAGGTTGTTTAATAGCGTTGCTACGTCAGGATGATCCGGGTCTAACGTAGCTTCGCCGATTTTTATCGCCCGCTCATAGAGAGCTTTAGCGCCCTCCAGATCACCGAGGTCTTCTAGTACGCCGCCGAGGTTGCTTATATCGTTTGCTACCGCAGGATGATCCGGGCCTAATGCCGCTTCATCGATTTTTAGCGCCCGCTCATAAAGAGCTTTAGCGCCCTCCAGATCACCGAGAGCCCTTAACACGCCGCCGAGGTTATTTAATCGTGTTGCTACATCAGGATGATCCGGGCCTAATGCCGCTTCAATGATATGTAGTGAGCGCTCATAAGCCATCTTTGCTTCCGCATACTCGGCACGCCCTCTTAAATATAAGCCTGCCTGATTGAGAAGCCTTCCGGTTGACTCTGCGACTTGTCGGGCTGCCTCTGGATAGCTCGCTACAATTAAGGGCGTGCGGGAGAAGCCTTGAACAGTCGCTCCAGGTGCGGAAGTCATCACTCTCAAATGGGAACGCGGCGTTCACAACATTCACAGCGGCTTTTACCCAGATGTCTCTCTCCTCATCGCTCATACGATGCCGAGTGACGGCCTGCACCAGCCGGTGAAGCGATAGAGCATCGTTTTGCCGCTCGACCATTGAATACCTTATCAATGCGGCAATAGCATCTTCAAAGGCTAGAGCGTCTTTTGCCGTTGTTGCTAAAGGCTCAGGCAAATGCTCCGCGCCATCGGTGATTATCTTCAACGGAATGTCGTCCGGCTCGAAAAAGGCGCATAGCTTTAATAGATCGGATGCGGCACCGGATTCTTTCTCTACTGCCTGGAAGGAAATATTCCACGTAGTCGCCACCGTTTCAGGATGCTCGGATGCCTCACCTCGTTGCAAAATCTCTTTCTGTCGCTCTTTGAATAATTCGATATAACGCGATACCGAACCCCCTGTTGAATCTATATAGGCGGCTGCCTGTTCAAGCGCGAGCGGCAAACATCCCAGCAGTCTCTAGCCAATTGCTTTGCTTCCGGCTCACCCGCGCCAGTTCGCTTTACTACGAAATCAACGGCTTCATCAATCGGAAGGGCTTTGACTGAAAGAGGTTTTGCTACCCCGGACCAGTTCGGCGAGCGGGATGTGATAAGCGTGTGTCCCGCCATGCCCGTTGGGATGTAGGCGCGCACTGCTGCCGCGTCGGGCGCATTATCGAATATCAGGAGCCAGTTTCGATTGCGCCGCAGCCAATCCTTTACCGCTTCAGCTATTCGCGGCTGGTCTTTCTCTTCTTTATCGACCAGTCCGAGCTTTATTCCAAGGGCAGCGTAATCGCTCGCCAGCGTGACCGACTCTTCCGACCTTATCCACCATACCACGTCGTATTGAGAGCCGTACCTGTAAGCATACTCAAGCGCGAGTTGGGTCTTGCCTATGCCGCCAAGGCCGTGAATCGCTTGCGCTTGCGTTAATGCCGCTGCCTGACCCGATTCGAGCGCGGCCCGTAAATCGCGCAGCACATCCTCGCGCCCGGTAAAGTTTGGGTTTCGATGATGCGGGATATTCCAGACCTCAGGATATGCTCCGGGGTATCGCGGCTTTTCAGTAACGGAGCGCTTTGGCTTGCCCGGAAAACCCGGATCTTTGTCGGGCTTTGCCCGGCCGCGCTTGATCCCCTCAATTAATGCCCGCTTTGCCTGATATTCTTCAATCTTGAAAAAGTCTATATAAACGATTGCCGTCAATAGTCCCTTGATCTCGCACTCGCGCACGCGCACCGGGAGCAGTTTGCCCTTCTCACTCGTAGGGTCTTGAACGAAGGCGGCAGCCCATTCCGGCTGGGTGTAAAGCGCGGTGAGATAGTCTGGGGAAAGGACCGCGATAGTTTGCTCAGCTTCGCTTGCGGCCTTTTGCATCTCCAGAATGAAATTAGAGCCCGGCCGGAAATCCCAGGCCTGTATTACGACTGAATAGCCTGCTTCTTCCAACTGCCATGCTATCCACTCTGCCCATGCGCGGTCGGCATTGTTATAACTGACGAAGAAATCCGTCATAGGCTCTAATAATCACTACAAGTATGAGGTGCGGCAGCTAAAGTAGCATAAACCGCTGGAAATACTAAAGGCAGTCCCGGCTCTTTTGGCCGGGACTGCCTCTGGATGAAGTGAATAATTGTGTACGCCTCAGGCTTTGTTGTAAATCTCCGCGCCGGTCTCGCGGAACTCTTCGGCCTTCTCCTTTAACCCGCTTTCGAGCGCCACGAGTTCCTCGACCTGTTTGCTTGCCGCGTAATCGCGCACTTCCTGCGTTATCTTCATCGAGCAGAAATGCGGGCCGCACATAGAACAGAAGTGCGCCATCTTTGCCCCCTCCTGCGGCAGCGTCTCGTCGTGATACTCGCGCGCAAGCTCGGGGTCCATCGCCAGATTGAATTGATCTTCCCACCTGAACTCGAACCGCGCCTTCGACAGCGCATTGTCCCAGTACTGCGCGCCGGGATGTCCCTTCGCAAGGTCGGCGGCGTGCGCGGCGATCTTATAAGCTATCACCCCGTCTTTTACGTCCTGCCGGTCGGGCAATCCCAGGTGCTCTTTCGGCGTGACGTAACAGAGCATCGCCGTGCCGAACCACCCGATCATCGCCGCGCCTATCGCGGAGGTGATGTGATCGTAGCCCGGCGCTACGTCGGTCACCAGCGGCCCGAGCGTATAGAACGGCGCTTCGTGACAGACTTCCAACTGGCGGTCAACGTTCTCTTTAATCAGGTGCAAGGGAACGTGGCCGGGGCCTTCGATCATCACCTGGCAATCCATGTCCCATGCGATGCGGGTCAACTCGCCGAGCGTATCAAGCTCCGCGAATTGCGCCTCGTCGTTGGCGTCGGCAATCGAACCCGGCCTCAGCCCGTCGCCAAGGCTGAACGACACGTCGTAGGCGCGCATGATCTCGCATATCTCTCGGAACCGCGTGTAAAGAAAACTCTCCTCGTGATGAGCGAGACACCACTTCGCCATAATCGACCCGCCGCGCGAGACTATCCCGGTCATGCGCTTTGCCGTCATCGGTATGTAGCGCAGCAGCACTCCCGCGTGGATGGTAAAGTAATCGACCCCTTGCTCGGCCTGCTCGATTAGCGTATCGCGGTACATCTCCCACGTAAGCTCTTCGGCTTTGCCCGCTACTTTTTCAAGCGCCTGGTATATAGGCACGGTGCCGATTGGGACGGGCGCGTTGCGAATAATCCACTCGCGCGTCTCGTGAATGTTCTTGCCGGTCGAAAGGTCCATCACCGTGTCTGCGCCCCATTTTATCGACCACCGCATCTTCTCGACCTCTTCTTCTATAGAAGACGCGACGGCCGAGTTGCCTATGTTGGCGTTGATCTTGACCAGGAAGTTGCGGCCGATGATCATCGGCTCGCTTTCGGGGTGATTGATGTTGGCCGGGATGATCGCCCGCCCGCTCGCCACTTCCTGCCGGACGAACTCCGGCGTGATAAACCTCTGGGTCGCGGCCCCGAAATTCTGCCCCGGGTGCTCGAAGGCGAGCGCGCCGCGGTCTCCGTTTCGCGCCGCTTCAAACATACTCTGGCGGCCGAGGTTTTCACGGATAGCTATAAACTCCATCTCGGGCGTGACGACGCCGCGTTTGGCATAATGCATCTGCGTGACGGCCCGTCCGGGTTTTGCGCGCAGCGGGCGGCGGCGCAGACCGGGGAATGATTCCAGTTTCCCTCGCTCTTTCTGCCTCGCATAGTCTTTCGCGCCCTCCGTCACATAGCCGTCGTCAATCGGCTGTATGGGACGGCCCTCATACTCCTCGACATCGCCGCGCGACGTAACCCATTCGCGACGAATTGCCCCGAGCCCTTCGCCGACGTTGCCCGTGACGCCGGGGTCTCCCCACGGGCCGCTCGTATCATAAAGGCGGACGGCGGGGTTTTCTTCGAGCGTCCCGTCGGCGTGGCGCGTCGAATTCAAAGTGACTTCGCGGAAGGGTACGCGGATGTCGGCGCGGCTGCCTTCGACGTAGATTCTTTTCGAGCGTGGGAATTGAAAGTTGCTGTCAGGGTCTTGTTCGCCGGATGCTTTCGTCATTGCTTCACCTCGTTGCCGAGGGAAGAAGATACCACCGACCGATGCGGTTAAAATCCCGCATAGTGGTCTGATTCTCCCTTCGACGGCATTATCCGTATCAGGTTCAAGGGGTCTCCCCGCAGGGACTCTCAGCCGCACTCGCGTAAGAGTGAAGCTCCCCCGAAATCTTTACAGTTTCAAATCATCGTCTGCTTGCTTGATAGCTTAACAACTACTCGAACAGATCATCAACCGCGAGCGACCAGCCTTTGACCGCGGGCTCTGCTTCGGCAATCTCGCCGCGCCGGTATATGGTCGGGTTCTCAGGGTCGCTTTTGCGATAGACACTCACCGCCTCATCTCTAAGAACGTCCACATCCCACACGACCTCTGTGCCTGCCGCGAAGTAATCCGCGCGCTTACTGGCCATTCTCTTTTCGGCTTTCGGTCCGTAATCGCTTTCGCTCCTGACTTCGATGGCAAAAACCGGCGCTCCGTTGAGGAATTTGCCGCGCGTGCGCTCGCCTATGAAATAAGCCGCGTCCGGGCAAAAGGATCGCCGGTTTGGCAGGTCGAACAATAAAGCCAATGTTATCGGTGTAGGCCCGGCCAGTCTTTGTACGGCGGGCATACTGGTGCAGGCTTATAAAGATCTCTCCGGCCGCGCTGCCCGGCAGGTCTCCCGTGGGGCTCATATGGACAATCTCTCCGTCAACGATCTCGGCCTTACCTTCGACTTTATAGAGGTCCTCGATTGTGATTTCTGTCTTTGTGGTCATGATAAGGCAAAATCCAGGGAGAAATTCTCGGGCATAAAGCAGCCCGGCCAACTGCCGGGATTCTAGCAATGCTGGCGCGGGCGCATCAAGCAAAGACATGTAGAACAGGTTAAAGCGTGGGAGTAGCGATGCCGACCTCTTGCTCCTGTGCATGATTAATACAGGTTGTCGCCATCGGTTCGGCGTCAAGCCTTCGCTCGTCCATCTGCTTCCCGCATACTTCGCATTTTCCGTATGTGCTGTTATCTATCCTTTCCAGAGCCGCGTTCACCTGGTCGAGTCGATGGCCCATAATGTCGGCCACGCCAATCTGCACATCCGTGAATTCGTCAATGACAGGAGCGTTCGCCGTGGTAACCGGGCCTTCCTCCAATGGAGGCGTGGCTTCTCCTCTTACCTCGCTTATACGTTCGGTCAAATGATCGCGCTCTTCTATAAGGCGCTTTCTATATTTTTCAATGTCTAAACTCATCGCTCTCCTTACGGGTTATCAATCGCGCCGCAGCCATATGCCTGCGGCGCGATTGGAAGAAATAATCGCCGAACCGCTAAACCTTTCTTGAGCGGTTGGGCGTGGGCTGAGATATCTGCTCCACGGCTTTGGCAAGCTCGTGGTCGCGCTCGGCTTCAAGCGCGATGTCGGCCATTGCGATGATGCCGCGGAGTCGTCCATTCGTGTCGCAGACGGGTATGCGGCGAATCTGGTGCTCGCCCATCTTGCGGATCGCTTCGATAACCGTGTCGTCGGGCATGCAGGTGACCAGGTCGTCGCTCATCACTTCGGACGCGGTCACCGCGCGGCTGTCGCGCCCTTCGGCGATTGCGCGGCAGACGATGTCGCGGTCGGTCACTATGCCGACCAGACGGCCGTTCTCGACGATGGGGATAGAGCCTACGTTCTCGTCTTCCATCCTGTCGGCAATCTCGCGCAGCAAAGTCTGCGGGGATGCGGTCGTTACATCCTTAGTCATGATCTCGCGGCAACGAAGGACGTTTCTTTCGTATCGCTCTCCGCGCCAGGAGTCGCGGTCCTCGTACAACTCTTCTCGGCCGCCGCCCCATCCCAGGTGAGGCATGCCCGGCTCAAACCCTCGGTCGTATGCGCCAAATTGACCGCTATAGGTCTCGCGGCCGTAGGGCTCGTTATACATATCGCGCTCGTTTCTGTAAGAACGCTCGCGGTCATAATCGTTTTCGCGCTCGTGCCCGCGATAGCGCCCGCGCGTTTCGCTAAAGTCCTCATGGTCGGCGCGGCCTGATTGCAGGTCGGAGTATGAATGACGGCCCTGGCCTTCCGCGTCGTACCTGCCTCTCATCCGATCATAAGCTTCGCTCCCATAGCGGCTATACTGTTGGCCGCCGCGATAGCCCGTGCGGGTGTAGCCGGTCGGTCTTATCTGGCCGCTGCTGTAATCTCTCTCGTCGAGATTTTCGGCCTGGCCCCTGCGCGAACGCGTGCGGCGCGGGAACTCGTTCCAGCTTTCGCGGCCCGACGTGTAGTCGGTCTGTCCTTTCGCGCCAAGCTGCTCGTCCAGGTTCGTTCCCGCGTTCGCGGGGCGCTGGGCAGTCGGCTGTATGTTCTCGTCTCCTGTCCTTCCTTCTTTTGATCTGCTCATTATTCAATCCCCCTTACATCGTTAGTCAAAAAGCCAAACTTCCGATAGACACATCCTCACGGTTTGCGAGTAGCCTACCAGTTGAACATATTGGCCAGGCGGCCCAGGAAAGATGACGGCTGGCTGACTTCCTCAAGAGCGTCGGCCAACTCCCTGTCTTTATCCGTGTGCAGCGCGATGTCGGCCATAGAGATGATGCCGACCAGGCGATTGCGGCCGTTAACGACCGGGATGCGGCGTATCTTGTGATCGCCCATCTCGTCGATCACTTCGACGAGTCGCTCGTTCTGGTTGGCGGTATAAAGGTCGGTGGACATGCAATCTCCCGCCACCAGTTCCGCTTCGTTCTTGTCCGACGTAAGCCCGCGCACCACGATGTCGCGGTCGGTCACTATTCCTTCAAGCTTCCCGTTCGGGTCCACCACGAGGACCGCCCCTATATCTTCGCTCCTCATAAGCCGGGAGACTTCCGCTATCGGGGTGTCTGTCCGTGCCGTGGTGACGTTGCGTGTCATAATGTCGCGGCATCGGAGATGAGAGCGGCTCGGGCCCTGCCCTGAATAATCTCTCAAGCTCTGCCTGCGGCCCGTCTCCCACCGCGGGGCTTCGGAAGCCGGATAGCGGTTGCTCTCGCTATAGCCGCGGCCGTAGTTTTCGTCGACGCCCGCGCCCCGGCCCGTATATCCGCGATCTTGCTCGGTCCTGTAATTGGGCTCGCGGTTCATGTTGTACCCTCTTGAATAGCCGCGATAATCCTCACCGTATCCGCGATCGGAACGGCGAAAACTTTCCGGCCTCCTGCGCCCGGTTTCAAAGCGGCCTTCGTCTGACTCAAAGCCGCCTCGTCTGCCGTAATCTCTTTCTCTATTTGCCATACAGAATTCTCCTTAGGTTGGGATTTCATTCATATAGCAGGCAATATCTATGCCGACCCGGTGTGTCGGAGGAAATAGACGGCGCGGGTCAAGTATTGTCGAAAACCTGGAAAAAACCGCAATCAAATGCGCGCTATGCCCTTAATGTGGGAAGGTCAATAATTAAGACGGGCTCGGCGACGTACTATTTCAAATACTCGTGTCTTGAAAGAACTCAGCCGTTTTATTCGCGCGGAGACATTTCAGGCTCCGGTTGTGACAATAGTGCGACCGCGGGCTTATAAGGCGGGGTCGTTTATGCCAAGTTTGTCTTTGGATTAATGCGATGCTATCCTCGAAACTAGCTATGGACGCAAGAGCCGGCCGATCCATAAATGATGACCTGCTGCGCCGCCTGCGCGAGCCGCTTGAGCCCTGGCAGCTTGTCGGCAACACGCCGCTGCTGCGGCTCAGGAACCTGACCGCTTTGAAGCCCGCGGTGGAAATCTATGCCAAGGCCGAATGGTTCAACCCCGGCGGATCGGTTAAAGACCGCCCCGCGCTCAACATGATACTGGATGGCGAGCGGAGCGGCCTTCTCACGCCCGGCAAGATAATACTCGATGCGACTTCGGGCAATACCGGCATCGCATATGCCTGGATAGGCGCGGCGCGCGGCTACAAGGTCAAACTTGCGCTGCCGCAAAACGCGAGCGAAGAACGCAAGCGCATACTGCGCGCATACGGCGCGGATCTGTTTTTGACGAGCCCGCTCGAAGGATCGGATGGGGCGATCAGGGCGGCGCGGCGATTATACGCGGAAAACCCCGACCTCTATTTTTACCCTGACCAGTACAACAACCCGGCCAACTGGCAGGCGCATTACGAGACGACGGCGGTTGAACTATGGGAGCAGACCGGGGGGCGCATAACACATTTCGTGGCCGGGCTCGGCACGAGCGGAACTTTTGTCGGGACCGCTCGCAGGCTCAAGGAGCTTAACCCTGAAATCAAGGTTATATCGTTTCAGCCCGACTCTCCATTTCACGGCCTCGAAGGGCTGAAGCACATGGAGACGGCCATCGTGCCGGGCATATACGATCAATCGATTGCGGACCGGAATTACGATATAAGCACCGAGGCCGCGCACGAGTTTTCGCGCCAGCTCGGCAAACGCGAAGGGTTGCTCGTAGGCGTCTCGGCCGGGGCCGCGCTCGCGTGCGCTTTGGAGGTCGCGGAGACTATCGAAGAGGGCGTCATCGTCACCGTCTTTCCTGATGGCGGCGACAAATACTTGAGCGACCGTTTCTGGGAGGAATGATCCGAAAGGCGATCATGACGATCAAGGTTAAAAAAGCACATCTCGAAGAGATGATGCGGCACGGCGAGCGGACCTACCCGAACGAGTGCTGCGGATTCCTGCTCGGCATTCAACAGGACGGCGTCAATATACTGGGCGAGGCGCTGCCGGCTGAAAACGAATGGCAGGAGGGCATCAACCGCGTCGAGACTATCGATGAAACCGTTCCCGCCGCCATGCAGCAGGAAGAGATAAAGAAACGCGAATCTCAAAAGAACCGGTACTGGATCACCCCGGAGCAATACCGGCGCGCCGATCAGCATGCGCGCGAGCGAGGGCTGGGCATTATCGGTTATTATCACTCTCATCCGGATCACCCGGCCGAGCCATCCGGCTACGACCTGGACCACTCATGCTGGCCGGGCGAGTCCTATATAATCGTTTCGATAGAGCGGGGGCGCGCCGCCCGGCTCAACTCATTCACCAAGCCTGATTATGAAAAGTTCGTTCAGGAAGAAGTGATAGTCGAGGGTGAATAGAACTCTCAATTAACGATTCGTTCAGGCGAGCGCATAAAGAAAAGATCGAACGGAGGCCCTATGGCAGTCAGCATTCTGATACCGACCGCGCTGAGGACATTTACCGGAGGCAGCGACGCCGTCGAGGTTGAAGCCGCGAACGTAGGCGACGCGCTCGGCGCGCTTGTCGAAAAGCATCCCAGCCTCAAAAAACATCTCTACAACGATGAGGGGCAATTGCGCCACTTCGTCAACATATATGTGAATGACGAAGATATTCGCTACGTCGGCAAGACCGCGGCCGAGTTGAAGGAGGGCGACACGCTGAGCATAGTCCCTTCGATAGCCGGCGGGCTGACTATTGTCGAAGAAGAGGCGGCGCGCGCCGCTGAGCTGGACCGCGACGAGATACTGCGCTACAGCCGCCACCTGATAATGCCGGAAGTGGCGCTCGAAGGGCAGAAGAAACTCAAAGCCGCCAGGGTGCTCTGCATCGGCGCGGGGGGGCTCGGCTCGCCGCTTGCCCTCTACCTTGCGGCGGCGGGCGTGGGCCGCATCGGCATCGTAGATTTCGACGTCGTCGATTTCACCAATCTACAAAGACAGATTATCCATTCGACGGCCAACGTCGGCAGGCTGAAGCTCGATTCGGCCAGGGAGCGACTGGCCGAGATCAACCCTCACGTGCAGGTAGACACATACGAGACTGCCCTTAGCTCGGACAATGCGATGGGGCTTTTTGAGCCCTACGACATAATCGTCGACGGAACGGATAATTTCCCGACGCGCTATCTGGTCAACGACGCGTGCGTGCTGCTTGGCAAGCCGAATGTGTATGGGTCGATCTTCAGGTTCGAGGGCCAGGCGACGGTCTTTTATGCGAAGGAAGGACCGTGCTATCGGTGCCTGTACCCCGAGCCGCCGCCGCCGGGGCTTGTACCAAGCTGCGCCGAGGGCGGCGTGCTGGGGGTGCTTCCGGGCGTGATAGGCGTGATTCAAGCGATAGAGACGGTCAAGCTGATACTTGGCAAGGGGGATTCGTTGATAGGCCGCTTGATGTTGTTTGACGCGCTGAAGATGAAGTTCCGCGAGCTCAAGCTGCGCAAGAACCCCGAATGCCCTATCTGCGGCGAGAACCCGACGGTAACGGGGTTGATCGATTACGAGCAGTTCTGCGGGGTGACGACCACGGGCGAGGTGAGCGTGGGCGCGGAATACGAGATAACCCCGGCAGAGCTGAAAGCAAAGATGGATCGCGCCGACGAGTTCGTTCTGGTTGACGTGCGCGAGCCGGAAGAGTTCGCCATATGCCGCATCCCCGGCTCGCGGCTTATTCCAAAGGCGACCGTGCCGGAGCGGCTGCACGAGCTGTCGAGCGCCGATGAAATCATAGTCCACTGCCGCAGCGGCGTGCGCAGCGGTCAGATAGTCGAGTTTATGAAGCAGGCGGGATACCGCAAGGTAAAGAACCTTGTCGGCGGTATCCTGCGCTGGTCGGACGACGTTGATCCGACCATGCCGAAGTATTAATTGCCTGTGATGACGGCTCACCAATAAATGCAAGGGCGCCAGACGGAACAGCCAAACAGGCTCCCAGAGCCGGTTTTGAGGAGACTTAAATCCGCCCTCGGTGAGAAAGCAGTCCTCAGCGAGCGTGACGAGCTATTTGTGTATGAGGCCGACGCGCTCACGATTCATAAATACATTCCCCCCGCCGTCGTCATACCGAGAAGCGCCGAAGACGTAGCCGCCGCTGTAAAGATACTGGCCGAGGAGCGCATACCGTTCACGCCGCGCGGGGCGGGCACGGGGCTTTCCGGGGGCGCGCTGTCGCTCGGCGGCTCTGTGATATTCGAGCTTGCGCGACTCAACCGAATTATCCAGATCGATTATGAGAATCGCCTGGCGGTAGTCGAGACGGGCGTGATCAACGTCCATCTATCGCAGGCGACCGCGCCGCACGGGTTTCATTATGCGCCCGACCCGTCGAGCCAGATGGCCTGCACGATTGGCGGCAACGTGGCGGAAAACTCCGGCGGTCCGCATTGCCTCAAGTACGGCATGACAGTAAACCACGTGCTTGCGCTTGAGGTCGTGCTGCCTACGGGCGAGATGGTCACGCTTGGCGGGGCCGGGGTCGATCTGCCCGGCTACGACTTGCTCGGTCTGTTTGTCGGTTCGGAGGGCACTTTCGGGATAGCCACGAAGGCGACGCTCAGGCTGACGCGCCTGCCGCAATCGATCAAGACTCTGCTGGCGGAATTCATGACGGTGAGGGACGCGAGCCGCAGCGTGAGCGACATCATCGCCGCCGGAATACTGCCCGCCGCGCTCGAGATGATGGATGGGATGACCATCAAGACCATCGAAGAATCTATATTCGCCGGCGGTTTCCCTACGGACGTGGCCGCGCTGTTGATAATCGAAGTCGATGGCCTTACGGCCGGGCTCGATAGCGTGGCGGAGCGCGCGGCCGAGATATGTTTGAGAAACAACGCCCGCGCCGTTCGCGTCGCCAAGGATGAGGCGGAGCGACAACGGCTCTGGGCGGCGAGAAAACGGGCCTTCGGTGCGGCCGGCCGATTGGCCGCGGACTTGATGGTCCAGGACGCCGTAATCCCGCGCTCGCGCCTGCCTGAAGTCCTGGATGAGATTTATCAGATAGCGCGGAAGTATGACCTTAAGATCGCCAACGTCTTCCACGCGGGCGACGGCAATCTGCACCCGAACATTAGCTTTGATGGGCGCGACCCGGATCAGGTCCGCAGAGTCGAAGCCGCGTCAAAGGAGATTATGCAGTTGTGCGTCGGCGTAGGCGGGTCAATCACGGGCGAACACGGCGTCGGGATGGACAAGATAGAGTCGATGAGGCTGATATTTTCGGAAGCGGACCTTGAAATAATGCTCGCCGTGCGGTCGGTGTTCAACCCCCTGGGGTTGTGCAACCCGGGGAAGGTCATCCCGACGGTAAAGACGTGCCGCTATTGCGGGTTCGGCACGGAGGATTTTCGGCACATCGGGAAAACACCGCACGGCTCAAGTCAAGTGCGCGAGCCCTAGAATAGGCTCTGGAAGCCGCTTTCATGGTGGCGGCCCGTTCCCTGACCGAAGGATAGAATTATGGCCTTCGTCTTAATCGATTCAGGTCTTAAAACCGGAGAGGAGATCGCGCTCGATAAGGACAAGACGGTTTTCGGTCGCCATGGTGCTTGCGACTGTGTGCTAAACCATCCGACCGTCTCGCGTGAGCATTTCCATATCGAACGTAACGCGGGCAAGCTCTTACTCGTTGACCTCGGAAGCAACAACGGGACTTTTGTGAACGGGGATAAAATCTCATGGGTCGAGTTGAAAGACGGCGACAAGATTCAAGCAGGTCCATTCACCATGGTCTATAAATCACCTGGCGATGTAGAGGCGGAACCGGGCGGCTTGGATGTTCGCGCCCGCGAAGATGTGGAGCCGGATGTCGATGCCGAGCGAATCTATCCCCGGCAATACCACGAGGGCGTCGAGCATTTCAACGCCGGGCGCTATTATGAAGCGCACGAGGTGTGGGAAGAGGTCTGGCTGCGCTCAATGGACGAGACAAAAGTTTTTTACCAGATGCTTATACAGGCCGCGGTCGGGCTTCATCATTACGCGAATGGAAACACGCGCGGCGCGCGCGGGATGTACAGGAACGTGCTTGAAAAATCCGAACGGCTGCCCTCCTTTTATATGTCAATCGACGTGGTCGACTTCATCCGCAAGTTCAAAGCGTACTTCTCAGACTTGATAGAGAGAAACATCGATACCCGGGATAAGGATATGCCCCGGCCGACGATAAGGCTCCTCGAAGGGCAGAAGTGATTCACCATTGGAATCCAGATGAACGAAAGGCAAGAAGACCTCGCCCGATTGATTGAGTCGATTGTTGGGAGAGGGAACCTGACCGAGACATCGGTTGCAGTAGTCGATGGCTCGAAACCGGCTCTGGTGGCCCATCCTGCGACTAGAGATGAACTGGTCGAGTCTCTTCGCGCTTGCTCGAACTTAAAGGCCGCGGTGATTCCCGTAGGATTCGGGAGCTGGATCGATTGCGGAAATCCGTTGAAGCGAGCCTCCGTGGTACTGAGCCTTGATCGTCTGAATCGCATCATCGACTACAGTCCGCCCGATCTGACCGCGACTGTCGAAGCGGGGATGTCGCTAGGCGAGTTCAACGCGGCGGCGGCCGTCGAGGGGCAGTGGTTGGCGCTCGACCCGCCGGGCATGAGGCAGTCCACAATCGGCGCGGTCGCCGCTTGTAATTCGAGTGGCCCGCTCAGGCTGGCATACGGCACGCCCAGAGATCACGTCATAGGCTTAAGAGTCGCGCACATCGACGGAAGCGAAAGCAAATCGGGAGGCCGCGTTGTAAAGAATGTCGCCGGTTATGACATCAATAAGCTTTACATCGGAAGCTTTGGGACTCTGGCCGTCATAACGGAAGTGACGCTCAAGCTGCGACCGCTGCCGGAATGCACCGAGACTGTGGCGATCTCATCCGAGCGGAAGGCGACACTTGCGGATTTTGCCAGGCGAATTCGCGCCTCCGATCTTCAGCCGGCCTCATTGTTTATTACTAACGGACCCTTTAATAGACTGGCGAGCAGCAGCGGTGAATCTCTACTGGTTCGTTTCGCCGAGAGCCGGCAGGCTGTGAGCCATCAGGTAGATGAGCTGGAAAAGCTTGCCGGGGCAGAATACGCGGTCGCGGTTCTGGACAAAGAGCAGAGTATCGCGGCCTGGCAGGAAGTTGCCGATCTCGATGATCAAGTCGCGGGAACGATCATCAAAATCAGTGTTCCCGTCTCTGACGCAATCGCCTTTTATCAGGAAACGGACCTGGAAAACGGGTCTGTTGCAGCGGTTGATGTCGGCACTGGTATAATCAGAATAGCGTTTAATATGCGCGACGCTGGCGCGCGTGACGTGATTACAAATCTGCGCGCAAAGGCTAGCGCAATGGGCGGGAGCCTTTTTATCGAGCGCGCGGCTGAGGACGTAAGAGGAAAAGTTGATGCGTGGGGTGAGGTCGGGCCGGCGGCGCAGTTGATGAAAATGCTAAAGGCCAAATTCGACCCGCTATCATTGCTTAATCCCGGTCGGTTCGTCGCCGGGATATGAATAGCGAAGAGAAGAGTTCTTAACGAATGGCAGTTCAACTCGAAAGCAAGACCGGGAGCCCGCTCGCCTCTTTGATAGAAGCGAACAGCGAGAAGCTTTTGACCTGTGTCCACTGTGGTCTGTGTCTGCCCGCGTGCCCGACTTATCGCGAATCCGGGAATGAGAACGACTCCCCGCGGGGGCGCATATACCTAATGAGGGGAGTGGCCGAGGGCCGAATTACGATTGGAGATGCGTTCATCTCGCACATCGACCTGTGTCTGGGCTGCCGCGGTTGCGAGTCGGTCTGTCCATCGAGCGTGCCCTATGGTCATCTGCTTGAAGGCGCTCGCGCTGAGGTCGCGGAGGCTAAGAAGAGTCAGGGTTCGGTTTCGGAACTCATTATGCGGCTGTTGCTCAATCAGGTATTCAGACGCCCGATTTTACTCAGGGCCTCTCTTGCCATTACCCGCTGGATAAGAGACTCAGGTTTGGCGCGGCTGGCCTACGATGTCCGGCTAGTTAGCGGGCGGCTCCGCTTTGCGCTTGCCCTATTGCTGGCAACCCGCTCGCCGTTTGCCGTGCGCGGTAACCGCTTGAGGGCGGAAAGCTCGAATGATCGCGAATCGCCCAGGCATTATGCCCCGACCATGCGCGTGGCTTTGCTTCGGGGCTGTGTGATGGAAGGTCTGTTTCGAGAAACGAATAGAGCAACGGAGCGGGTGCTTGAGCGAAACGGGTGCGAGGTGATAAAGGCCGAAGGTCAGGTCTGTTGCGGAGCTTTGCATTCGCACGCGGGGCAGGTCGAATCCGCGGTGGAGCTTGCCAAGAAGAATATAGAGACATTTCTTGCGAGCGGGTGCGACCGGATAATTGTGAATGCCGCGGGGTGCGGCGCGGCTATGAAAGAGTACCCGGCGCTACTGGCCGCGGACGAGGGCTGGTCCGCGCGGGCAAGAGAGTTCAGCTCAAAGGTCCGGGACATTTCAGAGTTTCTGGTAGAGATAGGATTCGCCGCGCCGGCCGGGCGAGTTAACCTGCGCGTCACATATGACGCTCCCTGTCACCTCTTTCATGCGCAGCGTATCGTGAGTGCGCCTGTCGAGGTGTTGCGGTCGATTGTGGGGCTGGAGCTTCTTCCGCTGCGAGGGTCTGAGAGTTGCTGCGGAGGGGCCGGGGTGTACAACCTCCAGCATCCGGAGATGAGCGGGGAGATACTGGCCGACAAGATTGACGCGATACGTGATACCGGGGCCGAAATAGTAGCGACAGCCAACCCCGGTTGTATAATGCAGATCAGAGCTGGAATACTTGATAGTGAAATGAATGTGGACGTTGTTCACCCGATTGAATTATTGGACGCGGCGTATCGCGGAAACGATATAGCGCGCTGATTCATCCCGCGCCGCCGCGCTTAAATGAAGAGATGCGAGCGAAGGCTACTCTGCAAATACTTCTGACGGCGGCATGGTTTTGGTTCTTTCCCGCAGGAGCTACCGCTGTCCCACAGCTTGATCAGTATGGTCCTGAAGTAAAATCCTTCCTGAGCTTTCTTCGGCAAGAAGAAGAAGAGCTCGAATTCCAGATACGTCAAAGCGAGATAAGCCGTCGGGATTATACGAGAGCGAGGAATCGCATTGCCGTTCACCGCCAGGCACTTCTCAAGATTGTCGCGGAAACGGGAGAAGATATAGTCCCTGAACTGCACGTCGTAACAACGGCTGAAATCGGTCATCTTATAGAGGATGGCGCTAAGGGGCTTCGCGGTATTAAGAGCGGGGACATTGTGCAAAAAAAATGGCGATACCGAGGGGTGGCGACCCGCGGCGAAACTTTTTACATCTTTGAGCGACTAAAAGAGCATTAATACGACTCTAAAGTTAGCGTTTATATCCGCATTGACGGGCAATCGCGATGATAAGATATTTCAACTGTTGACAACAATGAAAAGATGACTAATATCGTGCATAAAGCATGAGCTGACAGCTATTGTAACTGTTAGCCTTCGGGTGCTCGCCCCTTGATTGATTTTTCTGCGTTTCTTGAATAGAGAATTTGCCCCTAATGCCCCAAAAATCAGTATAAGCAAAAGCAATAAAGGGCCACGTGCGATGTCAACAATCAACTTTTCGCAAGTTGTGCAGCAGATGCTCGCTGTATCGGATAAGATTTCGGATCTGATTTTTTCTCCCGGCCGTCCACCGCAGGTAGAATTGATAGGCAAGCTTACGCCGGTTCAAATCCCTGGAATGGACCTTCTCACGCCGGCGCACACGACGGCGATAGCAAGGGCTCTCATAGGCAATAACAAAGTTGCGGAAGAGTCGCTTGAGAAGTACGGCTCGGCGGACCTGTCGTTCAGCCTGACCGGGTTGTCTCGTTTTCGCGTGAATATCTTCAAGCAGCGCGGCACGACGGCTATAGTAATGCGCGTTGTGCCTAACGAGATTCCCACGTTCGATCAACTGGGGGTGCCGGTGGTGCTCAAAGAAGTGGCCGAGCTCAAGAACGGCATCGTTCTGGTTACCGGCCCGACCGGGTCAGGCAAGTCATCGACGCTTGCTGCAATAATAGACGTTATCAACGACACGAAGTACTACCATATCGTTACAATCGAAGACCCTATAGAATTCATGCACCGTCATAAGAGCTCAACCGTGCATCAACGGGAACTCCATTCAGATACATCGAGCTTCGCCTATGCGCTCAGGGCGGCGTTGCGCCAGGCGCCAAAGGTGATACTGGTCGGTGAGATTCGCGACCTTGAAACCTGCGAGGTTGCGCTTGAAGCATCCGAGACGGGGCATCTCGTGCTCTCGACACTGCACACGACCGATGCGGTCAAGACTGTAGAGCGGTTGATAGGGCTATTCCCTAAGAGTCAGGAGCACATCATTCGAATGAGGCTGGCGGGGGCGTTCCGTTTCATCGTCTCGCAGCGCCTTATGCCGAAGGCTGACGGCAAGGGTCGAGTGGCCGCTATAGAGATACTCAAGTCGACCGCGCGAACCCGCGACTATATAGAGAAGGGGGAGCGAGAAGGTAAATCGTTGTATGACGCCATGCGGGACGGCAATCTGGACGGAATGCAGGTATTCGACATGGAGTTAGAGCGTATGATCAGGAACGGGACGATCACCTTGAAGGACGGTCTTGCATACGCGACTAACCGGCAGAATCTGCTGTTGCAGTTATCGGATTTCGGGGGCGGGACGGCTGACGATTTTATGGGTCAGGACTCCAAGAGCGAATTTGTAAGCTGAAGATATAATGCAATTGCCGGCGGGGCCGCGTTCTTCGCCTCACTCTTTGCGCAAGAGGGAGAGGATATCTTCTATTACCTGACGGTCAGAAAACTTTCTCTCAATATATTCAGCAATTCGGTTTGTGGTTAAAAGAACAAGGAAGACTTCCTGTGTTGCCTGGGCGGCCTGTTGTTCGTTTTGAACCTCTGATCTTATTAGCGAAAAGAGTTCTTGCCAGATCAGGCCGGCATCTTGAGATTTGAAAAG
>CAWHTK010000027.1:0-195000 GCA_963832205.1 Blastocatellia bacterium | reverse complement strand
GCTCTGCTTTTTACGCGCTGTCTCAGGACGGAAGATCAGGATGGGCAAGAAGCCAAAAGCGTTCTACCTGTTTGCTGTCGCCCTGGCAGTCGCGCTGCTCGGCTTTCTATTCATCCGTAACCAGATAGATTTTCCCGTCTACTACCGCGCGGGCCAGTCGCTGCTTGCGGGCCGCGTCGATCTTTACGCCCCGGACTTCGCCCTGGGGCGAGTAATGGATTATAGATACCCGCCCTTCTTTATCGTCTCACTACTTCCCCTGTGGCTTCTGCCCTATTCGACGGCCGCCTATATTTGGTTCCTGCTCTCGGCGCTGGCCGTCGCAGGGATTGCGCTCGTGCTTCGCGCGGAGATTGCGCCCGCCAGGCTTTCAAAGCCATTCATCGCGGCCTGCGTACTGGCCGTAGCGCAGTATTTCGTGATGGCGCTTCATTACGGGAATGTGCATACGCTTGTAATCTTCTTCCTCTTCGCATCTTTCTATTTTGAGAACAGGCATCGCACCGTTCTTTCGGCTCTCCTCTTATCGGTTTCCGTTACTATTAAGCTTACCCCGATAATTCTATTGCCGTACCTCGCGGTAAAGCGCCGATGGAAGCTGCTGATCTTCTCCGCTCTCTTTATCGTGCTTCTTAATCTCGCGCCGGGATTTTATTTCGGCTTTCAAAACAATGCGGCGCTCTTGCGAACCTGGAACGACCACGTCATAGCCGACCAGCAGTTTCACGAGCTAAACGGCCCCATAAATCTCTCTATGAAAGGAGTCTTTCGCAGGTACTTTACCGAAGTTGACTACGCTCAAAGAATTGACGGGGATGTCGAATACCCGATGATCAATATCGTGGCTCTGACTTCAGATCAGACTGATGCCGCCTGGATGATAATCTCGGCGTCGCTAATGTTAGGCGCTTTGGCGCTCGTCGTCTGGAGGTCGAAAAAGCTCAAAAAGGCGGAGACATTTATCGCGGGCACAGGCCGCGGGGTGGAAGCGAAACTTCCCGCGCTCGAACTCGGGTTGATGATCTGTCTGATGCTTCTCATCGAGCCGTTAACATCAAAGATATACTTTATCGCGCTTATCTGGCCGGTCGTCTCACTTGCAGGGTTCGCCTCTGAAAACAGGTCGCCTGCCTCAGTGTTTGCCCGGCTTACGCTTTACTCGGTCGCGGTCGTTAATTCTGTTTTGCCCTTGCTGCCCGGGCGCTCAATTCAGAGGCTTCTGCTAGTTCTTGGAATCGATTATTTTGTGAGTTGTCTGCTGGCTCTGGCTCTGGTGGTTGCGCTTTATCAATCTCGCCGCGCGCCTCGCGCTTCATCCGGTGAACCGCAAACCCGATCCCTGCCAGCAGCCAGAATGACATGACGACCTCGCCGTCACCGAAATTAAAATGGACCAGCGAGTTCACGTTGAACGCGACAATTGCCCCGAGCGTCCCGAGCGATACCCCGAACCTGCTCCAGCTTCGCCCGTTTCTGCCCGCCCGCGCCGTCTTCCAACTCTCCGCGGCCAAAATCGTCATGGTGGCGACATAGAGTATCAGCGCGGGCAAACCCCACCATGTCGCAACCTGCACAGGGGTTGAATGGAAATGGCCCGGCGGCAATCTGCCTTCGTCATACAGCCCGAGCTCTTCCTTAAGCTTCGCCTCACTGCCCTTTCCAATACCTACAATCGGGTGGTCCTTTATTAATCTGAATGCCTCGCGCCAGACCTCTATGCGGTACGCGGTACTCCCTTCCTGGGGGTCGAATAGCGAAACGCCGCGAGACCTTTCGACTACGGCCAATCCTATCGGCATCAGCACCAGAACCGAGAGCGCGGCAATGACTATGGCGCGGCGCCGGAAACTCGCCATAGCCATTATCACCGCTGCCGTTACCATGCCGACTATGGCTGCGCGCGTGGATGTGAGAAGCAAGGCCCCGGCTATTAACAGCGCCGACCCGGCAAAAAAAATCGCCGTTGCCGAATACTTTTTAGGATGCGCTATTAACATCCCCAGCGCGAGCGCGCCGATCAGTTGTAAAACCTCCGCATAGGTTTCGTAATGGCTGTAGAAGCCCGATACGCGAAACCCGCGGCCCGGTGATGTGCTGATGCCTAGATCCCCGTCTTCCGCCCTGTCGTTATCCCTTGAGACATTGATGCTCTGTACTTCTTCGCCGCGCTGGTAAGTGATGCGAAGTCTGCCGCGTTGCGACCCGATTATTCGCAAGAGGTCCTCTTGCGATTTTACGTTCTGCCCGTCCGCGCTCAGTATGATGTCTCCAACGGCGAGTCCGTCGTCCGCGAAAAAGCTCTTTTCCTTTATCGAGTCTATGTGCAGCCCCTTGCCCCTGGCGATCTGAAATCCGCTGTAGGCTACATTGACCAGGCAGGAAGCGATGATAATAAAAGCCAGGGCGGTCGCGAACCGCAGGCTTCTGACTTTGCTGCTGACAAAATAAAAAGCGAGAAAGAAAGCAGGGCTTCTCAAACCTTTCAAGCTCAACATCGGGTCGTATGAAAAAAAGGACGAGACCACACAGCACGCAAAGAAGCCGAGCAGCGCAACGTTGACCGGGCTCCTGCGGATGCCGGTCCTGCGCGTGGCGGCCGTTTGAACGGCCCACGCGAAAAGTCCCACCAGGAAGGCGCCCTGGGTTAACGCGATTGAATGCGGCGCAAACAGCGCATAGCAGAAAAGCGATATAAAAATGGCGCCTTCCGTCACCCTCATAAGAGTCGTGCTGCCAGCGCCCCGTTCGAGCTGAGAATTACTCCAGAAAAGATTGGCAATCAGTGCGGCTATTGAGAAGCGGGCTGGTTTACTATCACCTGTTACTGGCGAGCCGGAAGCAGTATTATCTATCAATCCGTTGAACCTCTGCTTTCCAAATCATGGCAAACATCCGACAGAATCAGGGAGATAAAAGTTATTCTATGATGAGGCCCCGCACAAATCAATCTTTGATGTCGGCCGCATCGCTCCTCGGTTGCTCGAAGTGTCGAGATAAACTTGTCGCTATACTTCTCATTCCAACTGCTAGAGGATGTCACCAGTTGCGCTATGAGGGGAGTTGATGTAGCCTCAATTCTAGAAAGATTGAGTTGTTTCGGAGGTTTATTATGAGTAGCTTTGATCAGGATGATTCCAGTTCTCGCGCCCGTTCGGCGGCGGCAGAAGAAGTAAGAAGGGCTTTCGCCGCGCTTAGTTTCGACGAGAAAATCAGCACGCTCGTGCGAGTTGAACTCGATATGCTTGGGGACATGGTTGACACAGTCGTCTCCGGGGCCTCGCGCATGGTCGATGAGGTGGCCGACGCGTTCAAGCGCTCCGAGCCTGACGATACTCCGAGCGCGAACCTGTAATTGCGCCGTTTCGAGGGACGCATACTCTATTCAAATCAGTCGTTGGGAGAATTACATGAGCGAAAGTATGCAACTGCGCGACCCGCTGTATAAGCTCGTCATCAGGTTTAGCAACGGCGATTCGATCCAATCAGTAGTAACCGAGCCTATTGACACTCGGATGATCACGCCCGAGACGCGCTACGCCATAGTCTCTTCTTTTTCGTGTCAGAACCCGAGCGAGTGCACGGACATAACAGTTATCAACCTGCGCGATTTGACCTTTATCAAAACCGAGCGGGTTACGCTTGAGCAGTTGGGGGCCGAAAGGCGGAGCGCGGGCATGCATTCCACCAGCACACCACACGGCGACGACAGAGTGCCAAAGACCGTGGCCCAGGTCAAATTCATTTGAAATGCGCCATCACGAATAATGATACTCAAAGCCCTGCCGTCCGGTCACGCTAAGCCGCTTGCCTGGGCGAAGCTTGCGCTCTGCCTTCTCTGTGCCTGTTTCAACCTGGCGGGCTTATCTCATGCCGCGGCGCAATCGAACGACTCGGCCCAGCGCCCCGCCGCGTCAACCGTTGACGCGAAGCGCGCCTTCGGGCATATGAAAAAGATGGTCGACCTGGGCCCCAGGCCATCCGGCTCCGATAACATAGTAAAGGCGCAGCAATACATCACCGCCGAACTGAAAAGTTATGAGCTTAAAGTAGTCGAGCAGGATTTCACCGCGACAACGCCGCGCGGGCCGGTGCCGATGAAGAATATAATCGGGCAACTTCCCGGTGTGCGACCGGACGTGGTGATCATCAGCGGTCATTACGATACTAAGCGGCAGGCTGATTTCGTCGGGGCAAATGACGCCGGCTCAAGCACCGCTGCCGTCCTCGAACTGGCCCGGGCGTTCTCGAAAACAAAGCCGGAATACACGCTGTGGTTCGTTTTTTTTGACGGCGAAGAGGCCGTCGTAAGCTGGAGCGCGATGGACGGCCGCGATAACACGTACGGGAGCCGCCATTTTGTCGAGCGACTTGTCGGTGAATCTGTCCTGGGTCGCGTGAAGGCGATGATACTGCTAGACATGATCGGCGACAAAAGCCTGAACGTGAAGCGCGAATCAAACTCGACTCGCTGGTTGAATGACATTATCTGGAGCGCGGCGCGGCGCCTCGGGCACACGGAGCAATTTGTCGAAGACGATCATAGTATATCGGATGATCATCTGCCTTTCCTCGGTAAAAGCATTCCCGCCGTCAACCTTATCGACTTTGATTATGGGCCGGATAATGATTACTGGCATACGAGCGAGGACACGCTCGATAAGGTTAGCGGGCAGAGCGTGAAAGTTGTATGCGACGTAGTGATCGCCGCGATTCCCGATATCTTTGACCGTCTCAAACGAGCGGCGCAGGGAAAGCCGGCTGTAAGATAACAGGGGACAACGTTGAAAAGAGTCGCAGTCATTCCGGGCGATGGGATCGGCACTGAAGTGATCACTGAGGCCGTGCGCACTATAGAGGTCGCGCGCGAGCTTTTCGGGTTCGAGCTTTCGCTCGACTGGTTTGATTGGGGCGCGGAGAAATACCTGTCAACGGGAGAGACGCTGCCCGAAGGCGCGCTCGACATGCTGAGGTCGGACTTTGATGCGATACTTGCGGGCGCTTTCGGCGATCCGCGGGTGAAGGATAACAAGCATGCCGCGGACATCCTGCTCGGAATGCGATTCGGCCTGGACCTCTACATAAACCTGCGGCCGATCAAGCTGATCGATGCTCGCCTCTGCCCGCTAAAGGATAAGGAGCCCCGAGACGTAGACTTCGTCGTATTTCGCGAGAATACCGAAGGCATGTACGTCTTTATGGGCGGAAATTTTAAGAAGGGGACAGATGAGGAGGTCGCGGTTCAAGAAGAGATAAACACCCGGCGCGGGGTAGAGCGAATAATCACCGCCGCTTTCGAGTATGCTCGCGCGCACGAAAGAAAGCGCGTAACGATGACGGATAAATCGAACGTGCTGACTTACGGGCACGACCTGTGGCAGCGCACGTTTAAGGAAGTCGCGAGCCGCTATACGGAGATTGAATCGAATCACTTATACGTTGACGTGCTGACGATGTGGATGGCGCTCGACCCTGCCAGGTTCGATGTCATAGTCACCAACAACCTCTTCGGCGACATCATCACCGACCTGGGGGCCGCCCTGCAGGGCGGGCTCGGGATGGCGGCGTCAGGAAACATACACCCGGGGAAGGTCTCATTATTTGAGCCGGTTCATGGCAGCGCCCCTCAGTTTGCCGGAAAGAATATATCTAACCCGGTGGCCGCCATTTTGACTGCCGCGATGATGCTCGATTACTTGGGGCTCAAGCAGCCTGCCGAAGCCATGGAACGCGCGGTGGAAGAGGCCGTTCGCCGCGGCCAAACGACCAAAGATATAGGGGGGTCGCTCTCGACTACAGAGGCGGGCGAGGCGATCAGGGTACTGCTCAGGGCGTAAGCTTCAAGACGCACTTTACTTGGCGGGGAGTCTGCCGTGCCCGTTGTTTTTGGCCATGTCGCGGACCTTTAATCTCTCCTCATAACCCGGCATCGACGCCGATAGGAAGTGCTTTATCCGCATTAACCGGGAGCGAGTCGAAGTCATCTCGAGCAAGGACTGCTTGGCGTCGTTCGTTATAGGCAGAAGCGACGAAATCAGGAGCGAGAATGCTTCCGGCTCATCTGGAAACTCTACATTTTCGGGAGCATTCAACTCATCGAGCGCCTGCGCCGTCTCTATGAATCTCGCGCACATATCGACGAGGTCGTCAAAAAGCTGATTGAGATCGGCCCCTGCCTCCAGGTCGTCGGTGAAGGTTTCGACGTTGGCAATGATGAACGGTTGTGTTTGCTGAAAGCCGCGCACGCGATACCTGATCAGACCAGTCGATAGCAAATTCATCCGCCCCTCTTCGAGCGGCACCACTGTGTTTATCCTGGCCACGCACCCGACGCTCCCGATCTCCGGCGGAGTCTCGCGAGCTATGGCCGCCTCGCCGCTATATGAAAGCCCGTAAATCCCGCCGCCGTTGACGGCAAAGCGCATCATCTGTTTATACCGCTCCTCGAAGATATGCAGAGGGAGGATGGCGCCAGGAAAAAGCACTGTGTTTAGAGGAAAGATCGGGAGCTCTCTGATCTCTTTTGTGCTATCAAATTCCATATAGCCGGATTATAGCACCCCATTCATGGCTGAGGCTAAAGGCTCGTGGGCAATAATCACGGCAAGCAACAAGGCCCGAAAAATGGGAATTATTGACTGCGATTGAGCCCTGTGCTACTTTCGAGCAAGATGATAATGGGGTACAACACGGACGTGCCACACGAAGGGCGCGTTTATCATGTGCAAACCGAAGACCGCGGTCAGGATAACCCCGTGCTTGAATCGCTGGTCTATATGGGCGGGACCGTTATAGCCAAGAAGGCGACTCCCTACTTAAACCAGGTGCAGCAGGGCGCGACCGAAGAGATGATAGCGACGCTGCTCAAGCGGCAGCATCAGGTTATCATCGCCGCGATTAAAGCGGGGCGCATCGATGACCTGATACGCCATACAGCAAAA
The DNA here is from genome assembly GCA_963832205.1 of Blastocatellia bacterium. Classification (GTDB taxonomy): domain Bacteria; phylum Acidobacteriota; class Blastocatellia; order UBA7656; family UBA7656; genus DATBMY01. Next base: position 188,062 of record CAWHTK010000027.1, on the reverse strand, counting down.
GAGCGGGCGGGCAAAGAGCCAAAACCCGAGGCCGCGCAGAGGCCCGCGGATAGTTCCGCCGCGCCTGTGATCGCGCCACAGGCGGCGCCCTCCGCGGGCAGGCCGGTGCAACCATCCCGGCCACTTTCCGCGAAGCGACAGCCGGTGACAGAAAAACCCGCCCGCGCTCCCTCATCTGCTCCGCTGGCCTCCTCAAATTCGCGGCCGGGCGCCTCGCGCGCGCTTCCCAAGTCTCTTACGGAGAAGAAAGCGCCGTCGGGGCCGCCCTCTTCCGTTAGCGGGGCCGAGGTTGACATCGACCGCGTGATATCGGATTACATCAAGAGGAACGAAGAGCAAGGCAAGCTTGATCTGAAAGTCGTCACGCCTAGCCTCTTTGCCGCCGGCAAGAGCATCGGTCTGAGAGTCCAGATTTCATATGATTCGAGACCCGAGGCCGATGCCATTGTTACGGTCAAGGTCATCGGCACTGCTTTCAAGCCGCAGGTCTATATCGGCAGGGCAGGGCGGGATGGTCTGGCGAACTTCAGCCTCACGCTGCCCGCTTTCACCGCCGGAACCGCCGCGATTGTCATTGAGGCGCAGTCAAGCCGCGGCCGCGGAGAGCTAAAACATCTCATTCGCAGGGCATAATCGCTTGAACATACAACTGAACGGGGAGCAGACCGAACTGACTGAGGGCCGCAGTGTTTTTGACCTGATCGACGCGCTCGGGCTAAAGCCGGAACGGCTGGCCGTTGAAGTAAACGGACGTATAATACGCCGCGCGGATTGGACCTCGACAACCCTTGCCGAAGGTGACAAAGTAGAAGTGGTGCATTTTGTAGGCGGCGGGTAATACTGCACTCGTTAAGGAAATAAAAATGACAGATTCATTCGTTATAGCGGGCAGAGAGTTTCGCTCGCGCCTGATACTCGGGTCGGGCAAGTACGAAAGCAATGAGTTGATGAGAGAGTCGCTCGAAGCATCGGGCACTGATATGGTGACGGTCGCGGTCCGCAGGGTAAACCTTACCGACAGATCAAAAGAATCTCTGCTCGATTATATCGATACGGCAAAGTATCACATCCTGCCGAACACGGCGGCCTGTTACACGGCCGAGGACGCCGTACGCACCGCGATGCTTGCGCGCGAGGTCCTCGACAATAACTGGATCAAGCTTGAAGTGATCGGCGACGAGCAGACGCTTTTTCCTGACAACGCGGGCTTATTGGAAGCGACGCGCGCGCTCGTAAAAGAAGGGTTTATTGTCCTGCCTTATATGAATGACGACCTGATTGCGGCCCGCAGGCTTATCGAGGCAGGCGCCGCCGCCATCATGCCTCTTGCCGCGCCGATCGGGTCGGGCCTCGGTATTCAGAATTTTACAAACCTGCGGATACTCAGAGAGCAGATAACCGAAGTCCCGCTGATTGTCGACGCGGGCGTAGGCACGGCATCCGACGCAACGCTTGCGATGGAGCTCGGGTTTGACGCGATACTTATGAACACCGCGATCGCAGGGGCGAAAGACGCAGTGGCAATGGCGCGGGCGATGAATTACGCGGTCAGCGCGGGCCGTTTGGCTTACCAGGCGGGGCGAATACCGAGAAAGCTCTACGCGGCGGCGTCGAGCCCCGTGGAAGGATTATCGAGATAGGCCCCGGTTTTCTGCGTAAAATGGCCTGTGAATTGAGATTCGAAAGCGAGCTTTATAAGTCGGGCTACCGGCTTATCGCCGGCGTCAACGAGGTCGGCCGTGGCTCCATGGCGGGGCCGGTTGTGGCCGCGGCCGTGATACTGAACCCCTTCAACATCCCTGATGGTATCGACGATTCAAAAAAGCTTTCGCGGTCCCGTCGCGCCCGCCTGGAAGATGAGATTATGGCCTCTGCGCTCGCCTTTTGCGTGGCCCGCGTAGAGCATAATGAGATCGACCAGATCAACATTCATCACGCCTCGCTGCTGGCAATGCTACGGGCAGTAAAAGCATTGCAACCCGAAGCCGACTATGTTTTAATAGACGGGCGTTACAAGCTCCCCAACCTCGAATGCCCCCAAAGACCCATCATAAAAGGCGATTGCTTATCGGTATCGGTTGCCGCTGCATCTATAATCGCCAAGACGGCACGCGACCGGTGGATGAGAGAGTATGACGAGCAGTATCCTGGGTACGGCTTTGCCTCGCACGTTGGCTACAACACGCGCGCGCACCAGGAGGCCATAGCGCAGCTCGGACCATGCCCTATCCATCGATTGAGTTTTAACGGCGTGCTGTCGTACCAGGCTGCGCTGGACCTCAGAGAAGAGAGTCCATCCCTGGCGTCGCTTCCAGAATCAAAATAGAGCACCCCGCCGCTCGCCCCCCGAGCAAGAAGAGGACCGTTTGAGGCGTTGGCCTCTGGAGGGGTTATGTCTTTAAACAAATCGAAGGTGCTGCGCGCTGCGGAGAAGTATGTCCTCCAAGGGAAGCTTCCGGCCGCGATAGACGAATACCGCAAAGTGGTCGATGCCGATCCGGCGGACCTTACGACAATAAACACACTGGGCGATCTGTACGTGCGCGCGGGCAAGATACAAGACGCGATAGCGAACTTTTCACGCATCGCCGACAGCTATCGCGAGGGCGGCTTTACTCTGAAAGCCATCGCGATGCTCAAGAAGATCTCGAAGCTCGACCCGACAAACGTAGAGACGGCGATGAAGCTCGCGAATCTTTATTCGCAGCAGGGCCTGCTCGTGGAAGCTCGGCAGCAGTACCTACAGGTGGCCGACGCATACGCGAGACAGGGGCAGACGCGCAAGGCTCTTGAAGCCTACCAGAAGATCGCCGACCTCGACCCGTCAAACACATCCGTCAGGATGAAGCTCGGCGAAATATACTCGCGCGAAGGGATGAAGGACCAGGCGCACGAAGCCTTCATCATGGCGGGCACCGAATTCTTGCGCAAAGGCGACATCGAGCAGGCGCTAAACGCGAACCTCAAAGCAATCGGCGTGAATCCCGACAGCCGCCAGGCGCTCACCGCGATCGCCACCATATATACCCAGCAGGGGCAGATTGACCGCGCCATAAACATCCTGTGCGAAGCCTTCGAGCGCAACCCGGGCGATGTGGAATTGCTCACCATCCTCGGGCGAACATATCTCTCGGCCGGCTTGATGGACGACGCGGAACGCACATTCCTGAGCCTCATAGAATTAGACCGCAACCGCTATCACTACTTGCTAGAGGTCGGACGCCGATTCCTCCAGATAGGCGACCTCGACCGCGCCGCCGAGCAGATTGACGGCTGTCTCGACATCCTCATAACAAAGCGCGAGGAGGACAAGGCAATCGATTTTCTGCGCCGCATACTGGACCGCGACATGAATCATATCGGCGCGCTCAGGCGGCTCGCCCAGATTTTCCAGCGGATACGCGAGGATCATAACCTGCTTGCCTCGCTCAACTCGCTGGTCGAAGCGGCAATGCGAAAGGGTGATGACGAAGAGGCCATCGCGGCGCTCAAAGAGTTGATCAAGCTTGAGCCGGACGAGCCCATGCACCTTCAGCGGCTTTATAACCTCGGGGTGAAAGATATTGTCTCCTCGGACGCGCCCGACGTCGTCCGGGCGACAGGGCCGCTCGATTACGAGTCCGCGGCGTTCGATGACGCTTTCGTCATAAGACAGATATCGGAAGCGGAGATACTTGCGGGCCACGGCCAGATCGACCACGCGGTCGAGATATTGAGCGGGATACTGGCTCACACGCCGGAAAACGTGCAGGTGCATCAAAAGCTCAAGGACATATACCTGCGCGCGGCCATGCTTGATATGGCCGCCCATGAGTGTCTATTGCTTGGGAGGATACACGAGGCGCGCGGCGAGTCCGCGCGGGCCAGCGATTACTTTGCGGAAGCGCGCCAGATTGATCCATCGGTCGAAGCACCCGCTTCGCACGCGGCCACGGAGAATGGGGACTGGTTGGGTCAAGCTGTCGATTCATCTTCCGGGGAGATGGCGGCGGAAGGCGTCGAAGGCTTCAGCGCGGTCGAAGGCAACGCTTCGGCAGGCGCGATGGATTGGAGCAAGTATCAAACCGGCGCGCTGGCGGACCAGACAGGTTTCGTGATGGTTCCGGGCGACGGCGGTTCGACCGATAGTGATAACGGGTCGGAAGGCGATAACTTCCGCTATAGCGATACGCTCATCGGCGAAGAAGAGACTGAAGGCGAAAACCCGATTGCTGACTTTGTCTTTAGCGTGACCGGCAACTTGCCTTCGGACACCATGCCCAGGGTGCTTCGCGACGAGCTTGAGGGGATCGATTTTTACATTGCGCAGGGTTATGTCGAGATAGCGCGGGACACGCTCGACCGGCTACATGCCGAGCACGGCGACCACGCTGAGATACTTCAGCGCTACAAGCAGCTCAACGGCGACGCGGCGGCCCCGCCGGTCCGTGTCGAGCCGGAGGTCATCGAAGAGATAGATATGATGGAGGAGGCGACAATCGCCGAGCCTCAACGGCCGTTCGGTACTACGTTCTTTAACGAGTTGCCCGGTAAGCCCGCCGCCATCGCGGGGGAGATTGTTCTTCCCACGGGGCACGACGGCTTCCTGGAGATGAAGATGGCCGAAGAAGGGAACGGTGATCGGGCGGCCGACGCCGATGACTTTACCATCCCTGTCTCGCGCGGGCCGAAGGAAGGGGAGCACCAGAATGCCCGGCCTTTCATAATACAAAAAGAGTCCGGACCGCTTTACCCCGATCTGCTAGTGCAGTTAAACACGAGCGACCTGCTTATCGACACAGCATTCGACAATCTGCGTCCGCCGACCGGGGCGCTCGCGGCTCCTTTAAACAGGCCGATCGGCACAGGCGATCTTCTCAACTCGATAGTTGACTCAATGGATGCATCGTTCGACCAGATGAAGCAGGAGAAGGCGGAGGCCGAGGTCGAGCCTGAAACATTTGAGGCGGAAGCTATTGAGGAGGCAGAAGAGCCCGTTTACGAGGACGAGCCTGAGAGCGGAGAATTATCGCCGGTCGACGAATCGCTCTCTTCATCCGCGGAGCCCGAGCCTATGCCTTTCGACATGGATGCGGGCAGTTTTGAGATGGGGGCTCTGGGGTTTGAGTGCGATATGGTCGAGGTCGATCCGGCTGGGAATCAGCCGTCCGAGCGCGAGCTTTCGGATGTCGAACCGCAACCCGCGGAATCGATGGCGCTCGAACCTGCGCCGAGCGGTTCAAGCCTTGTCTCCCTAGGGGTGGAACTGCAAGATATATTCGACGATCTGAAAGACAACACTCCCGACCTGAAGCCGTATATAGATTTCGAGACTCACTACAGCCTCGGGCTCGCTTATAAGGACATGGAGCTTTTAGACGACGCCATCGAGGAGTTCCAACGCGCGTTCAAGATGGCCGGGGCCGAGGACCTTACGGGAGATTACATCCAGTGCTGCAACATGCTCGGCGTATGCTTCAAACGAAAGTTCATGCCGAAGGTTGCGATACAGTGGTTCAACCGCGGCCTTAAGATACCTAACAGGCCTGAAGATGAATACCAGGCGCTCAGGTATGAAATCGGTCTGTGCTACGAAGAGATGAGCGACACTGATAAGGCCCTGGACGTATATATGGAGGTCTACGGCCTCGACGTAGGGTATCGCGAGGTGGCCGAGAGGATAAAGCAGTTGCAGGGCTTAAAGAACGGGTGATAGATTAAGGGTTGAAGATTCAGGGCTCGGGATTTAGCCAGATTATGGAGGTTGAGCTAGACCCGGGCCCTTAATTCCCAAATCCTAAACCCATGAATTCCTCAAGGCTCACACTCGTCTTTTTCATTCTGATCTGTTTCGAGATTGGGATACTGCTTGTATTGCTGCCATGGGTTCAGGACCCTGCCTGGGACGAGAATTACCTGCTCGTCGTCATCGCCGATAAAATGAATATGCCCTTCGTGGCCGATGTTTTGAAAAGCGGCTATGCGCGCGGCGCGGTTACGGGGCTGGGGCTGCTAAACATACTTATGGGCATATGGGAGATCGTGAATTTCAAGAAGACAACCCGCGTTTTACAGTCGGATGGACAAAGCGATGAGCCCGATACCAGACTATCCGAAGCCCCTGCTGTACCTGATAACGGACCGGAAGGCGCTGCCGCAGGCGAAGGGCGCAAACGAGCTGGGCAAGCTGATTGAATTTATCGAGCGCTCCGCGGATGCCGGCGTCGATTTGATACAGATCAGAGAGCGTGACCTGTCAGCCCGGCAACTCCTCTATATAACCGAAACAGCAGTCGAGGTGGCCGCAACCAGGGGCGTCGAAATCCTGGTCAACGATCGCGTTGACCTGGCGCGGGCGGCCGGCGCGGGCGTTCATCTTACAACCCGCTCGATACCCTCGCGCGTCGTGCGGGCGACGTTTGGGGATGAGATGAAGATAGGCGCTTCGACTCACAACATCGAGGAAGCGGTATCGGCCGAACGCGGCGGCGCGGATTTTATTGTCTTTGGCCCTGTCTTTGAGACCGAAAGCAAAAAGGCTTTCGGCCCGCCGGTCGGCATCCGGGCCCTGCGCGAAGTTTGCGCGGTCGCGCATATCCCTGTGCTTGCGCTCGGCGGCATAAGCCTCTCGAATTTTACCGAGGCGATTGATGCGGGCGCGGCCGGGATTGCCGGCATCTCTCTGTTTGCCGGGGCGCAAAACCTTTCTGAAGTCGTGAGGGTGATCAAAGGATTAGCTTGAGCAAGAACCCGCCCGTCATTCTGACCATTGCCGGACTTGACCCGTCGGCCGGCGCGGGCATTATTGCGGACATAAAGACCATTAGCGCGTTCGGCTGTTACGGCGTGGCGGCGGTTACGAGCCTGACTTTTCAAAACACGCAAGGCGTCTTTGGGGCTCAGCACATTTCGAGGGAGGGCGTCCGAAGACAGATTCAGCCGCTATTTGACGACTTTGACATCGCCGCCGTAAAGACGGGCATGCTTGCGACGCCTGATGTAATCGAAGAGGTGGCCGATATACTCGCTTCCGCGCGCGTGCCGCATATCGTCGTCGATCCGGTGGTCCGAAGCACGAGCGGCTTTGACTTGATAGATGACACGGCGCTCGGCGCATTGATCAGGTTGCTCTTCCCGCTGGCCTCGGTCGTTACCCCGAACGCCGCCGAGACCGAGCGAATCACCGGCATCCGGGCAGTGGATTTATCAGAGATGGCGCGGGGCGGTGAAGAGCTTTTAAAGCTCGGAGCGAGGGCCGCCCTGGTAAAAGGCGGAGACGTGGCGAGCGAGACGGCGACCGATCTGCTTATCGACCACTCGGGGGCGACGCCTTTTACTTCCGAACGCATAAACTCCACCAGCACTCACGGGACGGGCTGCACTCTATCTGCCGCCCTCGCCTCTCTTCTTGCGCGCGGAATATCGTTGCGAGACTCGGTGCCGATTGCCAAGCAATACGTCACAAATGCGATCAGAACGGCCCCCGGTTTAGGGCGCGGTCATGGACCGCTGAACCACTTCTTTCACCCCGGAAGCGAGGGGTTTAATCTCTCCGATCCCGAGTAAATTACTGCGCAATTTGGACTACCGGGCGTCGAGTGGTATTTGCTATACTCTCAGCCGTCTTGAGCGGCGTGCGTTACCACAGAAACGAAATAGCCTGACGGCGCATTTAATTACGGCGGGCTATTATAAAGCAGAGCGCGTGTCTTATACCCAACGTCCAGTCTAGGGGATGTGTGTCCCGTGAAGAGCGAACTGACCGTCACGGAATTACTGAAGAAGTGCGCGCAACGCCCCCCCGACGAGGCGGCCTGGGCTGAATTCGTCCGCAGGTACCACGCGGTTATAAAGACCAAGGTCGCGAAGACCTTCAACCGCAAGGCCAGGGAAGAGACGGATCGCAGGCCCCAGTTTCCGGACGATTTGATAGAAGACCTGGTACAAAGCGTCTATATACGGCTGATCGGCGAGAGCAGCCGCGCCATAAAACAATTCGAAGGACTTCACGAGAACTCCATCTACCAGTATCTGGGAATCATCTCCACCAACGTGGTGCTCGATCATTTTCGGGAGGCAAAGGCGCTCAAGCGCCCCAAGATAAGCCTCTCGCTCGACGAGATGGTAGAGAAGACCGGCGATGGCTCTCTGCGCGATGACGCGCTGACGGGGCTCGACGGCAAGCTCGTCTCGGAGCACAGCTCCACATTCCTTAGAGAAGAGATCGAGGCGGCGCTCAAACGGGCCGTGACCGGAAGGCACCGCGACCGGGATTTGACTATATTCAAGCTTCGTTTTTACGACGGTCTGACGCTTGAGGAGATACGAAAGATGATGGGCCTTGATCTCTCGCCGATAAGCATAGGCTCGATACTCAACAGGATTATCGCGAAATTGAGAAAGCTGCTCAGCCCGCCTTCCGTCAAGCGATGATTTATCCGCGGGCGAGAATTTCGCCCGCGCCCCTTGCGAGCATCTTCTCCGCCAACTCTTCGCCCAGGAGAAGGGCGCTCGTCGAATCGCCCTTTACCTCGCCCTCTACCTGCCCGCGAACAATCTGCGACCCGTCAGGGCTTGCTACGAGTCCGGAAAGCTTCATGGTCGAGTCATGAATTACTGCGTTGGCCGCGATGGGCACAAGGCAACCGCCGCCGAGCCCTTTCAAGAAGGCGCGCTCGGCCGTACAGGTAAGCCTCGTCTGCTCGTGGTCTATTTTTCCGACCATGCCGTTTATAACCTCATCGGCGGCGCGCGTCTCGACGGCAAGCGCGCCCTGGCCTACGGCCGACAGCACAAGATCGAGGCTCAGGTGCTCGGTAATGCGGCCGGTGTAGCCTAGCCTGTGCAGACCGGCAGAGGCGAGTATTATGGCGTCGAATTCACCCGTGTCGAGTTTACGAAGACGGGTGTTGACGTTGCCGCGTATCGCCTCGATGCGCAAATCCGGTCTTACGGCGCGCATTTGCGCCTGGCGGCGCAGGCTGCTCGTGCCGATCAGCGAGCCCCGCGGAATATCGTCAAATGAGCTTATGCCGCTTCGCGCAACCAGCGCGTCGCGCACGTCCTCTCGCTCGCATATCGCGCCCACGTGGAGCCCGGCCGGCAGTTCCGTGGGCAGATCCTTCAGACTGTGGACGGCCAGGTCTATGCGTCCCTCAAGGATCGCCTCTTCAAGCTCTTTGGTAAAGAGTCCTTTGCCTTGCTCGCCGAGTTTCGGGAGCGACACGTCGAGCACCCGGTCTCCCTTGGTCGATATGATCTCGGCTTCAATCTCGATGCCTGGGTAGTGACGTTCGAGTTCCCGCTTGACCCAGTTTGTCTGCCAGAGCGCCAACTGGCTCCCTCGCGTTCCTATGACGACTTTCCTGTTCAAATTTATCCTTCCCGCGGCTTTGCACAAAAAGTGTAAGGATGAGAGTCCCGTAGGGGAGATATGTTCACATCCCGCTCCTGACGGAGCTCAGGTCTTATAGACGATTGATTCTATAAACATCCCGCCCCTACGGGGCTACAGACTTCAGCCTCTCACTCAGACTTTTTGTGCAACGCCCCTTCCCGCTTCAATCTATGTGGAGCATCTTACGCAATTCTTCGAGCACTTCAGTCGAGTCGCCGTTGCGAGCCGCGTTGCGCAGGTGGACGATGACAGGGTGTGAAAGCTTGTTGACGAGCGCGGGGATCAGCACGTCTTGTATCGCCGTCTCCTGCTCGCGGGTGAGCGAGCCGAGGCGCTTGCGGTTGCGCCTGAATTCGCCAAGCGCCATCTCTCCGAGCAGTTGCTTTACCTCCAGCACGGCCGGGCCTATGTCGATAGAGCGGAGCTGCTTTATAAAGCTCTCGACTTCGGCCTCTATCAACGTCTCGGCCACCTGCGCCTCCCGCTGGCGCTCGCGCAGGTTCGCCTGTATTACCTGCTCCAGGTCGTCGATGTCGAACAGGAAGGCGTTTTCGAGGTCGCTGATCTTCGGATCGATGTTGCGCGGTACGGATATGTTGACGAAGAGGACGGGGCCTTTCCTTCGCGATTTGAGCGCGCGGGCGGTCTCGGCCGGCTTGATGATGTAATCGGAAGCGCCGGTAGAGCAGAGGACTATGTCGGCCGAAGGGAGCACGTCGTAAAAAGCCTCGAAATTGACCGCCCCGCCGCCATACCTGCGCGCGATCTCTTCCGCGCGCTCGGCCGTCCGGTTGGTCACTATGAGCTTGCTCTTGCCGGTTTCGATCAGGCTGCGCGCGGCAAGCTCGCCCATCTCGCCCGCCCCCACAAGCAGCACTGTCTTATCCGAGAGGTCGTGGAAGATTTTTCGCGCGAGTTCTACGGCGACCGAGCTTATCGAAACCGGGTTCTGCGCCACGCCCGTCTCGGTGCGGACGCGTTTGGCGACCGATATCGCCCGGTGCATCAACTGGCTCAACACGCGCCCCACGGTGCCGGCGTTTATGGCGAGCTGGTACGCCTCCTTTACCTGCCCAAGTATCTGCGACTCCCCGATAACCATCGAATCGAGGCTTGAAGCTACGCGGAAAAGGTGCTTAACGGCGGCCGAATCCGCGTGGCGGTAAAGGTGGCCGTTTAAGGCATCGGGTTGTAGATGGTGAAAATCGCATAAGAAATCTTCCAGCCGATGGATGCCGCTTTCGGCCCCCGAAGCTGACGAGGCGACCAGCTCAACGCGGTTGCAGGTAGAGACTATTATCCCTTCATCGAGAATCTGCTGGTCGACGAGCCGCGCCAGCGCCTCAGAGAGCAACGGCTGGTTAAAGGCCAGCCGCTCGCGCATCTCGATGGGCGCCGTCCTATGGCTCAGTCCTATCAGTACGATGTTCATGTCGCTTCAGCTTCTCACCTTCTATACGCGGGCGGCACTCTAGGCATGCCCGATGAAGCGGACGCCGACCAGACTGCAAATAACTATCAAGAAGCTGACGATTGAAGCGAGCGCGGAAGTCCTCCCGCTCCACCCGCCGTTGATCCTCGTCTGCATAAGGAAGAGATAGACCACCCAGGTCACGACCGAGAAGACCTCCAGCGGCCCATTATGCCAGTAGACGCCCGTGCGCAGGTGCGAGTACCACAATCCGTCGAGTATGCCGAGCGTCAATAGCCCGAACCCGATCGCCATCGAATGCGAGCTTATGGAGTCGCAGGTCCCGAGCGAGGGCAGCCTAAAAAGAAAGGTGCTGAACCGCTTATGCTTCAGCTCCCGCTCCTGGATTATGTACATCAGGCCCGCCCCGAAGGAGACGAAAAACGCCGCGTATGAGAGCAATATCAATCCCACATGCACGGTCAACAGGGCATTCTCGAGCGGCTTGTTGGGAGCGGCGATGAAGCTTTCGCCTTCGGGAGAGATGGCGGCAATGGTGGCCAGCACCAGGACTATTGGCAGGATGAACGCCTTCAAGGCGTTCGCGCGATACCAGCGCGAGGCGATCAGGTATGTGATGACAAGGCACCAGGAGAGGAAAGCCCACATCTCCTGCTGCCCGGTGATGGGACAGCGGCCTGTCTCTATCCCGCGAAGCAGCAGCCAGCTCGTGTGCGCGCCGAAAGGGACGGCGAGCACAACGAGCGCCGCCTTTTCGAGGGCTGGCCTCTTTGTTGTAAGCGCAAAAATGGACTGGGCCACGCTCAGGGCGTAACCCAACAAGACCACGATCCAGAGGATTTCCATAGGGCCGACTCCGCGAGTAATTCCAGTTATTGATTCTACTCGTGAATCGGCCCCTTAGGCAATAAATCGAGCTATATTGCTTCGATCCTTCGAAGCCCCTCTAGATCAAGCAGTATTATCCTCTTGCGGCCCACCTTGATCAGGCGGTCCTGTTTAAGCTCGGCGATGGCGTTGGTGACCGTCTCCCTGTAGACGCCGAGCATATCGGCCATCTCCTGATGGGTATAGCCGACCACTTCATTATTCTTGCTAGTGAGCTTGTTGAGTAGCGAGGCAAGCCGTGAAGTAACGGGCTGGAATGCGGCCTGCTCGTGCCGCCGCTCGGCCTCGACCAAACGCGGCCCGATCTGACGGACCATATTTAGCGCCACGCTCGGCGATAGATTTATAAGCTTTTCGAAGTCGGCTCCGTTAATAAGAATCACCTTCGTCGTCTCGGCCGCTATGGCCTGGGCCCCGAGCATTGTCTGCCCGAGCGAAGGCATCTCGCCGAAGATCGTGCCCTCTTCCAGACTCTTTACGTCGTAGTACTGGCCCCGCGCCGACGGGCGGGTGATGTTGACGCTGCCGCTCTTGATCAAAAAGAGTACCGGCCCTTTCTGATTCGACGGGTTAAGCGTCTCGCCTTCTTTAAACGTCCGACGAGGAAGCCGCTCGTTTATGAACGTCTCAAGCTCTCGGCTCTCGTGTCCGATCAGATCGCCGAGCTTCAAGTATCCGACCTTGTGCGCCAGGCTTATGGCGGCCAGCGAACGAATCTTCTCGCTCGGCCCCTTTGTCCTGCGCCTCTTTTTCGGCTTCGAGATTCTGGTTTTCCTGATTGCGGAAGAGTTGCGCTCCCCACCTACATCGCTTCTACTTGCACTCAAACCCAATTTGATATCCTCTTTCACCCAGGGAGTATTATTCATTGCTGGAGCTACGCGTCTTCAGATAGCGGCAGTCGACGGCAGCCTGTCAATAGCTGGGTAGAGCTTTATACTTTTCGAGTTGTCCCCTAAACCACACGTCAACTCATTGTGGCCTTGAAGCGCTTCATGAGCCTTCCGGCCTTTATCGCTCTACTTTCAAGCAGTTCTTATGATGGGTCCCGTATTATCATACAACAGTCAAGGGGCTTGCTTGCTCAGTGATGCGACACACAAAAAAAACCACAGTTGCCTGACTCATCCGAAAAGCAATAAAGTTAAAAGGAAGGGGGCAATAGCTCAGTTACTATAGCTATATTCCGGCAAGTGTTCTGTAAATCATAGCAAGGATGGGGAGGGTTGACGCCCGTTCACCTTCAATTATCCGGTCTCGGCCCTAAGTTTTCCCTATGTGTCCTGGGCAGCGGTCCTTCTTCGAGGTGCGACTTTGCCGTAAAAAGCGACGAAAAATATAACGAATACGGCGGTCAGCGCCGCGGGCAGGTAAAAAAGCCACCTGTCGCTGATATTCTGCATGGCAAAGCCTGACACTGAAGGCCCGGTCAGGCTCCCGAGCCCGAAGCAGAGCGAGAAGAGGGAGTTGGCCGCGCCGAGCTTCTCCTTCCTGACTATCCCGCCGATGATCGCAAGCCCGATCGGGTAGAGGCTGCCGGCGAGCGCCCCCGCCAGCGCCCCCATCACCACAAAAACTCTCCAGTCGTCGTAAATGGCCATGATATAAAAGACCACGACGAGAATAGCCGTGCAAAAGAGCAGCGTCTTGCGCTTTCCAAAATGATCGGCCGCCTTGCCCAGCGGCACCTGACTAACCAGCACGCCCATAATGACAGACGTGATAATTATCCCCATCTGCGTCTTCTCAATATTCCGGTTACCCATGTATATCGGGATGAGCGTGACAAGCGAGGACATCAGATACCCGTATAAGGCGCCCGCCGACATTGGGACGGCCATCTGTAGCGACAGGCCGCTGACAAGACTTTCGTGGTGGTGAGACTCGGAGTCGGTCTTCGGTACCAGCCCCGCCACGAGTATCGCGGCGGCCATGCTGAAGATGAAACAGGCTATGAACGGGAGCCAGGGCCGCACGTCGTAGAGCACCGTCCCCGTTAGCGGCCCCGCGGCCCATCCCAGCCCCACCGACAGGGCGTAATAGCTCATGCGCTTGGCCCTCTGGTTCGGCTCGCTCATGTGGCTGATCATCGTTTCGACGGCGACGGAGACGGCCGCCGCCCCCACCCCTTCAATCGCCCTCGCCAGAAAGAAGAGCCACGTCTGCTGTATCATCGCGAACAGGGCTATCGAGGCGCCATAGACTATCAGCCCGCTGATCAATATGGGTTTGGGGCCGAAGCGATCGGTCAACGCCCCTATCGGAAAAGAGGCGAAGGTAAAAGCGGCGAACATAGTCGTCCCAATCAGGCCGATCAGGAATGGGCTTTCGCCATGGTTTTTGAGCACTATGGCTATCAGCGGCGCTACGAGCCCCACCCCCAGGTAACTGACTACGACGCTTGCGTATATTGTTAAGAAGGCCTTCGCCCGGTCCACTAAGCTCTCCTTATAGAGATCAAAGAATGCGAGACGATAGCATCAAACCCTGCCGCCTTGCAATGAGCCCCCTGTCGCGGTTGATTCGATTGGGTGAGACGCCAAAAAAAGAGGCGGCCGTAAGGCCGCCCCGGTCTCTCTTTTACTTGCGAGATTTTTACTCTTTATCCGCGAAAAACTCGCGCATCTGCTCGACGTATTTGTCGTACTCGCGGCTGCCTATGAAACTTCTCCGGCAGCACGCCCGCCAGGTATCGCAAATAGCCATCCTGCGAAATGGGCTTTCCGCTCTCCGTCAGCAGCCGCCCCTGTACGTCGTAAGGCTGGAACATGAAATCGTCAAGCCCGCGCTTTCGAAAGAACTTCGGGTCGGGCAAGAAGAGTATCTCTTCAGGCTTGATGCCCCGCTTCGGGTCGCCGCTCCGCTCGATCTCGTCAAGGAGCTCGTGCGCGTCGGCGCGGCTTATCGAGGCTATGCGCTCCTGAAGCATAGCTATATTGGTGTTGCGGACCACGCCGCGCACCTCTTCAATATATTCGCCCTGCGCCGTCCCGTTGGTCTTGTCCTTGAACCCGAAAGTGACCGCCGTCTCGCCTCCGCGCTCGTTGCCGAACATCTCAAGCCCGCGCGGGTACCAGAGGTTTAAGGATCGCTGCATATCTTCGACGCTGTAATCACCTTCGCCGCGCGCGGCCATCTGCCCGATCTCCTTCAGCAATGTCCTCCCGCTCCCGAGGTGGAAAGCCTCCTCCTGTAGCATCGGCCCCATGCTGCGGGCCATCGGCGCATAGCTGAAGACCTGCTGCATCTCCAGCTGGTACTTTCCTACGAGGTCTATGACGGTCGCGTAGGTGACGTTGTCGAGGAAGGTGCCGAAGTCGATGTTGAACGCGTCGAGAACGTGACCGCCGAGTTCCATCGACAGCAGCTCTTCGATAGTCTGATTCGCAACGTCGCCAAGCCCCGGCTTCTTCCATGTCTGATCCTGGTCGAGCACCCAGAACATCTGATACGCGTGGCGGAGCTCTTCGGCCATAATCCTTAGCACCGCAAACTGCCCCTTGGGGCTGACCGCTTCGTCGAGGGTCAGCCGGTGCTGTTGAATCGACCCCAGCTCCGTCGAGGCCTGCGCGCGGATGATGTCACGCGCGCTGAAGAAAGCGTTGCCGACCATCTCTTTGGCGCGCTCGAATCGCTTGCGCCCGGCGTACTGCCCGACTTCGACAACATCGCTCTTCAGGCTCCCCACCTTGGCTACAAGCTGAAACGGCGGGACGCCTTTGAAGTACTCATCCCAGTGCTTTTCGAGCAAGTTCCAGCTCGGTGAAGTTCTTCTTCTGCCAATCGACTATCGCGTCGTGATACTTCTTAGTTATTGTCGTCGTAGTAAAAGTAGCAGCCATGATTCCTCCAAATCCCGGATCATCTCCATCTCTCAGCTACTATTTTATTCGAACGAGCGTTCGAATTTCAAGCTCGCGGCAACATATAGCCGCCTTTGCTGAAGGCTGGCTCGCCGGATACAAAAAGCCTTAAAAACAATCCCGCAATATTGCCACCTGAGCGCGGAGCGGAGGAGATTGACAGTAGTTAGGGCACAGGGTAAAGTGGCCTGGCTCACGAGGAATCTTATACCTTTTAACTCACCCGGCACAGTAAGTCTAAGGGCTTCGATGCGCCTTTTTGATCGGATCAGTCATGAGTAACAGCGGTATCACCAAGGCTATAGTTGATCTCGGATTTCGGGACGTCCTGGCACACCTGGTCACTCTGTACCGCCGCAATGTTCTGGTCCCGTTCATAGGGTCCGGGATGAGCCTTCCTGCTTGCGCAAAGTGGATGGACTTCCTCAAATCACTTGCGACACAGGTGGGGGTCACGATTCCGGGCTCATTACAGCAGGCTGATCAGAGGGTAGATTCCATTAGTTCTACAGGCTTGCTGACGTGACGGTGAGCGCCCTGCGGCCCCTGTCATACGTCGAGCGCTCCTCCAAATACCGGAATGCTCTGCGGACCTGGCCCCCTTCTGAAAGACCTGAAATCCCTCCCCAGACAAGGTCGCTCGCAAGGCTTTATTGGCCCCTGGTGCTTTCGACCAACTACGACGACTTATTCTGGAGCGCAACTTTCCCCTCGGCACGACCTGTAGTGCTGGGCCGAAGGTTAGAAGATTGCCACCGAGTTCTGCGCTCGCTCGATGAGAGCACACCCCCTATACTTTGGGCACTTCAGGGCTTTCTGGCTGGCCAGGCGGAAGAGCCGGAAAGCGTCGTTAAAGACCCCATCGCAACGGCGCGAGCTGGTAAACCAGGTGGTGGTCGGACACCAGCAATACCAGAGGGTCATTAACTCGGAAGGACACTTCAGGCGAGCCTTCGCCGAAGTATTCCGCCGCAGGTCGCTTTTGTTCATAGGCTCAGGGCTACTGGAGGACTACCTGGTCAACCTGTTCGGGGAGATAATCCATTACCACGGGCCAGGCCCTTACCCACACTTTGCGCTACTGAGCGGGAGCGAAGCAGAGCGATTCGACCCCTGGTTCCTGGAAAACCGGCTTGGGGTTGTGCCTGTCTTCTATAAGAGCCATACGGACCTCCCAGGATTCCTTGATGAACTGGCCTCCGCGCTAAGGTGGCCTGGAAATAGGCGACCAACAGTGGGCGCAGCGCCAACCGTGGTGCAGCCTGATGAGCTGGCTTTTACGATTCTGAGCAGTAAAGGTAGTGGAAGCACTGCCTCTATAAAGGTGCGGCTGTGCAATTACGAATTGCCGCTGCCCAAATCCGAGCTGGGCGAGAGCTCAGTCGTAAGCGTCGGGAGGTGGGAGTGACATGCCCGTAGAGGGCAAATTACTGAACAGCCATTTCGGCGAGGGCCATAACAAAAGGGTTAATTGGCAGATATAAAAAGGCCAGGTGGATAGGGTTGGATAAGTCATCTCTATATGCATTCCGCTACGGCGACACACCATTTTTCGCGGTGGCCGCAAGGCGGAAGGACCTGAAAGGCAAAAGACATGACCGGCGCGATCTCGGAGTTATTCCGGAGGCGGTATGTACCGTACTCAAGAAGATAGATAAGGCGGGGTTCGGCACGGTGCATATGGGAGCAGTCGCTTCAGGATTCCAAAGGCCGTGGCACCCGATCCACCCTTTCGCACAGACCTTGCGCGGGATAAGAAAGTTCACACTGGAGCCTGAATGCGACAGCATCAAAACCATCAATCTCTACATAGTAGATGCGGCGGTGTGGTACCCGGTAATAGGGAACAGATACCATCGCGGAGTTGCTGTCATCAGACTTGATGACGCACAGGGTAGAATTGAGGGACGAGGACGGCAACACGGAATTGTTTGCTCTGACGTTACGAGAGTCACCGAGCCTGGACGAGTTACTGAACCATTGCAGGATCAATAGCCGGTCCTGGAAAGTGGAACTGAGTCCATATCCCACGGACGAGCGAGAAAGAGCAGAGCCGCAGGGGGAGATGATAATAGCCCCGACCATGACAGTTATTTTAACCCCTTCAGAGGGAGAAGGCGGCAAGCGATAATGGGAGGAGATACTAGAGGATGAAAAGGAAGTAAGAAAATGAGGGCCAGCCGGATGGTTACTGAAATCGGGCGAAGCCAATAATCACCATCGCCTGAGCGGTCGGAAAAACTTTCAAACCTTAGGACCTATTTAATCTGACATGTCGAATGGCCTATGCTCTCTTTGCTCGCTTTGCTAATGCCGCCACGGTGGCCGCGAGGGTGAGCGGGTCAACCGGCTTGGATATATGGGCTTGATAGCCTGCCCTGATCGCTTGCTGGCGATCTCTTTCCCTGGCATAGGCCGTCAACGCGATGGCCGGAATGTCGCTGTCCTGTTCCCGGACCTTGCGATATGAGATCGTAACCGTCTTCCCCCGGCATCCCAAGATCAGAGATCAGCACTTCAGGCTTCCATTCGAGGAAATGCTTTCATCGCCTCGACGCTCGATTCGGCCGAGCGCACGCTTGCGCCGTACAGATGCAGCGCCATCGTTATCACCTCAAGAGTATCCGGTTCATCGTCGACCACCAGCACTCTCAACCCGGTCAAATTCGGCGTGCTGACGGGGGCGCCGCCCGCGCCGTCTATCAGGTTTGACTCGGCCATTGCATCCTCGCCGTCCGACCACGACAAAGCCGCCGCCGGGACCATCCTTGGCAATTGCACGGTGAAGACCGCCCCCTGTCCCTCGCCGGCGCTTTCAGCCATAACCGTGCCGCCGTGCAACTCTACCAGGTGTCGCACGATCGCGAGCCCCAGCCCCAACCCGCTGTGTGTTCGCGTCATCGAAGAATCGGCCTGGCGGAAGCGGTCGAAGACGTAAGGCAAGAACTGTTGATCAATGCCTATTCCCGTATCGCTCACCCTTACCTCTATGTGCGAGTTGACTCGCCCCAACCCGATGTTGATCCGCCCTTCTCTTGTTGTAAACTTGATGGCATTCGATAAAAGATTCCATATTATCTGCTGCATGCGGTCGGGGTCGCCTACGACCAGGCCGGCATTTTGATCGAGCGAGGTGCGTAACGGTGATGAGCTTGGCTGCCGCCGCCGGTCGCAGGGCCTCTATCGCCGTCTGAATTATAGGAGCAAGGTCTAAGGGCTGAGGGTTGATGCGCAGCTTGCCGGTGATGATGCGAGATACGTCCAGAATATCGTCGATGATCTGCGCCTGCGCTCTCGCGTTGCGCTCGATCACCGCGAGCGCGTTGCGCACCATGCCTTCTTCAAGCGTCCCGCGGTTGAAAAGCGACGCCCAGCCCAGGATCGCATTGAGCGGCGTCCGCAGCTCGTGCGAAACCGTGGCGAGGAACTCGTCCTTCAGCCTGTTTGCGGCCTCCGCCTCGCCGCGCGCTACCTGCTCGCGTATCAGTAACTGCTCGCGCTCTTGCTCGGCGCGCCTGCGCTCGCTCACGTCGTGAAAGACGACGATCACCCCTATCATTTTGCCGGCATCATCCTTGATAGGCGCGCCGCTGTCTTCTATAGGAATCTCTCTGCCGTCTTTGGTAATCAGAATGCTGTGGTTGGCGAGCCCGACGACTGTGCCTCTCCGTTTTACGGCTGAAAACGGGCTCTCTACCAGCTCGCGCGTCTCTTCATTAATAATATGAAAGACCTCGTCGAAGGGCTTGTCGGCGGATTCGGCCTCCGTCCAGCCCGTGAGGGCTTCGGCGGTCGGGTTGATGAAATTGACCGAGCCTTTTATGTCGGTAGCGATCACCGCGTCGCCGATGCTGGAGAGCGTCACGCGAAGCCACTCTCTCTGTTTCTGCAACTGGCGCTCGGCTTTCCTGCGCGAGCTGGCGAAAAGTACAAGGCTCACGAACAGGACAAGGCGGTTGAAAACTATCACCGCGTACTGGAAGTTGTAGGGCCGCGTATAGAAGTAATCAAGCGTTAATTCAAGCAGGACCGCTATGAGCAGACCCGGCCCCCGCCCGCCGTACCATGCGCTGGCAATCATCACCCCGATAATCAGCAGAGGTGAAATCAATGCTCAGTGAAAAGAGGCGCTGGATCCCAAAGGAGAGCAGCAACACCAGCGCAAATGAGAGTAGCGCGAGCCCGTAACGCAGCACGGCTGATGGTAGCTTTCTTGCCATCGTGAGGATCCTGACCCCAGACTCTACACGAAGCCACAGTTCGCAAGCCAGACCTATATGCGATTAACGACCGAGGGACAAATCACGGGCGCTGATCGAAGACATCAGCCAGCTCAGCAGGGGTTTCACATACCGTCAGCGCGAGCATTAGCTTGATCCTGGCCTTCTGCCCGTTTAAGAAACCGCCCAGGATCGCTCCCGCGTCGCGCAGTTGTTTGCCTCCGCCCTCGTAGCCATAGCTTTCATAGACCCTGCCTCGCGGGCATCGCGACACGATGACTACGGGTATCTTCATCGAGATGGCCCGCTTTATGCCGGGCACTAATTCACCCGGCACGTTGCCGCGTCCCATCGCCTCTATTACGAATCCCTTCGCCCCCGTTTCGAGGCACGCATCGATCAGCGTTGAATCCATACCGGCGGCAACTTTAATAAGCCATACCGGCTCGGCAACACTCTCTGTTTCGAAGTAGCATCTGGGGAAGGGCAGGCGGCGGATTATGATCTCGCCTTTATCGATTACCCCGAGCGGGCCGAAGTCCGGACTCTGAAAAGAGTCGAACGATTCGGTGTGGGTCTTTGTCGCCTCGCTCGCGGCAAGCACCGTTTCGTTCATTACGACCAGAACGCCCAGATTGCGCGCCTTGTCGCTTGCGGCCACCCTTATTGCCGACAGCAGGTTCGATGGGCCGTCCCATCCAAGCTCAGAGCTATTACGCAACGCACCCACGATCGCTATAGGTTTCTCGCTTCTTATAGTCAGATCGAGCAGGTAAGCGGTCTCTTCCAGAGCGTCGGTGCCGTGAGTGACGACGGCCCCGCTTATCTCGTCGCGAGACAGAGCCTCGCGCACTTGCGCCGACAGCTCCAGCATAAGGCGCGGCGTCATGTGCGGGCCGGGAAAACGGCCGAAATCGATGACCTCTATCTCCGCGACCTCGAATGCATCAGGGACGCTTGCGAGTATTTCGTGACCTGACAGGGAAGGGACGGCCGCGCCAACCGCGGGGTCGAACTTCATCGAAATAGTTCCGCCGGTAAAGAAGACCGCCAGTCGCTTTTTTGCGCCCGGCTTGCCGCTCGGCTCTACGTTCATTGGGCCGCACCCGTTATCTTTTCAGTCGCCGACGTGATGGCCCGCTCTAGTTTGCTCAGTTCCGGCCCGCCGCCTTGTGCCTGGTCCGGCCGGCCCCCGCCGCGCCCGCCGATAACTGCGCAGGCTTCAGCCATAAGCTGGCCCATATGCAAGTTGACTCCGCCCGAGCGAGCAAAGATCAATCGGGCTGTCCCGCCTTCGCGCGACCCCAGCAGCGCGACACAGTTCTCCTGTTGAGCAAGTCTCGACGCAAGCACTTTTAATTCTTCGAGGCCGCGATCATCAAATACCGCTGAAACGATTCTTACGTCGCCAAACTGGCGCGCGCCCGCGAGCATCCGGGTTGCCTCTGCCTCCATAGCCTTCTCAAGCAGATCGCGCGCGCGCTTCTTTGTCTCTTTGTTCTCCTGGATGAGACGGGCGACAAGCTCCGGCCCCGTGTCGCGCTCGGCGCTGAATAGCTGGGCTACGCCGACCGCGGCGGCATTGGCCCGCCGGTATTCTTCGAGCGCGCGCCGGCCGCAAACAAACTCGACGCGCGTCAGCTTCTTTGCCCGCTCGAAAGATTTGATCACGATCAGCCCGACCTGCCCGGCCCTCGCCGCGTGCGTTCCGCCGCACGGCGACCAGTCGAATCCGTCTATCTCGATAACCCTTATCTCGCCGCGCAGCTCGCTCTCTTTTCTGAGCGGCAGCCGCGAGGCCTCCTCCTCGCCTACAATGTGGATGCGCATCGCGCGGTCTTCAAAGACGATCTGGTTGGCAATCTCTTCAGCGGCCCTCATATGCTCGGCCGTGGGGTTATCCAGCTCAATATCTATGGTCGAGGTTTCGGCCCCCAGGTGAAACGACCTTGTCTCAGCGCCGCAGCACTGCACGAACGCCTGCGAAAGTATGTGCTGCCCGCTGTGCTGTTGCAGATGATCCTGCCTCCGCGCTCGATATATCTCACCCGTCACCGTATCGCCCGGCGCAAATAGCCCGCGTTCGCCGACGACATGAAAAATCTGCCCCGCCTCGTCTTCATAGACATCTATGACGGCGGCCGCGCCGAGATTCCCGGTGTCGTTAGGCTGGCCCCCTCCTGTCGGGTAGAAAGCCGTCCGGTCAAGCAGCACCTCCTGACCGCGCTCGGTCTCTCTTATCTCGACGACGCGGGCTGAAAAATCAAGAATGCTTGAATCGGTGAAGTACAACCGCTCGGTTTGCCGCATACTCTCCTCTCTTATCTACGCGAGCCCCGGCGCTTCATCGCCGCCTGGTTCCGATAGCTCCTCGCGCGCTTCGTATAAGCCCGCCTCGTCGCAAAGCACGACAGTTCTGGCGGCCTTGAGGGCCTCGCCCCACGAGCGGAATGCTTTATCGAAAGCTTCGAGCCTGTACTCGCTAAACCGCTCCACGTCGAGCCTCGTCGGCAACCGGCCGAGCCTCGTCGCGAGATTCATAAGCTCGATCTGTAGCCGGCGCTTCGATGCCTTGCCCCTGTCCGGCCTCGCCTGCTTATCGCGCCTTACAGACGACGGGCTCAATCGACTATCCGCCACTGAAAGGTATCCCGCGTCCTGCTCAATTGCAATGTAGCGCCGGCCCAGCCGCCGGGCTACTACGGCCGACGTGCCCGTGCCAGCGAAGGCGTCCAACACAATGTCGCCCGGGTTTGTAGCAAGTCTTATTATCCTGTTCGACGAGCCGCTCCGGGGTGGCGCAAGGATGGGTCTTAGGGCCGACGCTTGCGCCCTCGTTCGAGCGGCGGACGCGGTGTATGTCGTGCCATATGTCTGTAAGCTCTCCGCGGTAGGTCTGGCCCGACGCGCGGCGGCGTCTTATGCAAGACCTGCGCTGGCACACGTCGGCGCGGTCGGGCGGGAATACCGCTTCATCGAAAGGCTGCCACCCGCCTTCCATCGAGCAGTAGTTAAAGCGCGCCGCCTCTTTTCCCTTCGTGAAATAGAGCAGGCTGTAGTGCGCGGGCATCAACACCCCTTTCGGTTCCGGCAGCGAGTTCCATACTATCCATCGTTGCATATATAGCTCGCGCGACCTGCTTAGAAAATCCGCGATCCAGACGGCCCACCTCGGCAGATTGACTATAAAGATTGCGCCGCCGGGCTTCAGTACCCGCTCGTATTCGACGAGCCACCGCTTGCACCAGCCGACGTATTCTTTTTCGGTCTTGTCGTCCGAATAGCCGTTATATCGTTTCGTTAAATTGAACGGCGGATCGGCGAAAGCCAGATCAATCGTGCCCGTTGGTATCTGCTTTAATACTTCGAGGCAAGGCGCGCGATGGAGACGGTCAAGCAGGCCCTCCGGGACATTGCGCCTCGCGCCCGCGGGCGTCTTCCGGTCGTTTAGAACAAGCGGGTCGAAGGCATGGATTCTCTTCTGCTCGCACACAATATCGCGCGCGACCGCCTCGCGCTCCGGTGCTATGAGCAAGAGGCGACGCCCCGCGGCTATCGGTGAAAGGCTCAAGATTCGGCCGAGGATTTCCGCGGGGAGCCTTTCGCGGGAGTCTACTACGAGGTCCATCCAGACGTCGGAAAGGGCGGCCCCGCGCGGGTGCATCAGGTGTGATTTCCCGCCCCAATCCTTCAAGGTCTCCCGGCAGTACCGACACCTGGCGTGCGGTATGCGAACCCGGTTTATGGCGGCATCTCGCCGCGAGAGCATTAAAAGGCCGGTATGCTCCGGGCGAATACTTCCGCTCTGCTCGCGGGTCATCGCCCTGACGGCTATCCAGTACCGGAACGCGAGGTCGCTCGAAGACTCGGACAGCGACGTTGCGTAGCGCATCAGGTGACGCGGCAGGCCATAGACGAAAAGCAATCCGTCGGGCGCAAGCCGCCGCGCCGCCGCTCTGAGCGTCGCTATATCGCTATCGACGCGATGCCTATCGTGCGAGCTTCGCTCGTTAAAAGCGACAATCCTTTCTTCGTCTTCATAAGGGAAAGCGGCGACGGCGACGCTGTAATCTGGCCAGTGGCCTTCGAGCGCCGTCATCTGGTCGTATGAGGTTATGAGCGTGAGGTCGAAGCCTGATGCGTCAGCCGCGGTCTTTAGTTTATCAATCTCGTTCATCAGTTGAGTCAGCAATCGGCCCGCGTTCTTCGCGCGTCAAGGCCATGGACTATGGACTACTGACAAAAAAAAGGGGCTAAACTTCCTGGAGGTTCTCGTGCGGCGCGAGCAGCCGCGGTTTGGTATCGACCTGCACGACCCGCGACCCCGGCGGAACAGACTCCGTGAGCCACACGTTGCCGCCGATGATGCTGCCCTCGCCTATTGTGGTGTCGCCGCCCAGTATGGTCGCGCCGGCGTATATGACCACATTATTCTCGATGGTCGGGTGGCGCTTCTTGCCGCGAATCAGGCGGCCCTTCTCGTCCCTGGGAAAAGAGAGAGCGCCGAGCGTCACCCCTTGATAGAGCTTTACGTTGTCGCCGATCACCGTCGTTTCGCCTATGACGACGCCCGTGCCGTGATCGATAAAGAAGCTTTCGCCGATCTGCGCGCCGGGGTGTATGTCTATACCGGTGCGCGAATGGGCGAGTTCCGTAAGCATCCTCGGCAACAGTGGCACGCCCAGAGAGTGAAGCTCGTGCGCGGCGCGATAAGCCGTTATAGCGTAAGTTGCCGGGTAGCTCAGTATTATCTCGTCGATGCAGTGCGCCGCGGGGTCGCCTTCGTACGCGGCCTGTATGTCATCGGCCAGCATGCGGCGGAGTCTTGGGATCGACTCCAGAAATGAGTACGCGCACTGCTCGGCCATCGCGTCGTCCGTAAGCGAAAGCCCCCGGTCGAGGTCTCGCATGTGGCGAAAGCCCCTCGTTATCTGGTCGCGCAGGTGCTCGAAGAGCCACCCAACGCGCTCCTGCACCCTGTATATTATTCCCTGATGAGTGACGCCGCCCCCGCTGTAGTAGCCCGGATAGATCACCTCCTCGATGGCTTCAAGTATTGCCGCCGCGTCTTCGCGCGAAGGCAACGGCATGCGGTCCAGGTGGTGTATCTTCGGCGTGGCCTCGTCATAAGAGGCGACGATTCGCTCCATTATTTTCGCCAGCTTGTTTTGCAGCGCTGCAATATCACACTCGGCCATATATGCATCTCCTTCGAAGTTAAACGCTATGTTGATACTAAGCCCTTCATAAGTCAACACCAGTGATGAAGCTTGCCTGTGACATTATATGAGGGTAATAAGTATCGTGCGATGAGAGCAAAATTTCAGATTAATTTGAGAGATGGCAAGAGGCTCGACCTTGGCGCGCGCACGCTTGTAGTCGGGGTGCTCAACGTGACGCCGGACTCTTTTTCCGACGGCGGACAGCACTACGAAATCTCGGCGGCCGTCGAGCACGCGCTTGGCATGGAGGCCGACGGCGCGGACATAATAGAGGTCGGAGGCGAATCGACACGCCCGGGCTCACCGAGGGTGCCGGCCAGTGAAGAGACCGATCGCATCCTCCCGGTGCTCGAAGCTCTGCGCGGTCGATTGTCCTTGCCCATTGCGGTTGATACTTACAAAAGTGACGTCGCAGCCGCGGCCATAAAGGCGGGCGCGAGCATGATCAACGATGTAAGCGCGTTGAGGTTCGATCCCGCGATTGCCGAAGTGGCCGCGAAATCAAAAGCGGTGCTCGTCCTCATGCATATGCGCGGCGAGCCCGCGACCATGCAGAAGATCGAGCCGAGCCCGGACGTTTTTGCGGAGATAGAATCGGACATGACCGCGGCTATATCGGCGGCCGAGCGTGCCGGTGTGGAGCGCGCCCGCATCGTGATCGACCCGGGAATAGGTTTCGGCAAGACGCTCGAACAGAACCTCGCTTTGATAAATAACCTTGATCGATTCGCCCGGTTCAATCTACCCCTTATGGTCGGCACTTCTCGAAAGAGTTTTATAGGCCGTATCACCAACCGCCCCGAGAGCGAGCGCGTCTTCGGCACGGCGGCTTCAGTCGCCGCCGCGATTCTGAGGGGCGCGCACCTCATTCGCGTTCACGACGTAAAAGAGATGGTCGAAGTCGCCCGCATCACGGACGCAATAATATCCGCCAACCCATAAAAGAAAGGGCTGAAGGGTGACCCCCTCAGCCCTTGAGCTTCACCCGCCGTCAATTGAACTTTCGCTCGCCTGACGGCGGGGAGAAGGTTTGAGCCTACACTGCTACTGGCATACGCAGGTGTTATTCTGCGTATTACTGTCGGTGATCGTGCAGCGCTGGGTGCCCGGAGGCGACTGCAAGTTGGCCGTTCCAGTCTTGGCCGTTCCATCGACGCGGGCCGACACGCGACGGTCTGCCGGCGAGTGATCGAGAGTGAAGATCTGCCCGCGTATCGTCATCTTGCCGCGGCCGGTGAATATGGATCCATTGCAGCAGAACCGGTAGTCACCCGTGACGCTGTTGATCAACAGCACGTTGGCGGGGTTACCGTTATCCTGCAAGCAGATGTTGAACACCGTCACGGTGAACGAGCAGGTGGCAGTGTTGCCAGACGCGTCCGTAGCCGTGCAGGTGACCGTGGTCGTGCCTACAGGGAAGGTCGAGCCCGAAGGAGGATTACAGACGACCGTAACTCCGGGGCAGTTGTCCGAAGCGGTCGGCGGCGGGAAGGTTACTACGACGCCCGATCCGCCGATGATCGGCGTTACCGCCGTCACGTTGCTCGGACAGGTGATTGAAGGCGGCTGCGTGTCGCTGACCGTGACGGTGAAGGTGCAAGTATCACCCGTCCCGGTGCAGGTCACTGTCGTCGTGCCTACGGGGAAGAACGAGCCCGAAGCACGGCGAGCAGGTCACCGTGCCGCACGAGCCGGTCGAGGTCGGCGGCGGGAAGTTGACCACCGCGCCGCACTGGTTAGGATCGTTCGACACTGTGATGTTTGCGGGGCAGGTAAGGTCGCACCCGCCGCCGCAGCTTGTGCCCGTCGAGGTGATGCTGTCAATTCTCCAGCCCTGACCGCTGACGCTGCTATCAGTGCCGCGGCGGAACCGGAAGACCCAGCTCTGCCCGTTGGCAGACGCCGGCAGATTAACAGTTGTTGTGACGAAGCCGGCGGAGTTGCCGGTCCACGCCTGGCGACCGGCTATCGGCGAGCCGAAGTTCACCGAGATCGTGCCGTTGTATCCGCCGACGGCGAACGTTGCTCCTGTCGCCAGGATGTCCTGGAACGCGCCGCCGTTGATGGATGCTTCGAGGACACCGCCGTCGAATCCGTTCTCCAGATTTCGGTTTTGGCGGAAAGTCAGAGTCGCCGATGCCGAAACAATCGGGAACGGAATTGAATCGAGCCGCTCATCCGATATGCAGTTCGGATCGTTGACGAACGCCGCGTTCGGGAGCGTATCGGCCGGCGGCGCGGGAGTGCCGGCATTCGATGTCGCCCACGGGTTAGAGTTGGCGCAGTCGATTGCCGTCGTAGCCGTCCACCCGGCCGGGAGCGCCGGCGGAGTTACCGCGTCGAAGTTCTCGGCGCAAGGGCCGCCGCTCGCCACGCAGCATACGAAGCCGTCGGTGATGCTAATCGTGTCAACCCTCCAGCCCACATCCGATACGCTTGTATCGGTAGCGCGACGGAAGCGCAGCACGATATTCTGGCCCGCTGCCGCGGCCGGCAGGTTTACGGTCGTCGTGATGAAGCCGCCGGAGGCGCCGCTCCATGCCTGACGACCGGCAATCGGCGAGCTGAAGTTCACCGAGATCGTGGCGTTATATCCGCCAGTCACGAACGAACCGCCAGCGGTTATGATATCCGTGAACGCGCCGCCGCCTATCGATATTTCGAGCACGCCGCCGTCGAAGGTGCTCTCCAGGTCGAAGTTGTTGCGGAACGTCAACTGCGCGGTCGCCGAGCTGATTGCTATCGTCGGAGTGTCGAGCCGCACGTCTGTGATACAGTTCGGGTCGTTGATGAATGCCGCGTTCGGCGCCGTGTCGGCCGGCGGCGCGGGAGTACCCGCATTCGAGGTGACCCAGTTGATGGCAAGCGCGCAGCCTGCGCCGTTGATCGCGGTCGAGGTCCAGCCCGCGGGCAGGTTGGGCACGGTCACGCCGTCGAAGTTTTCCGTGAACGCAACATCCAGCACGCCGAGAGTGAACGTGAAGGTGACGGTGCCGAGATTGGTCGCGCCGTCCTGAAGCTGCAGCGAAGCGGTGACGGTGCCCCCGCATGCGCCGTTAGCCGTGAAGGTGAAGTTGCGGCACACGGGAGGACCGCCCGGAGGCAGCGCGCCGTAGTTCTGCGGGCCGCTCGGGCTTGTCACGCCGCCAGTCGCCTGGAGCGTTCCGACCACATTGGCCGCCGGATCAGTTCCGACGTTCTGTATGCAGAGGCTGACCGTGACGGTCTCGCCCGGATCGAGTGCGCCGTTGGCGGGCGTGCAGCCCTCCGTAACGATGGTCGCGCCGGCCGAGGCCGGTACCGCCAGAGCCTGCTCTACGCCGTTGCTGATGATCAGCGCGAAGTCCTGGTCCGTGGTGTCGGCATTGCCGGGAACGCCGTCACCCGCGATGTTGGTCGCAAGGACGCGGACGACGAACGGGCCGGTGACGCCAGCCGGAACAAAGACGCTCTCGGCGTTGTTTCGTATATCAGCCACGCCGCCCGTTGCCGAGTTGGCGCCGGTGAATACGTTGCCTTTGAATGTGTTGCCGCCGACCGTGACTTCCAGGTCGAGGTTGTTGATAAAGGTGTTGCCGCTCGTCGGGCCGGGAGGATCGGTCCAGGCCAGGGTGACGCGGAACGGCTTGGTGTTGGTCGATACGTTACCTGTAATCGCTCGCTGCTGGCCCGTTGCGCCAAAGGTATTGGCAACCGACTGCTCGCGCAGGACCGACGGGGTAACGAAGAGGTCGAAGAAGCTGTTGAGGTTCATCAACCCCATGCCCTGGTTGTTCGACCAGAGGGTGTCGTTCGCGCCGACGCCGGTCATATGGCTAGCCGTGTTCATTAACGCGGCTTTGGTCATTGCCGGGCTAGGCGGGGCGAGGCTCGCGTTGATGAAGCGCTGTCGGATGAGTGCCGCCGCGCCCGCGACGGCCGGGGTCGAGTGGCTCGTCCCATCAGAGGAGGTGTAGAACTCCTGGCCAGCCGGGTGGAAGTCGATCCCGGCGCCACCGCACACGCCGCCCGCGGTGAAGCAAGCGCCATCGTCGCCGGTGCCTGCGGGCGGGTTAGCGTCGAGGTTCTGTTGGAACACGCCGCCCGTTATATGCGTGCCGGGGGCCTGGATCTCGGGCTTTTTGCGGCCGTCGCTCGTCGGGCCGCGGCTCGAAAAACCGATGATGTCATTCGCGCTGTCGGAGCCCGCATCACCTATGCCGCAGAAGTCAGTGCCGCCAAGAGATTGCACGTTCTCGGATGCGCCGACAGTTATGACGTTCTTGGCCGTGCCGGGTGCGCCCACCGACTGTGCGCCAGCGCCGTCGTTGCCGGCCGCGAAGAGGATAACCATCTCCTGGTTGCCCGCGGTCGGGAATGTCGAACCGGCAGGCTGTGCGTCGCGCACCAGCGCGTCGTAGGTCTGTGCCCTCGTATCATAGCCGCCGAAGGTGCTCGCGCCCCAGCTATTGGTGCTGATGCGCACTCCGTCGTTGTAGGCCATCGATTCGAGGTTCGGGCTGTTCGGGAAGGTGAAGCTGTTCGGGTCGAAGATGACCGACGATCCGATCTTCACGAAAGGATTAACGCCTATGCCGTAACGGAAGCCGCTCGCGTCGGCGTGCGGGAATGCGTTGAACGGCGCGCCGCCGGGGACGAAGCCACCGACGATGTGCGCGTTGATGTTGCCGTGGCCGTCGCAGCCCTGGAGCGTGCTGCCGCCGTTGGGCGTTCCGACCAGCCGGTTGTATATGACGCGGCTTGCCAGCGTTGGTGTTGCCGGAGGTGTACAGAGCGAAGTGATTCGGCGAGGTCGTCGCGTCGTCGACGCCGCTGTCAGAGACGTTGACCGCGAAGTTTGACGCGGTGAACTGTGCCTGGGTGAAGCCCTGAGCCGCCAGGTAGGCGAGCCAGTCGCCCGGGTTGGGCAGGTTGCCCGTGACGTTGCCGGCGATGATCTGGTTCTGCCTTTCGTCAAACTTCTTAGGCGTGAATTCGGGAAGAACGGCCACTACGTCTGGCCTTGAGGCGATAACCTTTACCGCCTGGGGAGAAAGCCCGACGATCAAGTTGATGTAGCGGAGTATGCCCCACTGGCTCTTGATCGGTTCGGTCTTATGCTGGTCGATGAGCGCCAGCGTCTCGGCATTTACCTTCGAGTCTTCGAAGAGCTGAATTTGATAACGATTCGCGTCTTCAGGCTCTACTCCTTGCGCCGATACCTGCGCGCGTACCGCTTTTTCTCGCGTTTCGACGGCCGGGTTGACCTTGTAAGTGTCAAGGTAGTTGCCTTCCCACTGGAAGTAGCTCGACGAGCGCGCCAGTCGCTTGAGCGCGCGGATGCTTGAGCCCGTGCCGTAAACGAGATAGGCATTGCTGGGAATGTATGTGACGATCTCAACGCCCGTGCCTGTCATCGCCTCGAGCCATTCGTCTTGAATGGGTCCGGCGAACTGCACGAGGTGCAGGCGAGAGCCCGCGCCCTGTGCCGAGACGGACGAAGTCTCCCTCAGCGTCTGCGCTTCGGGTGAGGTCGTGTCAATCGCGCCCGTGTTGAGCATGATCAGGTTGAACTCGTCGCGCATTTGCGCGGTGCGGTTCTTGCTCACTTGTCTGGCGGTCGCCGAGTTCGACCTCCAGAATCCTGAAAGTGCCGTAGTCCCCAATCAGACGAGCTCCCGCGGACTGCAACCTCTGAATGACTCCTTCATCCGAGATTTGAATCTTATGACGCTCGCCTGGGCTTAAATAACCCAGCTCGGGAGAAACATCAGCGATGATGCCACCCCCCTCTTGTAATTCTTGAGTTGCCGCGTGCTGGCTCAGATTCGGTATGAACACCGAGAGCAGCACTGCCATCATTATTATGAGCGGCCACGCCATGCTTCTCTTCATTTGCTTCCTTCCTCCTTGAAATCTATATGTAGGCTTAATAACGAAAGGCTCCCTGCCACACATCCATCTACAATGGAATAGTTGGAGGACAGGTCAGAATGCATCCATGGCGAGGAGCCGCAGTTGCCCAGCGGGCCGCACATAAAGGCCGCTCTAACCCTGCCTCTCACATACTCCGCCCCCTACGGCGACGGAATATTAAAATGCCTACCGAACCAAGCTTGCTCGTTTAAGATGCGACGCGCTTGCGCCGCAGGTGTGAATCTACATACTGTTTAAGCATTTTGGGGGCAGTAAGGATACAACCTCCCTACGGCCTGAATCTTTTCTACTAACTTAAACCTGAGAAACTATAGAGGGGTCCAAAAACACAGGACCGTGCCTGCGCGATACTATCACACGTCTTATATTTGTCAACCCGATAGGAAGTATTTTTGGAGTTTCTTTGAGCCGACAATATCGGGCCTGATTCAAGGAGTTCAACCTCTATTTCGACGGGACCGAAAAACAAAAGATGCCCGGCGACAAATGGCCCGCGCCGGGCATCACTCGCAGGTTCAATAGAGGGGATCGCGAGGCGCCGTCTCTATTGCCGGGGTTAGAGATTTCCGTTTATGGGGCCGACCACCTCGCCAGGTAGAACATTGATAGGCAGCCGGCCATGCGCGGCCAATGAATGTCGGCGTCAAAGCAGGTGAATACTTGCACAGGAGGCCGGGGAATAGAATAGTCTAGCCTGCCCGCTCAAAGTCGCCTTCGCCCTTAATGCGCCGAAATCTTTTTGCTAGTTGGGATGCAACGCAATTAAAATGAACAAGCGCGAGGGGGCGGCGTTTTATAGAGCGCATTTAGAGCGGGAGACAATCTTGGACCAGGTAGTTAGTTTTCTGTTCAAGTACAGAGAAGCGCTCTTATCCAAAGGCCAGTTCGGATTTGGGACGCGCCCGTCTGTCTTTTTTCTTATCCTCCTTGTGGCCGCGCTCGGCCTATTCCTCTATTTGATTTACGCGAGTCGCTCGCTCCGCCTCAGCCCCGGATGGCGCGCGGGGCTTATCGCGCTGCGTTGCTTGCTGATAGCCATAATAATCTTTTGCGTAATGCGCCCGGTCGTCGTCGTCCCGTCCGTAGTCCCGCAATCGACTTACGTCGCCGTGCTTGTCAACGATTCGGCAAGCATGCTGCTGCCGGGCGAGGACGGGGGCACCCGGCTCGAAGCCGTAAAGAGACTGCTTTCGGCCGACAGCCGATTCACGCGCGCGCTCTCAGATAAGTTCAAGGTGCGGCTGTACAGGTTCTCTTCATTGGCCGAGCAGGTCTCGGGCGAAGGGGAGCTTTCGGCCTCGGGGTCCGAGACAAACCTCGCCGCCGCGCTCGATCATGTAGCGCGCGATTCCGCCGGGTTGCCTTTTAGCGGGATGGTCCTTATAAGCGATGGGGCGAGCAATGCCGAGTCCGACGCCGCTTCCGACATGTCCTCGACCATAAACAACATTCGCGCGCGAAGGCTGCCAGTCTATACGATAGGGGTCGGCCAGAAGAAGATCGAAGGCGATGTCGAGCTTGTGCGCGCGTCGGCCCCGCGCCGCTCGCTAAAGAATTCGCCCGTAACGGTTGAGCTTCTG
Organism: Blastocatellia bacterium; assembly: GCA_963832205.1. Taxonomy (GTDB): domain Bacteria; phylum Acidobacteriota; class Blastocatellia; order UBA7656; family UBA7656; genus DATBMY01. The sequence goes on along the minus strand of CAWHTK010000027.1, from coordinate 155,565 downwards.
ATCAAATCTTCCGGCGATCAGCGCACCGTCAAGATCGACATCATCGAGGATAACCACCTGCTGCGCTCGCAAACGGTCCCCGTGCCGGGCGAGGGGACGGCCGTCGCCCGCATAACCTTTACCCCCTCTTCGCCGGGTCTTCACCGCTACAGGTTTGTCGCCCCGTCTGCCGAAGGCGACCCGATCCCCGAGAACAACTCGCAGGAGCTTCTCATCGAAGTTCAGGACGCGCGACCGCGGATACTCTATATCGAAGGCGAGCCGCGCTGGGAATACGGGAAGATGCGCGATTCTCTTTCGGAAGAGAAGAACATAACGCTCGTCTCTATACTCCGCTCCGCCGAAGGGAAGTATTATCGCCAGGGCGTAGAGTCGGGCGAGGAGCTTTCGTCGGGCTTTCCGAAATCCGAGGCGGACCTGTTCAAGTTCGACGCGCTCATCATTGGAAGCGTGGAGGCGACCTTCTTCTCGTTCGAGCAGTTGAAGGCCATCGAGCAATTCGCGTCGCGCCGCGGCGGGACCCTTATCGCGCTCGCGGGCGCAAAATCTTTTAACGCGGGAGGGTATCAAAACACGCCTCTCGCCGATCTGTTGCCTGTCTATCTGAGAGGGGAAGCGGCAGGAGGCGAGAGCCAGGCTTTCAAAGCGGGCCCGGCCGACAGGAGCCGCGACCACCCGGCGACGCGCCTCGCCGATGACGCCGAAGCGAGCCAGTCGGCATGGCAGCAGCTTCCGCCCATCACACTGCCCGAAGTAATAACCGAGATAAAGCCCGGCGCCACGGTGGTCCTCGAAGGCCGGAATACCAAAGACCGCAATCAAAGCGTACCTCTGCTTGTCGAAGAGCGATACGGCCGAGGGCGAACGCTTGCTCTGCTCGCCGCCGATACGTGGCGGTGGCAGATGATGATGGATTCCAAGGACAGGTCGTTTGAAACCTTCTGGCGCAATCTGCTTCGATACCTTGTCGATCCCGTGCGCACGCCGGTCGAGGCCACAACCGAGCGCAGCTATTACGGCACTGGCGAGCAGGTTGCGCATGCGCGCCGAGGTGATCGACGAGAATTTTGTCAGGGTGAGCGACGCCGCGGTCAACGCCAGCGTCACCACGCCTTCCGGCGACACGATAGAGGTGCCGATGAAGCCGAATACCGAAGGCGAATTCGACGGCCACGTAGCCGGGTTCACCCCGGCCGAAGAAGGGCTATATCGCGTCGAAGTGAAGCCGGCGAGAACGTCGAAACAGGGCGGCCCGCTTATGACGGCTCAATCGAGCTTCGTCGTCGGCCCTATAAATCGCGAGGCGCGCGACGCGGCGCAGAACGAAGAGTTGTTGATGCGAATTGCTACCGAAACCGGCGGCAAGTACTACTCGACCTCACAGGCTGAAGGGCTGGTCGAAGATCTCGCGCACACGGATGGCCCTGGCACCGTGCGCGAGACCAAAGACCTGTGGGATATGCCTATAAACTTCCTCCTGGTCGTCGGCCTTGCGGCCGGCGAATGGTTCATACGCAAACGCAAAGGGCTCGCCTGAGCCCGTTCTGGTAAAAGGATGCGCTTTATAAAGCTCAATAGCTGTTTGCCGTTAATCTGCGCGCTGGTCGCGGTCGCGAGCTGGGCGACGCACGATTGCGCCGAGGCCGATCAATCGAACGCATCGGCTCAAACGAACACCTCGGCTCAAACCAATGTTCCGGCGCAAACGACCGGTCCGGTGAAAAGCGATGCCGCGCGCGCGCCGGTCGATAAGAGCAAATTCGCGATAATAGTCGCGGGCGTGGGCGGCGAGCAGGTTTACGCAAAGGCATTCGCTCACCAGGCCGCGAGGCTTCACGAGGCGCTCACCACAAGGCTCGGGTTTGATCAAAGTCAGACCTTCGTGCTTAGCGAGCTAGGGCAAGGCGGCCCTGAAAACGGCACCCCCGAATCCGCGCCCGCCGCCCGCCGCGCGACGGCCGACAGCGTGCGACGCGCTTTTGCCGAGATCAAGTCCGCGGCAAAACCCGATAGCCTCGTCCTCGTCGTCCTTATAGGTCACGGCTCTTTCGATAATCAGCAGGCGAAGTTCAATCTCGTCGGGCCGGACCTGGCGGTAAAAGATTACGCTCAGCTCATCGAATCGCTCCCGACCTCTCGCGTAGTCTTTGTCAATTGCTCAAGCGCGTCGGGCGAATTCGTCAAGCCGCTCTCTTCCGACAACCGAGTCATCATCACCGCTACGCGCAGCGGCAACGAGCAGAACGCGACCGTTTTTGCCGAGCATTTCGTCGGCGCGCTCACGGAGTCGGCGGCCGACGGCGATAAGAACGGGCGCGTATCGGTGCTCGAGGCTTTCAATTACGCAACCAAATCGATTGCGGACTGGTATAAGCAAAAGAACCAGCTTGCAACCGAGCATGCATTGCTCGACGACAACGGCGACGGGGCGGGCCACGAGGAGGCGAAAGACGGCGACGGCAATCTCGCGAAAACCATCTACCTCGACTCAAAGATAGTCGAAGAAGCGGGCAAGGACGCGGAGCTTGCGCGATTGCTCGGCGAGCGCCAGCGACTCGAGCAGGCAATCGAAAAGTTAAAGGCGCGCAAGGCCGATATGAAGACCGAAGAGTATGAGCGCGAGCTTGAGCGACTGCTCGTAGAGCTTGCCGAGATTAACCAATCAGTGCGGGCGCGGCAAAAGCAATGAAACGTGCGGCAATAATATTCATACTAGTAATGATCGGGTCGAGTCTTGTCGGCGCAAGACAGGACGGCACCGGCCTGCGCGGGGGCGATCATTTAAAGAAGGGCAGCTACAAAGAAGCCATATCGGCGCTTGCCGCGGAGCTTGAAAAAGACCCGCGAAACAGCAACGCCGCGGCCGGGCTTGTGCGCGCAAAAGTCGAGACGGGCGACTACCAGGGCGCCGAAAAGACCGCGAGAAGTTTTCTCGCGTCAAACGAGACGGACGCAGCGGTGCGCGCGGCCCTGGGCGAAGTGCTTCTTGAGACGGGCCGCTTTCAGGACGCGGCTGCCGAATTCGAGAGCGCGGCTCGCGGCGGAAAAAGCGTCGCATGGTTGCGCGCAAGGTTCGGGCAGCTTCGAGTCGCGCACGCGCTAGGCCGTGACGACGAAGCCAGGACAGATAGCTCAAGAGTTCGTGGGTTACTACAACACGAACGCGCCGCGCGGGGCGGAGGAGTTGACCTTGATCGCGCGCGCGCTCGTTCACGCTGAAAAGTACCGCGAAGCAAACGACCTCTTTATAGACGCGCGAGAAGCCGACGCCTCCCACACCGACGCGTACATCGGGCAGGGGGAGCTACTGCTCGAAAAGTACAACTACGCCGAGGCCGCGAGCCTCTTCGACGACGCGCTCAAGATCAATCCGGGGTCCGTGGACGCGCTCGTCGGGCTCGCCCGCAGCAAGCAAATATCTTCAGCCTCCGAGCCGCTCGGTCATCGCCCAGCGCGCGCTCGCGGTCAACCCGAACTCGGTCCGGGCGCTCGTGCTGCGCTCGTGGCTCGAGCTGGAGGGCGATAACCCCGCGGAAGCCACGAAACTGGCCGCGCGCGCGCTTGAGGTCAACCCGAATTCAATAGAGGCGATGGCGATGCGGGCGGCCGTCCTCTACCTCGCGGGCAAGCGGGCCGAGATGGACGCGGAGACACAGCACGCTCTTTCGATAAACGCTCGGGCGGGCCGTTTCTACGACACGCTCGCGCACTTTGCCGTGAACAATCGCAGGTACGCGGACGGGGTCGATTTTTATCGGCGCGCGACCGAGCTTTCGCCCACGCTATGGAGCGCGCGCACCGAGCTTGGCATGAACCTGTTGCGCCTGGGCAAGATGGCCGAAGGGCGCGCCGAGCTTGAGCGCGCATTCAACGGCGACCCTTTTAATTTATGGGCAAAAAACACGCTCGACCTGCTCGACTCGATGCGGGATTTCACCGACACGCTCAAGGCCCCGTTCTTGATTAAGACCGACCCGAAGGAGAGCGCGGTCCTGTCGGCATACGCGGCCGAGCTGCTGGAGGAAGCCCACAAGAAGCTGACCGCGAAATATCGCTTCACGCCGCGCGCGCCGATTTCAGTAGAGATATTTCCGAACCACCAGGATTTCGCGGTGCGGGCGCTCGGGCTGCCCGGCCTGGAAGGGGCTCTGGGAGTCTGTTTCGGGCCTGTCATCGCTATGGATAGCCCTTCGGCCCGCGGCGCCGGGCAGTTCAACTGGGGAGGCACGCTCTGGCACGAGTACATGCATGTCATCTCGCTACAGATGACCGACCACCGCATCCCCAGGTGGTTTTCAGAAGGGCTCTCGGTCTTCGAAGAACGCCGCGCGCGGCCGGGCTGGGGCAACGACTGGTCGATTGAAACGCTCAAGGCTTTCACCGACGGGCGCTTTGTGAAGATACTGGACCTCGACTCGGCCTTCCTCCGGCCGAAGAGCGCCGAGGGGGTGATGCTCGCCTACTTTCAGGCTTCGCTCGTCTGCGATTTCGTGGAAGAGAAACACGGGTTCGACGCGATACTAGCGATGCTCGCCGGGTACAAACAGGGCGCGGGCACGGTGGAAGTGCTGCAAAGCTCGCTCAAGCTATCGCCCCAGGATTTCGACAAGGCGTTTAACGAGTACGTGCGCGCAAAGGTCGCGTCGTACCGCGAGGCCACCGCGAACGGGCCCGTGCAATCGGCTGGCGGGCAAGCGCCTTCGAAGGACGCGCTGCTCGCGATAGTTAGGTCGAGGCCGAACGATTACTTCACGCACCTGAAGCTCGGACACATATTCAAAGCGGAAAACAACGCGGAGCTGGCCATCGAGCATCTGCGGCGCGCGAGCGAGCTTTTCCCTTACTACGGCGGCGAGGGCAACCCCTACTGGTCGCTCGCCGAATTATACGAATCGCGAGGGATGAAGAAGGAAGCGATTCAGGCGCTGGAGTCGCTGTCGCGTTATAACGAGACGAACGCACTCGCGCTCGCCAGGCTCGCCCGCTTGCGTCAATCGATCAACGACGCGCCAGGCGCCATAGAGGCGTTGAAGAAGAGTTTCTACATCCACCCGTTCGACGCCAGCTTGCACAAGCTTGCCGGCGACCTTTATCTTGAAAACGGCAACCCGGCGGAAGCGGCGCGCGAATTCCGCGTGCTGATCGCGCTTCAGCCGCCGGACATTGCCGAGGCCCACTACATGCTGGCGCGGTCGCTTGAAGCCAGCCGGCAATCGTGCCGAGGCCCGCCGCGAAGTGCTTCGCGCTCTTGAAATCGCGCCCGGCTTTGAAAAGGCCCAGGAGCTTCTGCTCAAGCTCAGGGGCAACAACTAGGGTACTATGCGCCGCTTTACAGTCGTCATCATCTTAGCGGTCCTCGCGCTCGCCCCCTCGGCGCTTTCCTCCGCGCCCGACCCCACCAATCCGCCCCGCTACGCCGACGAGCGGATGGGAGAGTTGAAAGACGTATCCGATAAATTCAAATTCGTGCGGGTGAAGATAAGCCCGATTTACGGGGGCGAATGGCTCGGCGACGGCGGGGTGCCCTGGTCGCACGATTACCCGGAAGCCGGCATGCACTTCTCGAAGATCCTCGCCGAGCTATCAAAGACGCAGGTCGTGCTCGACGAGAACGAGTACATATTCGGCTTCGACGACCCGAACCTCTTCAAGTACCCGTTCGCCTATCTGGCGGAGGCGGGCTCGATGCAGCTCGACGAGAAAGAGGTGGCCGGCATGCGCGAGTACCTGTTGCGGGGCGGCTTTCTTCTAGTCGACGACTTCCGGGGCTTTCGCGACATGCAGACCTGGCAGTATTACCTCAAGCAGGCGCTCCCTGAGCACGAGATGAAGCCGCTCGACGTGTCGCACCCGATTTTCAATTGCTTCTTTTCGATCAAGTCGCTCGACGTGCGCCCGATTTACGGGCGACAGCAGCCGCAATTCTTAGGCGTCGAGGACAAGAACGGGCGGCTGATGATGGTCATCAATTTTAACTATGACGTGAGCGATTACTGGCAGTGGTCGAACGATCCGTTCAACCCGATCGAGGAAACGAACACCGCATACAAGTTCGGCGTGAACTACGTTTTTTACGCGCTCACGCATTAGCAGGGGCCGGCTCGTCTCAGACTCGCTGACCCCCGAGGTGACAATGGCACTTGACGCTCAAGAAATTGTCCGGGAAGACGAATTACTCGAAAAGCTTATCGCGGCGCGCGAGCAGATACTGCGCGAGGTGCGCAAGGTCATAATCGCGCAGGACGAGGTGATAGAGCAGTCGCTCATCTCGCTCTTCGTCGGCGGGCACGCGCTCGTAAGCGGGGTGCCGGGGCTGGCCAAGACCCTGCTCATACGCACCCTGGCCAACGTGCTCGATCTTACGTTCAAGCGCATACAGTTCACGCCCGACCTGATGCCTTCCGACATCACCGGCACGGACATAATCGAGGAGGACCGCGCGACCGGCCATCGCAGGCTCGAATTTATACGCGGCCCGCTCTTCGCAAACATCATTCTTGCCGACGAGATAAACCGCACGCCCCCGAAGACGCAGGCCGCGCTGCTAGAGGCGATGCAGGAGGGGAGCGTCACCATACAGGGGACGACCTACGCGCTGCCCGAAGCCCTTCTACGTGCTTGCCACGCAGAACCCCATAGAGATGGAAGGGACCTACCCGCTGCCTGAAGCGCAGCTCGACCGCTTCATGTTCAACATACGGATCGGCTATCTGAGCGAGGACGACGAAGTCGAGGTGGTGAGCCAGACGACCTCGGTTCAGGACTTCACCTTCGAGCGAAACGTCAGCGGCGAAGACATACTGGCATTTCAGCGGCTGGTGCGGCGGGTGCCCGTATCCGAGGCGGTGACGCGCTATGCCGTCCGGCTTGTAGGCGCGAGCCGCCCTGCGTCGGACAGCGCGCCCGATTTTATCCGTCGCTGGGTCAACTGGGGCGCGTCGCTGCGCGCCTCGCAGTTCCTCATACTGGGCGGGAAGGCCCGCGCCGTGATGAGCGGCCGCTATAACGTCTCTATCGAAGACGTGCGCGCGCTGGCTTATCCGATCTTACGCCACCGGATACTCTTGAACTTTCACGCGGAAAGCGAGCGCGTCCGTTCCGACGACGTAATCCGCCGTCTGATTGAAGCCACACCGGAGCCGAAGTCCGGGCTGTAGAGATGATCGCCCTATGAATCAACTTGGCGTTCAACCATCGGGCACGAGGTTCCTCTCGCCGGAGGTGCTTGCGCGAATCGATTCGCTCGAATTGATCGCGCGCTCGGTCGTCGAAGGCTTCATCTCGGGGCTGCACCGCTCGCCCTACCTGGGATTTTCGACCGACTTCGCCGAGCACCGCCAGTACATGCCGGGCGACGACCTTCGCCATCTCGACTGGAAGCTGCTCGCGCGCACCGACCGGCTCTACATCAAGAAGTATCAGGGCGACACCAACACGCAGATGCACCTGGTCGTCGACGCCAGCGCGTCAATGCGGTACGCGAGCGGCGAAGTGACCAAGCTTCAATTCGCGCAGTTTCTCGCCTCGGCGCTCGCCTACCTCGGAGTCCGCCAGCACGATTCGGTGGGGTTCGTGGCCTTCAACGAAGAAGTAGTCGAGCACGTGCCGGCCAGCTCGCGGTCGGGCCACCTGCGGACGATCCTCGGCATGATCGAGCGGCTTGAGCCCGGTCGAGGCACGGCGCTTGTCGACCAGCTTCAACCGGCTCGCCGAGCAGATAAACCGGCGCGGCATCATCGTCTTGATCTCCGACCTGTACGACGACCCGGACCAGATCACGCACGCGCTCGAACATCTCAGGTTTCGCGGCAACGAAGTCCTCGTCTTTCAGGTGATGGACAGGCAGGAGATCGAGTTCGATTTTAAAGAGGCGGTCGTGCTTGAAGATTGCGAGACCGAAGAACAACTCCACGTCTTGCCCGATTCGCTGCGCGACGAGTACCTTCGCGCCATACGCGGGCACATCGACGCGCTCAGGGAGGGCGCGTCGCGCAACCGTATAGACTTTGAACTGTTGAAGACGGACGGAGCCGCTCGACGCCGCGCTCTTCGCGTACCTCGCGCGGCGGTCGCAGTTTGGGTGAGCGGTTTTGATTTAGCCGGGATTTGAGATGGCGTTTTTGAGCCCATTCTTTCTCATCGGAACGCTGGCCGCGGCCTTACCCGTGCTCGTGCATCTGGTCAGGCGCACGCGCGCGCGCAGGGTCGAGTTCCCGTCGCTGATGTTTCTGCGGCGCATAGAGCAAAAGACGATACGCAAACGCCGGCTTGCGCAACCTCCTGTTGCTGGCGCTGCGCTCGGCCGCGCTCTTCCTTCTTGCCATGGCCTTCGCCCGGCCATATTTTATGACCGAGAGCCACGCCGATGGCGGCGAGAACCGCCCGCTCACCGTGATACTCGTTGACGCCTCTTACAGCACTCGCTATGGCGGCGCGTTCGACCGCGCGCGGCAGTCGGCGCGCGATATTGTGAGTCGCGCCGCGGACGACGAGCAGATCGCGCTGGTCGCTTTCGCCGAAGGCTATGAGATAGTCAGGCCGATGAGGGCCGACCGCGCAGAGGCGCAGGTGTTGATCGATCAACTTCAACCCGGATGGGGCGGGACCGATTATCTTCAAGCAGTGCAGACGGCAGAAGGCATATTAAAGGAGGCCGGCCGGGGCCGCCGTCGCGTGTATCTCATATCCGATTTTCAAGATACCGGTTGGGACCGCGGGGCCGCGCCGGTCAAGCTCTCGCCCGGCACCGATTTAATCCCCGTCGACACAGCCGAGCCGGAGCCTTCGAACATCGCGGTCGTCAACCTGAAGGCCCAGCCGGTCATCTATGCGCAAAAGTATCCGGGCAAGATCAGCGCGCGCGTAAGCAACTTCGGCGGGGGGTGGTCGAGGCGGCGGTCGATTTCAAGCTCAACGACATCACGGTCGAGCGCCGCGAGCTGAGCCTCGAAGGCGGCGCCTCCGAGACAATTGAGTTTGCCGGTTTCAACGTGCCCGACGGGCTGAACCGCGCGACCGTAGAGCTTTCGGGCGACGGCTTTGCGCTCGACAACAGATCATTCTTTACCGTAAGGAGGACCGATCAGGTAAAGGTCCTCGTCATCGGCACCGCGACACGCGGCCGAAGCGAGAGCTTCTTTATCGAGCAGGCGCTCGCGGCGGGCGAAAACAACAAGCACGCACTCGCGGTCAACACCCCCGGCTCCGTCAATCCTACGGAACTCGGCTCTTACACGGCCATCGTCGTTAACGACGCTACCGGCATAAGCGACGGCCTCGCGGCCGGGCTCAAAGCATATGTCGAGCGGGGCGGCGGGCTCGTCATCGCGGCCGGCAAGCACACCGAGCCGGGCGAGTTTAACCGCACTCTTCGCGGGGCTTGCGCCGGCGTCGCTCGACGAGAAGGTCCAGGCGCGCGGATACGCGTTGATGAGCCAGGTCAAGACGGACCATCCGGTCTTCAGCCCGTTCAACCGCGGCGGCCGCGGATGTCTTCTACGCGAGTCTATTCATACCACCGCGCGACGCCGCGCGAAGGGGCTTTGACCCTGGCCGCGCTCGATGACGGGAGCCCCGTGATAGTCGAAGGGTCGGCCGGCCGGGGCAAGGTGCTGCTGGTCGCCACAACGCTCGACACGGCTTGGAATGACCTTGCGCTGACGCCGATGTTTTTGCCGCTCGTGCGCCAGATGCTCGACTATATCTGAAGGCAGCCAGGCCAGGGCGTCTTACACGGTCGGGCAGGTTTTTGAAGCATCGCCCGACGCCGACGGCTCGCACCCGGCGGTCGAGACCCCGCAGGGGAAACGGCTGGAAGCGGCCCCGGGAGCCGGTTCCACGCCACAGACTGTCCAGGTGACGGAGCCGGGTTTTTACCGCATGCGGTACCGCGACAGGGACGGTTACGTCGCGGCCAATCTGGACCCGGCGGAATCGGATTTGAGAAAACTCGACGTCGGGCAGCTTGTCGCGAGCTTCCTGCCGGGCGAAGAAGGCGCAAACAAGATAACGCCGAACGCGCGCGTTACGGCCGAAGAGGTCGAGGCGCGGCAGCGGTTATGGCTCCCGTTGATTCTGCTTGCGCTTGCGCTCTTCGTGGCCGAGGCGGTGCTGGCCAGGCGCATACGACTTGCGAGATTGGTAGGGTGATAGAGAGGCGGGACGCTGCTCGTTTCCTCGCCCTTGTGCACGGGGCGATTCAATAATTCGGTGGTGTGTAGTCTGAATCGAGACTATACTCACGTAACCATCATCGGGAGGATCGCGGTATGAGTCCTCGTTCAAGAAGCCTGAATGAGCTGATCAAGCAGGTCCGTTCGCGCATCCGCGCGCGGGCCGTGTTGCGGGGCGTTGCGATAACGGTTGTGGCCACGGCCGTCTCGCTCGTGGTCGTCGCGTTTGTCGCCGACGGGGCGGCAGACCGGCCGGGGATGCTGCTGCTCTTGCGCTTCCTGCCGCTGGTGATCGCCATAGCCGCCGCCTCGCTTTTCGTCTTCAGGCCGCTGCGCTTGAAGCATCACGGATGCGCAGGTGGCGCGGCTCATCGAGGAAAAATCCGAGTTCGAAGAGCGGCTCGTGACCGCGGTCGAATATAACGGCAACCCGCGCGAGGCGTCGCCCGCCATCCTGGGCCGCCTCGAAGAGGACGCGGGGGCGCGGTGCTCCGTGGTGAGTCCGGACAGCGTGATCGATCCGCGCCGTTCCTACGCGTATGGCGGTGTGTCGGCCCTCGTCTTGCTCGCCATGCTCGTGTCGGTGCTGATGGGGCCGGGCGCGATTTCCGGCGGGCTCTCCGCGCTTTACGGCGGGGGCGACGGTTCGGTGCTCGCCAACTCCATGTTCATAAGCATCAACCCCGGATCGGCGCGGGTGCCGCGCGGCTCGGACCAGCGAATAAAGGCTACGCTCGCGGGGTTCGAGTCCGACGACGCGCAGGTTTTTTTGCGAAGGATCGATTCGGAAAACTGGCAGGCGCATGTCATGGAGCCCGCCAAACGCGAAGAGGAGTTTCAACACACCATCCTCAACATACAGGACTCGGTGTCATATTACGTCGAGGCGCGCGGCGTCCGCTCGCCCGAATTTACCCTCGAAGTCGCGGACCTTCCTTTCGTAAAGCAGATCGATCTCGTGCTGAACTTCCCGGCCTACACGCGACTGGCGGATAAGAAGATCGAAGGCGGCGGCGAAGTGGCGGCGCTCAAGGGGACGACCGTTCAGGTCATCGCGCGCATGAGCGCGCCGGCCGATAAAGCCCGAATCGTGATGAGCGACGGGACGAAGATAGAGATGTCGCCGCTTGGCGACGGGAATTTTACGGGGCAGTTCAGGGTCAACGAAAACGGGACCTATCGCATAGAGATGGTCGACTCTGAAGGGCAACCTTATGTCGGCTCGAACGAATACGACATAACCCTGATGGAGGACCGCCCGCCGACGGTGCTCATCGATAAGCCGGGGCGGGACGCGAAGGTGACGAGCATCCAGGAAGTATTTACGCAGGCGCGCGCCGAGGACGATTACGGGGTCGCCGCGCTTGAGCTTTACTATTCGGTGAACGGCGGCGAGGAGCGGCGCCTGCAGTTGCAAGACCTGAAGCGCGACGCGCCGAATACGCTCTCCGGCGGGCACACATTTTTCCTCGAAGAACTCGGCCTCCAGCCGGGCGACTTCATTTCCTATTATGCGAAGGCTCGCGACAACGGCGGGAACGGCGAGGCCACGAGCGACATATACTTCATGGAGGTGCGGCCGTTTGACCGCTCGTTCAAACAGGCGCAGCAGCAGGGCGGCGGAGGCGGAGGCGAACAGGATTCGAGCGCGCTTTCGCGCCGTCAGCGCGACATCATCGCCGCTACTTTCCGCATGCAGCGCGAGCAGGCCGATTACACCCCGCAGGAGAGACAAGAGAATTTCAGCGCGGTGACGCTTGGCCAGGAGAAGCTCAAGACCGACGCCGAAGCGCTCGCCGAGCGGATACGCCGCAGGCTCGGCGAACAGCTCGGCGAGCAGACGCAGTTCAAAGACATGGTCGAATATATTACCCAGGCCACGAAGGAGATGACGGAGGCGCTGAACCAGTTGAAAGCCTCGAAGGCTAAAGAGGCGATGCCGCCCGAGCAGAAGGCGCTACAGCAATTGCTTCGCGCCGAGGCAATCTTCCGCGAGATGCAGGTGGCGCGGGGCCAGCAGCAGGGTGGCGGCCAGCAGAGCCAGGAGCAGGAGCAACTGGCCGACCTGTTCGAGCTTCAGCTCGACAAGATGAAGAATCAGTACGAGACGGTTCAGCGCGAGCAGCAGGCGGCCCAGAACCAGCAGGAGGACGAGATCGCCCGGCGCTTGAAGGAGCTTGCGCAGCGCCAGCAGCAACAGCTCGAACAGCGCATGCGCCGCGATGCCGAGCAGCAGCAGGGCGGCGGGGGCGGCGGGGGGTCGCAGCGGCAGCAGCAGGAGATGATTGAGGAGACGCGAAAGCTCGCCCGCGAGCTCGAACGCCTATCGAGGGAGCGTCGCGACCCGAAGCTCGCCGAGACGGCCCGACAGATGCAGCAGGCCGCCGACGACATGCAGCGGGCGCAATCGTCCTCATCCTCGCAACAAGGCAATCAGGAGTCGGCAGCGCAATCTGCCCGCGCGCTCGAGCGATTGGAGAAGGCCCAGCGCAACCTGCAGTCTTCGCAGCGCGCCGGCGGGCAGCAGAGCGTTCAGAAGCTGCGCCAGCAGGCCGAGGAAGCTTTGAAGAAACAGACCGATATAGCGCGCGACGTTCGACCAGATGGCCCGCGGCGCGCAAAGCGGGCAAGGCGGCCAGCCCTCAAATCAGGAGCGCAAGCAGCAGATACAGGAGCGCAAGGACGCGCTTGCCGAGCAGGTATCGGGACTCGAACGCGACATAGATCAGGCGGCGCGCGGCATGGGTGGCGAGCGGCAGCAGGCTGCCGATAAACTGCGTGAGGCAGCCGGCGCAATCCGCCGCAATCGCATCCCGGACCGGATTCGAGGCAACAATCAACTGATCGAGAACGGCTGGATGGAGCAGGCGCGCGAGCGCGAGCGCATCGTCCAATCGAACATGGAAGAAGTAGTGCGCAACCTGCAGGCGGCCGAAGGCGGCGCGTCCCGGCGCAGCGAGACTGAAAGCATGGAAGACGCGCTCAACCGCGCGCGCGAGCTGGCCGATAACCTCGAATCGCTTCGCCGCCGCATGGAAGGCGGTAACCAGGGGCAGCAGTCCGGCAACCAGCAGAACAACCAGCAGGGGCAACAGGGCCGCCAGCAAGCCGGACAACAACAATCCGGACAGCAGCAATCTGGTCAACAGCAGGCCGGTCAGCAGCAAGCCGGACAGCAACAGAATCAGGCAGGACAACAGGCTCAAAATGGCTCCAGGAGCCAATCTCGTGCCGGCCAGCAACAGAACGGCCGCCAGCAAGCCGGGCAGCAGCAGGGGCGGCAACAGGGACAGCAGCGCGGCCAGCAATCTCCAGGACAACAATCCCAGGGGCAGCAGGCCGGTCAGCAGGGCCAGTCGGGCCAGCAGTCCGGTCAACAACAGGGCGGCCAGCAATCCGGTCAACAGAGCGGCCAACAGGCCGGACAGCAATCAGGTCAGCAATCCGGGCAGCAGGGCCAGCCGGGGCAGGGGCAGCAAGGCGGGCAACAGGGCGGGCAGCGAAGCCAGTCGTCTATGCAATCCGCAGATAGCGCGCGGACTGCTGGTGGCGGGCCGCCTCGCGGCGGGGACCGACAGCTTGAAAGCGAGCTGCGCGAGCGCATTGCCGAAGCCGAGCAGTTACAGCGCATGCTCGGCGGCGCCAATAAGGAGCTTGCCAGGGAATTAGCCGCCGCCGTCGAGCAGTTGCGCCAGTTGAGCCGCAACGCGTTTGGGGACCCGTCGCAGCTCGCGCTGCTCAAGAACGAGGTGATTGACCCTCTGCGCCAGCTCGAGCTTGAGCTTGCGCGCAGGCTCCAGGCCAAGCTCGGCCAGGGCGGGGCAGGCAATTACGGGTTGGCTGACGCGCCGGACCGTTACCGCAAGCTGATAGAGGAATACTACCGGCGATTATCGGCCCGCTCGCCGGAATCGAAGCCATAGGAGATTCATAGCGTTTGGCGGGGGATTAACCACAAAGGCACAAAGAGCACAAAGGCAGGCCGAGATCATAAACCTTTGTTCCTCTTTGTGTCCTTTGTGCCTTTGTGGCGAGTTTGGTTTTCTCGTATCGAGTAATATCACTGTGAGGGACAGGCATGAATAAGACCACATACTTCTTAAAGCGTTCGATGACCGCAACCCTGCTGGTCGCCGTCCTGCTAGGCGCGGCGGGGGCCGCCGAGGCGGGTTCGTCTAAAGACCACAAGGCATTTGCCGCGCTCTCGGCGCGGCTTTCCGAAACGGGCGGTTATTTCGATTCCGACAACCTCATCTCTAACGAGACGTCTTATCAGCACGTGCTCGGAAAGATTCGCGAAAACCAGGTATCGGGCGGAGTCTATATCGGGGTCGGCCCGGATCAGAATTTCACCTACATTGCGAAGATTCGCCCTCGCATGGCGATCATTACCGACATACGACGAGACAACCTTTTACAGCACCTACTTTTTAAATCTCTGTTCGAGCGCGCCCGCAACCGCGTCGAATACCTCTGCCTCTTCTTCGGCAAGCCGTTCCCGAAGACGAGGGGGTGGGAGTCGCGTGGCGTGCGAGAGATTGTCGAGTATATCGACGGCACGCCGTCCGACGCGAAGCTTTTCGAGAAGACGGTCAAGGGCATGCGGCAGGACGTCCAGAAGTTCGGCATAATGCTTTCGGAATCGGACCTCGAAACCGTCGAGCGAATACATCGCGCTTTTTACAGCGCCGGGCTCGAAATACGCTATTCCAGCTACCACCGCCCGCCGAGATCTATATACCCGAGCTACCGCGAGCTGCTGTTGCAGCAAGACCTCGACGGGAACCTGTCGAACTATTTCAACTCGGAGGACGACTTTCAATACCTGAAGAAGATGCAGGCCGAGGATCGCATCGTTCCGGTCATGTGCGACCTGTCGGGCCCGAAGGCGCTCAAGGCCGTGGGGCAATACCTGGCCGAGATCAGAGAGAAAGTGTCGGCGATGTACGTATCGAACGTCGAGTTTTACCTTGTCCGGCAGGGCACGTTCGACCGCTTTGTTGACAACCTCAAGACGCTCCCTATCGACGGGCGCAGCATGATCATTCGCAGCTATTTCAACTACTACGCGCCCTCGCACCCGCAGGCCATAGGGGACCATTACAGCACGCAGTCTGTTACAGCGGATCGAAGACCTCTTAAAGATGTGCTCTTCGGGCGATTGCGACAATTACAACGACATAGTGACGAAAAGCTCGATCCTGCTCAAGTGAGGCTTCGCCGGTCGAGGGCAGCGGTGGAAGACATATACATATCCAGTTGGAGCGATCTAAACGAACAGCTCTATGAAGGGTCGTGGAAAGAGACGCTCGGCCGTCACAGGTCGAACTTCGTCTATCGCGGGCTGTCGCAGTCGTCGTTCAACCTCCGGAGCAGTCTGAGCAGGCTAGCCGGCACCTCGGAAAGAATCGAAGGACACCTGCTGCGCAATTTTCGAAAGTACGCCCGGCGCGACGCGGTGCCGGACGACTCGGTCTGGAACTGGCTCGCCCTGGCGCAGCACCACGGGTTGCCTACGCGGCTGATCGATTTTACCTATTCGCCGCTGGTGGCGGCGCACTTCGCGACGGTCAATCTTGCAAGCTACGATCACGATGCGGCCATATGGTGTGTAGATTTCGTCAAGTCGAACCAGTTGCTTCCCGAAAAACTCCGCACGATCTTGCTCGACGAAGGGTCGGATGCTTTTACGGTAGAGATGCTGAGATCTGTCGCGGGCACCCTCGCCGAGTTCGACCGGTTGTGGGGTGAAGAGTTTGTCATATTCCTCGAGCCGCCTTCGCTCGACGACAGGATAGTCAACCAGTTCGCACTTTTTTCGATGATGTCGAGTCAGACGTCGAGGCTCGATAACTGGCTCCAGCAACACCCCGAGCTTTATCGCCGCGTCATAATTCCCGCCGGGCTAAAATGGGAGATACGCGATAAGCTCGACCAGGCCAATATCACCGAGCGCGTGATGATGCCCGGACTCGACGGCCTCAGTAGCTGGCTCAAGCGTTATTACACCCTGAAGACTATGTGAAATATTTGCCCGAAGAGGTCTTATGGAAACAGCATACGATCACGAAGTCAGCGGCGAAGTCATCAAGATGATTCACGGGGAGTTGCCGGCCGTCCGCTGGACATGCGGTAAATGCGCCGAGGACGCCTGCACCATCTTCTTCAACCCCGCCGAGGATGAAAAAGTCATCGAGTGCGAAAACTGCGGCGCCGCCAACCTCGTCGTAAAGGCCGCAAGCTAGCCAACAGTATCTCGCCAGGCCGCATCAAAGAACCTGTGAAGAAAGGAGCAAAATGAAAGGCCAGGCAACCAGGTTTTTGTGCGCTCTAACCGTTATCGGCATGCTCGGCCTGGCCGCTTTCGCGCTGCCGCCCGAGACCCCGCCCCGTAAGACCGTCATAAAAGATAAACAGGCGAGGGCGATGCTTTTGGGCCGCCACCGGTTCTCGCTCCAATGGATTAGCTGGGACCACTTCGGCAGCGCGAGCGTAGTCGATAAGAGCGGGACGCTCTTTATAAAGGGCGAACAGCGCGGCCGAAAGACCGACGAGTACGTTACGATTGACGGCCGAATCACGGAAGTCAGCGCGAAGGAGTTTAAGTTCACGGGCAAGATCGTCACCAAAGTCAACATCAACAACAACGGCGAGCCTTGCGTGCGCGAAGGCGATATGACTTTTCACATAACGCGGAACCGCAGGTACTGGCGCTTGAAAGAGATGGATAACCCGTGCGAAGCGATTGTTGATTACGTCAACATATTCTTCCGCTAATAAACATGAGATTGCTTATCGTAAGCTCGATAACCATTTGCGTCGCTGTCTGCGCGGCCCTCGCGACGCGGCATCACAAACCGCCGGAGGCCGAAAGCGCGCCGGCGGGCACCCCGGCGGAACGATCACGCTTGATGGCAGATGATGAATGCGCCTTTGCCGAACCCGATTAAAGACCCGCGCATCGTGGTCATAAAAAGCAAGCGCCGGCTTATGCTTTATTCAGGCGACGTGCTGCTGCGCGCCTACGCCGTGGGGCTCGGCTTTAGCCCCGAGGGCGACAAGGTGCGTCAGGGCGACGGGCGAACGCCCGAAGGAGAGTTCTACGTCTGCTCGAAGAATGATAAGAGCAAGTACTACCTTTCGCTCGGGCTGAGCTATCCGAATGAAGAGGACGCCGAGCGCGGCCTTGTCGCGGGGCTGATCAGCCGCGCGGACCGTAACCGCATAGTGAGCGCGGTGAGCAGGCGAGGGGTGCCGCCGTGGAATACAAAGCTCGGCGGCGAGATATTCATTCACGGGCATGGCTCGGCGAGCGACTGGACGCTCGGGTGTGTGGCGCTTGAAGACGAGCAGATGCGCGAGCTTTTTTATTCGGTGCCGAAAGGCACGCCCGTCCGCATCGAGCCATAGCGCGGCTCAATCAATGCGGCTGTAATAGGCGTCGCCCGCGCAGGCGCGGCAAAGCGTACGGCCTTCCCGTACCACCTCCCGCCGGTCGTTTATCCCCTCCCCGCACTCGTCGCATGCAATCCTTGAAACCGGCCTCCCTGGCTGATCCTGTGTCGGCAGGCTGACGGCAACGCGCATTATGTCGAAGAGCGACTCGTCGGGAAGCATCTTATAGGCGCGCAGTTGGCGCTCGTAGCGGTTTTCGATTTCGGGAAACGCAAGGTCCGCGTGCTCGCGCGCCGAATCCATAGCGACTATGCGATAGGCGTCGCCGGTCTTTACGTTGAGGAAGGTCGCGGCGAGCTTTCCGTAGTCGTGATACTTGAGCGTGCGCTTGCCAAGGCGGCATCCCGTTACCGTCTGTATGGCGTCGGCGGCGCACCGGTCTATCTCGACAAATACGATGAGGCTCTTACGTTCGGCCCCGCGCGGGTCAGAGACGCCCGCGGCCTTGCAGCCAAGCATCGCCATGCGCACGCCGAGCACCTGGCCCGCGCACATGTGGCCGTGCGAGGCTTCGGCGCGGTCAAGAAGCTCTTCGAGACTTTCCATAGCTCTGCCTCCCGCTATCCGTTCGCTCTCATTATAGACCGCTCTGTCGCCTATTGATAAAGCAGATAGTGGCTGCGCAGCGCGTCGAACTCCGCGAGCGGCGCGCGCCAGCCTTCCTCGATCTCAGATGGCGAAACGCAGGCATCGATTTTTTCGCGAATCGTCGCGCTCCCCGCGATCACATCAAAGGGCAGCTTGTCGAATACGTACTCGTAGGGGGGCTGCTTCCACGCGAAATCTTGCGGGTAAAGCTCGCGTATCGCGCCGATGATCGCCACGCCCGTGAGGACGGGTTTGAAAGCGGACCGGTCGGTGACGTGAAGCTGTATCCCGCCGCAAATCTTGCCCGCGAACTTATGAAACGTCGGCTCGAAGTGCATCGCGCGAAAGACGACGCCCGGCAGCCGGCGGTCGTCCATCCGGGCTACGAGCGCGTGCGGATCTACGTAAGGCGCGCCTATTATCTCGAAAGGGCGGGTCGTGCCGCGCCCTTCGGAAACCTCTGTGCCTTCGACGAGCACGCCGCCCGGATAGACGACCGCCGTATCGAGGGTCGGCACGTTGGGCGAAGGCAGGACCCACGGCAGGCCCGTCTGGTCGTGCCACATCTCCCGTCGCCAGCCGTCCATTCTTACCACCTCGAGGTCGCAGCCTATGGCGAACCTCTCGTTGAACATCAGCGCAAGCTCGCCTGCCGTCATGGCATGTCGCATCGGGATGGGGAACATGCCGACAAAGGAGCGGTACTCGGGCTCGTGTATGTTTCCCTCGATCCGAAGCCCGTTGATGGGGTTGGGCCGGTCGAGCACATAGAATCGCTTCCCTAACTCGCGGGCCGCCTCCATCGCAAGCGCCATGGTGTATATGAAGGTATAGACGCGCGTGCCCACGTCCTGCACGTCGAAGACGAGGGCGTCGAGACCCGCGAGCATTTCGGGAGTCGGTTTTCGCGTCTCGCCGTAAAGCGAATAGGCCGGCAGCCCGGTCCGCTCGTCGCGGAAGCTTTGCCACTCGATCATGTCGTCCTGGGTTTCGCCGCGTATGCCGTGCTGCGGGCCGAATAACGCGGCGAGCTTTATCCGGTCGTCGCGACCGAGGAGATCGGCCGCGTGCTCGAATCGCGAATTGACCGAAGCGGGATTGACGATAAGACCGACCCGCGCGCCGCGAATTGACGGCGGCGGCGAATGGAGGAAGGTTTCAAGACCGAGTTTGACCATCGCTTACCCGCAGAGCACCGAGCCGCCGTTGACGTTCAGCACTTCGCCGTTGACGTGGCTCGCAAGATCGGAGGCCAGAAATAGTATTGGGCCGGCTATCTCTTCCGGCGTGGCGACGCGGCCGAGCGGTATAAGCTCTCGAATCTTCCGCGACTCTTTGCGCTCGGTCAAGGGACCCATCGACATGTCGGTTTCGACCCATCCGGGGGCCACGCAGTTGACGGTTATCCCCCGCGGCCCAAGCTCGGCGGCGAGCGATTTCGTCATCGATATTATCGCGCCCTTCGTGGCGGCGTAATGCGAATGGAAAGCCTCGCCGCGTTGGCCCGCCGTCGAAGAGATCAGTATTATCGTGCCGCGTTTCTGAGCGATCATGACGCGGGCGGCCGCGCGGCAGCACGCATAGATCGACCGCAGGTTCGCGTTTATAGTTTCATCCCACTCGCCCTCGCTCATCTCGTCGATGGGCGCGCGTTTCCATATGCCGGCGTTCGCGATAAGAATGTCGAGCGCGCCGAACCGCTTCACGGTCGAAGCGACCAGGCGGTCGAACGGCTCGGACGCTCGAAACGTCGGCGCGCAGCAGCAACGCCTCAGAGCCAAGCTCGCGGCACCTTGCGGCCACGCGCTCGGCGGCTTCGCGGTTCTGATTGTAGTTGATTGCGATGGCGCGCGTCTTCGCTTCAGCGAACTTGATGGCGGTGGCAGCGCCGATCCCGCGCGAGGCGCCGGTGATTATCGCGGTACGGCCTGAAAGGTTTATCAACGAATCAGTCTCCGACAGAGGCGGCGGCAAGGTCCGTCTCCGCGAGCTTGGGGCTTCTGATCTCTTCGCGCGGCAACATGTAAGCGCAGACCGCGCTCAGCAGGGTTGCGGCCGAGGCAAAGACAAGGACGTTGCGGATGCCAAAAGCGGGGACGAAGTTTTCAAGCACGGGCGGCGCGAGCGCCCCCACACCCCACGCGGCCCCCATCATCAACGCCGATACGGTGCTGGTCTGTCCGGGGACAAGCTCCTGGGCCATGGCGACGTTGACCGGGATCGTCAACAGCAAGACGAACCCGCCAAGCCCCAGAAGCGTGATGCTCATCCACCCGGTAGTCATAAAGGCGGCCATCATTAAAGGCCCCGCGAGAACCCCGGAGTACAGAGTGACGGCGCGGCCCGAAGCGCGCTCGGCCATATATCCGCCCGCAAGCCCGCCGAAGCCGCCGAGCAGCAAAAATACCGTGATCACGTTTCCAGTCTCTATAAGACCGTAGCCCTGCTCCCGCAGCAGGAAGGGCAGGTAGTTGTTGGTCGTCATCTGAAGCCCTGAGCGTATGACCGTTATCAGGTAGAGCAGAACGAGCGGCTTCCAGGCCGACCGGAGCGCCGCTAGGAGTTGCCATTTTACTTTCTCGACGGTCGTCGTGGCAGCCGGTTCAAGAGGCGGGATGACGCGGTAGAGGAAAGCCGACATCAAAATCCCGAAGCCGACTACGTAAACAGAATTCCCGAGCCGCGAGGGCGTGACTACCCTTGTGATGATGAGCGGGCCGACGGCAAACCCGAGCGTGCCGATGGCGGAAAACATCGCCATCCCGATGCGCTTGCGCTCGCCCGATGCCATCGACGCGATAGCCGCGGCCTGCGGGTGGAACGACCCTATGCCGATGCCGCCCGCGACAAGCAGCAGTATCGAGGACGGAGTAAGACGGCGCGAGCCCTATCATCGAAACGAAGACGGCGGTGATGGCGGGGCCGAATACCGCGAAGAATCGGCGCGCGTAACGGTCGCTGATAAAGCCATAGACCGGCTGCATCAGCGAAGAGGATATGGCATACAGGGGCGCGAGCCAGAAGATTTGCGACGAGGTCAGGTGCAGGTTGTCTTTTATCAGCGGGAGTAGCGGATAGATTATGCTTGAGTAGGAATCGTTGACGAAATGGCCTGCGCAAATGGCCGCAAGCGTCACCTTGTCTCTTCTGCGCATAATGAATAATCGGAAAGTGACGGGGCCAGGCTAACGCTTGACCCTCACCTCCTGGCTCGCGCGGGATTGTTTATGTTCCCTGGCGACTTCGATGAAGTGTCTGAAGATGGCCTGCGACAGGAGGTCGTTTTGCCAGCCAACCTCCGGGTGCCACTGGACGCCGAGTATGAACTGGTCGGGTCTTGTATTTATGACGGCTTCGATGACGCCGTCGGGCGCCCAGGCGATGGGCTCCAGGTCGCGGCCGACTATATCAATCGCCTGGTGGTGATGGCTATTGACGGACGTGTGGGTCGAGCCCGCGAGGCGCGCGACCAGAGAATCTTCCGTGACGTTGATCGAGTGCGAGCGGCGCCAGAACAGATCGCCCTGCATGTGCTTGATGGGCTCTTTGACTTCGGTGTTTATATCCTGGATGAGCGTGCCGCCGCGATAAACGTTGAGCGATTGAATGCCGAAGCAGATTGCAAGCACCGGCATATGCCTCTGCTCGGCCGCCGAAAGCAGCATCATATCCGTCTCGTCGCGCCGCGGGACGACGGGACCTAACTCGGGCCTGGGCTCTCGCCCGTAGCGGAGCGGGTCAACGTCGTTGACCGCCCCGGAAAGAGCTATGGCGTCGAGGTGCTCCATGACCGATTCTATAAACTCGGGCTCGGGGATGAGGGGCAGAAGTATAGGCGTGCCGCCCGCCGCATAGATGGCTTCGGGGTAAGTCTCTCTTAGCTCGTAGTAGTTAGTGGTCCAATTGTAGCGGCAGGGCACCCCTATTATCGGTCTTTCTTTGTCGCTCAACTTTGCTCCCCCTCAATTAAATATAGCCGCAGAGGAGTGAACTTCCCTGCGGCGTTCCAATATGAGTTCACAAGATAGATTAATCCTCGCCCGGATGCAATGTCAAACAGACGCTTGTTGATGGGGCCGTCGGGCGAGGCGATGACCCTCGGGTTTCATTCATTGACTTCGGTCACTCGTAAACAGATAATTGCGGTGTGATGGTTCAAGCTGGAGCCGATTATGAGCGGTGATGATACGACCAGAAAGCTTCCAGATGATTTGATGGAACAACTGCGTGAGCAGTTTTCTCCTATCTATGCGCTGCAAAAGCAGGTTGCTGATTTGACAGGCATCGTTCAGGCCCTGGATAAGAAGGTCGATGCCCTCGACAGCAAAGTGGATACTCGCTTGAAAGAAACCCGCCCCATATGGGAAGCCGTACAAGCGCAGATCAAACAGCTTTCCGGAGATGTAGAGAAAGGATTCCACCGAGTGGAACGAAGGATTGACGTAGCCAGCGCCGAGATCAATAAGCTCCAAACCGAAATAAGGTTGTTGGATGAAAGATTAGAAAAGTTGGAGAAAGAACCCGCCTAGACCCCCGATGAAGAATGTCTTGAGCGAACTAATCCCTCGTGGTATATTCCTGACGCCTCCTTGAATGCCTCTACAAAGTTCCTGGTAAAACTAGCGAACGATTTGAATCCTAAAATACGCAACGATAGGGAATAGAAGCCTGCCGGTGCGTCTTTTCGATTGCAGGTCGGGCTGACGGGAGCGCAGCGGGAGAGTTCAAGGCCACAAGCATTTTAAGGGTCGGCTCGCCTCGTAGCTCTTCAGACCGCTCAATGACGGGCTAAGTTATGCGAAGAAAACTTCAATGGTTGCTCGTGTCGCGTCTTGCCCTGGCGGCGGCGCTGCTGACGACTGTCGGAGTAATCGAGCGCGAGCAGACGCCGCGCTCGTTCGTACCTGTCCTTGCCACGTTCGCCGTCGCGACCGTTTTGCTGTCGGCCATATACTTGATCGCGGTCCGCACCTGGGCCGCCTATAAGACACAGACCTATACCCAGCTTGCGCTCGACGTGATAATAGTTACGTGGCTGGTTTATCGCACGGGAGACGCCGAGTCGCCTTTTGCCGCGCTCTATCTCGTCATCATATTCGCGGCCTGCGCGCTGCTTGCCCGCCAGGGTGTTTCCGCAATCGCGGCCCTGGCCGCTGCATTCTATGTCGTCGTAAGCACGCTTGCCATCAACGGCGTAATCGATAGAGCGCAGGGATGGCCCGCGTATGACGTGAGGGGGCTGGCGAGAACAGAGTTTATGTTCTCGCTCAACGTGATCGCGATCTTTGCCGTCGCGGTCCTTTCGGGTCACCTCGCCGAGCGCATACGCCGCGGCGAGAAGGCGCTGGCTAATGCCACAAAAGACCTTGCCGACTACCGCCTTTTTAACGACCGCATCATCGAGAGCATGCGAAGCGGTCTTGTCACGACCGACCTTCAGGGCCAGATCGTGACTTTTAACCGCGCCGCCGAGGAGATAACCAAACACAAAGCCGGCGACGTGCGCGGCAACAATATATTCGCGATTTTTGGCGACATCGAGAAGCAGATCGAGGTGGGGCTCGAATCGATCCGGACGCGCTCGCGGCTGCCCCGATTCGACATCGGGTGCAGGACCGCCGACGGGCGCGAGATTCACCTCGGTTTTTCGGTCGCGCCGCTCGTCAACGAGGCCGAGAATTATCGCGGATACCTGCTTACGTTTCAGGACTTGACCGAGGTGATGGAGCTTGAGCGCGAGGTGCGCCGCCAGGAGCGGCTCGCCGCCGTTGGCAAGATGGCCGCGGGGCTCGCGCACGAGATACGCAACCCGCTCGCCTCGATGCGCGGCTCGGTACAGGTGCTCGCAAGCGAGCTAAACCTTATGCCCGAGCAGTCGCAGCTTCATGCAGATAGTGCTCAGGGAATCGGATCGTCTCAACCAGATCGTCTCGGACTTTTTGACATACGCCAGGCCGCCCAGGATGGAGCGGACGACGGTGGAACTCGTAGGGTTGCTGTCGGAAACAATGGCCTTGCTCCGTAACAGCTCCGAGCTTAAACCTGATCACACGATAGTCGAGAAGTACCCCGACCATCTCGTCAGATACCATGGCGACCCGAACCAGATAAGACAGGTCTTCTGGAACCTTACGCGCAACGCCATCCAGGCCATGCCGCTCGGCGGCGAGCTCCGCGTTTCGCTCCAGGCGAAGAAGGGTGGCGAGGTCGTCATCGCTTTCGAGGACACGGGGAGCGGGATGAGCCGCGAGCAGAAGGAGAGGCTCTTCGAGCCGTTTAACTCTTCGAGCGGCGGGACCGGGCTCGGCATGGCCATAGTCTATCAACTTATGCGCGATCACAACGGCCAGGTGGGGGTCGAAAGCGAAGAGGGGAAGGGTACGCGCATCTCGATCAAGCTGCCGGCCTCCGGGCGCATCGCGGACGAGGTCGTATCTTCGGACGCGGCGACGCGCGTGAACGTGGACGCTCCCGCGGTAATGGCGAGCAAGCTATAAAACAGGATTGATTGATAAAGACTGAGTGATTCTTTTTTCAATCGGTTCTCAGTCCTGAAAAAAGAGTGGGGTGGCGATGCAGAAGATACTT
The DNA here is from genome assembly GCA_963832205.1 of Blastocatellia bacterium. Classification (GTDB taxonomy): domain Bacteria; phylum Acidobacteriota; class Blastocatellia; order UBA7656; family UBA7656; genus DATBMY01. Next base: position 130,762 of record CAWHTK010000027.1, on the reverse strand, counting down.
GTTGTTGACGACGAGCGCTCAATGCGCGAACTGCTGGAGCTGGTTCTAAAGCGCGAAGGCTATGCCGTGCATACGGCCGAAAACGGCACGCGGGCGCTCGAGCTTGTCAGGCAAAACGTCTATGACCTGATCATCTCGGACGTAAAGATGCCCGACATAAACGGGATAGATTTGCTGGCGCGCGTGCGTGAGATTTCGCCCGAAACAATGGTCATAATGATCACGGCCTTCGCCACGGTCGACACGGCGCGGCGCGCCTTCAAGCTCGGGGCGGAAGACCTCGTGATCAAGGACGCGGGCTTTGACGTCGAAGAGCTGAAAGTTTCGGTCGGGAAAGTACTCGAAAAGAAACAGCTCCGCCAGGAGAATACGCTGCTCAAGCGCGAGCTGAGGCAGCGCAATTCGCTCGACAACATAATCGGGCGTTCGCCCCAGATGCAGGCCGTCTATCAAATGATCGAGATGGTCGCCGCCACAACATCCACGGTCCTCATCACGGGCGAGTCCGGCACCGGCAAAGAGCTTGTCGCGCGGGCGATTCATATCCTCTCGGACCGCGAGCACGCGCCGTTCGTTTCGATCAACTGCGGCGCTTTCACGGAGACGCTGCTCGAAAGCGAGCTTTTCGGCTACATGAAGGGCGCGTTTACCGGCGCGGTCTCTAACCGCAAAGGGCTTTTCGAGGCGGCCGAGGGCGGCACGATCTTCCTTGACGAGATAGGCGAGACGACGCCCGCCATGCAGGTGAAGCTGCTGCGCGTATTGCAGGAGCGGAGCATACGCCGCGTGGGCGGGCTCGAAGAGATACCGGTTGACGTGCGAGTCGTCGCGGCCACAAACCGCGACCTGGCGCAGATGGTCGACGAAGGGAGCTTTAGAAACGATCTCTACTATCGCATAAGCGTCATACCGATAGAGCTGCCGCCGCTCAGGGCGCGCCGCAGCGACATCCCGGACCTTGTTCACCACTTTCTGGAAAAATACATCGCCGGGCGTCCGATGATGGAGATTTCCGAAGACGCTATGCGCTACCTGGAAGCCTATGACTGGCCCGGCAACGTGCGCGAGCTTGAAAACACAATCGAGCGGGCGGTCGCGCTCGAGACCGGGAGGATAATCGGTATTGACCGCAGGCGCGAAAACCAGGGGCCGCCCGACGGCGTAACCGACCGGCGGATAAAGCCCGAGTGGCTGCCGGAGCGGATACTGCGCTATAAGCCGCGGCACGTGTCGGACATCGATCTGCCGGAAGAGGGGCTTGACCTTGAGGGTTACCTTTCGCAGCTTGAGAAGGACTACATAATCAAGGCGCTTCAGCGCACGGGCGGCAATCAAACGCGCGCCGCCGAGTTGTTGAACATGTCGGTCAGGAGCCTGCGTCACCTGCTCGATAAGCACAAGATCCGTCAGACGGCGAGCCTGCTTCGAGAGTCGGGCTCCTTGAGCGATTCGGCGGCTCATAAATGACAAGTTAGATACCTGGGAAGCTCCGTTACAATAATCCGATCATAGCAAAGGCGGCCATCACGGCCGCCTTTGCTATTTCTGTTTCGACGCATGATCCGAGGTCCAGGTAAGGATCAATAAAAACGCGCGGCCAATCGCGTGGCCTGTTCAGGTAGCGTCGATTCAAATACTCGCAAAAAAAATACTCAGTCACCAGGGCGGTTGCGGTGAGCATGTTGAACGCGGAGGCTGCTGGCACGTGCGTTGCTGATTGCCACCGATGGGTCTCTTAACAATCGAGACACAAGCCGCGGTAAGCTACAGGGGAGGGTTTATGAAAAGAGAACAGGGTTTTTCACTTATCGAACTTCTCGTCGTCCTGACGATCGTGGGCATCGTCGCCGCGCTTGCCATCCCAAATCTGCGCAAGGCCCGCCAGTATTCCGAAGCGGGCTCGGCCGTTCAGTCGCTCAGGACCATTACGACCGCCGAGCACCTGTTCGTGAAGTCTTATAAAAGGTACGGCACATTGGTGGAACTTGCGCCCGAAGGCACTATCGACCCGGCGCTGGCGCTCGGTCAGAAGAGCGGCTACAACTTTCTGCTCACCGTAATTCCGAAGGTCCCACCTTCGCCGGGAGTGCCGGGCACCGAAGAGCGATTCACCTGCACGGCATCGCCGCAGACATTCGATCCGGACTTTGATTTCTTCTATGTCAACGCGACGGCCGTCATACGTTATAACACCGGCGCGGCTGCCGATGACACGAGCACTCCGATACCGCGCTGAGGCGGTTTTCTGACAAAAAGTGGTATGCGAATCTACCGCATTTTGTTAAGCAATCGGCGAAAAGCTGTGGCCCCTGAAGCCACCTTCCACGACAGACCCTTTGAAAACAAGAAGTTCCCTCGCGAGCGAGCGGCCCGGCGCAGATGGCACAATCATTGCGATTCAATCGGCTGCGATCTGTCGTAGATTGGCCGCTAGGGAGACTATCCTACGGCAATAATGAATCGGAAACTAAAAGGAGCTAGGACATTTATGAAGAATGAGAAAGGTTTTTCGCTGATCGAGCTGCTGATCGTCGTCGCGATCATCGGGATTATTGCTGCAATAGCTATCCCTAATTTGCTCAAGTCCCGACAAGCGGCTAATGAATCATCGGCAATCGGATCGGTTCGCACGATCGGAACCGCGCAGGCGACCTACCAGTTAACGACCGGTAAGGGCAAGCACTTCGCCGGGGCCGGCGGCGATGCGCTTCTCGTCCTGTCTGATGCCACGCAGGGCCACATTGATGCGACACTCGGCGCCGGCGCCAAGAGCGGTTATACCTTCACCTGCGTCGGTGTGGATGCCACGGCCACCACCGCATCCTACTTTGACACCCTTGGCAATCCGCAGTCGAACGGGCATGTTCGGCACGGGCCGGCGCGGATTCTCCTCGAACGAAACCTATGTGATTTACGGAACGGACCAGGATGTGACCGCGGTAGTCGCGGCCTTCCCGGATCGCGTACCTGGTTTGGCGATCCGCTCGAATAAGCTGGTTCTGTAACAGAATCCCAATACTCCATAAACGGGTGAGTCCTATGAAGGCTCACCCGTTTGTGCTATAGTTTCTCTACAAAAGCTCAAAAAAAATGAACGGCCATACTTAAGGTCGCGTTTGATTTCGCTAAAGAGAGCACAGAGCTGTTCCCCAATTGGGGAGGTGCAATTCGGAGCTTAGGAGAGAACTATGGTAAGACGTAAAGAGAGAGGTTTTTCGCTGATCGAGCTGCTGATCGTCGTCGCGATTATCGGCATCATCGCGGCGATAGCAGTACCCAGGTTGTTTTCCGCGCGCCAGGCGGCGCAAGAGACGGCAGCGGCCGTCGAGATGAAGAGAATATGTGAAGGGCAGCAGAGTTACGCGGCGACCCGAGGCCGGGGCCGTTTCGCCGATCTGACGACGCTGGGCAACGACGTGGGGCTCGACCCTGAAATCGCGGCCGGGATGAAAGGCGGATACCTCTTCACGGCCAACCCTGTCGAGGCTGAAAACCTTCAGCCGATGTTTGATTCGACCGCGAGGCCCCAATCGACCGGGACCTTCGGTGCGGGCAATAGATCTTTTTATACAAACGAAACGAACATAATATACGAGACCGACGGAGCGGAAGCGCCCACGGCGACGCCCCAGGAGCGTAAGCCGAGAGACGGCCGCCCCTACAACTCGCCGAAGTAAGCCAGAGCTAAAACGTACCGGCCGGAAGCCCCAAACGTTTCCGGCCGGTACCGAATCGACCCCCGACGTAATCCGGCCCCCTTCGCTTTATCAAGCCTCCGCTCGCGGCCCTGGTCGCGATTAATAATTCTTCAAGAACATCTGATCAGCAGGGCCGGTTGCGCGGCGGTCACTCGCGGCAACTACATTTGCTGATAAGATGGGGAAAAGTTTTATGGCGATGAGCGAGATAGAGATGACAGCGGCTATAACCACCCGTGCGGCGCAACGTTCAAGCGGTCTCAAACGGGCGATTGCGATTGCCAGAAACACGTTCCGCGAATCGGTTCGTGACCGCGTGCTCTATAACCTGATTCTTTTCATGCTGCTGCTGGTGGGCGCGTCGGTTTTCGTAGGCGACCTCGCCGTCGATCTCGAAAGTAAGTTCACCGCGACGCTCGGCCTGAGCGCGATGCTGGTCTTCGGGTCGTTGATTGCCATTTTTATAGGGGTCGGGCTCGTCTATAAAGAGATCGATAAGCGCACCATCTATAACCTGCTGTCAAAACCGGTTCACAGACACGAATTCATAACGGGCAAGTATCTCGGACTCTGTCTCACGCTGCTTGTCAATACGGCGGTGATGCTATTGGGCACCGAGGTCGCGCTCTTGATCGTCAACGGCGGCTTCGTCGATCTGCATCTGTCTGTGCTCGCGGCCTCTTACTTGATATACCTTGAGCTTGCGCTGCTGGTGGCGGTGGCGTTGATGTTTTCGAGCTTCACGACGCCCCTGCTCTCGACGCTCTTTTCGTTCGCCGTCTATGTGATAGGGAATTTTTCCAGGGACCTGCTTGTCGCGGCCCAGATAACAGAATCAGCCTTCACTCGCCAGTTGCTCATCTCGCTCTATTACCTGCTGCCGAACCTCTCGAACTTCGGTTTTATCACCGAGGCTTCGCACGGCCACGTGGTGCCGCTCGAGAAGGCTCTCTTCGCAACCGCCTACGCGGCCATCTACGTGGCGGTTTTGATTTCGGCTTCGGTGCTGATCTTTCAGCGGAGAAACTTTAAGTAGGCCCGGTGATTGTTATGAGCAGAGCGATTTTAATCCTTGTCATCATCTCGGGGCTCGCAGTGCTTTATCCGCTGCAGAAGTCGATTGACGATAGGCAGCCGCCCGAACAGGCGCTTGAAGAGAGACTGCTCGTTTCCGGCGACGTGATTCGCAAATTCAGCCTGGGGCTCGACGGGCTCGCGGCCGACATATATTGGATTCGCGCCATACAGTACTTCGGGCGAAAAGTAATCGACAGCGACCTGCCGCTGTCGTCCGTCAATACGAGCGACCTCGACCTGCCGCTCCTTGCCCCGCTGCTCGACACTGTCGTAACGCTCGACCCTCACTACATACGCGCCTACCGGTTCGGGGCGATCTTTTTGCCCGAGCGCGACCTGCCCGCCGCGATAGCACTGCTTGAGAAAGGGATCGAGCATAATCCCGACGAGTGGCGACTCTACCAGGACCTCGGCTACATCTGCTGGCAAGAGGGGAATCGCCGCACGGGCGACGAGCAGAAAGAGTTCTTCGCGAAGGCGGCGGAGTATTATGACCGGGGCGGAGAGAAGCCGGGCGCTCGCTGGTGGATGCGCGATCTCGCCGGGCTGATGCGAATACGCGGCGGGACGCGCTATGCCGCGCGCGTCATCTATACGATATATCTCAATAGCGAGGACGAAAACATTCGCAAGCAGGCGAACGACCGGCTGAAGCAGTTGTATTCGCTTGACGAGCGCGACGCGATAAACGAATTGCTGGCCCGGCAAAAAGCGGCCGGATCGTGCCCGCGGAGCTGGAAAGAGATCGCCCCGCTGCTGCGCAAGCTCACCTTCAAGCTCGATGACGAAATGCGCCGCCTGGCTTTCGACGAGCAAGGGTCGCCCGTTGACCCGGACGGTTTTCCTTACACGCTCGACTCGGCCCAGTGCGAGGCAAAGCTTGCGAAGGAGTCGACAATAATCAGGTAGCGGTTACGAAATGTGCTTGAGGCTTACGGTCACGGTCCCGGCCGAAGTCTTGATCCTGGCGCGCACCGGGATGTGTCGGTCGTCATCGGTCACCCAGATGATCATCTCGCCGTCACGCCGGACAAGGAGGCCGAATATCTTTGTATCGAGCTGCACGGTCTGGAACTTGCCCGCGTCAACTCTAATCTCCTCGCGCTTGCCCACGATGACCGGGATGTCGTGGACCTGGCCTGAGTCAGTGATCGGCAGCGTGAGCCTATCGCCCTCTTTCAACTTCTGGGTCCGCAGAAAGTATAGCGCCGAGATCGTGTCCTGAACCCATGCCCGGCGAATTCGACTCTTTGATCCTGGGCGCGGCCTTGCTGTCAACAAGGTCGCGGTCGCTGTAGGTGATGCGGCCTTTCTCGCGGTCGACGACTGTCTTCTGCTCGCGCCGCGCGTCGCCTTCCTCGATAAGTTTTGTGGCCGAATGAAGCCCGAAGTCTTCCGAGCTTACAAGCGCGCTGAAACGGTTATTCACCTTCATGCCGAAGAGTTTCGGAAAGAAGCCCTTCGATTCCATCTCCGCGCGCGTCTCTAACAATTCCGGCCGGGCCTCGCGCCCTTTTTCGACCGACATCTTTAGCTCGCCGATAGTCCCGGAAAAGATAAACTTTGAAAAGCTGACCTCATAGATGAGCGTCTCGCCTACCTTGAACGGAAGAGGCCGGATAAGTTTCGGCGCGGGCGAGGTTACTTTATCGGTGCCTGTTTTCTCCGCGGCCATCTGCGCCGTCACCACGTTTGCCGCGAGCGCCGTCACCACGAAGAGGGCAATTACTACTTTACGCATGTCTTTATTATACCCTCCGCCGCAAGCAATCCGTCATCGGTTGAGGAGCATGCGGGCGACGAGGAGCGAGAATATGATCAGAAGGCCGATAAGAGCGCGGTATTCGCGGTGTTTGAGGTATTGCGCGAAGTCATAGCTTTTCTCTTTATCAACTGACGCGCGCTTGAAAGGCGAGCGGTAGGGCGTTATGCGCGGCCCTATGAGCGGGACGCGCTTGCTGTAATCCTTGAACTCTTCCGGGAACAGCCGGCTTAAGGTCTCCGCTTCGGCCTGCATCACCGGGACGTATATGGCAAGGTAGAGCGCGGCGAACAGCGCGACGAACCACAGCGTCCCACCCGCGATAGAGGCGCCCACGCCGAGCACGAGCGTGCCAAGGTATAGCGGATTTCGCGTGTGCGCATACGGGCCGGATGTCGCAAGCTCAAGGTTCTTTCTGAGGTACCCCGAGGCCCACGCGCGGATCAAGAGCCCCGCGGCCGCGACGGCGCTGCCGGAGGCCAGCGACAGCGGGGTCGGCTTTGCTGAAATAAGCAGCAACGGCGCGAGCGCAAAACCCACCGGGACTCTTATGCGCTGCGCGATCTGCCGAAATGTCTTTCGCTCTTTTTCAGTTGCTTCGACCATTCATTTCAAATTCGCGATCTCGGCCCTTGAATCTACACTTGCCGCAGACGCCACTCGCGAGAGTCGCGCGCCCACCGCGCTTTTGACCGAGGCCACAGGTATCTCCATACACTCCCAGTGCCAGCAACTGCGCCTGTGGCAATCGGGTCGGCACCACAAATCTCTCCCCACACAGATGTCGTCTTTTTCAAACGGCCCGTTCCTCTCCGGCGAGGTCGGGCCATATATGCCTACGACCGGCGTGCCGCAAGCCGCGGCTATGTGGAGCGGGCCCGTGTCGCCGCCGACGAAGAGTCGCGCCCGCCGGGCAAGAGCGACAAATTGCTTTATAGTCGATGGCAATGCCCGGGCCGATCCTGTCGTTGAAGCCCGCGTCACCCTTTCGGCGAGCGATTCTTCGCCCGGCCCGTAGGTGACAAAAGAAGCCAAACGGTACTCTTTAAACAGCCAGTCCGCAAGCTCGCCAAAAGACTCGGCCGACCATAGCTTCGTAGGCCACCCGCCGCCCGGATTGATTATGGCGAACTTATTTCCCGTCGCGCTCGTCGCCTTCTCGACATACTCTTCATCTTCTTCCGACACATGAATGGGAAACTCGTATCCTTGCGGTATGCTTGCCGGGCCCGCGGAATCAACCCCAAGCTGCGCGATTGCCCGGCGCGCAAGCGCGAGGTTTTTTTCGATGACGTGCTTGATCTCAGCGGTCTCCACCTGATCGGTAAGAAATATGCGACTCGCCGATTCGCGCAGGTCCGCCGTCTCGAATCCTATACGCTTCGCCGCCCCCGATACGTAGGCTACGAGCCCCGATTTGATGAGCCCTTGAAAATCTATGGCTACGTCGAACCGGCCCTTATGTCCCGCGTTGTCGCGCAACGTCGCTATCATCGATTTGAGTTCGGCGCGGGTGTTATGAGCGAGTGGGGCTTTGCGCCATGAGCGGGTATCAAGCTCGATCAACTCGTCGATTGCGGGAGATTGCTTCAGTATCTCGCTCGCCCGGCGCTCGACGATCCAGGTGATGCGCGCGCCGGCGAGCGCCCGCCTTATAAACGCGGCGGCCGGCAGCGCATGCACCACGTCGCCTATCGAGCTTAGTTTGACTATGAGGATTCGCATCCTGGAGTAAGCCCGAATTATAGCATCCCTCGCGCCCGCTTTGTCAGGCGGCGGCCCGGCCACTGACAAGGGCTAGGCCGGCGTGTTAGAATCCGGCCATCAACGATGTTGAAAAGCGTAAGCATTCTCGGATCAACCGGCTCGATAGGCCAGAGCACCCTCTCAGTCATACAGTCGCTTTCGGATCAATTCTGCGTCGTGGCCCTTGCGGCGGGCCGCGACCTGGAAGGGCTTGCCAAACAGGCGGCCGAGTTTAGACCGAGGCTCGTGACGGTCGCCGAAGAGCGTGACAGGTCGGAGCTGGCCGAACGGCTGCGCGCGGCCGGCGTCGACCCGCTCCCTGAAATCGGCTGGGGCGAGCAGGGGCTGATAGACGTCGCGTGTTTCGAGGGCGCGGAAACGGTCGTGTCGGCGACCGTGGGCGCGGTCGGGTTCTTGCCGACCTACAGGGCGCTCAAACTCGGCCGCAGGGTCTGTCTCGCAAACAAGGAGACGCTCGTCATGGCCGGCGAGCTGATGACGCGGGCGGCCCGCGAGTCGGGCGCGGAGCTGCTGCCCGTAGACAGCGAGCACAACGCGCTGCATCAGTGTCTGCGCGGCGAGAAGGCCGAGGAGGTAAAGCGGCTGATACTGACCGCGTCGGGCGGCCCCTTTCGCGAAAAGCCGATAGCCGAGATGCGCGAGGCCACGGTCGAAGAAGCGCTCGCGCACCCGACCTGGCAGATGGGCGCAAAGATCACGATCGATTCGGCGACCTTGATGAACAAAGGGCTGGAAGTGATAGAAGCGGGCTGGCTCTTCGGTTTTACGGCCGACTCCATATCGGTCATCGTTCACCCCCAGTCGATAATCCATTCGATGATCGAGATGGTTGATGGATCGGTGCTGGCCCAGATGGGCGTGACCGACATGCGGCTGATGATACAGTACGCGCTGACATACCCCGAAAGGCGGGCGAGCGAGCTTCCGCCGCTCGGGTTTGAAAAGCTCTCGCGGCTCGAATTCTACGAGCCGGATTTTGATCGCTTCCCGTGCCTTTCGCTCGCCTACGACGCGATGCGCGAAGGCGGCACCATGCCCGCGGCGATGAGCGCCGCAAACGAAGTCGCGGTCCAGGCGTTCCTCGACCGCCGCATCGGCTTTATGGAGATACCCCGCGTCATTTCGACGACGATGGAGGCCCACCAGACCGAGCCCTGCTCTAGCATCGAGGCGGTGATCGAGGCAGACCGCTGGGCGCGTTCTTTTTCTTATAATTTCATTCTAAACCCGCAAGGTGGCCCTCCACAGCCCAGGAGGGCGGCGCTGGGCAACCCTCAACCGTAGACACGGCTTCCCACGCTAAGATAAACTTAAATTCATACTGCGGCTCAGATGGTGTTCCCTTAGGTGGTCCTCTGAGGGGAGCGGTTGTATCAGAATGGTTGAGGAGATTTAGTTTGGGAAATTTACTTTGGACTATCGCAATTTTTGCCCTCGTGCTTGGGGCGATGGTCGTCATACACGAATTCGGCCATTTCATAGTGGCGAAGCTGTTTGGTATCCGGGTCGAAACCTTTAGCGTAGGCTTTGGCAAAAGGATCTGGGGATTCAAGCGTGGCGACACCGATTATCGTTTGAGCCTCATCCCGCTGGGCGGCTACGTCAAGATGGCGGGCGAAAACCTTGACGAAAAAATCACCGGCGCGCCCGATGAGTTCATGTCAAAGCCCAAGTGGCAGCGCTTCTGCGTAGCCGTCGCGGGCCCGGCAATGAATATCCTTACCGCGCTGATGATCCCGGCCACCATCGCGATGTTTCATCACGAGGTGCCGGCCTATGTCAACAAGCCCGCGGTCATAAAAGCGGTCGAGCCCGACTCGCCCGCCGAAGCGGCAGGACTCAAGCCGGGCGACCAGATCATAAACATCGATGGAGTCGAGAATCCTATATGGCGCGATGTTCAGGATAAAGTGCTTGTAAACTTCGACCACGACCTGCCGCTTACGATCAAGCGCGGGGATGAGACGAAGCAGGTGACGGTTCGCACGGGGTCGAGGGGCAGCGGCCAGGACCAGATCGGATACGCGGGGTTCAAACCCGAAGATACGAAACTTCTTGTAAGAGATATTTCGCCCGACAGCGCGGCGGCCGTGGCGGGCCTTCAGCCGGGAGATAATATCGTCGCGATAAACGGTAAGCGGGTCGAGCAGACTCGTTACGGCGCGGACAAGGTCGTAGAGACGATTCGCGCAAGCGAAAGTCAGCCCGTTACGCTGACCGTGATCCGCAACGGGCAGCAACTCGATATAACCGCCACCCCGCAGATGTCCGACGGTTTTTACCGCCTCGGCTTCACAAGCGCGACGACCCCGTTTGAAATGGTCAATGAGCAGCTCGGGCCGGTCGATGCGCTCAAGTATTCCGTTGCAATGAACCTCCGCGTTATACAACTGACCGGTACGGCGCTCGGGCAGGTCTTTACGGGCAAGCGCGCGGCCGGCGATACGCTCAGCGGTCCCATAGGCATTGCCAGCATAGTCGGCGAAGCCAGTAATCACGGCATACTCCCGGTCCTGGAGCTTACGGGATTTCTCTCGCTCAACCTCGGCCTCTTAAACCTGCTGCCGATCCCCGTACTCGACGGGGGGCTGATCTTCATGATCGGTCTTGAGGCGCTGCTCGGACTCTTTGGCCTGCCGCTCACGCTCAGGATCAAGGAGCGGATGATGCAGGTCGGGTTTGTGATGCTGATGCTGCTGATGGGCTTCGTTATATTCAACGACATATCGAAGCTTATCCCCGGCCGTTCGAGCAGCCCGCCCGCGCAGGTCGAACAGCCAAAGCCCACTCAATAGGTATCGAATTCTCCTTGCGGCGCTCAAAGCATGCGTCGCAAGGAGATACTGTTTTTCATCCGTCGGCCCCTGACCGCGGCAGATTAACAACCTTCTCTCCCAGGGTAAGAACTAGAGGAAGATCATGAAGAAGTCTCTGGTCGCCATCGTCGTTTTGTCGTTCGTAAGCATTGTCATCCCTCCTACCACCGCCCGGCCGATATCTGTCCGGAAGCCAGGCCGCCGTTACGCGGAGAACCAGATTCTGGTTAAGCTAAAAGAGAATGTCGAGACGCTCGACACGCTCGGCGGCGAATTCGTAACGCGGGTCGGCGCGCTCCGGCTCGAACGGCTCGGGCGCAGGCAGATGGGCGGGGAGTTCCTCGTGCGACTTGACGGCGACGTTTCGGTAGAGGAGGCCGTGCGCCAGGCGCGGGCGAACCCGCTCGTAGAGTATGCCGAACCAAACTACATCCTGCGCGCTACTGCTACCCCTAATGATTCGATGTTCGACGAGCAATGGGGCATGCTCAACTCCGGGATCAACGGGAAGGCCGGCGCGGACATCGGGGCCGTTCGCGCGTGGGACTTGACTACGGGAAGCGCGAGCGTCGTCGTCGCGGTGATCGACACGGGCGCGGACCTCAGCCACGCGGACCTTTCTCCGAATGCGTGGGTCAACCCCGGCGAGATCCCCGGCAACGGCGTCGATGACGACAATAACGATTTTGTTGACGACATAAATGGGTGGAACTTCTATGCGGATAACAACCGCCCGGCCGAATCGGCTTTCGAGAATTCGCATGGCACGCACGTGGCCGGAATAATCGGCGCGGCCGGCAACAACGGCCAGGGCGTGGCGGGCGTGGCGTGGCAGGTCAAGATCATGACGGTGAAATTCCTGGGCGGCGCCGACCTGGAAGGCACGACCGCCGACGCCATCAAATCGGTCGAATACGTGATCGACCAGAGAAAAGCGGGCGTCAACGTCCGGGCTATAAACGCGAGCTGGGCCGGGTCGGACGGGGCTCAATCGCTCAGGCGCGCAATAAAGAAAGCCGGGGAGGAAGGGATACTCTTCGTCTGCGCGGCCGGGAACGAAGGCAACGACCTCGACAGCGCGGACGATGATTTTGAAGGGCTGGCCGAATATCCGGCCGCCTGGAGCATCGAGCTCGATTCGATTGTTTCGGTGGCGGCGCTCGACCGGAGCGATAATCGTCCGGGCTTTTCAAGTTACGGGCATACGAAAGTGCAGGTGGGCGCGCCGGGAAGCTCGATATGGAGCACGGCGCCGGGAGGGGGTTACGATCTTAGCAGCGGCACGTCACAGGCCTCGCCTCACGTGGCCGGAATCGCCGCGCTGGTCTGGAGCGCCGAGCCCGCGCTCACGCCGGCCGAGGTCCGCGACCGAATAGTGAGGACCGCCGAGCCAATAACATCGCTCGCGAGCCGGGCGGTCAGCTCCGGCCGCGCCAGCGCCTACAACGCGATTACCAACACCGTCCCGCAGGGGCCGCGCCCGCCCGCGATAGGCGCGGTCAGCACCAATAAGAAATACCTGACCGTTAACGGGATAGGCTTTGTTGCGGGCAGATCGGTGATAGAGGTCAACGGCGTCGCGATTACGAAAAGCCATAAATTCGAAAGCGATTATAGGCTTGCCGACGGGTCAAGCACGCGCATCCGAGTCAAGCTCAAGAAATCGGGCATCGCGGAATTATTTCCGCTCTTCACAGCCGTCAACATGACGGTCTATGATCCAATCACCCTTGAGCGGTCGGCCGTGCTGCGTTATACACGAAGGTAGAAAGATTAGGTCGGAGGCAGCGATGGACAATATGAAGCCAGTGACAACTGGTGACCCGTTGATTAACCTGATTAAAACGTCGCTTATCGGGGTCAGCCCGCATATTTTCGGAAACCTTGTGCTGTACACTTCGTTCGGGCTGGTCCGCGGCCGGACGGGCATTAACTTCGCCGAGAACCTATCAAATGCCCCGGAGTCTTCCGACGCCGTCATCGAGCTTAATGACGTCACGGTCGAGCATTATTCCAATCACCTTCCGACGTTGAATTTCTCTCGCCTATACGTCCGGCTTACGGACGTGCTCGGATTCGCCATAATCTAAATCGCCTACTTGACTCTCATGACGACGAGCGTCAGGTCGTCGTGTTGCGGCGTCTCTCCGCACCATTGCCGCACGCTCTCGATGATCTTTTCTGTCAGCGCCTCGGCCGAGAGGTGGAGCGAGGCTGATATGACCTGGCGGAGTCGGGCCTCGCCGAACTCTTCATCCATCGCGTTTAACGCTTCGGTCACGCCGTCCGTGTAGGCCACGAGCACGTCGCGGCTTTTCATCTCTATCGTCTCCTGCTCGTAGGTGCAGGTATCGAACGCGCCGATGATCGGCCCGCCCGTAGTCAGCAGGCTCATATCGCATGTCGCCCTCTCGATCATTGACGGCTCGGTTGTGCGGATTGACTGTGCCGAGTGTCCGGCGCTGTGCGCCTTCATTTCGGCTTTGGCGCGGACGAGTATCGGGGGGTTATGCCCCGCGTTGACGTAAGTCAACTGGCTCGCCCTCTCGTCAAACTGCGCGTAGAAGAAGGTCGCATAGCTTGTCGAGTCGGTCGATACGTGCAGGAGCCGGTTCATCGAAGATACAAGCTCTGTGAGGTTGCCGTTGACGGTCGGGGCCTGGCTCCTGAGCGACGCCTGCACGGTTGACATCAGCAGCGCCGCGGAGATTCCCTTGCCCGCCACGTCGGCAACGGCTATGCCGACGCGGTCTTCGTCGAGCAGTATGAAGTCGTAGTAATCGCCGCCGACCCCGCGCGCCGGGTGGCACACGCCCGCAAGCTCAAGCGAGGCCAGGTCGGGCGGCCGTTCTGGGAAGAGTCTGCGCTGCACGGCGGTGGCAATCTCAAGCTCCTGCTTGAGCCGCTCTTCCTCGGCGAGCTGTTTGACGAGCTGGGTGTTTTGGATGGCGATGGCGAGCTGCCAGGCCACGGCCATCAGCATCTGCTTGTCTTCGCGCGAGTACGGAAGGTCGCCGAGCCGCCGGCCTAGCGATATGATCCCGAGCAACTCGTCCTTGGTCACGATGGGGATGAGCAGCGCCGCGCGCACTCGCCGCAGGACCGCGCGCTCTCGTTGCCGCAACTCATCGCCGGGCCTCTCGCCCGTCTGTGGCGGCTGAATCCACGGCGCCGGCCGCTGGCCCTCACCCTCGACCGCGAGCGCGACCGGCGAGTGATGCACCCGCTCGGCGATGTACCCGCCGGCGCTGAGCGATAGCTCGCGGTCGATGCCCGTCGTGCTTATATCCTCCTCCGTTTTTCGCGACGATATTGCGCAGGTGTATTTGCCCGACGTTTGATTGAGCAAAAATATCGTCATGTTCTCGGCGTGAAGCGCGGCCTGTATCTTCATCACGGCCAGCTCTAGCAGTTGCTGGACGGCCCCGACCCGGCGCATCTCTATCCCGAGTTCGGATATGAGTTGTTGCGCGTCGTAAGCTTCGCGGAAAAACCTTCGGTCGATGATCGGCATTATCCGCTGGTTGAGTATCGTTAGCGCCGCGATTGCAAGCGCGGTGGCGATCATCGTGGTGGCGATGTCGGCGCGGTCGCCGAGTTGATCGATGGCGGCCATGCGGCTGCCCGTCAGCAGAAAGCTGAGGATGGCGAAGACCACTATCGCCTGAACGATTATGAAACCGCGCGAGACGAGCAGGTATCTTACCCCGCGGCGCAGAATCAACCGCACCGGGATGACCTGATGGCGCACGATGGCGTAGGCGAACGAAAGCGGGAAGATCGGGAACGTCAGGAGGGCGATTATGGCCGAGCCATCTGACGAACGGATTATTCATCGGCAGCACCATCGATATGGTCAGCACGAAGAAGATCAGTATCGGCAAGAATCCGGCGATGCTGCCCGCCACAACCACCCGCATCTTTCGCCGCGAAGACCTGCCCGCCTGCCTGTAATTTACTATCAGCGAGAGCAGCCCGCCCGATATGTACAGGGCCGCCGCGATGATGCTTATGCCCTCTAAAGCCAAGAAGTTTAGCGAAAACCCTATGTACTTTTCGGGCGCGAAAGCCAGCGTGTAATTCAGCGCCGTGAAATAGAGGAATATGGTCAGCAGGTGAGGCAGGTATAAGAACTTCTCAAGCCTCGGCATCCTTTTCAGCAGCGGCGAAGGCTCCGGGAATATCAGGAAAAAATGGAAGAAGACGGGCCACAAGAAGAGCGATGCGACGTGCGTGGCGAACATCACGACAACAAGCCATCCCGGCTCGCCCCCGTAGCCTGGATTCAGCATCGCGCGTATCACGACTATGAACATCCCGAACATGAGCGCGAGCAGGAGCGCCTGCTTGTCATAAGGCTTGAGCAGAAAGACGACCAGGCCGGTCGCGAGCAGTATGATGGGGATGACGAGATTTGCCGCGCTGTTGAAGACCCAGTCGCCCAGGGCTATTCGCTGCGCGGTCATCAGGACGCGGTAACGATCCGGGCCGCGCGCAATGATCATAGAGTAGCGATCGCCCGGCGAAATCTCGGTGAAGGGGATTGCCACATCGGCCGTCGAGGATATGCGCCGCCCCTCTATGTCGATTACCATATCGCCCGGCGCAAGGTATGCTATCGCGTCGGCCGACAGTGCGCGTATAACTTGCACCGGGCGGCCGCGTAGTTGAAACGGCCGCCAGCCGGGGTCGCTCTGCTTGCTCAATTCTCCGGCCGTGCGATAGAAAAGCGCGCCGCTATAGACCAGCAGGAGAGCGAAAAAGATCGCCGGCACCGCAAATTGTAATTGCCTCTTCATACTCGCCGAAAGATTGAACTATATCATGGCAGCCATGCGGCGGGCTAAAGCTTCCACCCGCCGCCGGCAGCTTTTACGACCGCGACACTGTTGATGTTGCGGCACCGATAGGTGTTGATGTTAAACTCCAATTTACGCGGATACACTCTTAAACTAGATCGCAAATCGGCAGCTACGGAGGGAAAAGTTGATCGAAAAGATTCAGCAGGCGTTAAAGGAAGCCGACATTGACGGCTGGCTATTTTATAGCTTCAGGGGCAGCGACCCGATCGCGGCGAACATACTGGGGCTGGCGGGCGAGGGCCACATCGCGACCCGCCGCTGGTGGTATCTCATCCCGCAATCGGGCGAGCCGACAAAGATTGTCCATTCCATCGAGCGCGAGGTGCTGGACCACTTGCCCGGCAAGAAACTCGTCTATCTTCCATGGCAGCAACTGCACGGTCATCTCAAGAGCGAGCTTGGCGCGCTCGCCGAGGGGCGAGCCCCGCGCCTGGCCATGCAGTATTCGCCCGAAGCGGCGATCCCGTATCTGTCGAGGGTTGACGCCGGGACAATAGAGCTGATCCGCTCGTTCGGCGTAGAGGTGCTTTCGTCGGCCAACCTCGTCCAGCAGTTCGAGTCCGCCTGGGACGCCGAACAGCTCGGCATGCACGAAGAGGCGGCGCGGAGTCTTTATGAGATCGTGCGGGACGCTTTCGGCGAGATAGGCCGTCGCATAAAAGCGGGCACGCCCACGACCGAGTACGACATACAGGAATACATGATGGGCCGGTTTGCCGAGCGCGGGCTTGTGACGAAAGACCCGCCAATCGTCGCGGTAAACCAAAACAGCGCGATGCCGCATTACGAGCCGACGCGCGAGCGCCATTCCCAGATCAACCGCGGCGACTTCGTGCTCATCGACCTGTGGGCCAAATCCGACAAGCCCACCGCGGTCTATGCCGACATAACCTGGACCTCTTTCGTAGGCGAGTCGGTGCCGGATGAAGTGACTAAAGTATTCAACGTCGTGCGCGACGCGCGCGACGCGGCGACCGATTTCGTGAAGGAAGCGTTCGGGAAGGGGCGCACGATATACGGCTGGCAGGTTGACGACGTATGCCGCAACGTGATCGAGAAAGCCGGCTACGGCCAGTACTTCATACACCGCACGGGGCACAACATCCACACCGAGGTCCACGGCAACGGCGCGAACATCGATAACCTTGAGACGAAAGACGACCGCGTGCTTATTCCGAAAACGTGCTTTTCGATAGAGCCGGGGATATACCTGGAGGGCCGCTTCGGCGTGCGCAGCGAGATAGACGTTTATGTTGACGAATCGGGCGCGCGGGTGACGGGCGGCGACCCGCAGCGCGAAGTCGTCGCGATACTCTCTTGAGCAACGGGGGGAGTTGAGGCGCTAGCGGCGCAATGTGAAGTTTGACCGGGCGCGAGTGATAGCAGTAATAAAGTAGGTCGTATCAGAGTCGAAGGTCATCTTCTCAGGTTCTTATTCATCTCTTCCTTCATTCGATGGGCTCGACTATTACGGCCGTGCCGTAGGCCAGCACTTCGCTCACGCCGCTCATCACTTCCGTGGCGTCATACCTTGCGCCGATGATGGCGTTCGCGCCGATCTCGGAGGCGTGCTGAATCAATATCTCGAACGCCTCGGCGCGCGTCGTCTCGCACAGCTTCGTGAAAGCGGAAATGTTCCCGCCGATAATCGTATTGAGCGTGCCGCCCAGCGTGCCGAATATCGAGCGTGAGCGGACGGTTATGCCGCGCACGACGCCAAGCGACCGGACTATGCGATAGCCGTCAATCGTAAAGGCGGTCGTCACCATGTGGTGCGCCAGGGTGTAACGCTGCGACACTTCATATGGCGCTTTTGCGCTCACGCTGTTTTTTGCTCTCTCAAGCTCGTCCAGTCTGTCTTTCATACTCTTTATACCTTTTTCCCAAACCCGGCAAAGATAAACCCTCGCGCGCCGTGGCGCAAGCGGACATTTGCGGCTGGCGAAAGTTGCTACTCTCCCTGGCGGAGGCTAGAATTCTCATCTAGGACAGAGATGCAAAGGAGCGTGTTGTTTGCCGGAAATAAATAGAAGGGAATCGGTCAGGGTCAACGTGGGCGGCGTCAGCGTCGGGGGCGCGAGCCCGATAGTCGTCCAGTCGATGACCAACACCGACACGGTAGATATAGAGGGGACCGCCCGACAGATCGAACAGTTGGCCCTGGCGGGTTCCGAGCTTGTGCGGATCACGGTCAACACGCGCCAGGCCGCCGAGGCGGTCCCGCACATCGTAGAGCGGCTCGGCGAGCGCGGCCACAGCGTGCCGATCATCGGCGACTTTCACTATAACGGGCACATACTCTTGAAGGAGTACCCTCTGTGCGCCCGCGCGCTCGCGAAATACCGCATCAACCCCGGCAACGTCGGCCCCGGCCGCCATCACGACAAGAACTTTCAATCGATGATAGAGGTCGCCGTCGAAAACGATAAGCCGGTAAGAATCGGCGTCAACTGGGGGTCGCTCGACCAGGCGCTGCTGACGAGGCTGATGGACGAGAACGCCTCGCGCCCCGCCCCGAAGGACGCGCGCTGGGTCATGCGAGAGGCCGTGGTGCTGAGCGCGCTGGAATCGGCCGAGCTTGCCGAAACCTACGGGCTCGGCCACGATCACATCATACTGAGCGCGAAGGTCTCCGAGGTACAGGACTTGATCGCGATATACGCGGACCTCGCGGCGCGCTGCGATTATCCGCTGCACCTCGGGCTGACGGAAGCGGGCATGGGGTCGAAGGGCATAGTCGCTTCGACGGCCGCGATGTCTGTCCTGTTGCAGCAAGGAATCGGCGACACCATCCGCGTGTCGCTCACCCCCAGGCCCGGCGGCGACAGGACCGAAGAGGTCACGGTCGCCCAGCAAATCCTCCAGACAATCGGGTTGCGCTCCTTCATGCCGCTCGTGACCGCGTGTCCGGGGTGCGGTCGCACTACAAGCACGCTCTTCCAGGAGATGGCCGAAGATATACAGAATCACATACGCGAGCAGATGCCCGCGTGGCGCGAGCGGTTCGTCGGCGTCGAAGAACTGAAGGTCGCGGTAATGGGCTGCGTCGTTAACGGGCCGGGCGAATCCAAGCACGCGAATATTGGTATATCGCTCCCCGGCACCGGCGAAGAGCCGCGCGCCCCCGTCTATGTCGATGGCAGCAAATTCGTAACGCTCCAGGGTCCGTCAATCGTCGCGGAGTTCAAAAAGATCCTCGATGACTACATAGAATCAAAGTACGAGGCTCAGACGTAAGCATTCTCTCCCGCCACTATGTGAACCCTGCGCGCTCGATCTTGCGACGCAAGCTTTGCGCGCCGTTCAAACTTGTTTCAATTTTATTGCGGCCCAAGCCTATTATTGACTCTGTTGAATTTGGCGTGATATAACCAGCACACTTAGCAGGGCAGTGTCGGGCTTGTTTTCTTACGCGACTCGAAGCCCCAGGTGATGTTGGCTCCGGGCCTGATCACTTGAGTCGTACGGAAACTACAAAAACAGATTGGGTCGAAAGGATTTGGTGGATGAGGCTAACGAGTAAAGTCGGTCGTATTGTTGTCACGTTGTTTTTATCAATATCTCTCATCGGATTCATTTCACCCGCAAAGAGCTTTGCTCAGGACCAGCAGGCCCAGCAACAGCTCACAGCCCGCCTCGAATGCTCAAGCGATCATCACGCGCGCCGAGGAAGCCTTCAATCGCGGCGAAGAAGCCTGGAGCAAGGGGCTGCCCGACATCGCCCGCAAACTCTTCGACCAGGCGGTCGATATCATCCTCGAATCTGGCATCGATCTCAGCCGCGACGAACGGATGAAGACCTTTTATCAAAAGCTCGTCGACCGCATACACCAGGTCGAGGTCCAACCGGCCGTCAAGACTGCCGAAAAGCGCATGGCGCAAGACCCGCAGGAGCCGCTTGAGCCCGCGCCGATTGACGAGATATCGGATGTGAAAGAGGATGAGCTTGCGACCGTCACCCCGGACGGCATAAAGATATTCGGCAAGTACGATTTTGATTTTTCCGTAGCTCCGCCCGTACTCCAATACGTCAATTTCTTTGTGACCGGGCGCGGGCGCTCGACTATGGAGACGGGGCTTCAGCGGTCGGGCCGCTACCGCGGCATGGCCGAGAAGATTTTCAAGGAGGAGCGCGTCCCGCTCGACCTCATATGGCTTGCGCAGGCCGAATCGGTCTGGAAGCCGAACGCGCTTTCGCGCGCCGCCGCAAAAGGCATATGGCAGTTCATCCCCGGCACGGGCAGCCGCTACGGGCTTGTGCAGACGCAGTGGATTGATGACCGCTCGCACCCGGAAAAGTCTACGCGCGCGGCGGCACGTTACCTGCGCTTCCTGCACGAATTCTTTGCCGGCGACTGGCTGCTTGCGATGGCCGCGTACAATTCGGGCGAATACCGCGTCGCCGGCGCCATATCGAAATGCGGGTACGCAGATTTCTGGGAGTTATACCGCCGCGGGCTTCTCCCGTCAGAGACTCGCAATTATGTGCCGATAATCCTTGCGATAACGATCATCAGCAAGAACCAGAAGCGATACGGGTTCAACGTCACGCCCGACCCGGCCCTGAATTATGATACATACGACCTGCCATCGCAGACCGACCTCAAAGTGGTAGCCGATCTTTTGCAGGTGCCTTTCGAAGTTGTTCAGGACCTCAACCCCGAGCTGCGGCGCGGATCTTCTCCGCCGGGGCAGCGATACAGCTTAAAGCTGCCGAAAGGGTACAAGAAGCAGTTCGAGATCGCCTTCGCGGACCTGCCCGAAGATCAGCGCGTGCGCAAGGTAGTAATCCCGGCCGAAGAGGTCGCGCAGACTTATCGTCCGGCTTATCGAACTCAGTATGCTTCACACCAGGTGCGCGGCGGCGATACGATGTCGAGCCTCGCTCGCAGGTACGGTGTATCGCTCGACGAGCTTGCGCGGGCCAACCGCCTTTCGTCGCGCGGCCAGCTCAAGAAAGGGCAGAAGATCAAGATACCAAAATCGGCCCAGGCGAAAAGCTCGGTAAAGGTGAAATCCTCCGTCAAATCCGGCAAGGTGGGCCGCTACAAATCAAAAGAGGTCACCCGCTCTCGCATTTCCAAACGCTCGAAAGCCGTAACCGTCAAATCTAAATCAAAAGTAAAATCGGTCAAAAAACAGAGCCCGCGCCGCCGCCGATAGTCACAAGGATCAAGTATGGAAGTGCGTGCGACACCGCTCGCAGCTTTTTGAAGCGGTGACTTATCACCGCACTCCAAAATCATCTCATCAACAGCATTATTCCTTCACTACCTCTTTTCCGGATCAGGCGCGCCGTGGCTATACTAATCCTGTGGACCACAGACGGGTTTGCGGGAGAGGGAAGTGAGCGACCACGGCAATCTTCAGATCACGCCGCGTTTAGGGCTGGTATGTATAACCACCTCGGACGAAGTGCGCTATCGCGCGATAACCAGAAAGCGCCTGCTGCAATTCTCTATCGATGAGCAGCGCGAGCGCCTCACGGAAATCTACGCCGATAACCTCCGGAGGCTGGACGGGGCGCTCAGCTTTTGCGAGCGCGTCGGGTTTATCGCTTTACAGGATAACGTCCGCGCTGCTGCCGTTCGCCGACGAGCCGGTCGGGCAGCACGCGCTCGAAGCATTCGCGGAAAAGGCGCGGCAGATCGGAGAGCGCGCCGTCGCGCTCGGTATAAGGCTCGTGCTCCACCCCGACCAGTTCGTGGTGCTTAGCTCGGACTCCGAGCATGTCATAGAAAACAGCCTGAAGATTCTTCGCATGCATGCCCGCACGATGGACCTGCTAGGTCAACCGCGCAGCGCGTGGGCCGCCATGCAGTTGCACGGGGGTAAGTCGGGCCGCGCCGAGCGGCTCGTGCGAGTGATCGAGACGCTGCCCGAAGAGATCCGCTCAAGGCTCGCGCTCGAAAACGACGAGCGGGCCTACGGCGCGAGGGAGATACTCGAAGTATGCTCGAAGACCGGTGTTCCTATGGTCTTCGACGCGCACCACCACGTGATAAAAGAGCGGCTCGACAGCTACGACCACGAGAGCGTAGGCGAAGATGCTTGCCGAGGCCCGCGCCACCTGGCCCAAACCCGAATGGCAGCTCGTCCACATATCGAACGGGCGGACGGGTTTCAGCGACCCGCACCATCATGACTTCATAAGCCAGATGCCCGCCTCGTACCGAACCGCGCCGTGGATAGAGGTCGAGGCGAAGCTCAAAGAGCAAGCCATCGAGCGGTTGCGCCGGGAGTGGCTCGATGGCTCGGTGAGCCGCGCGCACGAAGCGGGCTAGTTGTTCTGACCCGAGGCTGTGCCAGCCGGCTTTCGCGCGACCGGGTCGGCCTCAGCGGTCACGACCCGGCCCCGCCGCAAAAACCACTTGTCGAAAATGTACAGGTGAATGCGCGCGGCAATCCATCCGAACATTGCCATGCCTATGCCTATGGCTATCTTCATTAAGGTTTCGCGGAACCTCACCACGCGCACGACCGTCTTGCCGAAGACGGCCACGGCCACCGAAGTCGCTATGAAGATACCTATCGCCCCGATGGTCAAGATTGTCAGAGCCCTGTATTCCCAGAGCGCCCAGGTGAGCAGCACGACCGCGGCAATGGCCAGCACGACGGCCGAAATCTGAAGCGGCCGCGATATCTGCCATATCTTGAAGGCGCTGCTGCGGGCGACCCCCAGCAGCAGTTTCAAGTTTTCGTACTGTTGCTCGTTGCCTTCGCGGTCCTTCATCGGTTCTTCGACCGCGAGAAAGCGCCAGCGCGGGCCCGGGGCATCGACTACCGGGAAGCTTTGGATGCGCCTGTTGAACTCATAGGCCGTCATACGATAGCCGCTCGTCATCAAGGCGTAGGCTTCGGTGTCGGAGAAAGAGTCGAGGTCCGTGCGCACGGCCGCCAGCTCTTCTTGAATATCTTTTCTCACCCCGTAGGGCGTGATGGGCGAGCGGTCGTTTTCGCGGTTATCGTCCGGGTCTTCGCAGCCGATCCAGTCGACGGGCTCGACGGGCAGGTCTTTCTTCAAATGTATGAACATCAGTCCGCGCAGCAGCGACGAGCGGCGGCGGGCCACCAGATCGAGAAACTGCGCCTCGCGCACGCGCGCCATCAAAATGCTGTTGGAGCGCAGCGGCACCCCCAGCAACCCCGCGCTCGGGTCGTCGACCGCGCTCATCTGCCCGCTCGCGTCGCTCACAAGCACTACCGAGCAGCCCTGGTCGAGCAGCCCCGAAACCCCCTGGTTATCGTGTACGCCGCCATCGACGAGCCTGACGCTTATCTTCCCCTTCTTCTGGTCGCGCTTATCTTCGTTCTCGTAGAGGTCGTCGAGCACGAGCGGCTCGAATAGTCCGGGGACGCACGAAGAGGCGGCCACCGCGTAGCCGAGCCTGAACCGGCGATAATTCTCGGGCGCGTCATCATAGTAGAGCCGCCGCAGCCGGTAATTGCGGTCCACCTCGCTATCGACTTTCGCGGGCGGCTCGCCCATCCAGCTTGCGGTAAACTGCCAGTTATGTCCCGTGTTGAGCGGCGTGGCGTTCAGCAGCAGGATCGGCACTTTTGCGTCCCGCCGCCAGTTGTCGTACTTTGGCTGGAAGCCCGCGATCTCTCCCTTCGGATAGACAAAGAGATCGTTGATCCATCTGGGCTGCCCGCCGTTGCCGTCTTGAACGCGCGAGAATATCTCCCGCTCGTACAACTCGCCGACGCGCTCGGTCCGCGAGTAGCCCGGTATGAAGATCATCTTCAAGTTTGTGACTAACTCCGCCGCGACCCGCGTCCTGATATTGCGCTGGACGCCCGCGAGGAAGTCGTCGGCCACGCGCGCCACCAGATCGATATAATCCTGGCGGGTGATGTCGCCGTCCTCTTTTTCCGTCAGCAGCTTTTTTATCTCCAGGTAATAGTGCGCGCCAATTATGGAGCCTCCCGACACGCACGACAGCACCTCGACGTGGCGCAGCATGTCGAGTTCGGCGAGCCTCGCGAGCACCCCTATGTGGAAGAGCGACGCGCGAAACCCGCCGCCCGACAGCGCGAGCCCGACCTTACCGAGAAACGCGGTGCGCACCCCGGCGGTGTTTCCTTTCAAAAAGACGCTGATCGCCTTCCAGGCTTCGGTTTGCTCTAATTTGTCCTGTGGCCCCGGCTCGTCCTGGAGCAAGCCGGCCAGCCGCGCAAGCTGGCACGCCGTCGTCTGATAGTGCCAGCGAGCGACTCCCTTAAGGTTGGCGGCGCGATATAGCCAGTCCTGGGCCTCCTCGTACCTGGTCAGCCCGAACAGCGCCTCGGCCACGGTGACGACGAACCAGTAATCCGTGAGCAGAGCTTCGCCGCCCGGCCCCCCTGCCATCTTTTTTAGGGTATCGGCTATGTCTTCGCGAATCTGCTTTGATAGCTTGCGGCGCTGTCGCGCGAAGTCGGAATCGGTCCCCGACTTTTTCGCTTCCGTCTCTTCCTGATCGGCCAGCAGGTCCAGCACGAACGCAGCGTTTATGCCGGTGTAGCCGCGATCATTCTCGACGCCCTCCTTATAGCCTCGAAGGTAAAACGCCAGAGACCGCTCCAGGTACTGTTTCTGGCTCTCCGCCTCCCACCTTATTTTGAATATCGAGCCCGCGATGCCCAGCGTCTCCTGGTTGCGGGTGGCGGTGATATCTTCGACCTCTTCGAGAATATCAATGGCCGTTTCGAGCGCGTCGTCCAGGGGAATCTCAGTGTTTTTATAAGTAGAACACCGCTTGCTGCTGCGCGAGCTTTATCCTTAGCGCGGCGTCGTGCATCGCCTCCTTTGAGTTGCGCGCGCGGGCGAGCACGCGCGCGGCGTAACCGAAAGAGTTCGCCGCTTGAAGCCGCGTCGATAAAGCGAGCGCTTCCTTGGCGCTTACGTCGCTGCCGAGTATTATCTCTCTGGCGCGCTTTATATCCTGATCCTGCTCGATTGTGGCTTGATTCTCATCCATCACCGATACCTCCTTGTGGCAATCGCTCGAAAAAGAATGCGCGGACGAAGAGTCGCCCGGGCGGCCGCGACCGCCGGTCTTATTTCGCCCTGCGCTCCAGCTCAGTCTCTATCTCGTCGGCCCACTCGACCGATTCCTGGCGGGCCGCTCTCGCTTTACGGATTTTCTTCAGGGTATTGACCGTAGTCTCAGGCTCCCATTTTTCTCTTATGTTTATGAGGGCGTTGCCGAGTGCTTCAAAAGCTTTCTGCTCGTCTTTAGCCAGGACCGCGAGTTCGATCTGCGTGGCGTAGTCCCAATAATCGGGCTCGGCCGACGCTATTTTGCGCTCGACCGCGTAGGTGACGACCGGGGTGATTTGAAGCCGGCGCGGGTCGGGCGGTTCTTGTAGCTCCATAAGCGTGACGGCGTTGATGCCCGGATAAGCGTCGCGCCAGTCGCTCTCAAACCCGCGCAGGTATGTTTCAATAGCCTTTTTGAGCAGCGCGCGGGCTTTGATCTTTTCGCTCCTATCGCCCTTCTCGCCCTTTTCTTCGGCCTTCTCCCACCGGTCTTTATAAACGCGGCCGAGTATCCCGCAGGTCTCGCTGCTCGGGCCGCGTCGTTTAATCAGCTCGACGAGCACCTTCTCTGCCTTTTCGCCCTCGCCCGCGCGGTTGAGCGCAAAGCCGAGCTGCTCCTGCACCATGACGGTTTCGGCGAGCGGTCGCGGCATTCTGGCGACAAGGTCGATCATCTGCTGCCATGCTCTGACCGCCCGGTATGACAACAAGAGATCTATCACCACGCCCGATTCGACATCACTGAGCGGGCCGAGGTCATCCTCCACCGCGCGCAACGCTTCGACGCCTTGCTCTCTTGCGTCGGCGATTCGATTCTTCAGGCCGAGGGAATAAGATACGCGCTCGCGGAAGACATCGGTTTTTGTGTGATCAATATCGGGGAAATTCTCGACCAGTTGATAAATCGGGCTGTCATTGCCGCCGCCCTCGGCCACGGCCTTTTTTGTCTCCGACAGCCGCTGAGCAATCGCGTCGCGCGCGGCGTCCGGGTCGGTCGGCGCCCCGTCGCTATTGAGGCCGTAGGGCAGGGCGCGCAGCGGCGCGACATCGAACGGGAGCCGCCCGCCTTCCGCGAATATCATGACGGTGCTGTGCGGCCGGACCGCGTGGCGCACGCCCAGCTCGTAAAAGACGTTTGCGTTGGCGGTCGTCAGATCGGCCACGGCGTATTCGCACAGTATAAGCCGCTCGTACATGGGTTTATGTATTCATGCCGCCGGCCTGCTCTTCGTCGGCGCGAATCGGGTCGAGCTCGGCTTTGGTGATGGCAGGCGCGATCACCCGGCTGTAAATAAGGTCGAAGTTGACGGTGCCGCCCGCCCCGTCGGGCTTTCTGCCGAAGGGCATCAGTACAAAACACAGGCGAGCGCCATCCGCAGAATATCATGACGGTGCTGTGCGGCCGGGCCGCGTGGCGCACGCCCAGCTCGTAAAAGACGTTTGCGTTGGCGGTCGTCAGATCGGCCACAGCGTATTCGCACAGTATAAGCCGCTCGTACATGGGTTTATGAATAATGCCGCCGGCCTGCTCTTCGTCGGCGCGAATCGGGTCGAGGTCGGCTTTGCTCATGGCCGGCGCGATCACCCGACTATAAATAAGGTCGAAGTCAACGGTGCCGCCCGACCCGTCGGGCTTTCTGCCAAATGGCATAAGCAAAAAATAGAGGTCGAACCATATTCTTCTCCTGAGCCGGAGGGTCGGCGCGGCCGCCTCACGTCCCTGCCGTTATTCTGTTGAGCGCTCGATAAGTCGGCTGGCCTCCGGGGGGTTGCCTTGAAGCTCCAGGGTGTGAGAGTGGGGCCTGCTCCGAGGCTCGCTCCCCAGTACCTGCGGCTCGGGTTCTTTTGTTACTGCGTACCGGTATGCTTCAGCCGCTTCATCATACCGGCGGAAGCAGCAGGTATGCCTCCGCACGACTCGCCTCGGCCCAGTAGGCTAAATCCTCCAGGCCTTCGTCCTTGTCCAGCTCGCGTAGCCTCTAAGACTTCGTTGGCGTATTTGGCGTAATCGCTCTCACCCATCGCAAAGCTCATGAAGGCCGCGTTTATCCCGTTGTAGAAGACCTGATTCCAGTTCTTGTCGTCCCTGGCGATGTCTAGTCCCTCACGTAGATGCGATAGGCCCTGTACCCAATAGGTATCTTTCGACTCTTTCTCCATTGCCGTTTGAATCGCCCCGCCAGTATCCCCTTCGTTTCGGGGTCATTCTTTACCTGCGGGTCGAGACTATCGAGCAACGCAACCGCGCCGGCGATCTCGTCCGCGCCGGAAAGGGCTATGGCCAGTTGTTGTTTGGCCTGTGCGTCCGTCTGGAACGGGCGCTCAGCGGAATCGGGCATCGTGAAATCCAAGTACCTTTTTAAGAGCGCGGCCGACAGGTCATACTGCGCGTGGTCGAGCAGCGCGAGCCCCAGCGCGCGGTCAGCTAAAGGCATGAGCGAACTCTTCACCCAGACTCTTCGCCCTGTTTCTTGAGCAACTCGACGTCGCCTATTCTCGCCGCGGCCTGTATGGCGCTAATCACGCTTAAAGATTTTTCGCTTTCGCCGACAATAAGCCTGCGCTCTTCGGACGTAAGCGCGAGCCGCAGCATCGCTTCCTCAATATCGAATATCGCAGCGCTCCCACTTCGGCGGGCTTCACCATCTGCGTATGATTGCCCGCCCGATCTCTTTTTCGTCGAACGGAAACAGGTTGAGCGAGCTTTCCTGAGGGACGAACTTGTCCTTCATCCCCGCGACGAGCGTGAGCCGAAAACAAGCGGCGCGGTCCTGGTCGGCCCGTTTGTCATCGATAAGCTCTTTCCACCGTCTCCTCAATTCCTTTATGAAATCGCCATGCTCGCTCATGTCAGCAAGCTGCTCCTTGAAGAACCTGCCCCAGTATGCCTTTTCGAGACCTGCACTTGGCGTGCCGTACAAGAGCACCTCGGTCAGCCGGTCCAGGTGTTTTCTCCTGCCGTTTAATAACTCTTCAATTATAAAAGCCTGGATGACGAGCCCGCCCATACTGTGGCCGATAAGAATGAGCTTCTTGTAGTCGCCCATATACTCTTCGGTGCAATTGTCGAGCAGGGTTCTGAGGCCCTGTCCGCAGGGTCACGATGCCGGGCGTGCCCTCCCAGAAATACTTCATTACAAGCTCGCTCAGCTTCAGGTCGCTAGGGTAATCCCAAAAGAAAAAGATGTGATTGTTCAATGCCGGGTCATCGGTGATCCTTCGGGATAAAGCCGTCCCACGTATCAATGCCGTCGCCCGTAAAGCCGTGAATGAAGAATACTGCCGTGTCTTTATCTCCAGCATTACGGTTGGCGGTTATGAACGGATTCTGTACTTGCATTTGGCCTCCGTACAACAAGGTGCTATGGCAAATTCGGGCAAATCTTTCTATAAGGCTCATCGCCCATGTTACCTCTTCCACTCGTCCGCGCGCAGTTGCCTTGTAAGCTGCTGGCAGGCAAGCGATGATAGATGATTTGATTGCCATATTCCAAATCTCAAGCGCGCTCGTCTGTTCTTGCTTAGTCATAAATAACGACGAATCAGGGCTGTAGCGGACCTCGCTGCCCGTCGCGAGCAATGTCTCATCGATATTGAAGGCGGCATCCTTGATGCTCCTTTCGTATTCTATACGAGCCTTCTCCGCAAAGAATAAAAATTCCGGTGCGATAATTCAAAAAATGTTGTGTTCGGGCTTACGAAAGAACTTTATAGGGCGGAGCCATCGCATTTGTATAGTTAATTCTTTTAAGTGTCAAGACCTGCCTCGGCGGGTACGGGCCGGGGCAAGCGGCAATAACTTTGCCCCGGCATTTAAGATAGAAACCGGGTTATGTCACCCGACGATGTTGAGCAGCACGTCGAGCGGGCGGCGGTGGAAAACTGCGCGGCGCGTTCTCCAACACTTCTTCCAGCGTTGTAATTCCCGCGAAGCGCCTTTACCATCCCGTCCTCCTGCATCGTGCACAAATCGCACGAATCCAGACTCATCTGCCGGATCTCCTGCATTGTTCGCTTCGACAGTATGGCATCCCGTATCTCGGCATTCGGCACAAGCAATTCGTACAAGCCCGAGCCTGCCCGCGATAGCCGGTGAAGTTACATGCCAAACAACCCTTTCCCGCGCCAAAGCGTGAACTGCTTCGTTTCTTCTCGGGACAGGCCGAACCTGCGGAGCACCCGATCTTCGGGCTCGTATTCCATTTGGCAGTTGCGTGCAGACCTTTCGGACGAGCCGCTGGGCCAGCACTGCCCCGATCGTCGAGGCGATCAGAGAGGTCTCGATCTCCATATTGATCAATCGGATCAACGCGCCGACGGAATCCTCCGTATGAAAGGTGGCGAACACCTTGTGTCCGGTCAGCGCCGACTCGACTGCAACGTCAGCTGAGAACCTGTCGCGGATCTCGCCTATGACGATGATGTCCGGATCCTGCCGAACTATGGATTTCAGTGTTTCATTGAATGTCAGGCCGATCTTCTCGTTGATCGAGCATTGTGATATCCCGTCGATGACGTATTCGACCGGGTCTTCGCAGGTGATGATCTTCACCGTCGGGTCGTTGCAGTGATCGACGGAACTATAAAACGTGGTGGTCTTGCCCGAACCGGTCGGTCCGGTGATGAGGGTGATTCCGGAAGGCGCTCCGAGCACATCCTCCGAATACAGTCGGAGTATGTTGGGAGCGAAGCCCGAGTTCCAGCAGCCCGATCAGCGACGCCTTGTTCAGAATTCTCAGGACGACGTTTTCGCCGAACACGGTTGCGTAGAACGAGACGCGAATGTCGATTTCCTGCTTGTCTGTTTTGACGAAGATGCGTCCGTCCTGGTGCTTGCGTCGTTCGGCGACGTCGGCGTCGGCCAGAATCTTTATTCGAGAGATCATTCGAGGCGTGTAATCGCGCGGCATGTCCATCTTGTGGACGAGCACGCCGTCCAGCCGGTAGCGCACGCGCAGCTTGTTGGCCATCGGCTCGATGTGCACATCCGAGGCGCCTTCGTCGATTGCGGATCGGATCAACTGATCGACCATCTGTATGACTTTGTCTTCGCCGCGGGTCTGTGGTTGGTCGATCGTGTGGTACTTGACCTTTTGGTAGTCGGCAATTCCGGCCTCCCTGCTCTGCAGCAAGGCATCGGCCATGTCGAGCTTCTGCCCGATCAAGGTGCTGGAGGCGAGCCCGAGTTGCACACCGCAGTTGAACATGCGGGCGATCTCTTCGATGAATGCAGTGATTGGTCGGATCGGCAACCAGCAGCAACAACTGTCCGTTCTACAACTCTTATGGGCAGCGCTATCTGGCGGCGCAGGTACTTGAGCGATACTTTTCGAACAAGCTCCCCGTCTATTTCGGTGATATCGGGATCGAGCATCTTCATTCCGAACTTTTCGGAGAGCGCTTCTACGACATGGCGCTCCTCGATGATGCCCATGTCGACCAGGACCTCACCTATACGCTTCGCCGGCGCGCCCGACCTGCGCTGTATTTCACGGGCAGCCATAACGTCGTGCTCGGTGACCAGACGTCGTCCGATCAGTATATCGCTGAGGCTCATCTGGCCCCAGCGGCGTTTGAGGAAGTCCGCGAGGCGGGGGGCGCTGACGTAATTCATTTCAAGCAGCACTTCGCCCAGCGATTTCTGCGTGCCGACATAATCCCGTATGTTTCTTGCCTTGGTCAGTTGCTCTTGAGTAAGTATCCCCTCGGCGACGAGCTAGACTGTGTCCGTTCGTCCAGGTTGTATTGAAGCATCGCGCCTCCCGGCGTGGTATTAATAAAGGTGATGTAAGGGTGGGAGCGAACATTTGAGGGCGGGCCAGAGGACCGGCTGAATCAACCCGTAACCCGGCGCGTTGAAACGACAGCAGGAGGATGATAAACCAGGAGTGGGGAAAAATCACTAGTAATTTTCGACCGCGATCTGGCGTGTCGAGCGG
Organism: Blastocatellia bacterium; assembly: GCA_963832205.1. Lineage (GTDB taxonomy): Bacteria > Acidobacteriota > Blastocatellia > UBA7656 > UBA7656 > DATBMY01. The sequence continues at coordinate 99,816 of CAWHTK010000027.1, read as the reverse complement.
TACATAAAATTGAAACCGTCCTTGAACGCAAGTTCACTAAGCTCGAAGAAGCACTGCCCATCAAACTGAAAATATCTGGTGCCCGGTAAACTGAGGCGTTAGAAAATGGCCTTATAGCACCGTGAAGTGCGCGGGACCGCGGACATCTCTGCCGAACACTTTGCTTTAGCAGCTCAGACCAATCTGCAACCCCCTCGCCGAGCGGATCAACTCACTAGGCGGATTTCAAATACGGGGTGCCGAATGCTTTGAAACGGCACCCCGCCTGGCTTATTTATGACCTACAGTTATGGCGCGAGGCTCGTAGGCTTGGATGCAAAAGCAAGATCAGTAACCAGGAGTGCGCCCTGTAGAGTCTGATCGAATCTGAATTGAATCGATCTGATGTCTGTCAGATTCACCCCCGTGAACTCAGACAAAGGCAGCGCACGGTATTCAAAAGGATCTTCGGGACCGGGCCAACTGACCCCAGCGGAAAATACAGGGCCTGGGACACATCACTCACCCGAACGGAAGACGTGACGCCATTCCCATCCGTAAGCACCACGCTGAGGTTTTCGGCCAGGTTTGCGGCATTGCGCGCGTCGCTGAAATTCACGCTTACGCGGAATTGCAGGGCTTCAAATCCGCTCACGTTTCGGGACCCTATCGGAAGGTCATTCTGGTACTGGGCCGTAAAAGCATTCCACCCGCTGCGCAGCTGGCTCAGCCCTCGTTTTGAGGACCGCGCGCTGGTGTCGTGTGTGGCTGTCTCGCCGTCGATTGGGTCGAAGCCAGGCAATGTGTCGCTGCGGGGACTCTCCGCCGCACAGGTCGTGTGGCGTCATCCCGATTTGCGACGTCGCTCCGCCTAACGTATTTGTAGTCAGGTTAGTTGCGGTCAGCAATCTGTTTATATCGCGGCGCAGGCTCGGGTCATCTGGCGCGTGGTAAGAGACAAAAAGATTATTTGTGGCGGCGGACGGCGGCGGCGGGGCGTCGCCAGCCATCTGGGGTAAGAACTGCGACTCACCGCCGACATAGGTCCGGAAGAATCCCGTGATATAAGCCAGTCCGGTGCCACGCTGTTGCGCGCTGGTCAGGCGCTGGTTACCAGTACCGGTGCCGCAATGCGGGTCCGTGCTCCCTCCAGAAGTAAAAGCCATCCAATCATCCGCCGTGCCCGCCGGGAATAATCCCGGAGTCCACACGGTGTTATAAAAATTGTGATTGGCGCCCATCACCAGGATCGTATGCTTGGGGGCCGTGTAGCCCGGCACGTTGTAGCGAGCATCATCGAAGAAGTGCACGCCTTGAAGGTCGTTCACGTCCCCATCGCAGTAAGGCAGCAGGACAGACAGCGCTGCATTTTATTCACCACGGGTCGATTGAAATCGACAGGCGCGAGAGGGAAGATGGCTTTAATGCCGTAAGGCGAACCCTGTGCGGCGTTGAATACTGAATGTCTGATCACTCCTTCCCCGCCGCGGGAATGGCCCATAGTGCCTATCCTGGTCATGTTAACTTTGCCCACGAACTTTATCCCAAACGGCGCCGCGCCAGTAGTGTTGAATGTGTTCCACTCATCAAGGTGCCTCTGTATCAACTCAGCGCGCGCCTGCATGCCGAGGTCAGTTACTTGATTATCCTTCGCGCTGATTCCGTTGGCGCTGATCGACACGACAATATAGCCGTGGCTGGCCAGTATCTTGAGAGATGTAGTCGTACCCCGTGTAGCTGGGGATAGGTTGCATTACGTCCTTTGCAGGGCCATTCTAACGCGACACGGTTGCCGCTGAAGCATGTCGCATAGCGTCCATGCAGAAATACTATCAGCGGATAGGGTCCGCCCGTCAGCCCCGTCGGATAGTGCACCGACGCCAGCAGCTCGACCTGAGCCAGGAAAGCCTGTCGGAGTAAATGCAGTATTGCCATAAGTTATATTCCTCGCCGGTGACGGCAAGCGACCCCGGTATCCCAGGGTCCGGCGTCTGGGCTCTGGCAACCTCTATTAGGCTCGCATTGAGCAACACCACCGATGCCAATACACAGCTAATTTGTATCCTGGTAGTTTCTTCATCACCTTCCTCCTTTACCTGATTCCACCCAGGGCTTAGCTTCTCAGGCAACTCTGTGCGGTCTTCAAAGCTGGTCCCATAAGACAGTGAAATTGTCGCGCCTTCGCGCAATGCCGAGCGGTCGAAGGTGACAACACTGATCCGGTCCAGTTGCTCGCTCTCCTGCCCGACTCCGAGCGCTACCTCGTCAATCCAGATACGGGAGGGAGTGCGCGGACTGTGAAAGGGCCGCCGATAATCGTTAAGCCGCCAGGCCTTGTCCACTTCTACGTTCCTTCCGCGGATGTCTACCTTAACCGGCACATTCAGGGAGAGCTCTTCGAGCCTGTATCTGACGGCTCGAAGAGTGCCGACGGGGGAAGTGTTGGAGCCTTCGGCAAGCAATCTACCGGGAAGGTTAAGCAAATCAGGCATATCAGGCTGCTTATCGGGGGAGTGGGTAGCTGATGAGCACGAGAGACAGAGATGGTACAGGCGAGGAGTAACAATAGAGCGAGTGCGACAAACACGCTCTTCGACTTGAAGACACGTTTAGCGGTGCTTTCTACTGGCATAGTTTTCCTCCTTTAATTGAATAGAGTTGGGACATTGACTACCCGGCTGCTGCGTGGTGCCAGGCAGACACAAACGCCCTGAAACAGGGCGCAACATATTGCGGCCAGGTCATTATTGACAGCCGATTCTCAGGAGTCGGCTATCGCTTTTATGTTTCGGCAAGAAGGGGTTGAATGGCTCGGCGCAAGCTCTTTTAACGAGCTTTCATTACTACTTTTCTGTGATTACTACCTGAATCATTGAATCTAATATGCTCGCCGTTTAAGTATCATTCTGAAATAAGCACCGCCCTGCTTGAGTGCGGCAATCTTACAAACAGTCTTCTTCTGAGTCAAGCAAATAAGGTAATTTCTATTACTAAAAACTGTTTCGGAGAGCTTTAGGATATTCATCTACTTGATCCACCTGTTGAAACACCAACATCCAGCCCGGTTTCACCGCATATACAACTGTAGTACTATAATCTAATTCATTTTCTTAAGGAGAGCACCATGGGCTACGCACATCGCCTGGAGGGAGAACGCCGGATCAAGCTGGAGGATTTTGACCCGGGAGAGGATGCGGGACTTGAGCGTAAGACGGCTGAGCATAGGACCGCGAAGATCATCGAAGAGCTGGTCGAATTGCAGGAGCTACTTTACGCGGCCCGGTCACACAGCGTGCTCCTCATCCTGCAGGGGCGCGATACCAGCGGCAAGGACGGCACGATCCGGAACGTAACGGGGCCGTTAAACTCGCAGAGCTGCTCGGTAGCCTCGTTTAAAGTCCCTACGGAAGAAGAGCTCGCTCACGATTTCCTCTGGCGCGTACACAGCCAAACTCCCCCGGCGGGAGAGATAAAAATATTCAACCGCTCGCATTATGAGGACGTGCTGGTGGTGCGAGTTCATAAGCTTGTGCCGGAAGAGGTATATCGCCCGCGTTATGACCACATCAATGCTTTTGAACGGTTGCTGGCGGATTCGTCCACGATCATTCTCAAGTTCTACCTCCACATCAGCAAAGAGGAGCAGGAAGAGCGACTCCTGAAACGCGAAGAGGACACGATAAAATCATGGAAGCTGTCGGTCGGCGATTGGAAAGAGCGCGAGTACTGGGACGACTACACCGCGGCTTACGAAGATGCGCTCAACCGATGCAGCACAAAACATGCGCCCTGGTTTATAGTGCCTGCCGACAGGAAATGGTTCCGCAACCTGGCGGTCGCCGAGGCTTTGCGTGACGCGCTAATGCCTTTCAGACAGATGTGGCTGGAAAGGCTTGAAGAAGTGGGGCGAGAAAAGAAGAAGGCGCTCGATGAGTATCGCCGGACCCATCAGAGGTAAACGAATGGCGCGACCTGAAAAGAGATCACAAAAACGGGCTCATAAAACCGCGCCGGTCAATCTTGAAACCGTGCGCCAGCTTGCTCTCGCGCTTCCCGAAGTGCAAGAGGAGGTATCCGACCACAGCCCGGTGTTTCGAGTTAGGGGGAAGCCGATAGCATGGCTGAGCAAGGACGGCGAGTCGCTTCTCATCAAGATCGACTATCTCAAGCGCGACATACTATTGAACGCCGAGCCGGACACTTTCTACGTGACGGACTTTTATCGCTGCCATCCCATGATGTTCGTCCGGCTCTCCGGGGTCAGCCGGGATGTGCTGGGGGACCTGCTTGAGCAATCGTGGCGGCTACAGGCCCCGAAGCGCCTCATACAGGCTTTTGAAGATCATAAGGATTTATAGCCGGTAGCGAATGAGTGATAACCGGTTTGGAGTGCTGCGACTTGTCGCAGCTTTTTGAAGCGGTGACTTGTCACCGCGACCTCTCTGCTAATCAATATATTGAGCCGACAAGTCGGCTCTTAACAAAGCGGTGACTGCTCACCGCACTCCATAAGCTTTACTATTTCGCAAACAGCTATGGATGATCCGGAACACCTGCCATGAATCTCCCGTGAACGTCTAAAGAAATTGCTTCGTACTGGCTGATGGGCGGGGGAACCGGTTGCCTCACTACGACGCGACCACCATGCCTTCACCCGGAGGAGATATATGACTATTAGAAAGACCGCTTTACTCTCCCTGTTAGCCACACTTTTTTTGTGCTTCGTATCCGTGAACGAATCACTGGGACAAGCCGCAAAACAATCGGACGATAACCAGACTCTAAAAATGTTGCTCAATGAAGTCACCCTTCTTCGCAAGACGCTTCAACGAACGGGCATGAATACTTATCGCAGCCAGATAATACTGGAGCGTATGCGAGCCCATAACGAGCAGGTGGTGCGCTTGACGCGCTTGCTTGAGGAAGCCCGCGAAATGATGGAGAAGACCGAGGGAACTATACCTCGTACTATTGAGCAGGCCAAAATAATGGAGAGCATGATCCAACAGGAGACTGATGCGGTTAAACGCGCCCAGTTAGAGTTAGAGCATAAGGATATGAAGAGCGCGGCTGATCGATACAAAGCGTTGCTTGAGCGGCAGCGCGAGCGCGAACAGCAGCTAGCCGTACAGTTGCGCGCCGAGCAGGTTAAGCTCAGCGAGATGGAGAGCCGCTTAGACGCGCTCGAACGCGAGATCGAAAACGAGGTGGAGCGGCAGCGGGCAGAGGAAGCATCACGAGATGGTAAGAAGCAGCCGTGATGCTAATATATTGTCTATCATGACAAAGCCAATTGAGCCCGCGCCGATCAAGCCGATCACTTCCGTCGACGTGCTGAATCAGATTGACGTCCGCGTCGGGACAATCGAGCTGGTGGAAGAGGTGAAGGGATCAAAAAAGCTGGTCAAGCTCACTGTCGATTTCGGCGACCACAAAAGAACCATACTTGCCGGAATGAAACAGGAGCGCGAACAGATCAAAGAGATCGAAGGGATGCAGGCGCTTTTCGTCGTGAACCTGGAACCCAGAAAGATGGCCGGAGAAGTCTCGGAAGGGATGCTGTTTGACATAGGGTATGCCGACGGGCTCGTGCCCGCGCTGGCGGTCCCAGAGCGACCGGTTCCAAACGGAGCGCGGGCGGGATAAAAAAGGAATCTTTTCATGAAGGATATAAATACTCTGAGAGATCTTTACCGCCATATGGAATGGGCCGACGCGGCCGTATGGACCGCGGTGCTCGCGTCAGAGAGCGCGCAGAGCGACCCGAAGGCGCGAGAATATCTCTATCACCTGCACATGGTTCAATGGGCGTTTTTGCGCATCTGGCGAGGCGTGCCGCGCGATACCCCCTTCCCGCAGTTCGAAGATCCGCAATCGCTAATCGGGTGGGCTCGCGAGTACTACGGCGAGATTTTCGCGCATCTCGAAAACTTGACCGACGATAAGCTGTCGGACACGATGATTATGCCCTGGGCCGACATGATAGAGGCGCAGCTCGGCCGGCCGCCGGAGAATACGACGGTTGGCAATACGGTGCTTCAGGTGGTATTGCATAGCATGTACCATCGCGGGCAGATCAACGCGCGAGTACGAGAGGCCGGCGCCGTGCCGCCGTTGGTTGATTACATAGCCTGGGTGTGGCTCGGCCGCCCGGCCGCCGCCTGGCCGTAGAGAGAATAGGGAGAAAGTATATGATCATAACGAACACACAATCTGGAACAAATATCGAAGAGATTGCGGACGGCATTTACCGTATTAACACACCTGTTTCGATAGAAGGCGGTCCCGGAGGCTTCTCGTTCAATCAATACCTCATCGTTGACGATGAGCCGTTAATCTTTCACACGGGCCCGCGCAAAATGTTCCCCCTTGTTCGCGAGGCGGTCTCGAACGTTATCCCTGTCGAACAGCTTCGTCACATCGCCTTTTCGCACGTCGAGGCGGATGAGTGCGGGTCACTCAACGAATGGCTCGCCGCCGCCCCGCAGTCGTCTCCCCTGTGCGGCAGAGTCGCCGCCATGGTCTCGATAAACGATCTTGCCGACCGACCGCCTCGCGCGCTGGCCGACGGCGAGACGCTTTCGCTCGGAAAACATTCTGTGCGGTGGGCTGACACGCCGCATCTGCCGCACGCGTGGGAGTGCGGCCACATGATGGAAGAGCACACGCGGACACTGCTGTGCGGCGACCTGTTCACGCAAGGCGGCGCTAAACATCCCGCGATCACCGAGTCGGATATACTTGGGCCGAGCGAAGCATTCCGTCAGAAGATGGATTATTACGCGCAAACAAAAAACACGGGAGAGATGCTGGAGAGACTTGCCTCATTTGAGCCGCAAACGCTCGCGTGCATGCACGGGAGCGCGTGGCGCGGAGACGGCGCGGCGTTGTTGCGAGCCCTTGCCGAAAGCCTCTCCCGGTAACGTCGCATCGAACGCAACGCTCGCCTGACAACCCTATACCGTTCGCGACGGTTCAGGTCTGTTTAATCTGAGGAGGGTCAGGCAATTCCGCGCAGCTTGCTGCGCCTCCTTTTCCTCTCCTTCTCTTGATACCTCGCAGCTTGCTGCGAAGGAGCTTCATCTTCGACCAGATTTGTGAGGCGAATTCAAAACGCGCCGGCGTATTGAAAACTGAAGCTGATCTTCGGGATTTGATGGGGCTGGTAGGCGGACATCCTTTTCTAGTGAACCTGGCGCTTTACACCCTCGCGAGTAATAGATGGTCTATGTCGGATTTGCGGAGAGTAGCTATAGAGGATGTAGGACCGTTCGGCGATCATTTGCGCGGCCTTTTGTGGTCTTTGCAGAAACACAAAAGATTGAAAGATGCCCTGCGTAATATTCTGCGCCATGGCGCGTGCGACGACGAAGAGGATTTTCAGAGGCTGAAGGCATCAGGACTGATCAGGGGCGAGACGCGAAACTCAGTCCAGATGCGTTGCCAACTTTACGCGGACTATTTCAGAAAACACCTGTGAGAAGCACGGCCGAAACAGATAAAGAGTTCTACGTCGTCGGCGGAACCTTAAAGCCGGACGCCCCGAGCTATGTCGAAAGGCGGGCCGATCAGGAATTGTATGAACGAGCGATGGCCGGGGACTTTTGCTACGTTCTCACCCCTCGTCAGATGGGCAAATCAAGCCTCATGGCCCGGACCGCCGAGCGGCTGCGGGAGCAAGGTATTTGCACGGCCATCGTAGACCTGACGCGGATCGGGTCAGAGGAGATAAGCGGTTCGGCGGACAGATGGTACTACGGAATCGCGCATCGCATTGTCCGAGAGATCGGCATCGAAGCTAACTTAAAAGAGTGGTGGCAAGCGCGTGAAAAACTGCCGGCCTTGCAGCGCCTCACGGAATTTTTCAGCGATGTTGTGCTGGCCAAGACCACTGATCGGGTTGTCATCTTCATCGACGAGATTGACGCGACTATTGGTCTGTCCTTCACGGACGATTTTTTCGCCGCCATTCGGGCATGCCACAATGCCCGCGCGACCGAGCCGGAATTCGAGCGCCTCGGCTTCGTTCTTCTGGGTGTCGCCAGCCCCTCGGACCTGATAAAAGATGTCCGGCGGACGCCGTTCAATATCGGGCACCGCATCGAGCTCACCGATTTTACTTTTGAGGAAGCCCGCCCGCTGGCTTCCGGTCTCAGGGCAAATGACGAGGAATGTGAGCAAGCATTACAGCGTATTCTTTATTGGACCGGCGGCCATCCATACCTGACGCAAAAACTCTGTCAGGCGATCACGCAAGATAAACTTGAGTCATGCGCGGACGCGGATATTGACCGCAAGGTAGAAGATCGCTTCCTGACGCCGGAGGCTAACCGTGAAGACTCGAACCTCAACTTTGTGCGGGACCGGCTGGTTCAAAATAAGAAATTGAGCCGCGGGCTTCTAAAGCTCTATCGCCGCATTTATCGAGGGCAAGCGGTCATTGATTCTCCGCTATCCCCTGTGCATTCCGCTTTGAAACTTTCGAGTATTGTAGCGCCTTCAAAAGATCGCGAGCTGCATGTCCGCAATCGCATATACGAGCGGGTCTTTACAGACGAGTGGGCCAAAAAGGCCATGCCCCGCGATTGGAACCGGCGTATCGCAATCGCTTCTGTGATGGTGCTGTTGCTCGGCTTTGGGATCTGGTACACGACGTTTCTTTCGCGTCCATATATCAATGTGCTGCGAACGGCCAGCGAAGACTATCAGGTAGCTTACGATGCTTATCTCAAGCTGCGCAGGATTCCCGGCTATGCAGGCAAAGCCGATGAGCTTCTGGCTGAGTTCTGGGACCGTCGCGCCCGACTGGCTGAGGCCCGGGGGAATAGAGATGAAGCATTGCTCTTCATGGCTCAAGGCTTTATCCGTGCAGGCAACAGACAGTCGCCGGAGCGAAGTAAGCCTGCTTATCGGGGAAGATTATAAAAACCTTCTTCTCACATTTAGGCATAGTGGCAGAGTCAACGGAGTCGCCTTCAGCCCCGACGGCAAGACCGTGCTCACTGGAAGTGATGACAGAACGGCGCGGCTGTGGAATGTTGAGACAGGCCAGCCTGTGGGCCAGCCGCTGAGGCATGGAGGTTCGGTTCGGGCCGTCGCCTTCAGCCCTGATGGCAAAACAGCAATATTTTTAACTTCATTGTGGGTGAGTCAGTTATCCGCTGATGGTGATAATTTCGCGCCTAGAGCCAGTCGCTTGCTTAGTGGTAGTCAAACTGGAGCCTATCGTTTTCTGGATGATTCTGGAAATCGCATGCAGGTCGTTTCACATGTAACCGGTGATTCACTGAGAATTGAGACTTTGCGGTTTGATAGCGCTGATGCTCCACCAATGCCGGGCGACCCGAACGCTTTGCTGGACGAATGGCAAAAAAAATTGGGGCTGAAATTTGACGAGCAGCAAAAGATCGTTCCCGTATGGCCGGTGGAAGTTATACGAAGGCCGGATGGCGAGCAGGTGAGATAGCAGAAACAATCAATAAAAAAGAGGCTTATCGGGCTTTGCACAAAAAGCCTGACTGAGGTTGTAAAATTCAGAGCCCCACAGGGTGCGACGTTTATGCAAGACAATGTGCTGATATCTTCGGAGCCCCGTAGGAATAAGGATGTTTATAGAAGATACCGTGCTGATAGCTCGGAGCCCCAGAGGGTAATGTTTATAGAAACAGATCGCATAAACAAACAGAGCCCCGTAGGGGCGAAATGTGAACATCCCGCTCCTAACGGAGCTCCGAATAATATTCAGCACGGTTCTATAAACATTCCGCCCCTCCGGGGCTCCGGAGTCTATCAGAGAAGTCCTCTATAAACATTGCGCCCCTCCGGGGCTCCCGACTTCTAATCTTCACACAGACTTTTTGCGCAACGCCGGCTTATCTTTTTAACCCAAAATAGGGTAAAAGAGATGACGCGAGGTAAGCGCGACACGTTATGAAGAAAAGCCTCTCTCACCTTCCAAAGCATAAACGAGAAGAACTCAAGGAGATCACCTCCATCATCACAGAAAACGCCGACGTGGAAATGGTAATCCTGTTCGGCAGCTATGCTCGCGGCGATTGGGTAGAAGATGTCTATGTCGAAGGCCACATCACCTACGAGTACAAGAGCGATTACGACATTCTGCTGATTGTCAAAGATCAAGGCTTAGTCCGCAAACTCGGGCTGTGGTACAAGATCGAAGCGACGATCCGGCGGCGAAGCATGATCAGGACGAGGCTGACCCTGATAGTACACAACATAAACGAGGTGAACAGGGCGATCTCGACGGGTCAGTATTTCTTCACCGACATAAAGAAAGAAGGCGTTCTGCTGTATAACTCTGACAGGTTCGTGTTGGCCGAAGAGCGCGAGCTAAGTCCGCAAGAGCGGCAGCAGACCGCTCGCGACGATTTCAAATACTGGTTCAAGAGCGCAAATGAGTTCTTGATTGATTCTGGACATGGATTTAAGAGGCGTAGCTACAATAAAGCAGCTTTTGAGCTTCATCAGGCTACAGAGAGGCTTTACGTGACAATCCTGCTTGTCTTTACGCACTACAAAGCTAAAGAGCACGACATTGACAAGCTGGGCAAGCAAGTAAACAATCTGGACCCACGGTTCTTGCCGGTCTTTCCGCGCACAACACCGGAAGAAGAACGACTCTTTGAATTGCTCAGAAAGGCATACATAGACGCCCGCTATAATCCTAAGTACAAGATCACCAAAAAAGAGTTAGAGTATCTGACCGGGAGAGTAAAAGAGTTGCAGAGACTTACGAAAAAGATTTGCAGGGAAAGGATCGAGAGCTACGCTTAAAAATGAAGGCGCTGTTGCTATCTCTTATCACTCTCATATTCTTTAACGGGCTGGCTATGCAGAAAAACGACAGGCCGCGCGCTCGCGACATTGGCATAACTGTAGGCGTGCTTCCCGTCGGCTCGCTCAACGCCATAACCGACGTGCCCGGCGTGCAGATCGGTCATACGACCATCATAAAGGGCGATAACATTCGCACCGGCGTCACGGCCATCCTGCCGCACGGCGGAAATCTCTTCCGCGAGAAGGTGCCGGGCGCAATCTTCGTCGGCAACGGGTTCGGCAAACTGGCAGGCTCCACACAGGTCGAGGAACTCGGAGAGATCGAAACGCCCATACTTCTCACCTCGACGCTCGCCGTCCCGCGTGTCGCCGATTACCTCATCGATCACATGCTCGGGCTGCCGGGCAATGAAGACGTGCAATCGATAAATCCGCTCGTCGCGGAAACAAACGACGGATTCCTCAACGACATACGCGGGCGGCACATTACGCGCGAAGATGTTTTCGCCGCCATCCGATCCGCGAAAGGCGGCGCGGTCGAAGAGGGCGCGGTCGGCGCGGGGACAGGCACCATCGCATTCGGTTTTAAAGGCGGAATCGGCACCGCGTCGAGAAAGCTGCCCGCGACGCTCGGCGGCTACACGGTGGGCGTGATAGTGCAGACGAATTTCGGCGGCGTGCTTTCGATTGCGGGCGCGCCCGTCGGAAAAGAGCTTGGCCGATACTACCTGCGCCAGGAGCTTGAATCGGCCCCGCGGCGGCAGGGGCGCGCCCGCCTTCAGGAAAGCGACCGTCATCTTGCCGATGGGTCGGTGATCATCGTAGTGGCGACGGATGCGCCGATTGATGCGCGGAACCTGAAACGGATGGCCGCGCGCGCGATTATGGGGCTTGCGCGAACCGGCGCGGCCGCTACGAACGGGAGCGGAGATTATGCGGTTGCCTTTTCGACCGCGCCGGAATTGAGAATCAGAGCGGCCCAGGCCGGCGGCCAGTATGCGCCGCGCGAAATAAAGAGTCTGCCAAACGACGCCATGTCGCCGCTCTTTCTTGCCGCGATAGAGGCGACCGAAGAGGCCATATACAATTCTATGCTGCGGGCGACGACCATGACCGGGCGCGGTCGCACGGTAGAGGCGCTGCCCATAGATCGCACCATCGAAATACTCCGCAAGTATGGTGTGGCGCCAAAATAATCTACGATATTTTGTATGCAAGACAGCCGTCGAAACGCCATTCTGATTAACGTACGACGAGACAGTTAGCGCAACGAATCCGAATGGAGGAGAGCTATGCGCCTGAGACTCGCCTTCGCGCTCGCGGCCTTCTTGCTTCTATCAACCGACGCTTTATCACAGGGCCTGATTACTCCGAGCCGCCCGGCGCGGACCCAGAAGAACGAACAGGGAAAACCGCTTGATGCCGCATCGCAGTCGTCCGCCGATAAAAGCCCGCTTCCATCCGCTTTGCCCGTTGCCCAGATCAACATAAAAGCGCGAATAGAGGGACAGGTCGCGACCGTCACTGTCGAGCATCGCTTCCGCAACGACACGGACGAACAGCTCGAAGGCACATACTATTTCCCGGTCCCGGAAGGCGCTACGCTTCTTGAATTCGCAATCTATGACGGGGACGAACGGCGCGTGGGCCGTGTGAAAGATAAGGAGGAAGCCCGCGCGCAATACGACGCGGCCGTCTCGCAGGGCGAAGACCCCGCGATACTTGAGATGACCCGCCGCGGCTGGTTTCAATCGCGCGTCTATCCGATACCCGCGCGGTCTGAAAAGCGCGTAGAGATTATCTATTCGCAAGTGCTGCCCGACAAGAACGGGGTCGTGAGCTTCGACTACCCGCTCGGGCGCGGCTACAAGAAACTTAAAGTGCCGGTTGATCGGGTCGATATCGAAGTATCGCTCAGCTCTGCCGTCGCGATCACAAACGTCTTCTCGCCGACTCACCCGCTCGAAATCGAGATGGATGGCGACCGGCGCGCCAGGTGCAAAATAACGACAATGGGCGGAGGAGACGCCGAAAACTTTCAGCTTGTCTATACGCTCTCGGACGAAGAGATAAACGCCACGCTTATCACACACCGGCGCGAAGGCGAAGACGGGTACTTCCTGTTGATGCTCTCGCCCAAAGTAGAATTCAAAAAAGAGCGTATTTCGGCCAAAAACACGATATTTGTCGTTGACGTTTCGGGGTCGATGGTGGGCGAAAAGCTCAGCCAGGCGAAAGAGGCGCTCAGGTTTGGCATCACTCGGACGCTTAACGAAAACGACCGCTTCAACATCATCGCGTTCTCCAGCGGCATAATTAGTATGTCGCCGCAACTGCTCGACGTGAGCCCGCTGAACATCGCGCGCGCGCGCGATTTCATCGACAACCTGAAGGCGGAAGGCGCGACCAACATAAATGACTCTCTTATAGCCGCGATGCAGATGTTCGAGGCCGGGGCGCGCGCGCAAAACCTCGTCTTCATCACCGACGGCCACCCGACCGAAAGCGTCAGGTACACCGACCAGATAGCAGCGAACGTGCGCGCCGCTAATAAGACGCGCGTTCGCCTGTTTACGTTCGGCGTAGGCGTTGACCTGAACCGGCTGCTGCTCGAAAAGCTCGCGGCCGAAAATCGCGGCGCGAGTCTCGACATCACAGACTACTCGCAGCTTGCGACGACGCTCTCCACCTTCTTTTCCAAAGTGAGCCAGCCGGTGCTGTCCGATCTTCAGGTAGACTTCGGGCCGGTCATCGTCACCCGATCTCACCCGGCGCAACTGCCCGACCTTTACACGCGCACGCAGATAAAGATATTCGGCCGCTACTCGAACCTTCAGGAGCTTGAAGGCGTGACAATTGCCCTCGGCGGCAGAATGAACGAAGAGTGGCAGCGGTTCGAATTCGGCGGGCTGCGGTTCCCGCTCGTCACCGACGACAAGGGCTACCTGCCGAAGCTGTGGGCAACCGAGCGGGTCAACGCGCTGCTCGCCGATATTCGCCTCAATGGAGAAACGCTCGGGCTCAAGCAAGAGGTCGTCGAGCTTGCTCGCCAGCTTTAACCTGGTCACGCCGTACACGTCGATGTATGTCCCGACGGGCGCGGACATCAAGCGCGAGAAAGAAAAGGAAGCCGGGCCGGCGACCGCGGCGAACGCCGCCAACCGCGTAGCCGATGGAAGCCCTTCGAGCGCTTAACGGCTTGCCGGTGATGCCTCTAAAGCGCAGCCGCAGCTAAGCGCCAGCACTACTCTTTATCCTCTTCCATCTCGAGCAGAGTGGCGCGCGATGGAATAGACAAAGACAACACCATCACCGTCGTCGAGTCGGGCAGACGTACGGTGGATGGCGCTGCCGTCAGCACTACTGAAACAGTAGAGGTCTTCGCGGCGCCAGGCGGCGATCAATTCATCCTCGCAAACCCTATCTCACACTGTTGACTCTCGCACCATCAAAGACCTGCCGCTGCTTTCCGGCGTCGAGGGGCTCGCGCGGCTAAGCTCGGGCGTATCGCTTCCAGCCCCCGGTTCGCCGGCCGATCTTCCGCTTTCTCTCGAAAGGGAACGGGCGGGCTTTAGCATAAACGGAGGGCGGCCTCGCTCAACTTTCTTCACCATAGACGCGAGCAATAATAACGACATAGATGGTCAGGCGGCCGTCTCTATTAACAACTTTGATTCGATTGATACGCTCCAGGTTTTTGAATTCCGAGGCTCGAACGAGCCGTGGGCGAGCGGCGCATCTTCCATAGCCCTCACCGTGCGCGCCGGCACTAATGAATATCACGGGACGATCTTTGATTATCACCTGAACCGGCAGGCTCGGCGCGCTCTCGCCGCTGGAAAAACGGAGCGGACTTGCTCGCGCGCCCAGGTTTAGGAGCGATACGTTCGGAGGCACGTTCGGCGGCCCGGTGTTGCGCGACCGCCTCTTTTTCTTCGGCGCTTTCTCGCGCGAAACCGAACAATCGCTGCGCTTCAGTGATTCTACGTCCTCCATGCTAACGCCGACGAATGAAGGATTGCGCGCGCTTGCCGCATCATTCGATTCGCCGACGGTGGCCGATCTTATCGCGCGCGGCCCGCTCGCTCGTACGGTGGGCGACCCGCGCATAACGCGGCGCTTCCTTCTACCGGTCCTTGGCATCCCCGTAGAATTCGGCGAGGTCGTGCGCCTTACGCCGTCAACGGGCGAAGGCTATGAAGGCGGCGGGCGGCTCGACTATAACCCGACCATGCGCGACCGGCTTCGTGCGGGGTACTGGTATGACAGCCGCGCCGTGACTAATAGCGCAGGCAGGCAATCGGCCGGATACGGCGGCGATGTGGAAGGTCGCGCTCAGCTCGGTTATTTGCGATGGGAGAGGGTCTTTTCGCCGTTGACGACCAACGAGCTCGGTTTCAGTTTTAATCGAGCGCGGCGGTCGATCGATACGAACTCTCCCGATGGCCCGTCGATGATGGTTGGTTTCCGCGGCCTCAATTATGGAGACGATCCGCTCCTGGGGGCCGCGCACGCGTTAACGCTTTATGAGATTAACGACCGGTTGGTTCGTGTCGCCGGCCGCCACACATTCAATCTTGGTGGACAGGTTGGAATAAGAGAGACGAGGCTCGATTATCTGCCGGGTCGCGAAGGGAGCTTCTACTTCCTCACTTTTGAGGATTTCGTTTTGAACCGCCCGGCCGCGTCGGTCTTTGCGGCGGGCAGCCCGCGCTCGCGCTTCTCTGAGCTTCACCCCTCGTTGTATCTCAACGATATCTGGAGGGCGCGGCCTAACCTCACGCTCTCGCTCGGCCTCGGTTATGAGATAGCCAATCAGCCCGTTAATCGATTAATCAATCGCATAGTTGAGCGCGAGTCCGACCCGTCACGCGCGCTTTTCGACGCGACGCTGCCCGTAGAAACCCTGGCGCCGCGCAAAGTCGATCTCGATTACAACAACCTCTCTCCGCGAATCGGTTTTGCCTACAGCCCGAGCATCAAGCTTCCCATTGATATTTTCGGCAATGAAAAGAGCGTGATCCGCGCGGGCGTCAGCCTCTCTTACGACCAGACGGCTTATCGACCCATAGCGGATGTCGCGTCGAGCGCTCCAAATCTATTGCTCGGCGTGCTCACGCCGCTCAATAGCGATCTGTCGATTTTCCCTGATGCGGCCGGAATCGGCGCGCTTCGTCAGTCACTCGGAGGCGACCCGCGAGCCTATGCGCGTACAATAATCGACCCCGGCTTTTCGACGCCTTACTCGCTCGCGTGGCACTTTGATCTCACGCGCAGTTTTGATGGGAAGGTGACCGCATCGGCCGCCTATATCGGCGCGCGAGGCGGCCGGCTAATTCGCGCAGTCGATGGCAATCCGTCGATCAACGATGTGACGGGCGGGACCGGGCCTTTAAGAGTTTATGAAACAAGCGGGCGCTCTATATATCACGCGCTGCAAGCAAGGGCCGACCTTCGCATCACCGACCATCTAACGAGCGGTCTCGCTTATTCTCTATCCAGGCTCATCGATGACGTGCCTGAAAGCGGCGCGCACCTCGCGGGCGGACCCGGCAGCCCTGCATCGCTTGTAGCGCCTTCGCTCCAGTCTTTCGCTCAGAACCCCTTTGATGGCATACGCGCGGAGCGAGCGCGGTCGAGCCTGGACCGCAAGCACCACTTCGCGGGCCATTTCGTCTGGGACTTGCCGCTTCGCCGCGGGCAATCGGGAATCCTCGGCAGGTTGCTGGGCGGGTGGAAGGCGAGCGGAATAATCGAAATCAGCAGCGGGTCGCCGTTCACGCCGCTACAGTACGCGGGAACGCCCGCGAGCGCCGCGCTTTTCGCTTCAACATTCTCCGACAGGCTCGGCGCTTTCAGGCCCTTCGCCGGAAACCCGAGTGCGCCTTCTGGCACAATCGCTTTTTCGAATGCCGCGAATAGTCTGTTTCACTTCTTCCTCAACCCGGACGGCACACCCTTTACAAGCGCGACCGGGTTCATCATCGCGGGCCCGACAGGGTTCCGCTCGGGGGCGCTGTCACAGGCGCAACTCGTCTATAACGATTTCATAGTCGAGCAGTGGGCGAGGGCGCGCGGTCTTAGCCCCGACGCTTTTGGGCAGACCTTCGCATCCGGCCGGCCGTTCGGCAGCATCGGCAGAAACACTCTTATCAGTCCGGGCATCTCTAACATCGACTTCGCGATGATAAAGACCACAAAGCTCACCGAAAAAGTCTCTCTGCAATTCCGCTCGGAGTTCTTCAACCTGTTCAATCATCCGAATCGTGGCAAGCCCAATTCCATACTCGAAAACGCCGGCGGTTTCGGATTCAACAGCGAGGGTGATGTCGATGCCGCGCCGCGCAGAATCCGGCTCGCGCTCAAGCTCATCTTCTGACCGCGTTCTCAGTGGTGACGCGCAGCTTCCGTTCTGGTGAAATCCTTTTCAGTTCGCGCTATCGCCCGCCGAGGCCCGGCCTGGCAATGCTCTGCATTGCCGGGTGTTTACTTTACGTCGAAAGATGTAAGCCAAGACATCTTGGGAATTGGCGGCGTTGCGCAAAAAGAGTCCCGTAGGGACGAAATGTCTATAGCCTAAACGTGCTGGTATATTCCTGAGCCCCGTAGGGGCGGCATATACATATACGCTCCTGACGGAGCTCGGAATGTATATGCGATCTGTTTCTATAAACATCCCGCCCCTCTGGGGCTCTGAACTTCAGTGCTTCTGTCAGACTTTTTGTGCAAAGCCGGAATTGGCAATAATTATATGGGCCCGGTGAGGTAGCTTGATAAGACTGACTGCTCTCGTTCCCCTCTATAGATAATCTGTGCATTAGTCAAGAAAGGAGATTTTAGCCATGGCAGAACCCATAGTATTTGGCCCCTGGTCGGGCGCTATTACTTCAAATTCCGCGGTTGTGAAAGTTGCCGTAAGCAATCAGGCGGCCATTCGTCTGTTGCTCAGTGAGACCACCGGCGGCAACGGAGACCTCGTTAACACCTCTTCGCATAACCCACAACAGCTCGATGCGGATTCAAGGCATAAGGTGGCAGGCTTCTTCTTAGAGAATCTCAAGCCGGATACCCAATATCACTATGCAATTGAAGTCAATAACGTGGTCGTCCAAGAGAAGCTAGGCAGGTTTAAGACCTTTCCTCCTGAGGATGATCCTTTCTCGTTTAGATTCGTATGTGCGGGAGATGCCGACACCGGGTCCAACGAGAAGGTCTTCGAGTTCATACTCGAAGAAGCTCCACTCTTCTTCTGCCACCTGGGCGACTTACATTATGAAAACGTCCATGAGGCAAACACCATCAAGTATCGCGAAGCCTATGCCGCGGCTTTGAACGCAAGGAGGCAGGCAGACCTTTATAGGAACATTCCCATTGTTTACACATGGGACGATCACGATTTCGACAACAACGGGGCCAACAGCACTGCCCCCGGACGAAAGACGGCGAGGTTAGCTTACCAGCAATGTGTTCCTCACTATCCACTCGTTGAGGGTAAGGGAAACGTTGCGATATACCAGGGATTCACTGTGGGAAGGGTCCGGTTTCTGATTTCCGACACGCGCTCTGAGAGAACGCCGAATGACGAAGATGATAATGCCCAAAAGACCATGCTCGGCGTCAGGCAGAAACAATGGCTCAAAGATGAGTTGCTTGCCGGTAGAGATAAGTACCCCCTGGTCGTGTGGGTAAGCTCCGTCCCGTGGATCGGCAAAAAGAAGAAGCGAGCCGACAGTTGGTTCGGTTACGCGACGGAGAGAGACGAGATCGGCGCTTTCATAGAAGACAACCAGATCAATAATGTTTGCATGCTCGCGGCGGACGCGCACATGCTTGCAATTGATGATGGGAGAAACAACAGCGGTGAATTTGGCCGGGGCCGATTCCCGGTCTTCCAGGCGGCGCCTCTCGACAGCACGCGCTCGGTAAAGGGAGGGCCTTTCCTGCTGGGTCCTTTCATAGACGACTCCGGCCAGTACGGAGTATTCACGGTTGAGGATACTGGCGGGTCAACGGTAAGAGTGACCTTGGAAGGGAAGAATGTAAACGAGGGAAGCACGCTTCTGACTCATCAGTTCGAATCCCCTCGAAGTTAGCGGTATCGTTTATCATTATGGTTGCACAAAACCAGACATAAAGGAGCGTCATATGGCAGGAGCTGCAAGAATACGGCTGAACGTGTTTGATGGGACGCGCGAGCTCATAGACTCTAAGGTAAGACTGCTGGTGACCTTGCGTGACGGCCATCAGACTCAGGTTCACAGGGGAAATCACTTTGGCCCTTCGCTTGACTTTGACGTCGAGTTCTTCAACAACTTTGGGGACAACTACGCGGTTATTGTCTCCGCGAGTAAGTTCGTGCAGGCCGGCTTTCACCCGGTGAAAGTATCTCTTACGGTGCCGCAAGTCCTGGATATAATGCTTCTCCCAAAGAAGAACCGATTTAACTTCAAACAGGCGAGCTGGACCAATCTGAAGAAAAACCATCCCAAGCTTGCCGAGATACTTGGCGAAAGCGCTGCTAATGACACTGAAGCCAGGGGCCGGTATGATGAGTTTATGGATAAAAGCCCGGGCTCGCTTGCCGCTTTCCTGAACATAGCGACCGCGTTGCGCGACCTGTTCTTGCCAGTGGGAAATGCGCTGGAATACTTCAAGGAAGTGATCTGGGACCCGAAGACGATGCAACAGGACAGGTTCTTTGCGTTCGCGGAAGCGACGCTGGTAAGTCAGGTCAAACAGGCGGCGCTTCAGGGCCAGTTCGAGCCGCAGTTCGGGTTTGAAATAACTCACCCCGGAGCAACGTCAAGCTTTAAGCAGAAACAATTCGGCGAGGCGAATATCCAGTTCAGCTTTCATGAGAACGATAAAAAGGTTATCGACGAGGTGGAATGTGTAAAAGTGGAACTGGACATGGATTTTTTTAGGGACCTCCTCTCTCACTTCTTTCTTGAGGTGATCCCAAACTCAGTTAGCAAAGGCGAGACTGACCCGCGGAAGATATACGTGCTCAGGTGGATAGCCGGGCGGCAAGCGGGTATTCCGGAGTTCAACCCGCCCTACACGATAGAAGCGCGCAGTTAAGCGGGCCGTCGAATAGAACCGCCTCGGCACATCGGCGCTTGCCCTGGGCGGTCAGACAGCTCGCGGGCTTGTATTCTTGCTTGTGGCGTAAGAGAATGCCGGTCATCTCTTCGATAGGGGAGTTGAGCTATGAGCAAAAGTGCGAGTGGAGCAGGCGTAGGCAACGAGGTAGGCAGTCGCGCGCCAGATTTTGAGTTGAAAGACGAGAGCGGGCGCCCGTGGCGGCTGTCGGATCACCGGGGCAAGGTCGTCGCCCTTATCTTTTACCCGAAGGATGAGACCACCGTATGCACAAAGCAGATGTGCAGCATGCGCGACAGGTGGAGCGATTATGAAGAGACGGGCGCGGAAGTCGTCGCCATATCGATTGGCTCCGTCGAATCTCACAAGAGTTTTGCCTCGCATCACAACCTGCCGCAGAAGCTGCTTGCCGACGAGCGGGGGGAAGTATCGCGCCTGCTCGATATGAAGTCTCTGATCGGCGTTCCCAAGCGCGCCGTGGTGGTGATTGACGGCGAAGGCATAATACGATTCCGAAAGGTCGTATTCCCGGTCTTCAGGCCGAGCGATGATGAGGTGATCGCCGCGATTCGCAATGCCGCGCGAGTCGGATGAGCGGCTACAACGCCGCTACAAGATGTCGGCCAGGCCCGCCAGGTTCGACACCTCATCGTCGGGCAAGGGGCCGCCTTCGCTCGCTTGCTCGCGTTTACGATTGACCCACACCACGGGGATTCCAAGCTCGCGAGCGGGAACAACGTCGTGAAAATAACTCTGCGCCGCGTGAAGCCATCGCTTTCCCTCCGCACGCCTTCTCGCCTCAAGAAAATGGCCATGCGCGGGTTTATAAGATCGCACCTGCCGGGCGGTTATCACCGGATCGAATCTGACGGTGAAGTGCCGTAGCGTCTCCGCGATCAGGTCGTCATCCGTGTTCGAGAGTATGCCGAGCTTGTAGCGGGACGCGAGCCGTTCAAGCGCCGCGTTCGTATCCTCAAACGGCGTCCAGCGCGGAAGGCTCGCGGGGAGAAACGCGGCGCGCTCGGCCGATATATTCCAGCCGAGCCGCGCGGCCACGCGGCGCGCCGTCTCTTGAAGCACTTCGCGATATGGCAGGTAATCGAGGGATTCGACGGCGGGCTCCTCGGCCATATAGACCTCGATTATTTCTTTGGGGTCAAGCGTCAGGCCATCGCTCGCAGCCTCTTGCTGAAAGGCCGCTATAATGCCGCCTTCCCAGTCTATAAGCGTGCCGTAACAATCGAACGTTATCAGGTCGAAGCTTTCATTGATCATAGCGTGGGTCTTCGATTCTAAGAGTTCACTGCTTCCCAGAGTGAGCGCCATGAAGCGCGCAGCAACTCGGCAATCTTAGACCAGTCCTCTTCGCTCACGCCACCGGCCTCGGCCTTGTCGTCGCGGATCGTCATGGCTTCGGCCCTCAACCGCGCATGCTCCATGAAGCGTTCGACCGGCATCTGGTAAAGCTCGGCCGGCAGGTCGGCAAGCGAGCGAGCCAGGTCGCCGGGCGGATGATTCTTTCTTTCGCGATGAACGATCCACCACTCAACTTCGAGCCGCGCGGCGCGCTCTACGTCGAATGCTATATCACTCACCTCGCGTATAGATGAATAAAAGCTCACCAGGTTCGGGATGGCCTTTTCGTACTCCTGTCGATTGTGCCCGTCTTTAAAGACGAAGGCGGCCTTTGCGGCGTGATAGGCGACCAGATTCGATCTGACGTAGGGTAGATTGTATTGAGTCCTCAGCAGCTCAGAAAGCTCTCTGAACAGCTTGAGCCGTTCGCGGTCGTAATATGAGCGCCACATCGCGGTCTCTAAGCGCGCGACCTCTTGCGGGTCGAACTCGCGCATGCGAGTAGAACGGGGCGCATACAGGTCGTAGAGCGTATAGATGGTCAGCGTTCCGAGTACCGCAAGCAATATCCACTTGAGCCTGCGCCTTTTAGGCACGCGGGTCTTTTCTGAAGAGCTTTCCTCTTTTTTCTTTGCGCTCAATGCCGTCCCTCCAGTGAGCTTTACGAGTCGAAAAGATAAGACGGATTCAGCGGAGTAATCAAGCGCCTTTGATATCTGCTTGGAAAGCATATAACCCAGATGGAAGGATGAGTTCCGTTAGGAGCGCGATGTTTATAAAAATAGATTGCTTATAGAATTCGAGCTCCGTAGGAGCGGAATGTGAATATGCCGCTCCTACGGAGCTCCGAATCATTCTCAGACGGTTTCTATAAACATCGCGTCCCTACGGGACTCTGCGCACTCGCAATGAACAATTCTTCCCCAGAGGACTTTTCAGACACTCGCTATAAACATTGAGTCCCGTAGGGACTCAATTATTCTACGATCTTGATATGAAGCTCGCGCAGTTGCTCGTCCGACACCGGGCTCGGCGATTCGGTCATCAGATCGGTCGCGCTCGCCGTCTTCGGAAATGCCATGACTTCGCGAATAGATTTTTCGCGCGCTAGTAGCATCACCAGCCTGTCGAACCCGAACGCTATGCCGCCGTGCGGAGGGGTGCCGTATTCGAGGGCGTCGAGCAGGAACCCGAATTTCGAGCGAGCCTCTTCTTCCGTCAACCCCAGCGCCGTGAATATGCGACGCTGAAGATCGCGCGAGTGTATTCGAATTGAACCGCTCCCGAGCTCGACACCGTTTAGCACGAGGTCGTACGCTTTGGCGCGCACCGAGCCGCGATCGCTTTCGAGCTTATCCATGTCCTCTTCTCGCGGGCTCGTAAACGGGTGGTGCATCGCGTACCAGCGGCCGTCGTCCTCGTGGTACTCGAACATCGGAAAGTCGGTAACCCATAGGAAGTTGAACTTTGATTGATCGATCAGCTTTTCGCGCTCTGCCACTTCCAGCCGCAACGCGCTGAGCGCAGCCGCCACGGCTGAAGATTTGCCCGCGATGATCAATACGGCATCGCCCGCCCTGGAACCGGCCGCGGAAGCCAGTTCCGCGACTTTCTCATCTCCGAGCGCCTTTGAAAGCGACGAGCTTACTTCGCCCGTCTCGGCGAGTTTTATCCACGCCATCCCGCCCGCCCCGAAACGCTTTGCTATCTCGGTGAGCTCATCCAGATTCTTGCGCGAATACTTCGCGCCGCCGGGGACGTTTATGGCTTTCACCTCGCCCTTGCTTTCGAGCGCGCTCTTATACGGGCCGAACTCGGTGCCGCGAATCACGTCCGACAAATCGACAAGCTCGACGCCGAACCTCGTGTCGGGCTTGTCGGTCCCAAACCTCCGCATTGCCTCGGCGTATGAGAGACGCGGGAAGGGAAGATCGACCTTTACTTCTATCAGCCTGACAAGCTCGGCCATCAGCGGCTCGATCACCTTGAACAGGTCGTCCGGCCGTATGTAGCTC
Organism: Blastocatellia bacterium; assembly: GCA_963832205.1. GTDB lineage: Bacteria > Acidobacteriota > Blastocatellia > UBA7656 > UBA7656 > DATBMY01. The sequence continues at coordinate 76,567 of CAWHTK010000027.1, read as the reverse complement.
ATCTCGATGTCGATCTGCGTGAATTCGGGCTGGCGGTCTGCCCTCAAATCTTCGTCGCGGAAGCAATGCGCGATCTGAAAATACTTATCGTAGCCGGCCACCATCAGCAGTTGCTTGAATATCTGCGGCGACTGCGGCAGCGCGAAGAAGCGGCCGGGGAATAGCCGGCTCGGTACTATGTAATCGCGCGCGCCCTCGGGCGTCGTCTTTATGAGCATCGGCGTCTCGATCTCGATAAAGCTGTGCTCGTCCATAAAGCGGCGCACGGTTATGGCGGCCCGGTGGCGCAGTTTTATGTTGTACTGCATCTTCTCGCGCCGGAGGTCGAGGTAGCGATACTTCAGCCGCACCTCTTCGCTCGCGCGGTTTGAGTCTATCTCGAAAGGCGGCGTCTTCGCTTCGTTCAGCACGTAAAGCTCGCTGCGCCTTTATCTCGATGCGGCCGGTCTTGATATTGGGATTTACCTTGTCCTTGTCGCGCATAACGACTTTGCCGACGACCGCGATGACATACTCGCCGCGCATGTCCTTGGCCTTGCGATGTGATTCGGCGTTCTTCTCTTCGTCGAAGACCACCTGGACGATCCCTTCGCGGTCGCGCAGGTCGACAAACGTCAGCGGGCCAAAATCGCGGCGGCGATGCACCCAGCCCATCAGGGTTACCCGCTCGCCCGCGTGCTCGGGCCTTAGCTCGCCCGAATAGTGTGTGCGCTTCAGAGTTCCAAGGTTGTCTAACATAATCTAGCGGACCTTATTTGATTTCAGCATATCGACAAGCTCTGCCTCGATGAGGCCCACTTGCTCTCCGGTCTTCATATCACGCAGCTGGTAATTGCCGCTCTTTATCTCGTCTTCGCCTATTATAAGCGAGCGGCGCGCGCCGAGGTTATTGGCGACCGCGAGCGCCTTCTTCAGCTTGCGGCCTTCGAGGTCGACGACGACGCCCGCCCCCGCCTCGCGCAGTCGCCTCGCCAGGTCGAAGGCGTGCGCCCGCGCCTGGTCGCCGATGTAGGCGATGAAAAGGTCGGGCGCGGATCGGTCAAGCTCGACTCGCGTGTCGGGTATGCTCATAACCATCCGCTCGACCCCGAAGGCGAATCCAAACCCTTTTGCCGGCGGCCCGCCTATCATCTCCGACAGCCCGTCATAACGGCCGCCGCCGACTATGGTGTTTTGCGCGCCGAGCTGGCGCCCCACTATCTCGAACGCCGTTCTCATGTAATAGTCGAGCCCGCGCACGAGCCGCGGCGCGACCGTGTAACCGATTCCGCGCTCGTCGAGCATGCGTCGGAAGTCGCCGAAGTGCGCGCGGCACCCCTCGCAAAGCATGTCGGTGATGGCCGGCAGCTCGTTCAGGTAAGGCTGGCACGATTCGACTTTGCAATCGAGTACGCGCAGCGGGTTCGTCTCGTATCGCTGTTTGCAGCTCCCGCACAGGTGGGCGAGCCGCTCCGCTATCGCCTGCTTGAGCGCGGCGATGTATGCGGGCCGGCAGTTCTCGTCGCCTATGGAATTGATAAACAGCTCGGTGTCGGTGATGTCGAGCTGCTTCAAATACCAGTCGAGCATTTCGATCACCTCGGCCTCGATGGCCGGGTCGTCGCTCTGGCCAAGCACCTCCACGCCTATCTGCGAAAACTGGCGATAGCGCCCCTTTTGCGGGCGCTCGCGGCGAAACTGCGGCCCGATGTAAAAGAGCTTCGTCAGCCCCGCGGTGTTGAACATCCCGTGCTCGATGTAAGCGCGAACCGTCGAGGCCGTCGACTCCGGCCTTAGCGATATCTTTTCGCCGTCGCGGTCCTCGAACGTGTACATCTCTTTGTTGACGTCGGTTTCAGTCCCGACGCCGCGCTCGAATAGCTCCGTCCGCTCGATGACCGGCGTGCGGATCTCCTCGAACCCGTAACGGCGAAATGCTTCGCGCGCTACTTGCTCGACAAGCAGCCATCGCTCGACCTGCGCGTCAACCTTATCGGTGAAGCGGGCCGGTATTATGTCCTGCGTGCCTCGTACCTTGCTGATCATCTCAAACCCCGGACAGGTATGCGTCCTTGTACTCGATGTAATGCCGCCAGTGCATATCGATGCGGGCGGTCTCTTCGGCGGTCACTTCGCGCCTTACTTTCGCGGGCGAGCCCATGACGAGCGAGCGCGGCGGGATGACGGTCCCCGGAGTGACGAGCGACCCGGCGGCGATGAGCGACCCTTCGCCAATCGTCACGTCGTCGAGCACGATTGAGCCGATCCCGACCAGGCAATTGTCGGCGACTGTGCAGCCGTGCAGCACCACGCCGTGGCCCACGGTCACCTGGTTACCGATGATCGTGGCAAAGCGACCGCTCGTGACATGGATGATAGTGCCGTCCTGTATGTTCGAGTAATCGCCCACGCGTATATGATAAACGTCGCCTCTGAGGACGCAGTTGAACCACACGCTCGAATGCTCGCCTATGTGAACGTCGCCGATCACCTGCGCGCTCGCTTCGATAAACGCGGTCCGCGCGGCCTGCGGGGTAATGCCTTTGAACGATCTGATCATTATTGCCTGCCAATCTGCATACGAAGTGATAGCCAAAGCCCTAAGTCGCAAAAATGCTCGTTTGCAGAAAGAATTCAAAGTATCACACCGCCCGCAAGCGCCGCAAGTTGACACCCATGAGGGGTGTGACTTAGCATCACCCTGATGCCTCGCACAAAGCTTCCCGGCAAATTAGTGCTCTCTTTGCTTATGCTTCTCCCGCTCGCCGGCTGCGGCGGGAAGCCGTTCAACGTAAAGCCGCGGCCCGACCTGCCGCGCGCGACTTACAAGTCCGAAGCCATCGCCGGGGGCATTACCGTCAGAGCGGAAAGAGTGACGGACGAAGATTTCCTCTTCGAAACTTTCGACGCGAACCTGATTCTTGCCGGGCTGCTCGCGGTGCGCGTCGAGGTCACGAACGCGGCCGGTGAGGCAATAGAGTTTAAGAAGGCGAAATTTGAGCTGCGCTCCGCGCCGGGCCGTCGTTACAAGTCGTTGAAGGGCAAGGACGCCTTCAAAAAACTTATGAGCTATTACGGCATAACGACCTATAGCGAGGACGGGTATCGCGAGTCTCAGAGTGATTTTGTGTCCTATGCTTTTGATACCACAGCCCCGCTTGCGCCGGGAGAGTCGCGGGCAGGAATGATTTTTTTCGCGCTGCCGGTCGAGCTGATAACCCAGCCGGGCCTGACGCTTGTCGCGGAAAAGGTAAATAAAAGCGCGGCCATCGAGTTGAAACTTCCCTAAGGAGTCGTGTCGTGAATCGAGCCCATCACTCGCGCGCGGTGTTATTCATGCTGAGCGCATTTCTTATGGCGAGCCCAATGGCGCGGGCGCAGGAAGTCTTTCGCAACCCGGCCATGGAGCCCCAGGACGAGTTCACGCGCACGCTCACCGAGGGGCGAACCCTTGCGCGCCAGGGGCGCAGCGAGCAGGCGATAGCTGTGCTTCTGAAGGCGGCCGCGATGCGCGAGGGGAAATGCAGCGAATGTTTTTATATGATCGGCCAGATTAATTTTCAGTCGCGCAAATTTAAAGAAGCGGCCGCGGCCTATCGACAGGCTGCCGATCTGAAGCCCGCCAACGAGGCCGATATTTATAACGCTATCGGCGTCGCGCTCTATCTCCAGAATGACAAACAGGGTTTCAACGACGCCATCGTCGCGTTGAAGCGCGCAATCGAGCTGAGCAACGGCAAGATCGTCATGGCCTATTACAACCTCGGGTTCGCGCTTATCAAGCAGGGCAAGCAGGAAGAGGGAATAACCGCGCTCAAGAAGTATCTCGAACTCGACGCAAATACGCCTTACGCGGGTCAGGTGCGGGCAATCATCGCCAACCCCGCGCTTGTCGACGAGAAGTTCGCCCCGGCCTTCAAGGTGAAGACGCTCAAGGGCGAAGACCTTTCGCTCGATTCGCTGAGGGGCAAGATAGTGCTGCTCGATTTCTGGGCGACGTGGTGCGGGCCGTGCCGCGTCGAGATGCCCGCGGTGAAAAAGATGTGGCAGAAGTTTAGCGCCGAGCCTTTCGTAATCGTCGGCGTCAGCCTTGACCGCAATCCCGGTTCGCTCAGCTCATACATCGAGGCCGAGGGCATCGAGTGGCCACAGTATCACGACCGCGCCGGGCAGATAGCCGGCATGTACGGCGTGAACTCTATCCCGCAGACATTCCTCATAGACCAGGACGGCATCATCCGCGCGGTGGGGCTGCGCGGCGGCTCGCTTTCAAATAAGATAGACGAGCTTTTGAAGAACCTCCGTAAGTAAGGATGAAAGGGTGAAGTGGGTTAGGGGTGAGCATTTGAAATCTGCTATTTCAAATGCTAATTCACAAACATCTCTTCACCCCTTCACCCTTTCATCGCCTGATGCCCGCTGCCCACTGTCTGCTCTCCATGGTAGGATTCAACTGAATGTGGCTCCGCGACCGTCTCACCCGAAAACAGATCGTAGTAGGCTCGGTGGTCATTGCGATGGCGATAGTCATCATCGTCTTTATCGCCCTGCGCCGCCCGCCCCGCGCGCTGCTGGAAAGATACGTTCCGGCGACCGCCCTCGCCTTCATACAGGCCGATTCGCTCGCCGACCTCATCGACGGCTTTTCCGAAACACCCGCATGGCGAGAACTGGCTCCGGCTTTCGGCCTTTCTGAAAAACTGGGCAGCTCCGCTGTGACGGCCGGCCTCGTCGGCCGCGCCGGTCTAGGGTCGGACGAGGTGACGCTCGCCGCGCGCGCTCAGTTCGCCGTCGTCATCACGGACTTGCTTGCGAAAAGAGGCGAAGGTGATGACGGGGAGTCGCTTCAGCTTCGCCCCCACCTTGCTTTGATCGTTGAGACGCACTCAAGCCCGGAGCTTGCCGCGCGCGTTTCGCGAGAGCGCGGCGCCGCCTTTGCCCGGAGCCTTTATGGCGACTCCGCGAGTGAGCAAACAGAGCAGTACCAGGGCGCGAACATCTCAATCTATCAAGGCCCCGATCCCGATCGTCAGGTGGTGGTGAGCGCTTCCGATAGCCGCATCCTCATCGGCAATGAGGCCGCCGCCGTCAAGTCCTGCCTCGACGCAATCGAAGGGCGCGCCGCCGCGCTCTCCGATGACCGCGTCCTCAACCGCTTTGCCTCGGCCGTCGAGCGCCGCGCGCCGATCTTCGGCTATGTGACCGAAAGCGGCGTTCAAAACCTCCTGGCGCTCGCCCCCGCCCTGATGGCGGGCCGCATAAGCGCCGACGCTGATCGGCTGGCTTCGGTCGTAAACCTCTTCGAACACCTTTCAAAACAGGCGGCGTCGGGACTGCTCTACAGCGCAGAGTTTTCCGCCGCCGGCGTGACTGAGAAATACCTTGGGGTTCTGCGCCCGCAGCTCGCGAGCGGGCTGGCCGAAGCTTTGAAACCGGCTCCCGAAGCCAATCCTGAGTCGGCGGGACTTGCGCCTCGCGACCTTCGCGGCCTCACCGTCTGGAACGTGGAGAAGGTCGGAGAGATCCCGGAGCGCGTGCTTAAGCGGCTGACGCCGGCGCTCGACACGATTGCGGGGCTCGCGCTCCGCGAATTCGTTATAGACCTGCGCAAAACGTACGGGCTCGATTCCGTGGACTCGGTGGGCGATTTTACGGGCAGTGAGCTTGCCGTTTTAGACTTCGGAGATGAACAGCCGCGCGGGCTGTTTCTGCGCGTGACCGACCGGGAGCGGCTCTACCCGGCGATGCTGCGCTACCTGAAGTCGGGCGGGGCGTCGGCGGCGACCGAAGTGCATAACGGCACCGAGTTAGCCGTCTCGTCGAATGAAGACCAGCGCGCCGCGGCCTTCATATCCGACTTCCTCGTCCTCGCAACGCGCGAGCAGATAAAGAGAATAATCGACGCCCAGCTTGCCGGAGAAGCGCTTGCGAGCGACAACCGCTTCGACCGCGCATGGAAGTCGCGCCCCCCGAACGCCTCCGTCTTCTCTTACGGCGCGGACACCTCGGACGCCGCCGAGCTGATGCTCGCGCTTTCGAAAGATCGCGCGCGCGGGCGACGGCTCGCGCGAGTTGCTCGAACAGGAGACGGTGCGCGCGGGCGTTGCCAGGCTCCAGGCTTCGTCTAGTTTTATCGAGTTTCGTGACTCGGGAGTCTATGTCGAGTCACGGTCGGCGGTGGGAAACCTCAGCGTAATCACTTCATTGATCGGCGGGCAGGGCGAGTGATTCGCGCGAATCATCCTTTTATGTGCTCGCCTCTCGACGGGTTGCCGGCAACGGCCGCGCTCGACTTGCGCCCGCGACGACGGAGCGTGCGCAATCTTGTGCGGAAGCGCCGGCGCTCGCGCACCTCGATGCGGTCGCGCACCTTGCCGTAAAACTTCGTGAAGTAATCGTACATGGACCAGAGGGCGAATACCACGACTACCCAGAGCGTCGCGCGGCCGGTGCCGTAGCAGAGGACGCGAAAGTCATCGAGCGTCATCACGCCTTCGCTCGCGACTTTTGAAATGACCGCGCCCGCTTCGGCGAACGACGCGAATGCTATATCCGGCTGGACGCCGCGCGGGGGCTGGAGCCCGGCCGCGCCAGGGATGGAGCCGACTATCAGCAGCGTCACCGCGACGACCTGCGACAGCATCTTGAACTTCGCTTTCTTCGAGGCTGAGATGGTGAAGCCTTCGGCGGCCGCGATTGATCTGAGACCGCTCACGGCGAACTCGCGGCCGATGATTATGACGATGGCCCAGGCGGGCGCGAGCCGGTTCTCGACGAGCGAGACGAGCGCGGCCGATATAAGCAACTTATCGGCGATGGGGTCGAGCAGCGCGCCGAGGGTTGACACCTGCCCGCGCTTTCTAGCAATGTAGCCATCGAGCCAGTCGGTAAACGAGGCCCCGACGAACAGCGCGAGCCCGAGCAGTTGCTGAGGCACGCCCAGTAGATCGCTGGGGAAGCGCGTCAGCAGGACTACTACCAGCAGCGGAACGACGAAGATTCGAGAGAGCGTCAGCGCGTTCGGAAGATTCAAGCTCTGGTATCCTGAGTCGGCCCCAGGGCACGGTGACCGACGGCGATTAAGGGTTAAGTAATACGGAGCGGCACATCCATTTCGACCCTTGACTATATTTGGCCCCGCGCGACTCTGTCAAGCTTTACGAATTTTGGGAATCGTTTTTCATTCTTCTGCATCTAATCGGTCGTTAAAGCGAGCGAAAGTATGAAACCTGGTATCAAGTCTCGTTTCTCGAAGCTAACGGGACTGAATGCAAAACTCAGGGGCGTGATCAATCGCAACCGCGGACTGAGCGCGATTGTCGCCGTGGCCGTCGCCGCCGTGGTCGCGGGCGGCATCTATTTCTATATTGATTACGTCAACCGCACGATTCTTGCCGAGCGCGAGCGGCTGGAGGGTGAGGACCGCGTCGTGGTCAACATCGCTCAACTGCGCGCGCCTTCCATTGATGGCCTTACAGTGCTTACCAACGCATCGGAGGCGCGCGCGGTCGTCGAATTCAACGGCGCGCGCTACCTTGCGACATCCGGCGGCCTCGTCGAGCTGGACGAAGCATATGGAGTGCGCCGTCGATACACGACCTCGGATGGGCTGCCTTCGAACGCGCTGACGGCGCTTGCGGTCTTTCGCGACCGCCTCTTCATAGGCACGTCGAGCGCGGGGCTGATCTCTTTCGACGGGAACTCTTTCACCGGGTACAGATTCAGGAAGCCCGCCGCCGTAAACATAAGCGCGCTTGCCGCCACCGAAAGCGAACTCCTGATCGGCACGCTCGACGCGGGGCTGTTCGAGTATGACGGGGAGCAATTCTCCCGACGCTTGAAATCGGCTCCCGGAGCCGATTTCGTCCGTGTCACATCGATACTCCCGGTCGACTCCCGCTTATACATCGGGACGTATGACGAGGGGCTGTACGTCTGGCGCGAGGCGCAGATGGGGCGCGTCGGCGTGGCCGAAGGATTGCCCAGCCGGCGCGTGACCGCGCTGGCCGTTCTGCCCGAAGCGCTCTCCGAAAATGGATCGGTTGCAGTCGCGACCGATTTCGGCGTCGTGAGTTTGAATGACGCTAACGAGATCAGCCCGGTAAGCAATCGGGCCAATGTTACTTCGCTCGCGGTCAGCGAAGGCAATCTATGGGCGGGGCTTTTCAGCGGCGGCATACTCGACATCGGGGCCGCGCGCGGCGCGGGGCGCGGGCAATCGGGTGATGCGCCGGACGGCCTTTCGGAAACTCCGGGGCTGCCGCGCTCCGAGCCTTCGATAGTCGCGGCGACGGACGGGACTCTCTGGGCGCTTACCCGTGAGGGCGCGTTTGTCCGGGGCGAGGGGAGCGAGTCGCCCCGCTTCTCGCCGGTCGCCGGGTCGCTCGTCGGCGGGCGAGTGCTGACGGCCGAGCATGTGACGGGTCTCGCCTTCGACGAAGCCGGGCGGTTGTGGGTGGGGTATTTTGATCGCGGAGTCGATCTGCTCTCGCGCGAGCTTACCGAGCGGCTCTCTCACCTTGAAGATGAGCGCGTGCGCGAGGTCAACTTCATAGCCGCCGACACGGACGAGGGCCGTATGCTTGTCGCGACATCGCGCGGGCTCGTCGCTTATGACGGCGGGGCTCAACCAGGGCGTGATTACCCGCGCGCGCAACGGGATTGTCGATGACGCTATCGCCCACGTATCGCTTGCCGCGGTGGGGCTGCCCGCCTCTACGCGCCCCGGCTCGACCGCAAGCGACAGCCGCGTGACAGTGCTCGCGACGGCCGGGGGGCTCACGCAGCTTTCGGGCGGCCGCGCGCGATCGCTAACGGCTTTTCACGGGCTGGCGAGCAATCATCTCTATTCGACCGCCGTGCTCGGCTCGCGCCTTTTCGTAGGCAGCAGCGCGGGCCTCGTCGAGCTTGACGGACTTCGGGTGGTGCGGACTTACAGGGCCGGCAATTCGCCGCTATCGCACAACTGGGTAAGCGCGCTCGCCGCCGTCGAGGGCTCGCTTTATGTCGGGACGAACGGCGGCGGCGTCGATCTTTTATTGCCGACCGGCGAGTGGGTCAGCTTCGCCGATCAGCTCGGCCGTTTCGAGGTCAATCAGAACGCCATGCACTACGACGGCGAGCGGCTTTACGTAGGCACTACCGATCGGGGGATTTTGGTTTATAATACGCGCGCCCGCAGGTGGTCTCAGGTACAGGCGGGGCTGCCCTCTCAGAATGTGACGGCCATTGTAAGCGACGGCGAGCTGGTTTATGCCGGCACGCTCGGCGGTCTGGCGCGAATCGAAAAGCGCATCATTGATAGGTAGTCTTAGTCGATAAATCTCAGGTTTCGGGTCCGAAAACAACAAGCCTCCGGCTGGTCAGAGTGCTCTATGAAAAGCTACACACTTCAGCTTACGGCGCGCGGTGCCTTGCTCGTCGCGCTGCTCGCGTTCGCCCCTGCAATAGCCCGCGCTCAATCGGGCGTGCTGATACCGTCGAGCGTCGGCAAGCCCGACCCGCGCGTGCTTACGCTCGACGAGATGACGGTGAGCGTGGTCATCGATAACCAGTACGCGCGCGTCCGCGTCGTGCAGATATTCGGCAATCGCACCGACCGCGTCCAGGAAGGCCGCTACGTCTTCCTGATTCCGACGACGGCGGCGATCTCCGATTTCGCCGTGTGGGATGGCGACGTGCGCATACCGGGCGTGATAGTCGAAAAGCGGCGGGCCGAAGAGATTTATGAAGACATCGCGCTCCAGTCGATTGATCCGGGACTATTGCAGCAGGAGGACGAGGGCGGCGCGCCCACGGCCTTTAGCGTTCAGGTCACCCCCATACCCCGGTTACGGCACAAAGCGGCTGGAGCTTGAATACACCGAACCGCTCGCCGTCGATAATCTCGAATCATACTTTTCGTTCCCCTTCAAACCGAGCGAGTACGGGACGCAGCAGGTAGGCCACCTGCAAATCAGGCTGCAGATGATGAGCCGGTTCCCGATGACCGACATCAACTTTCTGAGCCGCACCTACCAGATGTCATTTATCGAGAACAGCCCGATGTATAAATCGGCGACCTTCGAAGCCAGCGATGTCCAGCTCACGGAGGACCTCTCTTTCAGCTACGGGTTTGCGGTGCCGGGCTCGACGCTGGGCCTGCTTGCCTACCGCGCGCCAGAGCGAATCTCGGCCGACGAGTTGCGCGACCCGAGGCTCGCCCAGCAGGAACCGGATGGGTACTTCGAGGCCGCCGCCGTCTTTAACGAGGCGGGCCGCCGCGCGGGCGAAGTCGAGCCGGCGAAGCCGCGCTCGGTGCTAGTCATGCTCGACACCTCGCTTTCGATGAACTGGGAAAAGCTCGACCGCGCTTACGAGACGACCGAAGCCCTGCTCGGCTCGCTCACGCCGCGCGATAGCTTCAACCTTATTCTCTTCAACGACGACGTGTTGACGTTCGTCGAGAAGGCGGCCGACGCGACGCCCGAAAATATCGGGCGCGCGCTCGCGTTCATCAAGGGCGGCTATCTGTCGGGCGGCACCGACCTGGCCGCCGCCTTCGACCGCGCGGCGACGGTCTCGCGCGACATGCCCTCGGATAAAGAGCGCGTCGTCGTGTTGATCACCGACGGCAACTCGACGCTCACCACCACCCGCACGAAAGCGATAGTCGAGCGGTTTCAGAAGGCGAACGAGGCGGGGCCTCGCGCGCGGCTTTACGTGTTCGGGATCGGCTCGGACATAAACATAAGGCTGCTGGAAGAACTGGCCCGCTCGTCGCGCGGGTACTTTGACTGGACGCGCGAAACCGATGACCTGACGTTCAAGCTCAAGACCTTTTTGAGCAAGATCGGCCGCGCCCCGATCGATTCGCTCAAGCTTGAAAATTCCGACGCCGATAATCTTTACCACGTCTATCCCGATTACGAGTCGAACGGCCTACGACGGCTCGCGGCTCTCTTTTGTCGGCCGCTACCGCAGGCCCGGCGCGGCGCGCGTGGCGATAACCGGGAGCGCCGCGGGCCGCGCGGTCAGCCTAGAGCAGTCGGTAACGCTGCCGGAGCGCGACGACACTCATACGCATCTGCCGAGGATGTGGGGGCGAGCGAGAGTAAACGCGCTGCTCAGGCAGATAGCCTTGAACGGCGAGACCAGGGAGGCGATAGACGAGATCATCGCGCTATCGAAGAAGTATAAGTTCGTCACTCCCTACACGTCATTTCTCGCCGCGCCGCGCTCGCTTCTGAGGCCGCGAGTGATCAGGCCGGGCGATCCCGTCTTGCGGGTGCGCGCCGATAAATCAATCGTCGAGGTGACGGCCGTTTTTCCGTTCGGGCTGACGAAGCGGATGAATTACATCAAGGAAGAAGATATATGGGAGACGCGCTTTCTTGCGCCCCGCGAGATGACCGACGGCGTTTATAAATGCAGGCTCGTGCTTATAGACCGGCACGGCCGGGCATACCAGGAAGAGAAGAGTTTCGTGATAGACAGCCGCCCGCCTGAGCTTCTGGCGTCGCTCGACGCGGAGACGGCGCGGGCCGGCGAAGATGTAAAGATCACGGTTCAATCCGACAGCGATACGCGCTTGATCTTTGCGCGGATATTCGGAGCCATGCCCGTGAGGGTGGTCTGGGAACCGAAATCCAAAGCCAACGTCGGGCATCTTAGAATCCCGGCCGGTCTGCCGTCAGGCATATACACCATACAGGTGACGGCCGAAGACTTCGCGCACAACTCAAGCTCAACCGAGATCATGGTCGAGGTGGTAGGTAATTGATGACGGCACATGTATAAGAAAGAGTATGACGGGCCGGACTCGCTTTTGGGCGGACCGTCAGGACCGTCAGTTACTTTCAATAGTTGATTGCTTTAGGCGGCAGGCAAGGTAGATATGAGCAAACGAGTCTTCTTATCAATCATCATCTCGCTGGCGATTGCGCCCATCGCGGTAGCCACGTATGTCAACGCGCAGCGCGCGGCGCAAAGGGCGGGGCAGTCGCCCCAAAAGCCTGCCGCCGGGCAGAAGCCCGCCGCGGGACAGGCTGCCGGGCGCGGACCACAAACCGCTCAGAGCGGCCCGGCGCGAAAGCCGGACCCGAACCGCGCGCCGCAAGCCGCGGTCGACGACGCGCTCTATACAAACGAAGATTTTTTCGGGGTAAGCACCTCGGTCGCGCGCCCGTATAGCGTGGCCCTTGACCGGCTGGGCGGCTTGATAACCCAGTACCCGAAGGACGCGCGGCTTCGCTTGAATGCCGCCCGGCTTTCGGAGCGCCTGGGCCAGTTCGACCGCGCCTCGACCGAGATGACCGAATATGCCAGGCTCAAGAACCGCACGCCGGACGCGCTTCGCCGTCTGGCGAGCTTCTATCACAACCGCGCGCGATTCGCCGACGAGGTGCGCACGCTTCAAGAGCTTGCGCGCTCGGTCCCGGCCGACCAGCGCTCTCCCGTTTATAAGCGCGCCGCCGAAATAGTCCGCTCGCACGCGCTTGCGGAGTTCAAGCCCGCCGACTTTTTCGCCGAGCTTGTAGCGGCCGACCCCGACAACATCCAGCCGGTCAAAGACTATGTCCAGGAACTCGCGCTCGCGGAGAAGAATCAGGAGGCGCTCGCGGTGCTCGTCTCTTTTCAATCGCGCTTCCCGACCGAGACGGCTTACTTCTTAAAGTCGCGCGCCGAGCTGCTCGAAAAGATGAATGACCGGCGCGCGGCCGAAGCGATATATGCCGACGCCTTTGACGCGACGTGGCCCGGCTCGATAGTGAACGATTATTTCGACCTGCTGCGCCGGTTCGGCAGGTACCGCGCAGTGCGGCGCGCGCTCCAGGAGCAGGTCAAATCCGGCACGCGAGAATTACAGCCGGTCGCGCGGCTCTTCCGCATCTATTCGCACGAAGGTAACTATGCGCAGGCGGCGCGGCTACTCGGCGAGTTTGAAACCCGTCGCGCGGGAGCGGCATCGCAGGGCGCACAGTCGAATCTGCCCGCTCCCGTAGGCTCCGGCAACTGGAGCGCGGCCGAACTCCAGACCGTCGCCACGATGTTTTCCTCCGTCGGCTACTACGATCAGGCGTCGCGATACCTCTACACCCTGTATCTCGCGGGCGGCCTTCAGCCCGGCACCGCTTCGCGCGAGGATGCGCTGTATCGGCTCTTCCGCGTGATGCTCGAAGCCGCGGGAGCGCCTACGCGAGTCGCGGCCGGCGATCTCTCTTTTTATAAGGACGTGGCCGAAGTTGACCAGAACCCCGGTTTTATAAACGGCGTGCTGTCGCTCATACTTTCGGGCACCGACCCGGCCCAGGAGTTCGCCACGCAAGAGAAGGCCGCGGCCGGTTATTTCAACCGCGCGTTCGCCCATCGAATATTCTCGTCGTTCAAGCAGGAGTATGCCGGGTCGCGTTACCTGGCCGACATGTATCTGGGCGTCATAAATGTATTCTCTTCGCTCGGCGAGCACCGCCTTGCGCTTCAGGCGGGCCGGGAGTTTCGGGAGCTTTATCCGAACTCGCCGCGCTATAGTGATGTCACGCTCGGCATGGCGGATTCCTACGTGGCGCTAAAGGACCGGGTAAACGAGCGCGCGCTGCTGGGCGAATTGCTCGACCGGCTTGCCCGCCAGAACCCGCGCGGCGTGCCGCTCGTTGCTGTATCCGGCAGGCGGTGGAGCTACGGCCTGACGCCTGAAGTCGAAAACCTGGTCGACCGCATCAAGTACAACATCGAAGCCTATAGCGATACATACGACCCGACCGAGGGCGGCGACGACACGGCGGACGCGGATGACGAAGGCGAGTCCGAAGACGAATACGGGCCGCGACCCATCATGGTCGACCCGAATCGCCAGGGGCCGACCTACAGCAGCGTGCTGGAGCGATACGTTTCGTCGCTCGCGGCCGATGAAAAAAAGACCGAAACCGTCACGCTTCTTCTGGGCCGAGATACGCAAGCACCCGCGCGAAGAGGGGCTTTACGAGCGATTCCTCAGATGGCTCGGACAGTCCGAGATCATCAACGATCAACTGCGCGCCTATAACTCCGCCATGCGGCAGTTCGATTCAAACACCTGGTATCACCGGCTGGCGCGCTGGTACGTGCGCCAGAAGCGCGGGCGCGAGCTGGCCCGATACTCCCGCCAGTTGATCGATATATTCGACGAGGAAGAGATAACCGACTACCTTTATCGCTTCGCGGGTTATGGCACCGCGGTTTCGGGCGACGGGCTGAACTGGGATGAGATGTTCGCCTACGACCTCTACACGTACGCGCACAATCGATTCCCGCGCAACCTCTACTTCGTGCGCGGCATGCTGACCTTTCTGGCGAAAAACGACGAGAAGCAGTGGGAGAGGCTGTCGGCCAAATACTACTTCGCCGATAAGACCATTCGCGAGCCCTACCTCGCGTGGCTGTCGCAACAGAACACGCTTCGCGCCCGTTACAACGAAGCCAGAACTACCGGGATCGGGGCCCGCGCGGATTCGCCGACCCCAAATACCTACGAAGTCTTTGCGGCCGACGCCGCCATCTGGCTATCGCGTCTCGAGGAGGGCATAAACGCATACCGCAAGCTTGATCGCGCTTTATCCGGGCGAGCCGCAATACGGCGAGCGCCTCGCCGACCTGACCCGGTCGTTCGGCGAGATAGACACCAAGCTTTATGAAGAATCGGCCCGCGCTTTCGCCGCCATGGCCGACGTCTATCCGGTGAAGGATGAGTACCGCATAAAGGCGGGAGAGGTATATGCGCAGCTCGGCGATTTCAAGCGCGCCGGCGAGCAGTGGAACCGCCTCGTACAGATAGAGCCGGGCAAGCGTGACACCTATCTCGAAGTCGCGACGGTCTATCTGGGACTATTATCAGTACGACCAGGCCATACGCGTCTTCAAAGACCTCCGCGAGGTGACGAATGATCCGACCATTTACGCTTATCGGCTCGGCGCGGTCTATGAAGGCAAGGGCGACATCGATGCGGCGATTGCCGAATACGTGAACGTGCTGGGCGAGCCGGGCGACGGGCCGCGAGACCGTGGCCCAGAGGCTTGCGCAGTTATCGCGCCGGGCCGGGGTCGCCGAAAAGATAGCCGCGGCTTATCAAAGAGCGCGCGCCGCTCGGCCCGCCGATTGGCAGACTGGTTATAGGCTACGCCCAGTACCAGGCCGAGCGCGACAACCCGGCCGAAGCGCTCTCGATCCTGCGGACCGAAGTGGCGCGTTCGTCAGACGTGGCTTTCCTGGAATCGGTCCGCGGTCTGTTCCGCGCCATCCTCCGCCCCGAAGACGAGCAGCAGGTCATCGCGCGCCTCACCGGCGGCCGCGCGCGACGAGCGCGAAGCGATGATGTATCGCTTGCAGCAGGCGGCTTTCCTCGAACGCCAGAAGAAGATCGACGCGGCCGTTGCGGTCATAGATCGCCTTGTGGCCGACTTCCCGACGAACGTCGGGGTGATCGAAGAATCGTCGCAGTTTTACTGGCGGGCCGGGCTGCTCGACCGCTCGATTGACTTCTACAAGCGCACGCTCGCGCGCGCGCGAGGGACCGAACCGGCGCATACTGACCTTTCAACTCGCGAGAAAACAGTACGAGGCCGATAAGCTGCCCGACGCCGAGGCGACTCTGCGCGCTTTTTATGACGGCAACCGCGCGGACGCCGAGGCATTCGCGGAGCTTGCCCGCGTGCTCGGCGCGCAGAACAAGATGGACGAGCTTGCCACGCTCTACGGGCAGGCGTTTGAAGACGTGCGAAAATCCGGGGTCGCGGGCGACGACCAGAAAGCGCGGGTGGTCGCGCTGCGCGACGGCATGATCGCCACGCTCACGTCGCTCGGCAACATGCCGACGCGGTCGACCAGCACATCGAAATCATCAACACCTTGCCCGAAGACGCGGACCGACTGGCCTCGGCCATCAGTTATGCCGAGCGGCATAACATGGTCGACCGGCTCGTGACTTATTACGAGAAGCTCGCGCGCGATTCGTTTAAGAATTACCGCTGGCAGCTTGTGCTCGGGCGCATATACGAGCGGCGCGGCGATCTCAAAGGCGCGAGCGACCAGTATCGCATCGCGGTCACAAACGAGCCGCAGCGGGCCGACATCCGTTTCACGCTCGCCTCATCGCTCACCAGGCAGCGCCGCTACGACGAGGCGATAGCGACGCTGCGCGAAGGGTGGACGCTCGCCGGGCGCGACCCGTCGTGGCTTATCGAAGTAGCGCAGATTCAAGTGCGGCAGGGCAAGACGGCCGAGGCGATAGCGACCATTGCTCAGGCGATGGCCGCGCGAAAGAACGCGACGCTCGAATCCGAGTTCCAGATGGCCGCGAAGCTCGCGTCGTGGGGCGTTCACGCAGAGGCCGCGCGCATCTACGGCGCGACTTTCGCCAGGGCGCCGCGCGTGCTTAAAGACGAGTATATTATTCCGGGCAACGTGAACAGATATGTGCAGTCGCTCGTGCGCGTCGAGCCCGCGGCGCAGGTTTATCAAAAGATCGAGCGGTTGCGCTCTCAGTTCCAAGCCATCGCCCAGAACTCGCAGGACACCGACGCCTACAAGGCGCGCAACATAGTCGAGGCGATTGACTCGGCGATGAAGAGTGACTTCGGGCGCGGCGTGGTCGATTACGCGACTGCCGAAGACGCCTCCGCGCTAAACGCGGCCGTCCAGTCCTCGATAGCAAAACTCACGCTTTATTCGGACCTGGAGCCGCTGCGCCGCTACCTCGCCGTAGCCCGCGGCGCGAACCTCGTCGCGGTCGAAGAGCAGATCCATCGCCAGCTCAAGGACGCGGCGTTCAACGAGCGCACCCGTCTGCTCGCCATTCAGAACGCAGCGCGCACACAGACCGAGATCAACTCGGCAATCGCAAACGTGTCGGCGGCCTCCACGGTCTATTACGGCGAAGTGCGCGCGATGCTGTCGTTTTTTGAGCGCCATGCGGCGTACGCGCGCGCGGCCGAGATGCTCCAGGCGGAAAGCACGCGCGATCCAATAAGGAACGGCTTCGATTATCAAAACCAGATGGCGATTGAGTACCGGCTGGTGGGAGACGCCGACCGCGAGCTTGAAGCGCTCCGGGCGGCGTACGCGAGCGCGAGCGGCAGCCTTGCGACCGGGTCGGTCGAACTGGGTCGACCGCTACTTCTCGTTGCTTCACGGGCGCGGGCTTCGCGGCGAGCTTGAAAGGCTCGCGTCCAAGTACGAGCCCATACCAGTTGCAGCTTATAAATTTCCTGATAGAGAAAGGTGAGAAGGAGCTCGCGCGCAAGGCCATCGGCAATGCCGGCGCAGAACCCGGCGTGGGAGGCGTCGCGGAGCGGCGAAGTCGGACTGTTTCTGAAGGACACTTCCGCCGAAACCGAGGGCTTTTTCAAACGCGCCCTCGGATTGAGGACAATCGGCGAGATGCTTGGCCGCGGCGCGGAAGCTAAAGGAGACCTGGTCGGCAAGGACTGGTTCATCGCGGCGCGAAATTATGGCTACTGGCTCGGGCTCGACAGCGCGCGGCAAGCAGAAAGCCGAACTACGTGCTTGGCGAAATCGAAGGCCAGCCCTCGAGCGCGGAAGCGTCAGCTCGAGCTTGCCGCCTACTACCTCGACCGCAAGGACGCGGACGCAGGCCGCGGGTCACATCGCGCTCGCGGCCGAGCTTGCGCCGGGCAGCACTGATGTCACCATTGATGCGGGGGCGTGTGCTGCTTGCGCGAGGCGACCGCGAGGGCGCGCTTCAGGCGTGGGCGGGCTTGATGTCGGGACGGCCCTCGACCGATGACGCGGTCGCTTATCTGAAAGTCATGGCCGACAACGGCTTCCTTGCCGACGCGCTGCCGCGAGTGGAGGACTTTCTCGTCGCCTATATCGCCCGCGCGTCTCGCAGCGAAGACGGGGATGTATCTGAAGGCTATAAATCGCTCGTGCGCGAGATTGCCGAGCGCGCGCGCCGGGACGCGGCGCTCACGACGCAGGCGGCCGAGCTTTTCCAGGCGGTCATATCGAGGCTGCCGGGCGATATAACATTTGGCACAGTTGATCATCGAAGAGAGCCTGCTGCCCGAGCCCGCGCAGGCGAGCATATATCGCGCGGTACACGAGCGGCTGTCAGACATAGTTGCCGGGTTGATGGGCACGCCCGCGGTTGAAAACGGGTTTTATGCGGGCGGGGATTATATATACCCGGCAGCCGCGCTTGAAGATTGGCGTCGCCGCCTTATCGATTATCTCATACGCAATCGCTCGTTTGACGAGGCGCGGTTGCTGATCGAAACGATCAGGCAGGAGGTGGCCGAGGCCGACCTCGCGCTTGAAAGCAGCTCGAACGACTCGGAAGATCATACGCAGCGTTATCAGTGGGTGCCGCTCGCGGCGGCGACCATAGAGCTTCGGGCAGGCTCGGATATGACAAAGGCCATGGCCGAGCTTCGCGATTATTGCGGGCTTGAAGGCGCGGCAGAGATGGGCGACGAGGGTCATGGACACCGAACGCCACGAACGGTGCTTGAAGGCATACGCGCTGTTGATGGCGGAAGGGAAGGCGACCGAGGCGGACGCGCTGCTTTATGACGCGTACCGGGCCGATGCGGAGTCGCGCTTCATAAGCGACGCGAGCCTCGCCGGTCTTGCCGAGATCGAAGCCAGGCGCGGCCGGAGCGTGGAGGCGACGAAGCTGCTACGGATGCTCGTCGAGCGCTCGACGGACAATCTCAAAGCGTTGCAGCTTGCGGCGGAAACATCGGCGCGCGCGGGGCTGCTACGCCGACGCGGTCGAGTTCCGCCAGCAGATAGCAGAGGCGAATCCCTCGGACGCCGCGAACCGCCTTGAGCTTGCGCGCGCGATGGCGGCAACCGGGAGGGCGTCGGATGCAATTGATCGCATAGCGGCTCTATTGACCGAGCGCTCGACCGCCAACAGCGTGCGCGCGCAGGCCGCCGAGGTTGCGGGCGATATTGTCCGCGCGGATAGAGCGCAGGCCGCGCGCGCCGCAAATATATTTGGCCAGCGCGCCGGTGGAGGAGGGACGGCCCTTGCCCGCGCCGCGGTCGCCGAAGCTATTGGCGACAGCGCCGGGGCGCGAGCCGCGCTCTCGGAGGTGAACGCGGGGCCGCTGGCCGCGGTCGCCCGTATGAAGTCGGGGCTTGCGGCGCTTGTGGCCGGCCGCGAGCGGGAGGCCACGGAAAGCTTCGAGCAGGCGATATACCTTGACGCCGACGGGCTTGTGACCGATCAGATAGCGTTCCGCGCGCCCGGCCCGCGCGCGCAGTTGATACTCTTATACAGCCGAGCGGGGCGCGACCTTGCGGCCATACGCTTGAGCGAAAGCGATGACCCCTCGCGGCCGTCGCCGGTAGGGATAGCGGTGCGCAACGCGCTCAACAGCAATCAAAGCGAGCAGCCCAGGGGGAATTTCGTCTTCGAGCCTTCGCTCATCGCGGCGCGCGAGAAGGCCGGGGGGCTCAGGACCGTGGCCGAGATGAACGAAGCGGCCGTGTCGAAGGCGCAGGACGGAGTGCTCGCGGCGCTTGTGGAATCGGCGGCGAGGCTGGGCCAGTACGACCGCGCCATCGCGCTTGAGCGCATGCGGGCGCGAGAGGCGGCGCGCGCCGAAGATAGGACGGCAATCGAGCGCCGGCTTGCCGAGATCATCGCCGAAGACGCGGCGCGCAAGGCCCGCGAAGCGGCGGCATTCCGCGTGACGGTGGATAACACGACCGGCTCAATTTACGCCGGCCGCTTGACTGTAGGGGCGTGAATATGAAGATCAAGAGAGTCATCCTTCTGGCCGTAGTAGCGGTCGCCGCGCTGTCGCATGTATCCGACGGACAGCAGGGGAGGCCGTCGGGCGAGCAGATGAGGCTTGCCACGCTTATGCCGCGCGGGGCGCTTGTTGTATCTGCAGACGCGCGACCTGGGCGCGCTGATGAAGATGTGGGTCGCCTCGCCGGCCCGCGCGAAGTTTTACGGCGGCAAGAGCTTTGCAGCCTTTTCGAACTCGCGGATTTATCTGAAGCTCCAGGACCGCAAGAAGGATTTTGAGAACGCCATCGGGTTCGGGCTCGACGAGGCGAGGCTCGCGGAGATCGCCGGCGGAGCGTCGGCCATATCGATTTACGACATAGGGAAGATCGAGCTGGTTTTCGCCACCGAGATCGCGCGCGAAAAACTGCTGGCCACCGCGCTCTTCAAACAGTTGCCGCAGTTTCAAGAGCGCTCCGCCGACGGCGCTTCTTATTATGTTCGCGACGTGACGACCGATGGCGGCCGTCTGAACCAGCAGTTCTGTTTCGCGCACACGGGCGGGCGGTTGATCGTGACGACGGCCGAAGGGCTTATGATACGCGCGCTCAATAACGCCAGGGTGGCAGGCGCCGATTCGCTCGCCGCCGACGTTTACAATACGGTCAGCGAGTTTACCGCGCAGGACGTGACGATGTGGCTGGACCAGGCGCGGTTAAATCGCAACCGCCATTTCAACAGCTACTGGATACACCACAACGTCGCCGGGCCTTCGTCGCTCGCGGGGATTGAGAGCGCGATCATCAATCTAAGATTCACCCCGCAGGGGATGAGCGAAGAGCGGTGGTTTCGGATGAGCGCCGGGCAGGCGGAGGCTACGAATCTGACCGCGGAGCAATCGAACGCGCTCGTCAGGCTTGCCCCTTCAAACGCGCAACTCGTCGAGATACACGCGGGGGCCGGCGTTGACGAGTTGAGCGAGGCCATAGCGCAGGCGCTGTTCGGCAAGCTGCCCGCGGCGGCGGCCTTCCAATCTGACGCGCCGGACCACACGCGCGATAATTCGAGCGATGATAGCTCGGATAGCTTCAGGCCCGAGCGCTACAGCCGCCTCGACTCGCGCTTCGATATGGACATAGATGACGAGCATTCGCCGAGGAAGACCGGCGGCTCAGTCTCCGCCGAGGCCGGGGAGGGATCCGAAGCGATGTCGCGCAAGACGGATTTCTCTCCCGCGCTTTCAAACCTTTCGCCAAAGGCTTACATGGAGATTGTCCGTTCGCCGAGCAACGCGGCGAGCCCGTTTGTAAAGTTCGAGCGCGCGGTGATAGTGGAGATGAACACTGAAGCGGCGCTCGACCGGGCGGCGCTTGAGCGCGTCCTGATGGGCGAGATGCGGGAGCGGTTTGTCGTGGCCGGGGCCGCGCCCGAGCTGAGCTGGCGCGACGACGGGCAGGTGCGGTCGCTTTCGGAATCCTTGCTTGAGCAAGGGGCGGCTTACGCGGTACGGGGGCGCTACCTTGTTCTCGCGTCGAGCGCTCAGATGGTGAAAGATTGCCTGCAAGCGGCGACGTCGGCGACGGCCGCGGCGCGCATAAGCGGCGCCGTAGAGTTTTACGCTCTGATAAAAGTGGCTGACGCCAAGCCCGCGTTCGACAAGCTTATGGGCAAGCTCGACGGCGGCCCCACGCCCGCGGCCTCGGGCGACGATCAGGCGGCGGCCAGCGTGAAGTTCTTCAGCGAAAACATCTCGGAATTGATTTCGGCTTCGATGATCAAGGAGATGAGACTCAGGCGCGAGCGGGCCGGCGCTGTCATGATAGAGCGCGTGGCCTATTCGTGGTAGCCGAACCCGGCTTTGTCCAAAGTAATGAAGAGAGTCCTGTAGGGCGCGATATAAAATCATGTCGCCCCTACAGGACTTCAGTCGTTTATGCCCGCTGTTCCTATAAAGATTGCGCCGCCACGGGGCCAGGCAGAATCCATTTGTTGCCTACCTGACAAGACTGCTGTTATTGTTTCTGCTCTGTCAAAACAGGTTGCACATTCCCTGACAAGAGGTTTCGATGCTTCGTAAAGCGATTGTTCTTGTAGCCCTGGCGCTTGCGGGCTGCGGCGGCAGCCAGGAAGCGCCCCTTGAAGACGTTCAGAAGGCGGGCGCGCTCTTCTTCCAGCGGTTCGAACAGGGCAGGTATGAATTGATTCATAGCGACGGCTCAAGAGCTTTTAAAGAGCAGGTTCAAGAAGAAGAGGCCGTGACTAAGCTCGAACAGCTCGCGCAATACGGCAAGCTCCATCAGCACACATTGATAAAGAACCCGGTCGAAGGCGAAGGAAAAGGGCGCGTCGCGACCCTTGTCTATACGCTCTTATTCGACAATGCCAGAATGCAGGGCGAACTGAAGTTCATCGATCAGGACGGCGAGTGGAAACTGCTCGGCTTCGGCTATACGCCGAAATGAGCAGCGGCCGCCGAATAATCTCTAATGCTCACCGACAGGCATAGATTTAATTGTAGTTTTCCAGAGGAGGCAGTATGAGAAGGGGTCTGTTGTTTTCGTTTCTGGCCCTCGCGATCTTTGTCGCGACTTCGACGGGCGCAAGCATCCGCAAGGAGCTTTCGCGAGCGGGCCGGGTGATCGCCCTCAGAAGAAGGCGGCGACCTTCGGCAGCGCGTCAACCATTCGGGCCGGCGCTTATCGCAGCCCGGGGCGGCTGCGCAAAGTCATCGTCAACGCGCAGGATGCCGCCGCCGTCGCCCGTATCAAAGGGTCGGGCGCGGTCGAGATAGCCGATTATGGCTCTTATTCGCTGTTCGTCATGGAGCAGCCCGCGCTCGATGGCATTGACCGTTCTATATCGGCAAGCGCCGCATCCGCGGGGTCGGGCGAGCCCGGCAACTCGACGCTTTTAGTGCGCGACGATTTCAACCTGTTGTTGCTGCGCTCGGGAGAGATTGACACCCTGGCCGCGGATGAGACCGGCGGCTTCGTCGGCCTTGGGCGCGCGTCGAGCCTGCGCGGACGAGAAGCCCGACCGCGCGCCGAGAGCCAGGTGGACGACCGGGCTGCGAATCGTCCAGTTTATCGGGCCGGTAAAAGATGAGTGGCTCGACGGCTTGCGGGCGAGCGGGATGGAGCCGATTGCTTACGTCCCAAACAACGCCTACATAGTGCGCTCAAGCCGAGGCTCGCGCGACCGCCTCCTGCGCTCGGCCGCCAAAGCGGCATCGTTCATCCAATGGGAGGGCGCATTCAGGGACGAATACAAGGTACACCCGGAGCTTATGCGCGCGAGTATTGAGCGGCCGAACGAGGAAATCACGGTTGCGATACAGGTGGCGCGCGCGGAAGGAAGCGACCCCCGGCAGGACCCGGACATAGAGGCCGCCCGGCGGATGGCCTCTTCTTTGATCGGCGACGCGTACGAAGTATTGAACTTTATAAACCTGAAGCTGCGGGTCGAGGCGAGCAAGGTAGCAATGCTTGCGGCGCTCGACGGGGTCGTCAACGTCGAGCCGTGGTCGCCTCCGCGGTTGTTCGACGAGCGCGCCGGGCAGATAGTCGCGAGCAACCTCTCCAACGACGGAAAGGGCGCGCTCGGGCCGGGCTATCTCACCTGGCTCACGAACCGCGGATTTGCGGCGCCGGCAGATTTTGCCATTGACGTGACCGATACCGGAATAGACCGCGGCGAGATCGGGCCCGACAATTTACACCCTGACTTTTTAGATTCGTCGGGCCGGAGCCGCGTCGTTTACGCCCGCGACTACACGTCGGAGCTAGACCCGGGAGACGTTCCCGGCCACGGCACCATCAACCTCTCGATAGCGGGCGGGGCGAGCATGACCGGCGATAAAGACATGCGCGACGCGAACGGCTTCAACCACGGGCTCGGCATCGCGCCGTTTGTAAAGCTGGGCTCGTCAAAGATATTTCAATCGGGCGGGCGATTCGACCTGATCGAGCCTTTCACAAAGCTCATATCCGAGGCCTATCGCGATGGCGCGCGCGTTTCCTCCAACAGCTGGGGGGATGTTAGCAACGCTTACACTTTAGAGTCTCAAGAGTATGACGCGCGCGTGCGCGACGCGATGCCCCTGCTGGCCGGCAACCAGGAGATAAGCATACTTTTTGCGGCCGGCAACGCGGGTTTTTCCAAGAGCGTCGGCTCGCCCGGCACCGCCAAAAACGTCATTTCGGTCGCGGCAAGCGAGAGCGCGCGCAACGGCGGAATTGACGGGTGCGCGGTCGAGGACGAAGACGCCGACAACGTGCAGGACATAGCCTTCTTCTCTTCGGCGGGCCCGCTCGGCGACGGGCGGCTGAAGCCGGACCTGGCCGCGCCGGGGACGCATATCCAGGGCGCGGCCTCGCAGCACGCCGAATTCAACGGCACGCTCGTTTGCGGTCAGGATATCGATAAGCCCTACTTCCCGGTGGGGCAGACGCTCTACACCTGGTCGTCGGGCACGAGCCACGCGACCCCGCAGGTGGCGGGCGCGGCCGCGCTGGCGCGCCAGTTCTTTCTCAGTCGAGGCGAAGAGCCGAGCGCAGCATTGATAAAGGCGCTGCTGGTAAACACGACTTCTTACATGAGCGGCGTCAGGGCTGGCGGCAACCTCCCGCACTCGTTCCAGGGATGGGGGCTGTTGAACATGAGCCGCGCGTTCGACAACACGCCGAAGGTCTTTATAAACCAGTCGCACACCTTTGGCCAAAGCGGCCAGGAGTTTGTCATGACGGGCGAGGTGAAAGACTCGTCGCGACCTTTCCGCGTCACGCTCGCCTGGAGCGACGCGCCGGGGCTTTCGTCGCTCGCGCCGTGGGTCAATGATCTCGACCTCGAAGTCACGATAAACGGCCAGGTCTATCGCGGAAACAATTTCCGGGCCCAGGAATCTCAACCGGGCGGCGAGCCCAACACCAAGGACAATGTCGAGAGCGTCTGGCTTCCGGCGGGCACCGTTGGCACGTACGTCATACGCGTGAGCGCCACAAACATCGCCGGCGACGGCGTCCCCTCTAATCTCGACTTTACCGACCAGGACTTTGCGCTCGTTGCCTATAACGCCGAGCGAAAGGACGCGCCGGTCGCGGCCATAGCGGGATTGACGCTTGCGGGCGGGGCGGACGCCGTGGCCGATCCCGGCGAAACGGTCTCGATGAGGATCAACCTCGCGGACCTCTCGCCCATCGCGCTCGCGGGCGGGCGCGGCACGCTCACGTCGAATAGCGAGGGTGTGCAGGTGACGGCGAGCGGGGCGGACTTCCCCAACATCGCGCCGGGGCAGACGGGCGAGAGCGCGACGGCGTTCACCTTTACCGTAGCCCGAAGCGTGGCCTGCGGCAGCCTTATACAATTCGTGCTCGACGTGACGAGCCAGGGCCTTGTGTCGCGCGTGCCGTTCACGGTTAGGCTTGGCAACGCGACCCCGTTTGAGGCATTCACCGACAACGTCGAGTCGGGCGAGGCGAAATGGACGCACGAGTCCGCCAGCAAGAAGAAGAAAAAGAAGAAGCCCATCGGGCCTGATACCTGGAGGGTGTCGTCCAAGCGGTTCCGCTCGGGCGGAAGCTCGTGGTTTTCGACCGACCCCGGCCAGACCGTTGACGCGCACCTCGATACGATCCCCATACAGATGCCGTCGGACGGGCGCGGGCTTCATCTCGTCTTTTATCACACGTTTGAGTTCGAGCGGGGCACGTTCGACGGCGGCGTGATAGAGGTCTCGGTTGACGGGGGCGAGTTTGAGGACCTGGGCGCAAAGATCATCGAGGGCGACTACAACGGCACGGTGGGCGAGTTTGTCAGAGGCAACCCGCTTGCGGGCAAACCGGCCTGGGTCGAGGGGCGCTTTGGCGAGTTCCAGCGCGTGGTCGTCGACTTGAGCAGCTACGCCGGGAAGAGCGTGGTGATACGCTTCCGCATAGCCACGGACCAGGATGGCCGCGGCCTGGGCTGGTTCGTCGATGACGTGAGCATTTCGGGCGAGCGCGTGGCGTGCTCGACTGCCTCGCTTCGCGAAGACTGACCGGTCTTTTGAGCCAATTGCCGGGGGCGCGGGCTCGTCACGACGGCGGGCCCGCGCCTGGCATAATTGAGCCTTGCTTGACGAAGCTTAATGACTCATGCTATAAGCGTTTCCACTCATAGAAAGCAGTCTCAGTTCACGACCGGATCACTATTTTTTAATGAGCGACACTCGACAGGATTCATACGGCTACATTCATAGAAGCGTGTTTTGCGCTTCAAGAAAAGGCATCAGTACTAATCGTCTCTCTTTTGACGGACGCGAGAGTGGAGATTTCCGGCATGGACACGATTCAGGATACGAGCCAAGACGTTCAGGGTGAAGAGAAACAAGCGGGACAAGCGGTAGAAGAGAAGCCGAAAGCGCCAGCGCCGGCAAAGAAAGCAGTAGCAAGCAACACACCTCAACCACCTGGCAAGGCCGCGGCCCGCGCGCCCGTAGGCACGTCTGCCGCCGCCAAGACGAAGACTGTCACGAGCGAACCCAGCGCTGACCCGGTCAGCCAGATGCGCCGCAGCGTCACCTGGGCCGCCATCGGCGGGTTCCTGCTCGTAAACTTCCTGATGTTCCTCCGCTTCTTCTTCCCACGGACGATTTTCGAACCGAGCACGGTATTCCGCATAGGTTATCCTTCGGACTTCGGCTTCGGCGTCGACACGAAATTCCAGCAGCAGTACCGGGTCTGGGTCGTGCGCAACGCCGAGCGATTGTTCGTAATCTACGCGCGCTGCACGCACCTCGGGTGCACGCCCGACTGGAAACCTTCCGAGAACAAGTTCAAGTGTCCGTGCCACGGTTCGGGATTCGATAGCGAGGGCATCAACTTCGAGGGGCCAGCGCCGCGCCCACTCGACCGCGCCGACGTAAAGCTTGACGCGACGGGCCAGATCGTAGTCGATACGAGCAAGCTCTATAACAAGATGCCGGGCGAAGCAGGGCGCTTCGACGAGCCCGGCGCGTTCATATCGGTCTAGTTCGTTCGAGCCCGTCGCCGTTAACCAATAGTTCCCTCTAGTTCACAACAGAAAAGTCGCAGGGGGTAAGCAATGGAACCCGAGAAGCCCGATAAACCGCAGGTGAAGCCAGGCACGGGTGTGGCCGTAACCGACGAGCCCGAGCCGGATTTTAAAGAGAACATAAAACAGGAACTCGACCTGCTCAAGCAGAAGGTCCAGAAGGACGCGCTCAAAGAGGAGCTTGAAAACCTCAAGGACCCGACCCGGACGCAGCTCTATAAGTCGATGTTTCGCGTCAAGCACGAGCCGACGCCGCGCGCCCGCTCGCTCGGCGTCCTCACGAACGTCTTCCTGCACCTGCACCCGGCAAAGATCAACCGCGACGCGTCCGCTTCAGCTACACGTGGGGGATGGGGGGGATAACCTTCTACCTCTTCATCGTGCTGACGTTCACCGGCATCCTGCTGATGTACTACTACCACCCGTCGAAGGGGCAGGCTTACCAGGACATTCTCTACCTGGAAAACGACGTGCCGTTCGGGAAGCTCCTCAGAAACATGCACCGCTGGGGCGCGCACCTTATGGTCATAACCACCTGGCTGCACATGCTGCGCGTGGTGATGACCGGGTCATACAGGACGCCGCGCGAGTTCAACTGGTCGGTGGGCGTGGTGCTACTGGTGCTCACGCTGCTTATTGAGCTTTACGGGCTACCTGCTGCCCGACGATCAGCTAGGTTTCTGGGCGGTGACGGTGGGGACCAACATGGCGCGCGCCACTCCGGGGCTCGGTCACGAGGGGCCGTTCGGGACGGAGCTGGGCATGACGCCTTATAACGACGTGAGGTTCGCGCTGCTGGGCGGCTCGATAGTAGACGCCAACGCCTTGCTCCGCAGCTACATCTGGCACTGCATCGCGATACCGACGATAGTGGCCGTGCTGCTGGCGGTCCACTTCTGGCGCGTCCGCAAGGACGGCGGCATATCCGGGCCCGCGCCCGTTCAGCTCGAAACCGAGATGCCGAAGGCGGGGGCGAGGGCGGTCAAGTCGCAGGTGAAATGAACAGAGATTCAGGATTCTAGGATTATGGATTCGGATGCGCCGCACCGGCTTCCGGTTATTCAGAATCCTGAATCCGAAATCCTGAATACTGGAGGGAATTATGGATTGGGGACAGTTGTGGCAGATAGTCTCGGCGCCTGACAACGTGCCGATTGTGGCTATGCTGTTTCTCGTTCCTTTCTTTATCGTGGCTCGGCTTCCGGCAGGCATTCGCCAACGACCGGCTGATCGAGCAGCTGGAACGGGACCCGCAGATGGCCAAGACGCACCACCGGAAGACCTGGCCGTGGAGGCCCCACTGGGCGCGCGATCTTCATGTCTGGCCATACCTTCTCAGGGTCGAGTTTCTCGCGGTGATAATCGTCACGGCGGTGCTATTCGTCTGGTCCATCACGCTCAACGCGCCGCTCGAAGAGCCTGCCAACCCGAACCTGACGATGAACCCGTCGAAGGCCCCGTGGTACTTCCTCGGCCTTCAGGAGATGCTCGTCTATTTCGACCCGTGGATC
Organism: Blastocatellia bacterium; assembly: GCA_963832205.1. Classification (GTDB taxonomy): domain Bacteria; phylum Acidobacteriota; class Blastocatellia; order UBA7656; family UBA7656; genus DATBMY01. Next base: position 48,309 of record CAWHTK010000027.1, on the reverse strand, counting down.
GCGGGCGTCGTCATGCCGAGCCTGATGATCGTGGGGTTGATGGCCTTCCCCTACGTCGACTCGAACCCGCTCGGGTCAGGGCTACTACACCTGGCGGCAGCGCAAAGTCGCCATCGGCTCGTTTCTGGTCGGCTTCATCACCTGGATCATCCTGATCTTTATAGGGACCTTCATACGCGGGCCGGGATGGGTCTGGTTCTGGCCGGGGCAGACCTGGGACCACAACGTGCAGCTCTACGAGATCAACCGCGACCTGCCGGACATATTCGGCATAACCTCGCAGCCCTGGAAAGGGTTGTTCGGGCTCGCGGTGGTCGGGATATTCTTCATCGTATCGGCCCTGGTCATACATATATTGCTGACCTGGAGCAAGTTCCATAAGAAGATATTCGAGCGCACGTCATTCCTGCAGTATGCAATCTTCCAGTTCTTCGCCATAGTCATACTGGTGGCGATGCCGGTGAAGCTCATACTCAGGCTCTGGTTTCCGTATCAAGTACGTGATGGTCACTCCGTGGTTCAACATCTAGAGGGGCCAGAGGGCATGGGCCGGGGGCAGTGATTGCTGATTGATGAGGTCTATTTCGGAATTTGAGATAGCAAATTTGAAATGGATATTTCACTGGCCCCTGATCTCCGATCCCCGACCCCTGTTGCTGGAGATAGATATGGCAGACAAGATTGAAAGCGAACAGCTTGAGAAGCGAGCGCCCGATGCGCCGGAGCCTGACCCGATAGCGGATCGCTCGCTGAGCATGCCACTGCTCATCTCGTCGCTCGTGCTCGTGCTGACGCTGGTCTGGGCGCTATACGACGAGGTCTTCGGGCAGCGCCCATGGCGAGACTATCAGGGCGAGTTCAAGGACCGCTATTCGTCCTTCCTCGAAAGGTCCAGGAGGAATCAGAAGAGGGCCGAGACCGAGGTCAAGCAGTCCGAGCAGTACCAGTTGTTGAACGCCAACTGGGAGGATGCCAAGAAGGAGGCCGACGAGCAGCGCCGGCCCGTCGAGGCCGAGATCAAGCTGGTCGACCAGCAGATCGCCGACGTCACGCCGCCTTTTCAGGACGTCCGCTCCTGGATCGTTTCAAAGAACTACCAGCTTGAGACTACCGAAAGCGCCAGCGGAAAAGAGAGCATCCGCAAGAGCATCGAAGAGAAGAAGCGGGAGAAGATAGAGTTCTCTATCCATAACGAGCGGGGCGAGCTCGAAGACCGCGAGCTGGACTTCTACGGTCTCGAAAAACTCTATAACGACCTGCGCGCGAAAAAGGCCGCGCTGACGAATTCGATAATAAAGATCTCCCAGCCCGTCAACGAGGCGGCCAAAAAGCGCGACCAGTACCTGCAGCAGGAGCTCGTCGGGCTGACCGAGCAGCAGGTGAGCGGCCTCAGCGAGAGGATTGATAATTTCAAGTTCGAGATCAAACAGATAAATGTCTCGAACGGCGCGGTCGTCGACCGCTGCGAATCGTGCCATCTCGGCACGCGCGAGCCCGTCACGATCAGGCCGATAAACATGCGCAACGGGGATAACAAGGTCGACGAGTTCTCGCGGGCCTTCGCCTCGCACCCGAACATGGACCTGCTGAAGGTGCATGACCCCGACAAGTTCGGCTGCTCGACCTGTCACGGCGGCAACGGACGAGGCACGACCTCGGTGGAAAAAGCGCACGGCCGGTATAAGCACTGGCTCTGGCCGCTACATTACAAAGAGAACACGCAGGCCGGGTGCGTGCAATGCCACAACCAGGACCGCGTGCTCCCGATGGCCACCACCTTGAATCGCGGGCGCGACCTGTTCCAGAGCCGCGGGTGCGTGGGCTGTCACCGCTATGAAGGTTATGACCGGGAGGCCGACGCGGTATCGAACGCCGAGCAGACGCAGAAGATGCTCGATCTCGAGATATTCGCGCGCGACCGCGAGATCAAATCGCTCGAAGCCGATAAGGCGAACCCGCGGACGACGGACGAAGAGGCGCTTGAGTTCGAACAGCGTATAAAATCGGTCAACCAGATAAAGAGCCAGATGGAAGGCCGCATAGACGAATACGACCGGCAGTTGAAGTACCTGCGCCGCGATCAGAAGAAGGTCGGGCCGAACCTCAAGGAGATCAGGGCGAAGCTCAAGAAAGAGTGGGTGCCCGTTTGGCTCGCCGACCCGCAGGCTTTCAGGCCCGGCACCAAGATGCCCAATTTCCGGCTTACGGACCGCGAGGTCCAGGCCATGTCGGCATACCTCTGGCAGTCCGCCGTAGACTTGCCGGTCCCGCCGCAAACGCCGGGCACGGCCCAGGACGCCGAAGAAGGGAAGCAGATGTTCCGCTCGCTCGGCTGCATGGGGTGTCATTCCATAGACGGGAGCAAGATCGGGATCGAGCCGGTGTCGCTCGGCGGGGACTTCGCGGGCAACCTGTCGAGGCTCGGAGAGAAAGCGAATTTCGATTACGTCGTCCGGTGGATATACAACCCGAGGCTGAGACTCGCGCCGTATTCGCCGAGCGATAAGAAGGACCTGCTGCCCGCGGATTATGCGTCGAAGAACATGCCGTTCCGCTTCGACGACGAGCATTCGAAGAGCCCGCTAAGCGGGCGCGAGATGCTCATACACAACCAGACCGTCATGCCGAATTTCCGGCTGACTATCGACCAGTCCCGCAAGATTGCCACCTTCCTTACGAGCCTGCGCAAAGACGGATTCGCGCCGCAACCCAACGACATTTCATTCATGGACGACCCGGCGCTTGCCCGCGAGGGCGAAAACCTCGTGCGCAAGTACGGCTGCGCGGGCTGCCACGAAGTGAAGGGGATGGAGAGCGAGCAGCGGATAGGGACCGAGCTGACCATGGAGGGGAGCAAGCCCATAGAGCGGCTCGATTTCGCGCTCATGCAGCACGACGCCGTGGCCGGGCACGACCCGTTTTCGGGCGAAGAGCTGAAGCGCGGGAAGTGGTATGACCACAAAGGGTTCATCGAGTACAAGCTCAGGAGCCCCGGCATATACGACCTCGGCAAAGAGAAGGGCGAGGATGACCGGCTGAAGATGCCGAACATATATATGCCGGAAGAGGACATGACGGCCCTCACTACCTTCTTGCTGGGGAGCGTCGAGTCGAGCATCCCCCCGTCGCTTCGTTATAGCGCCGCGGGGCAGAGAAAGCAGGTCCAGGAGGGCTGGTGGGTGGTCCAGAAGTATAACTGTATGGGCTGTCACAACGTGCTTGTGGGCCAGGATTCGGTCTTGATGCGGCTGCCCATGTACCAGAGCGGGGGGGCGGCCGCCACCAACGACCCGAACGCGGGGGAGAATAAGCTGCCTCCGCGATTGACGACCGAGGGCGCGCGGGTAAACCCGGAATGGCTGCTTAAATTCTTAAAAGACCCGTCGCTTTCGACCGAAGGCGGGCGCGCTTCGCCCGCCGCGCGCGAGCAAGCCATAAGGCAATCGCTCGCGGCCCACTCGATGGGCGCGCCGGCCGGAGACGCCGCCGCGAGGGCGGCGCCGCAACAGCCTCAACAGGGGCAACAGGGGCAGCAAACGGGGGGCGCGCCGGCGGGATTGCCGCCGCAATGGGGAGAGAGCAAGAACGGATTGCGGCCGTACCTGGAAGTCCGCATGCCGACGTTCAACTTCTCGCCCAACGAGCTTCAGTCGCTTGTGAACTTCTTTATGGCCGCTTCGCAGCAGCAGCAGCCATACATTCCTGAGCGGCTCGATCCGCTTGCCGAGGCGGGGGCGCTAAACGAAAGACAGCTTGCGCGCAAGCTGTTCACGTCCGGCGCGTCGCCATGCCTGAAGTGTCATATGACGGGCGACCCGGCGCACGACGCGCAGGCGACGGCCCCGAACTTCTTTATCGCCGCCGAGCGGTTGAAGCCGGCATGGACGAAGCGCTGGATTTATGACCCGCAGATTTACAGCCCCGGAGTAGGCATGCCGAACGGTCAATTCGTCAAAGACCCCGACGGCCGCTTCTCTTTCAAGGCGTTCAAAGATAACCCGAACGAGTTTCCGGAGCTTAGGGATTATTCCGGCGACCACCTCGACCTGATAGTGCGTTATATGTTCCAGTTGACGCCGGAAGACCAGAGCTTCCTGCGAAGCAGCGGGAGCGGATCGAGGCCCGCGCCTTCGGGCGTCACGCCCACCGGGGAGACCACGCCGGCGCGAACTACGGCGGGGGCGGGGCAGAGGACAACGGGCGGGCGCTCAACGGGGTCGGGCCGCGCGCCATGAGCTAGAGGTCAGGCGAATTTCCGGGGGCGATAGCGTGGGTCACGGAGCTCCGACCCACATTATCGCCTCCAAGGGTGATGACTTGTGGTTGCCCCTTCTACCCAGGCTTGACTCGCGCTGAATAGGTGTCACAATTTTATAATAGCGCGTGACCACTTGCGCGCCCGAGAACGGATTTATAAGGGAGAAAAGAAGAATGTTTAGAAAGCTGGGTTATACCCTTCTTCTGCTCATGCTTGTCGCATCGCTTTTTGCGGCCGGGTGCAGAAAGAAGCCGCCCGCGGACGATGAGGACGACGACGCCCCTCAAAAGCCCGCCTACGTACAGAAGGATGATATCGGCTCGGTGACGGGCGTGGTTAACTTCGAGGGGGAGGTCTCGCCCGATGAGTTGAGGCCGATAAACATGATTTCCGACGCGCGGTGCGCGGAGGTCGGCGGCTCGAACGTGCCCGAACGCTTCGTCGTCAATAACGGGAAGTTCGCCAATGTCTTCGTCTATCTAAAGGGCGGACCCGTGGACCGCTTCACCTTCCCGGCGGCGACCGAAACCAAGGAACTCGACCAGCGCGGGTGTCGCTATCAACCGCACGTATTCGGCATACAGACCGGGCAAAAGATAAACGTGATAAATAGCGACACGACGACGCACAACGTACACTCGCTGTCGAAGTACAAATCCTTTAACGAGTCGCAGCCGGCAAACGCGCCGCCCATCACCAAGACTTTCAGCCGCAAGGAGACGCTCTTGCGAATCAAGTGCGATCAGCACGGCTGGATGGAGAGCTGGGCGCACGTTTTGGATCACCCGTTCTACGCGGTGACGGATCAGAACGGCGCTTTCACTATCGCCGACGTGCCGCCCGGAGATTACACGCTCGTCTTTGTACACGAGCAGCTCGGCGAGCAGACGCAGAAGATAAGCGTAAAGCCGAAGGAGGCCTTCGCGGCTCAGCCGGTCGCTTACAAGGCCGGGCAGAAGGCGGCTCCCATCTCGATGCAGGTCGTGACCGTGACGCTGCCTTAGTTTGAAGAAGCGGTCGGCGGCGGGGGCGATGATTCGTCCGCGCCCTCGCCGGCTGGCGCGAATTGTCCTGGTCATTATACTTTGTACTTGGCGCTGGAATCGTCTTCAAAAGGGGAAAGAGGTTTGTTAGATCATCAGGGTGAATCTGACTGGAAGGCCGGTCGCGGCCTCCATCGTTTCGCAATATTAGTAGCCTTCTTAACCGTGGTCTTGCTTGTAGCCGGCGCGCTCGTAACGTCGAACGAGGCCGGGGATTCGGTGCCTGACTGGCCGCTCTCTTTCGGCCGCTGGCTCATTGATTCGGATTACTTCGTCGCAAACGTCCGCTACGAATACTCGCACCGGTTCATCGCGGGCGTCGTCGGTTTCGCAACGTTCCTGCTTGCGCTGCTGGCCTGGCGCGGCGAGCGCCGCGGCTGGGTGCGGAGGCTTGCGTATATCACCCTGGCGGGGGTCTTTGCTCAGGCGTTGATCGGCGGCGTGCGCGTCATATTTTTTGAGCACAAGCCGCTCATCGCAATCCCGCACGCGCTCATAGCGCAGAGCTTTTTCGCGGCGATCATAGCAATCGCGGTATTCACGTCGCGCGGCTGGTGGGAACGAACCGAGGTCCGCCCCGACGGCGGGGGGCCTCCGCTTCGCACGCTCACGGTCGTCACCGTGGCGGCGGTGCTCCTGCAACTGGTGCTCGGCGCGGGCTTTCGCCACGGCGCTTTTACCGTGTTGCCGCACGCTGCTGGGCGCAATCACCGTGGCATCGCTCATCACCTGGACCGCGCTGGCCACGATGCGCCGTCACCGGGGCGACTCCTATTTAGTGCGACCGGCGCGGCTCGCGCTCGCGCTCGTCATCGCGCAATTTGCGCTGGGCGTTCTGGCGTACTGGTCGCGGCTTGTGGCCGGCTCTTATCCGCTTGCCGGCGTCGGCGATTTTCTAAACTCGACGACGGAAGTCTATCTGACTTCGATCGAGCCGGTGCAGCCGGTCGAGCCGATGATTTCGCTCACGGTCGCGCACGTAGTCGTCGGGGCGCTTACGCTCGCAACCATGATGGTGCTCACGCTCAGGTGTTATCGCGCGCTCGCTTCGGAGGGCGAGCGCGAACCGGGCCGCCGACGGCGCACGGTCGGCGCGACTCCGGGAAGGGCGGCGGTCTAGTATTATGCAATCGGCACACCCTGTGATGATGGATGAACCTTTGCCCGCCGAGGCGACCGCTCCCGTCGCTTCGGGTCTTGCGGCTTCGGGCAAGCTGCGCGCGTACTCGGAGCTTACAAAACCGCGCATAACCATGCTCGTCGTGCTTACGGCTGCCGCCGGGTTTGTGATGGCGTCGGGGAGCGCAATCGATTACGTTGGCCTTCTTCATATGGCCGTGGGGATAGCGCTCCTATCATCCGGGATAGGGACGCTCAACCAGTACATAGAGCGCGAGAGTGACGGGCTGATGCGCCGAACCGAGGCGCGGCCGCTGCCGTCGGGCAAACTCTCGGCCCGCGCCGCGCTCGCCTTCGGTCTTATTCTTTCCGTCGCGGCGACCATCTACCTCGCCCTCTTCGTAAACCTACTGTCGGCCGCCCTCGGCATCTTGACCTTCGTCGGGTACCTGCTGGTCTACACGCCGCTCAAGACCCGGACGACCTTCTCGGTGGTGCTCGGGGCGTTGCCCGGCGCGATGCCGCCTTTCATAGGGTGGGTCGCGGCGCGCGGCGAGGTGACGCTTGAGGCGTGGATTCTATTCGCGATCCTCTTTTTGTGGCAGTTCCCGCACTTTCTGGCCATAGCCTGGATGTACAAAGAGGATTACGCCCGCGCGGGGATAAAGATGCTTCCCGCGGTCGAGCCCGACGGCCGGTACACGGCGCAGCAGATAATCATATACACGCTCGCGCTCGTGCCTGTCAGCCTTCTGCCGGTCGCGGTTCATCTTGCGGGGATGGTCTATATGGTCGGCGCTTGTCTGCTCGGCCTCGGCTTCCTTTATTTCAGCGCGCGCGCCGCCATGTTGCGCACAAAGTGGCACGCGCGACAGTTGCTTCTGGCTTCAGTCTTGTATCTACCGGTTCTTTTCGCATTGATGGTCTTTAATCGTTAGGCAGTTGCAGATTGCGGATTTGAAATCTGAGAAGCTGATTGAAGAGCGCCGTAGGCGCGGAATGTTTATAGATATGTTGTGTTAAATCTTTCGAGCCCCGTAGGGGCGGAATGTTTACATCCCGCTCCTACGGAGCTCAGGTCTTAACGATCTGTTTCTATAAACATTGCGTCCCTACGGGACTCTCTTGGTGGAATAATTCTCATTGAGAGCGGGGGTGCTATGGGCAAGATAACGGGTCTGATGATGATCGCTCTGGCCGTCCTGTCGGTGCTGCTGATGGTCGGCCAGCCGCTTCTGTTCGGGGAGTGGAAGTGGTGGTTCCCGCCTCTGGCTTCCAAGCACGGCGGCGATATTGATGCCCAGTTCAACCGCACGCTCTGGGTGGTCGGCATCGCCTTCACGCTTGCGCAGGTCGCGCTCGGCTACATCGTCATCAAGTACGGCCGCCGCGGCGACGAGCGCGCGACATACTCGCACGGGAGCAATAAACTTGAGGCGATCTGGACCATAGCCACGGCGGTCGTCTTCATAGTCATAGCCATATTCGGTCAGTTCGTCTGGTCGCAGCTCCATCTCACGGCGGCCGCGGCGGAATCGACGAAGATCGAGGTCTTAGCCAAGCAGTTCGAGTGGAGGTTTCATTATCCCGGCCCCGACGGCACGTTCGGCAAGACAAGTCCCGAATTCGTAAACGACGGGGCGGAGAATTACGCCGGCATCGATCCCGATAGCGAAGAAGGCAAAGACGACTCGCAGGTGCCCGTGCTCATAATACCGTTGAACCGGCCCGTGGAGCTTACGTTGAAGTCGAGGGACGTTATACACAGCTTCTTTGTGCCGCAGTTCCGGTTCAAGCAGGACGTCGTCCCCGGCATGGCGATCAAGATGCATTTCACGGCCACCCAGCCGGGCCGCTACGAGATACCATGTGTCGAGCTTTGCGGCCTGCTCCATTACAACATGAAAGGCACCCTGCTCGTGGTGCCCGAAGCGGACTATGACAGGCTTATGAGTGTTGGCGGGTCCGAGTTCATCACGGAAGCAAGTAAGATAGCGGCATCTTTTCAGTAAGTCGCGGCGCGCGGTCGGCAGGAATCCCAGCAAAGCTACAGGAGGTGGAAGATGGCAGACGTAGTCCCATCAATTCATGGCGAGGCTCACCACCACGAGCCGCCCACGGGCTTTATACGTAAGTACGTCTTCAGTGTTGATCATAAGGTCATCGGCATACAGTATTTCTTCCTGGCGCTCTTCTCGGTCTTCATCGGCATGGCGCTATCCGTGCTGATGCGAATGCAGCTGGCCTGGCCCGGCGAGCAGTTCGAGTTCCTGAAATTCTTGTTCCCGAACGCCGCCCCGAACGGGACCATCTCGCCCGAGTTCTACCTGTCGATGGTCACCATGCACGGGACCATAATGGTCTTCTTCGTGCTGACGACCGCGCCGCAAGGCGGGTTCGGCAATTACTTCCTCCCCATACAGATCGGCGCGGCCGACATGGCCTTCCCGGTGCTCAACATGCTGTCGTTCTGGGTCACGTTCCTCGCGCTGGTGGTGATGATCGCCGCCTTCTTCGGCGACACGATCCAGGCGAATCTGTTCGCCGATTACGTCGAGGAGGCTTCGGCAAAGGTCATCGGTCCCATCGGGGGGTGGACCGGGTACGCCCCCTTGAGCGCGCTGGGCGAGCGGGCCGGCCCCGGACAGGGCATGGGCGTAATACTATGGGTGACGAGCATCGGGCTCTTCTGCATCGCCTCGCTTCTGGGCGCGCTCAACTTCATTACGACGATGCTGAACCTGCGCACGCGCGGGATGTCGCTTATGCGGCTGCCGCTGACGTGCTGGGCATGGTTTACCACGGCGGTGCTCGCGCTGCTGTCGTTTCCGGTCTTGCTGGCGGCCGGGATACTGCTGCTGTTCGACCACCTGACCGGCACCAGCTTCTTCATACCCGGCGGCACGATCATCGAGGGCGAGCTGCTGGCGGACCGCAAGGGCGGGTCGCCCATCCTGTGGCAGCACCTCTTCTGGTTCTTCGGCCACCCGGAGGTCTATATCGCGATCCTGCCCGGCATGGGGCTCACGTCGCATATTCTATCGACCTTCGCCCGCAAGCCGATCTTCGGCTACCGCGCGATGGTCTATGCGATATTCGCCATCGGGCTTCTCGGGTTCTTCGTCTGGGGCCACCACATGTTCATGAGCGGCATGAGCCCCTATACGGCGATAGCCTTCTCGCTCATCACGCTCACAATCGGAGTGCCGTCGGCCATCAAGACCTTCAACTGGCTCGGCACGCTCTGGGGCGGGCGGATACGCTTCACCTCGCCTATGCTCTTCAGCATCGGGTTCGTTTCGTTGTTTGTCTCCGGCGGCATAACGGGACTCTTCCTCGGCCAGACCAGCATAGACATACAACTGCACGACACGTACTTTGTCGTCGGGCACTTTCACCTGATCATGGGCGTGGCGGCGATCTTCGGCATGTTCGCGGGGACGTACTTCTGGTTCCCGAAGATGTTCGGCCGCATGATGCACGAGGGGCTCGGCAAGATTCACTTCGTCCTCACCTTCATAGGCGTCAACGCCATATTCATCCCTTTCCACGTGATGGGCATGAGCGGCGCGCCGCGGCGGTATTTCACGCACGATCATCTTGAGTACGCCCGCGGGGTGATGCCGCTCAACCGGTTCATCTCCATCGTGGCGATCATAACGGTCGCGGCGCAGATCATCTTCGTCGCCAATCTTTTCTGGAGCATGTTCCGGGGCGCGAAGGCGTCGGCCAACCCGTGGGAGGCGACGACGCTTGAGTGGATCACGCCGTCGCCCCCGCCGCACGACAATTTCGGCGGCGTCGAGCCGGTCGTGCATCGCGGCCCGTACGAGTTCGGCGTACCCGGCGCGAAGAATGATTACATCATGCAGACCGATCCGGACCCCGCCCCGGCGCACGGGGACTGATGAGGATTTTGGATTTTAGATTTTGGATTTTGGATTCTTGGAGCTTCATTAAATTAGCCTGCTGACTTTCCAGGTCTCCGGCAATCCAAAATCTAAAATCCAAAATGGATAATATGGCAACGACAGTATCAGAAGACGTAAAAGTAAAGCCGGTCGGGGTAAGGGGCGGGCCGGGCGATGGCGGGCAGGGAGGCCGCGGCCCGGAGGACCCGAATGACTGGCCGCCGGGGTGGTCGCGCGACGACGCGATTCAGCCCAGAAAATACCGCATAGGCATATGGGTCGCGTGCGCGAGCATACTTATGATGTTCGTCGCGCTGACGAGCGCCTATATCGTCCGCCAGATCCCGCAACTGAGCGGCGGACAGACCGACTGGGTCTTTATCGAGATGCCCGCCGTGCTCTGGGTCAATACCGGGATAATACTTATAAGCAGCGTGACGATGGAGCTGGCGCGGCGCTCGCTCAGGCTCAACCAGTACCGCAAATTCAACCGGTGGCTGGTCGCGACCACGCTGCTGGGGGTCGCGTTTCTGGCCGGGCAGGTTTATGCCTGGCAGCAGCTCGTCGATCAGGGGATATACGTCAATAACAACCCGCACAGCTCGTTCTTTTATGTGCTGACGAGCCTCCACGGGATTCACCTGCTGGGCGGGATCATCGCGCTCGGCTTTGTGACGGCGGGCGCGCTCAGGCTGCGCATCGGGTTCAAGAAACGGGCGACGGTCAATGTCGTGTCTACGTACTGGCACTTCATGGACGCGCTGTGGGTCTATCTTTTCGTATTGCTCTTTTTCTGGAAATAAGTCTCAACCTACAATCGCGGAGGTGAACGGACGTGCAAGCAGAAAGAACTATTGCGGAGGAGTGGGGAGGCGGGCGGTTCCCGTACCGTGTGGGGCATCGCAAGCTCGGCATGTGGCTCTTCATAATGTCGGACTCGCTGACGTTCGGCGCGCTGCTGGCCACCTATAGCTACGCGCGCGTGGCGAGCAACGCCTGGCCCACGCCTTTCCCGTTCTCTCCGAGCATAATCTTCTCGACCGTGATGACGCTCGTGCTGTTGTCGAGCAGCCTGACGATGGTCTTTGCGGTGGCGGCCGCGCGCAAGGGTCGCAAGCGCACGGCGCGTCGGTGGATACTGGCGACGATGCTGTTCGGCACGGCCTTCATCGTCCTCCACATGATGGAGTGGCAACACCTCATGCACGAGGGGCTATACCCGTTCGAGCTGCCGAAGGAATGGCTCGATGAATGGCCCGACGCCTCGCCCATGTTTGGCGCGGCATTCTTCGGCATAACCGGCCTCCACATGTTCCACGTCTTCACGGGCGTCTGCTACCTGGGGATTATAGCCACGCGGATAAGGAAGTTTTCGGCCGAGGACGTGGAGGTGAGCGGCCTCTACTGGCACTTCGTCGACCTGGTGTGGATGTTCGTCTTCCCGCTGATCTATTTGCTTTCGGTGGACTTCAACCCACACTAGGCTCTGGGAGCCGGTTTCAGCCTTAACGGCGTAAGGACCAAAGGTCGATAAAGATTACAGGAGGCAAAGATGTCGGACGGGACTAAGAGAGAGATAAACGTGATGAACCTGCTGCTGCTCGGCAGCGCGGGCATATGCGTGCTGGTGGCGGTGTGGGCCGTCTTTACGGGCGGGTTCCGGGCCGGCACCGATGACCTGTTCCTTGTCATCGTATGTCTTTCGCTCGCGCTGCTGCTCGCCACGCCTTCGCTGCTCTGGGCGCGCTCTACGGGCAGGCTCAACAAGTGGTTCGGGGCCGAAGACGAGCCGGCGCCAGAGTCGCATGCTGACGCGCACGCTGACGCGCACACCCACGCGCACGCAGAGGCACACGCCGATCACGGCGACAACCGGCAGAACATAATGATATGGGGCGCGCTGCTGGCGCTCACGGCGGTCGAGGTGTTTCTCGCCTACATCCAGCTCAACGTGATACTGATGCTCGTCATCGTTATGCTGCTTTCCATCGTGAAAGCCGCGTTGATCGTCGCCTACTTCATGCACTTGAAGTTCGAGCGACTGAGCTTTGTGCTTACGATAGTCCCGACGCTGGTCGTGCTGCTTTGCCTCTTCGGCATATTCTTCCCGGACGGCAACCGCGCGAACCGGCTGAAGCCATCGGAGCCGCCGCTCAAGGTCGAAGGCGCGTCCGACGCCAGCCACTCCACGCAACCGAAGTAGCAGAGGTTCGGCAATGAGAAGATTTAAGATAGCTCTCGCACTCGCAATTATCGCGGCGACGCTCGCGGCGGCCGAGCCCGCGCTCGCGCAATGCTCTATGTGCAGGGCGGCGGTCGAAAACGCGGTCGGGGGGGGCGGCGTTGCCAACAGGTTGAACCTCGCCATTCTTGTACTGCTCGTGCCGCCGGTTGCTATATTTGCCGGGCTATTTACCCTCTTTTATCGCTACCGAAATGTCTTCGGCTCAAAGCCGCCCCACGAGCCCGACGCGAGGGAGGAATTTTGACCCCGCCGGGGAATGAAGTTATACCTCCAATATGTCTTTAAGATTTCTGCCAACCCTCAACGCGATTCTTAACGCGACGAGCGGCCTCTTAATAATCGTGGGTTTTCTTTTCATACGCAGGGGAAACATGAAGGCGCACCGCAACTTCATGGTTGCGGCCGTGTCAACCTCCGTGATCTTTCTGATCTCGTACCTTATTTATCACTTCAACGTAGGCGCCACGTCGTTTCGCGGCCAGGGGTGGGTGAGGCCGGTCTATTTCACGATACTCATCACGCATACCATCCTTGCGGTCACAATGGTGCCGCTCGTCATCGTGACGGTCATGCGCGCGGTTCGGGGCCAGTATGCGCGCCACAAGAAGATTGCGCGCTGGACCTTCCCCGTATGGCTCTACGTGTCGGTCACGGGCGTCATCGTCTACCTGATGCTCTACCACTGGTTCCCCTCCAATCCATAGGTCTCGGAAATTACCCCTCAAAGCGGCTCTGTCCTGCACAATCCAATATCCCGATGCGTTACGTATATCGAGTGTTGGAGCTTGGAAAAGAAAAGGGGTAACCATGAAAAAGAGTTTTGTCGCTTTATTAATTGCCGTCGCGTCTATCGCATTCGTCCCGTCAGCCACATCAGCAAAAGATAACAACCCGATGGTCGGCGGCGCAGCAATGTACCGCACAAAAGACATCGTTGATAACGCAGTCAACTCGGCCGACCACACCACGCTTGTAGCCGCCGTGAAGGCGGCGGGGCTGGTCGAAACGCTAAAGGGCAAAGGGCCTTTTACCGTATTCGCGCCGACCAACGGGGCTTTCGAGAAACTTCCGGCGGGCACCGTCGGCACGCTTCTCAAGCCGGAGAATAGAGACACGCTGACAAAGGTTTTGACTTATCATGTCGTCGCCGGTAAATACGACGCTAAGAAACTGATGCAGCTCATCAATAAGGGCAACGGGTCGGCCAGCCTCAAGACGGTAAGCGGCGGGACGCTCACCGCAAGAATGAACGGCATGAACAGCATCAGCATTACCGACGAGAAGGGCGGCACTTCAAACGTCACTATCGCCGATGTGCAACAATCAAACGGAGTCATCCATGTTGTTGACACCGTGCTGCTGCCGAACTAGAGATTTCGGGCGGATTTACATAGAATGTCCGCGTGAAGCTCTTTGCACGCGAGCCCCGCGGGGGCGGGATGTCTATAGAAGCGGGCTGAGAGTTGTGTTCGAGCCCCGTAGGAGCGGGATGTTCACATTTCGCTCCTACGCAGCTTAGAAAAAACCAGACGGTTTCTATAAACATCCCGTCCCTACGGGACTCTCTTTATGACTTTTTTTGCAAAGTCGTTTGCGCATTATGGAGCACGCATTATGAATAGACGGTCGTTTCTTTCATCAAGTATCACAATGGGAGTCTTTGCTTTTATGTCTAAGTTGCCGATTGCCGAGGGGGAGCCTTCGAGCCCCTATCAAGAAGGTCGTCAAGACGGACGCGGAGTGGAGGCGCATACTCACGCCCGAGCAGTACAGGGTGACGCGCCAGAAAGGGACTGAAGCGCCCAATTCGAGCCCGCTCAATAAAGTTCATCAGAGCGGTGTCTTCAGGTGCGTCTGTTGCGACCTTCCGCTGTTTAACTCATCGGCGAAGTTTGACTCCGGCACCGGGTGGCCGAGTTTTTGGACCCCGATTGCCAGGCAGAATGTTCGCGAAGAGGTTGATAACAGCCTGGGCGTCACGCGGACCGAAGTGCTTTGCGCCCGGTGCGACGCTCACCTTGGGCACGTTTTTAATGACGGGCCGAAGCCTACGGGCTTGCGGTATTGCATGAACGGCGTGGCGTTAAAGTTTATTAAACGGCCATAGGGATTTGGATGGCCCTCCATTAAGAGTATAATCTCGTGTAGTGACCGCTTGAGTGTTCCTACCTTCTCAGCAGGAGACGATCATGGCTAAAGAATTTCATTGTTCTGATGTTATGCAGGGGTGCGATTATGTCGCGCAAGGGAAAGACGAAAACGAAGTTATGCAGAACGCAGCCGAGCACGGCAGACAGGCTCACGGCTTAAACCAGATCCCCTCTGATGTCGAACAGAAGGTGCGCGCGGGCATACACGATTCGAACCAGTGCGACAAACAATCCGCAAAAGCCTGAGAACACCTCCGGCCTATCATCGAAGTCCGCATTGATGAGAGGGCCATTTGTTTGATCTGGCTCGCCGAGGCGGCCCATAAACAAATGGCCCGAAAACTCCTGCCGCGCATAATGTCAGTAAGCCTCTTATCTTTCTGCTTGACTTGACTGCCGCAAAATCATAATATGCCGCGCGTGCTTTTCATTACATAGATGCGCAGCCGGATCGCGAGCCGGATCAAACAGGCTCCGACAGCGCATCCAACCTTTCCAGCCGCTACTGACGCACAGGTAAATAAAAAACACCCCTGGAATTTTAGCCGACTCCTCGCCTCATCCCTGTAACGGCGAGTTTCTGACGTCCCGGCAACTTCAAAACAAGGAGTGATGACATAGATGAAACGCTTCATCCATGCCCTCATCTCGCTATTTCTGCCTCTGGGTATTCTACTGAGCGCATCAACAGCAATCCCCCCGCAGCCGAAAGCGGCGGCCTCGGCCTTTGTTGTCAATTCCGCGGGCGACGAGCCGGACCTGCTGCCCGGCGATGACATATGCCTGACTTCGGCGGGCACCTGCACCCTGCGGGCGGCCATACAGGAAGCAAACGGCGATCTTATTGCCGGTCCCGACACCATAACCTTTACCGTCTCGACCATACAGCCTCTATCGTCGCTGCCCCCGATCACCCAGCCAATCGAAATCGACGGCAGTGGGGGAGCCCCGCGCGTGCAGCTAATCGGAAGCCTGATAGCGGCAGTCAATACCACGGGTCTGCATCTCGGCGCGGGCAGCGACAGCAGCGTCATCAAGGCGCTTGTGATAAGGAATTTCACGGGCAGCGGCATACGTATATCTTCAAACAACAACGCGGTAGAGAACTGCTACGTCGGCACCGACTCGACGGGCAACGCCGCTCAGCCAAACGGCGGGGGCGGCGTCCTCATCAACCTCGCGACCGGAAACGTCATAGGCGGCGCAACCGTCGCGCAGCGCAACGTCATTTCAGGCAACAACGGCGACGGCGTAGCTATAACCGGCGCGGACGCGACAAACACCGTACAGGGCAACTACATCGGCGTCGGGGCGAACGGCTCGATTGACCTTGGCAATACGGGCAATGGTGTAAGCCTTGGGGCGGCATCAAACCAGCAGATCGGGGGCTCCGCGTCGACGCCCGGCACTGAGCGCGGCAACGTAATATCGGGGAACGGCTCGGACGGCGTTGAAATAAACGGCGCGGGCGGCGCTACTTCATCCAATAGCGTGCAGGGAAACCTCATCGGCACGAACGCGGCTGGAACCTCGGCGATAAGAAATGATGGCAACGGCGTCCTGGTCACGGGCGGCGCAAACGGCAACGCGATAGGCGGGGGCGCGTCCGGTTTGCGCAACGTCATATCGGGCAATACAAACCCGGGCTCGCACGGCATCGCCATCAGCGGCAGCTCCGGCAACACGGTCGCGGGCAATTACATCGGCGCGTCCATCAGCGGGACGGTTGATCTGGGAAATGCGAGCGACGGGGTTAACATATCCGGCGGCTCGCAGACGAATACGATAGGCGGGCCGTCGCCGTCTCCAGGCGTCGCCCCTGGCAATGTCATTTCAGGCAACGGCTCTGACGGTGTAGAGATAAACGGCAGCGCGACGACCTTGAATAAAATCGAGGGGAATCTGATCGGCCTGCAAGCAGGCGGCGCGCTGGCCTTGAGAAACGACGGCAACGGCATCCTGATAACAAGCTCGCCCGCAAATACCGTTGGCGGGTCGGATGCTTCGAGGCGAAATGTCATATCGGCGAACGGGACCGGGACAAACAGCACGGCCGATGGGATAGACATCACGAATGACGCGAGCGATAACAATCTCGTGGCGGGGAACTATATCGGGACCGACCTATCGGGAACGATTGACCTGGGGAATGCGGGCGAAGGCATCAACATCAATTCAAGCGCCGACAATAACACGGTCGGGGGCATCACATCGACGCCGGGCGCGCCACCCGGCAACCTCATATCGGGCAACGGCAATAGCGGCTGCGCGGATTGCGACGGTGTAGAGATTAACGGCGTCGGCACGACCGGAAATAGGGTACAAGGCAACGCCGTCGGGCTCAGCTCGGATGGCACGGCCGCCTTAAAGAACGAGCGCAACGGCGTTGCCGTCGTCAACTCGCCGGGCAACACTATCGGCGGGACGGCGACGGGCGCGGGCAATGAGATAGCCTTCAACGGCGAAGATGGCATCTTCATCCCGAGCGGCGCCGGCAACCGCATCTCTTCCAACTCTATTCACTCAAACACCGGGCTCGGAATCGACCTCGGCCAGGACGGGGTTACGCCGAATGATGCGGGGGATAGCGACGCGGGCGCAAACAACCTTCAGAACTTTCCCGTGCTGACCGCGGCCGCGACCGGGAGCACGACCGTACAGGGCACGCTCAACAGCACGCCCGGCACGACGTTCAGACTTGAGTTCTTCTCAAGTGCCGCGCCGGACCCGTCCGAGCACGGAGAGGCAATGACTCTTCTCGGCTCCAGGGACGTTACCACGAGCGGCGCGGGCGTTGTTGCTTTTACATTCTCATCGACGATTACCGTCACCACCGGCCATTTCATCAGCGCCACGGCCACGGACCCGGCCGGCAACACCTCAGAGTTTTCAAAAGCCTTCGAGCTGATCGCGCCCACGGCAATCGAGATGGAGGAACTCAAGGCCGCGGTCTATAACGATGGCGTGTTGATCGAGTGGCGGACCGGGTTCGAAGTGGACAATCTCGGCTTCAACCTCTACCGCGAACAGGGAGGCCGCCGCGCTCTTATCAATTCCGAGATCATAGCCGGATCGGCGCTGCTTGCCGGGCCGGGCGCGCCGCTCACGGCGGGGCGTTCTTACCGCTGGACGGACGAGCCGGGGAATGAGCGGCGAGACTTTCGATACTGGCTTGAAGAGATTGACCTGAACGGCCGGAGAACTCTTTACGACCTGAAGCCGTTTACGACCTATTATGAGATTGAGCTGCCCGCGGGTTTTGGCGCGGGCAAATCAATGACAATTAGCGACCTCGCGGCAACCGGCGCAAAATCCGAGGACCGACATTTATCACACCCGGTAACGGCCGTGGCGCGACCGGCCAGGCCGCGCGCGGAAACTCTTCGCGCGCAATCAATCGTGGCTTCCGAGGCTGCTGTGAAGCTCTCAATAAAACAGGAGGGCTGGTACAGAGTGACTCAGCCGGAGCTTCTAGCGGCCGGGCTCAGTGCGCAAGTCAATCCCCGATTTCTTCAACTTTTTGTCGACGGCCGCGAGATACCCATAGTCGTCAAAGGGCAGACCGACAATCGATTTGACCCGGCCGACACGGTAGAGTTCTACGGCCTGGGGCTCGACACTCCAACCACCGACGCGCGGGTCTATTATCTTCTCGCCGGCTCGCAGCCGGGCAAGCGCGTTCCAACATCCCAAACCACGACGGCACAATCACAGCAGACGAGTTTCCCATACGCGGTGCAGCGCAAGGAGCGCCGGGTCTACTTCGCAGCGTTAAAGAATGGGGATAAAGAGAATTTTTTTGGACCCGTCATCACTCGCGACGGAGTTGAGCAGGGATTATCTGCCCGGCGAATCGATAGGGCGTCACCCATGCCCGGCTTGCTCGAAATCGCTTTGCAGGGGATGACGAACGCGCCCCATCAAATCAGGGTGCAGCTCAACGGGGTCGATGCGGGTACAATCGGCTTCCAGAGCCAATCCTACGTCGTGAGGACTTTCCCCGTAGCGCCTTCGCTCATAAAGGAAGGCGACAATTTGATCAGGTTGATCGCGGAGGCGGGCGCTTCCGACATAAGCCTGATCGATTACGTAAAGCTTACCTACTCGCATAGCTATCTCGCGGATGGCGATAGCCTGAGCTTTACCTCTCAAGGTAAACAGTCGATTACCATCAGTGCTTTCGCAACGAGCGCGATTCGCGTGATGGATGTAACTGATCGGGACTCGGTGATAGAGGTAGAGGGGACAATCCAGAGCGCTAAACAGGGCTTTTCGTTCGTGGGGAGCCCGCCCGGCTCGGGTCAGAGGCGACTGCTTGCATTCACCGAAGGCGCTGTCAAGCGCCCCGCCTCCGTCACACAGAACCGCCCTTCGTCGCTTCGCCAGCCCTCGTCGGGCGCAGATTTTGTCATCATCACGCACAGCGATTTTGCGCAAGTAATCGAGCCGCTCGCCGTGTTGCGGCGAGAGCAAGGACTTGTGGTCGCCGTGGTCGATATAGAAGACATATACGACGAGTTCAGCTTTGGGCAAAAGAGGCCGCTGGCGATCAAAGACTTTATCTTTTTTGCGCGGACCATATGGCGGCGGCCGCCGCGATTCCTGCTGCTTGTGGGCGATGCGACGCTCGACCCGCGCAACTATACGGGCCGCGGCGATTCGGATTTCGTCCCGACGAAGCTCATTGATACTTTGGTCTTAGAGACGGCTTCTGATGACTGGTTCGGCGACTCTGATGACGACGGCGTCCCGGAAGTGGCAATTGGGCGATTGCCCGCGCGCACACCCGCCGAGGCGTCGAGCGTTATAGGAAAGATAGTCGCCTATGATCGGCTCGAAGGATCAAGCCGGGTACTGCTCGTATCAGACCGCGATGACGGGTATGGTTTCAGCGCGAGCAGCAAACATCTCAAGACGCTCGTGCCCGCCCAATTCGTTGTCAACGAGATAGATCGCAACATAACCGACGACCAGACGGCGAGGGCGATGCTGTTGCAGGCGCTCAATAGCGGAATAAAGCTGGTCAACTATACCGGGCATGGCGCGAGCGATTTATGGCGAGGCAATCTGCTGACGGCCGCCGACGGCGCTAGCCTTACGAACAGTAACCGCCTGGCGCTCTTCGTCTCAATGACCTGCATGAACGGTTTCTTCCACGACACGCACATAGAAAGCCTCGCCGAATCGCTTTTGAAAGCGCGCGGCGGTGCGGTAGCCGTATGGGCATCTTCGGGGTTGACCGCGCCCGGCGGACAAACCGCGATGGACGTTGATCTATTCACCCGCCTCTTCGAAGGCATGCCGGTTGGGGAAGCGATCATAAAGGCGAAGTCGGCAACCCTGGACGGCGACGTTCGCCGCACGTGGATACTGCTCGGCGACCCGGCAATGAGGTTGAGATAGATGAGCATCAACAACTACCCCCTTGCGCGCAAGGAAGGCATAGTAGTCCAGGCATTACCGGATGAAACGCTAGTCTATGATCTGAAATCCCAAAGGGCGCATTGTCTGAACCTCTTAGCGGCGATGGTCTGGAAGCGGTGCGACGGCCGGGCGAACGCGGAAGAGATTGCGTCGAGCATTGCGGATGAGCTAGGGGCTCCCGTCGATCTGAGCGTTGTATTGCTCGCGCTCGATCAGCTTTCGAGCGCCGATCTTATTTCGAAGCCAGCCGTGCGAGCCGAGAGCATATCTCGGCGCCAGATAGTGCGAAGGCTCGGGGCAGGGGTCTCGCTGCCGCTAGTAAGCTCCATAATCGCGCCGCCCGCGCAGGCAGCAGCGTCATGCACTCCAAATACGCAGGGGTGCTCGCCGCCGGGGACGAGCTGTTCGTCTAACCTGCAATGCTGCTCTTGCAGTTGCCTGGGCGGCACTTGCCAGTAATGTCGTGTGTTGGTTCAAACTTTGACCAGGGCGGGAGCCTGCGCCATTGGCGCATTCAATGACTTCGCCCTGGCTCTTTATTCGATCTCTGTGCATGCTCATCGCCACTCGCCCTGGAGTGTGAAAGCGGCCCAGTAGTAGGGCGACTGCCATTGCTTCTGTCGCCACATCTCAACCTGCGCCGCGCGTAAAGCCGCCGCCGGCCGCTCGCCCTGCTTCAACATCTTCTCGGGGATGGACTGCAAGGCGCCGTCGGCGACGATGACCAGCCGCTTGTTGCCAAGCTGGGCAGCGACGGGCGCGAGCAACGTTTGACTGAGCGAATGCGCGGCGGCTGGCAGGTTGGCTTCGGCCTGCGTGATGCGCGCCAGGCTGCTTCGCGCATCCGGCGGCTTTGTAGTAGTATTTCGGCGTTTAAAAGATAATGAAGCGAATCCCGCGGGGACGAAACGTATAAATGGCAGCCAAAAAAGCGCGGAGTGAAAAAAAACCGGAGCGGGAGAGAGTCGGCGACCTTCCCGATTTTCCGTTCGACGACTTTGAGCAGATGCAGGCGGCGGCCGCGGCGCGCAGCTTCAACGTCGGCGTTGACCCTCTGGCCGCGGCCGAGTGGGCCGCAAGCTCAGGCAGTCGAGCAAGCCGCGTCACCGTCGCATTGCTATCGCTCCTGCTCGTCTCCGCGTGCGCCGCGGCCGTAGTCGCCGCTTTTGTGGTTCGTGACTTCTGGCTGCTCGCCGCGATCCCCGTCCAGATAATTCTTTTTTATCTCTCCCACCCGGCCTCGCCCTGGCGCAAGTGGGTTACCGTCGCGGGCGCGATCACGCCTCTTCTTTTTATAAGTCTTTTGCTCAACGGCGAGACTACGGCGGCAACGCTCGCGGCTTACGCGGGGCTGACTTTCGCGGCCGTTCGCGCCGCCGCTTTTATAACCAACTCATCCTTCCGCAAAGCGCTTCTCGCCGACGAGGCGCTATTTCTTTCCGCGCTCAAGAACCACTCCTGCACCCTGCGAAATAACAACACCGGGCGAATCTATACGGCTTAGCCGCCCCGGTCCGACCGCTTGACCCATGAGCGGAATGCTCCTTAGAATCAATGCACCTCTCGATAACCGGGACCCGTTTACTTGTTCAGTCAGGAGACTAATAAGAGTCATGAGCGAAGACCCGAGTATTCAAGACGATGCCATCCCGGAAGCGCCGCGCCCCGAGCGGCGTCGCTACCCCTGGGGGATGATGGTCGTCGCCAGCCTGTTTATCTTAACCGCGTTCCTCTCCTGGTGGGGTTCCTGGTTCGGTCGCGGACTGTCCGACACGCAGATGCAAGAGTACCTGCACGATGCCGAAAAGCCGCGCAACGTACAGCACGCGCTTTCGCAGATCGGGGACGGAATACTAAAGGGCGATGAGTCGGTGAAGCGGTGGTACGCGGATGTGATAAATGCGTCCGGCCATTCCGCGCCCGAAGTTCGCGGAATGGCCGCAAGGGTTATGGGAGAGGACAATAAAAGTCCGGAGTTTCATACGGCGCTGCTGCCGATGCTCGGCGACGATAACCCGACCGTGCGCCATAATGCCGCGCTAGCGCTCGTCCGCTTTAATGATGAAAGGGCGCGGCCGGAGTTGGTAGCGATGCTTGAGCCCTTCACTGTCCGCGCGGAATCGGGCGGGACCGTGGAGCTGATTTTTAAGGAAGAAGGTATGCCCGTCGGGGCGGGCGCGCCGCTCGCGCGAATAAAGCGGGGCGATGATGTCGTAGAGGTGCGATCGCCGGAGGACGGGCGCGTTGAGTTTATCGCCGCGGCGGACGGATCAGAGATTCAACCGGGCGGCGAGGTGATGAGGCTTTCGCCCTCCGTAGATCAGGTGTGGGAAGCACTCAGGGGGCTTTTTTGTATCGGGCGAGCGGAAGACGCCGGGCAGATACAGCGATACACCGGGCCGGTGCCGGGGATGCCGGATCATATTCGCAAGCAGGCCCTCGCCACGCTCGAAGCCATACGCAATGAGCCGGGCAAGCCCCGTTGTAATAATCAGGTAGCTTCCAGGTAGTGCGGCGCGGGGTCAGGGATTAAGCGTGTAGCCGGTCCGTTTTTCCCACTCCACCGAGTCCATCATCTCGATGGCATCCCACGGACAGCCCTCCAGGAACATGCCGTCCGGCCCCTTGCTCGTACAGAGCTTACACCCGATGCAGAGGCAAACACGGCGGCGGTGAGCAGGTGACGGAAAGTCATTTGGTTCTCCTGAGGGTAGGTTGAAGTGAGACGTTACAATCCGGGGACAATCACGAGGGCGCCGAGCCGATTGCCGGCCGTGCGCAGCGCAATACCGAGATCTCGCAAGGCGGCGACAGCTTCCTCCGCCTTGGCGCGGGCCGGACTGCCCTTGGGCGAGGCGAGAACACGATCGAAGGGAGCGGGAATTGCCATAACCGCGCGCTCGGCCCGCTCGAGCGCCGCGACCACCCGATTGTCGAGACCGGAATTGAGGCGCGCGAGGAGCCTGTTGAAGCCGGCTGTTTCCGGCTTTCGAGACGGCGCCGAAATAGACGTTGCGGATGCCGAGCAGACCGTTGATCAGTTCCCCCGTCGTGTTGTCACTGTAAGGCGAATGATCGGTTTCGGCCCGCCGTTGGCGAGGCCGGCACCGATGCGCTTTACCGGCAGCTCGTAACCAGCCAGCACGGCCATGCCGAGGAAGGCGCGGCCCACCACGTTGCGGTGATCCATAGACCTCGAGGGACGACAAGGAAGTTCTGGCTGCCCGGCGCCCAAGACGGCGACCAGGGTCGACAGGTCGTTCACCAGAAGATCGGCTCGCCAGGCGCAGGTAATCGCGGCGGCGGTCGTTCATGCCGCGGCCGGCGACATAGTCGGTATGCGGCCGCGCCCCCGGGCCCTTGGCATTCGTGTCCTTGCCCCAGAGCAGATATTCGATGGCGTGCCAGCCGGGGTGAAGTCGCCCCGCGCCGAAGCCTCCCGCTCCGGGTTCACCGGGACGAGGATGGTGTCGAAGCCGACCGGCTTCGACCGGCATCGTTGATCACGCCATCGATAAAGGCCTCATTGGTCGGCCAGGCGTTGAGACGCGTCTCCAGGACGCCGTCGATCTCCCCGGCTCGCCGTAGAAGCGGAACAACTTCGGTCTGCATGTAGGCGGCGCGCCCATTGATCCAGGCACCCCGCGCCGCGGCCAGCGTCTGCGACGTGGGATTGTTGCGAGCAACGCGGCAACCGCTTCCTGCAGCGCCACGCTGCCGGCATGGGCCCGCCGTATAGGTTTGGGAGGCGACGGCGCCATAGGCCGCGACCTGGGGCGCGTGCTGTCATACTGGAAGGCGTTGGGGTCGGTGCTGTTCAGGCGATAATCGCTCTGAGCGGGTCCCGCCCCCGCCCTCCCGCCACCCCCTTCGCCGTTTTCCCCTCGTTGCCTCGCTGAGCCAGTTGCAGTCCGCTGAAACGGTTGTAGGTGAGGTCTTGTCCTCCCGCGCCGGCTGTCCGCTGACAACCGATGAAACCGTCAACCATTCTGCTGCCGACCAGGACGGCGGCACCAAGCCCTAGCCAGATACGTGTCTTACGTTCCATTTTTCTTCTCGTGTTCCCCCCCCAGGGAGCAACCGCAGCCGGTTGCCTTAATCTCGGGGGGACAAGCTAATACTCATGCCTCCGACTTATTTGCAATGCGTTTGCGAATGTACTTTCATTTTTGAGCAAGTTATGATCCTCTGCATTGCCGACGTGCTTGATGCGGAAGGGCTGGCGGCGATACGCAAAGCCCGTGGCCGAAGGGAGCTTTCCCCGCCGACGGCGGCAACACCGCTGGATGGGCGGTGCGCGCTGGTCAAGAAGAACGAGCAGCTCCAGCCGGGCCCCCCCCCTCACCCAGGCCGCCCAACACCGTATTCTCTACGGCCCTGATGGCCAACGACGTGTTCTCGCGGTGGCTGCCCTGCCCCGGCGAATTGCCAAGCCTATCTTCAGCCGCTACGGCGTTGGCATGTCCTATGGCGCCCATATGGACAACGCCGTCATGGGCGAGGATCAGTTGCGCACCGACATCTCGGTGACGGTGTTCCTGAGCGCGCACCGAGGACTATGACGGCGGCGAGCTGGTGATCGATACGACGGGCGGAGAGCAGGCCTTCAAGCTGCCGGCGGGCGCCGCCGTCATCTATCCGTCAACCACGCTCCATCGGGTGAACGAGGTGACGCGGGGCCTGCGCGATGTCGCCATCACCTGGGTGCAGAGCTTGGTGCGGAGCGGCGAGCAGCGGGAGATCCCGATCCGATCTGGAGCGGGCGCGCCGGGCGCTGTTCGAGCGCGAAGGCAAGACGGCCGAGTTCGACCTTTTGCACAAGACCGCGTCCAATTTGCGCAGGATGTGGGTGGAGACGTGAGTTGCTAGGATGCCGCGCGCTTGAGCGCGCATTTTTTAAAGGAGGCGGCCGGCCTCAGGCCCGCCGCGCGCCAGCACCGCCAGAATTCCTCAAGGAACGGCAGGGCCCCCAACACCACCGTCAGGATCGAACAGGCCCGTCACATACCAAGCGGGAAGAGGCGAGGTCTTCGCTTCCAGACCCCACCGCGCCGCCTCGGGACCAAGACCGACGATGGCGAAAGCCTGCGGCCAGAAGGTCAAGCCCAGCAGGCTTACCGCCATGAAAGGCAGAACAGTCAGATAGTCGTGGACGCGTTGCTCGATCGGCTTGATATGGCGATGCCGGTCCGCGAACCAAACGTCCCAGTAGCTCGTCGCCTCGTGGAGAAGCCAGTCACCAGAGATGATGCATGATTAGCGCGTTTATCTCGAAGAAAAGCGCTAACAAAAGCGGCGTGGCGCCCTCCGCCAGCATGACCAGATGGGAGGGCGCTTTCCCGCCATCCGGCGTTGGCTTCGATATGCGCCGCGCGGTGGCACAGCCAATCGGCGAAGCCCACGGCCAGCCAAAGGGGAAGCAGGATCAAGGTCAGGTAGGCGAGATTGATCTGTTGGGTGTCGTCCATCGCGTGCCCGTCCCGCCAACCCTTGTAAGCAACGTCGGGCCCATCCGCCGGTTCCGGCGGGGGCGGGAACCCTCCCCACCCCAAAAGCGTATCAAAAGGCGCAGCCGCGGTAGTCGGTGGCGGCTCCCTAATCGAAGGGGAATTAGCGATGAACGATGCTCAGAAGCTGATCGTTTTTCATCTCGCCTCAATCGAAGCCAGGCTGAAGATGGGGAGCGACATCCGAACGGTCTGTCGCCTGAAGACGTCCCAGGCAAAACTGCTCGATTTCAAGCGGTCGATCGACACCGCGTCGCCACTCTACTGGAGGACACCCGAGGGACTTCGCGCGCGTGCGGAGGAATGCCGCGCCATCGGCGACACCTGCACCAATGGCCTCGCCCGCGGCACCTACCTGCGCATGGCGGAGAACTACGACCTGATGGCGAAACATCTGGAGGCTGGCGTTAAAAGCCTCGTGTGAACGAAGGCCAGATCCTCGCGCTCTCGAGCCGCCTGCCGAGGCCGGCTACTGGAAAACGCAGCTCTTGGCGAAAGCCGCGGCGTCGTTGGTGCTCCATTCTCCCTTCGGCTTTTTCTGCATGTCCTGGCACCATTCCTTGCTGCCGACTTCAGGCGAGCAGGCAGAAAGGCAGAGGGGGGCGAGGAAAGCGAGACTGCCGAGAATAAGCGTGAGAATCCGTAAGGTGCGCATGGTGACCCTTTATCAGATTGCCGCAAGTGACGCGACGGACGCGCCGTTTATAGGGTAGATCAACAGGAACCGTCGGGCCAGATGGCTTGGTTCCAGACGCTCAGGGAGCGCTCGGCGTTGAATTGCTTCTCGCGGGCCGCGTAGAGGGCCTGCAACTCCTTGAGGGTCACTTCCGCGGACTCGGTCGCCATCTTGCTTTCGGTCAACCAAGCGAGGAGCTTCTTCTGGCGGGCGATCATGGTGGCGATCTCGGCCAGATGCGCCTCGGCGACCCGTTTGCGTTGGTCCTGGTCCGTCGTCATGCCGGGAAAGGCTAGCACGGGTCCATGACACCGTGGATGAAATGAGAAACGCCTACCCGCTCATTAGAATAACTGCGGCTGCTCTGGCAACCGCTTGGCATTAAAGGAAAACGCCCTTGTTAGGAACCCGAGGCCGAAAATGGCTTTTTTCCTTCAGGTCCCGACACGTCACATCAGGCCGAACCCAGGGGCAATTGGCGGTTCGGGGGCCAGTCGGAAAGGCGTGGGATTGGCGCCGGTCCGGCGTAACGGAGGGCGAGGCCTCGGGGTCGGCTTCGTCGTCGAGACATAACAAGAGGACCTGGGAGAAAAACCCGGGCGGCGCCCATGGATATCAAAGACCAAGCAGTCTCGGAATCCTTAGGCCAAGGCTCCTGGTTCTTCGGTGGTGTCGATCGCTTCAAGGCTTGGGTTTCTCATGTACGCCAGGGCTTGCGCGATCTGTGGTGGCTGACGAACGGGACGTGATCATGAGAAGGAGAACAGCATGGCGGCCGCAAAAAGGGGAAGCAGCCTCCTGATCTCGACCGATCCGGCGAAAAAAGTTCAGGAATATCGGCTCAAGGCAGAGGGACTTCGGCACCGCGCCGATCAATATGATCGGCGACGCCCGCAGGAAATACCAGCAGCTCGCGCAAGAATACGAACGACTGGCCGCCTATCTGAACCAGGACGATGGTTCGGGCGGACGAGCCGCCAGGTCTTAGATCGTCGTTCACGGAAATAAAGGGCAGCGGCCGTTTCCGACCGCTGCCCCGTCACGTCTTCAATCGATCAGGCGCGTCCCCAACCCGCGAAGATCGTCCCTTCGTCGCGGTGACGCCCACCGAGGCCGCCCGCGAAGAAAGCCGCCGCGGCGGCGATCAGCAACGAGGCCGCCGTCACGAAGCCGGTAAGGATGCCGATCTTGCGCGCCCGCTCCGCCGCGTCACGCGCGCGGTCGGCAGCGGCCTTCATTTCCGCTTGGGTCTGATTAACCCGCGCCTCCGCCTCGGCCTGGGACATGCCGGTCTCGGCGGCAACCACCTGCACGACCCGGGACCGATCCTCCTGAGTGAACTCGCCTTCGGCGATGCTGCGCGTGACCACGCGGCCGATCGCCCCGTGACCGATCGATGGTCGCGGAGTTCCGCGGCGCGTCGGTGCGGAACAGCCGGTCGAGCACGGAGGCGCCCCGGTCCGCACCGTCGTCCTTGGCCGCCGCGCCTGCGGCTGCCAGGCCGGTGCCCTGGGCCACGCCCGAGACGGCGCTGCCGGCGCCTTCTGCCACGCTCTTGGTGATACCGGCCACACCGCCGAAGGTTAAACAGGCCGCTGATGAGAATGCCGACGGCCCAGACCAGCAGGCCATGTACGCCGTCTCTCACGTCGGATTCATGCTTCGGTGGCATCGCCGATGCGGCGGCGCATGCGGCCCGCCAGGTAACCGCCGGCCAGCGACGAGCTGACGTGCACCCAGACCAGCCAGAGGCCCGCGGCGATGACGAACCATTTGAAGGAAGCACCCTCGCCGCGATAGGGCGATGCGATGGTCAGGCCCAGGGCCGAACCGAAAGCCAGGAGGACGAAGGCTACGGAAGCGGCCAGCACTGCGCCGGCGAGGACTGCCGGCCAATCGATATAGGAGGCCGCGTTATCCGAAATAGCGGGGCCTAAGGGCGTACTTGCTTGAATTACCATTGTTTTTCTCCGCGACCGCGGGCGGAGAGAGCCGGCTACAGGCCGGCGTCGTGCTGGCCCGCGCCGCTGTTATTGTTCAGCGAAGACCCAGGAAAGAGAGGATGAACATGACGACGACCACAAGGCCGACGAGGTAGATGATGCCGTTCACGACGGTGCTCCCGCGTTGTTGTTATGGAAAATCAACGCGCTTTCGAAAGTCCAGTTCCGAAGCCACAGCTAAAGCACGGTTGGAAAGATGACCGTCACAGTCGTTCCCTCGTGCCCGCTGGCTACCTCGATCCGTCCGCTGAGCTGGCCGACGAGCATGCGCACCAGGCGCAGGCCCTGGCTCCCCTCTCTTCCCTTACTCATTCCCGGGCCATTGTCCGAAACCGAGAGAATCCCCTCGCCGGTATTGGAATGGGCCAAGCGCACGTTTATGAAGAGCTCCCGGTTGCTGACCTTGCCGTACTTGAAGGCATTGGTCAGAAGCTCATTGGTAATGAGCCCGAGGGGCATCGCGCGGTTGGGCCGCGCCTTCAGATGGTCCAACTCTTTGGCGATGCGGGGCCCGAGCTCCGACATGGTCTTCTGCACGCTGGCGCAGACCGCCTCGATATAGACCGCGAGGTCGACGAGGGTCTGATCGTCCCCTGCGGAGAGCAAGTCATGCGCCAGGACGACCGCGGTCACCTGATCCATGATCTCGCGGTATTCCTCCTTGATCTCGTCGCTGGCGGCCCGTGACCGCCTGCTTCCCAGAATTGAAAGCAGGATCCTGGAAATAGTTGCGAACCCGGCGGTTGTGCTCTTGGAGCAGCAGGTGGGCCTTGGGCTCCGCGCTTCCCGGCCCGCGGCCGTCTCGCGCTCCTCCTCGGCAACGTGGCTTTTGATGGCGTTGGCCAACAGCAGCGCGAAAGCCAGCATGAACTGCTGATCGTCTTCGTCAAAGGCATTGGCTTCGGTGCTATCGACTTCGATCACGCCCCAGACGATCCCGTCGATCGACATGGGGGCGTTCAGAACCGATCGGATGTCATGGTCCTTGAGCACCAGCTCGAAGCGGAAGTCGGGAGAGTTGGGCAGATCGTCGATCCGCACCGGTAGCCTTGTCTGGAAGGCGCAGCCCGGCGGGGAGGCCATGTCGCTTCCCAGCGCCGCGTTGCCGATCACATTCGGCTTCCAGCCCTTGCCGGCGATCAGCCGCATCTCCGCGCAAGCAGGGTCATAAATCATCAGCTTCGAGTGGTGGCAGCCGGCAGCGCGGGCAATCTGGACGCAGGCGTGATCGTAGAGCAGGTCCATGCTGGTCGCCTCGCCCGCCAATTTGGCGAAATCGACCAGGACCGCAACACGAGTGCAAGGCGCTCCGGCGTATTCTTCGGCGCAAATTGTATGTCCATAGCCGGTGTGATTGGGTGAAAGGAGACGGGGTCGCCCACGCTTCCTCAACGCCAGAGCGGCGAGCCTTGTTCCCGATTCTCAACCCCGCAAGGCGTTCGCGAGCTGGACCTTGCTCATCTTGGAACGGCCCGGGATATGGCGTTTCTTGGCGCGCTGATAGAGCTCGGCCTTGGTTGCGCCACCGGCGGCGCGGCGGACGCGGCTGTTGGCCGCCTTCCGTCCGCGCGCGGTGCGACGGGGCGCATTGCGCCCTCCCATGGCGCGGCTGCTCTCGCGGCGGCCCTGGGCGCCGACGCGGGACTTGCCTTCCCGCTCCTGCTGGCCGGTCGCGCTGCGGCGCTCCTTATCCTTGGACTTGTTGAGGCGGCGCTTGTTCTCGCGCTTGCTCTCGTATTTGGAAGCGCCCGCTTCGCTGAGGGCGATGGCGATGGCCTGCTTGCGGCTCCGCACCTTGCCGGCCTTGCCGCCGGGACCGCTCTTCAGCTCTCCGTGCTCGAACTCGTGCATGACGCGGCCGACGGTCTTGCGCTGGCGGGGCGATGTCCTGGGCATGGCTCCTCTCCTTCACTGTTTGCCCATGCAACTCCCGAGAAAGGGCAGCAGTTCCGGAAAGAAGTCCTTATGGCTTGCGGATCGCCGGCGCTTCCAGCGCTCCGGTGGTGGCCCGGTCGGGCGGCAGGCTGTCGTTCCAAAGCTTGCCGACGTAGCGCTCGCCGGTGTGCCCGTCCGACAGATCGGAGGCGAGCCAGACCAGCGGCGCGTTCATCACCGTCTTCGGCAGCAGCTTCTTGCCCGGCGGGTAATAGCGATGCGGCCCGACGTCGCAGGAGCCGCCCGGCACCAGGGAGTTGACCGTTACCCCTGAGCCTTCCAGGTCGTGGGACCAGATCATCATGGAGGCCTCGAGGGCCGCCTTGCTTACGCCGTAGGCGGCCAGTTCGTGGCGTGCTCGGCACGGCTCCGACGCTGGTGTTGATGATGACGATGCGTCCCCACTTCTGGGCGATCATCGGCTGCACCAGGCAGCGCGAGATGGTGAAGGTGCCGTTGACGCCAACCCGGATGGTGTCCCGCCAGATGTCGTCATCGCCTTCCCAGAAGCGGAAGTGATTGCCGTCGGCGGGCAGGCCCGGGCCCCGGCTCGACCGGCGCGCGCAGTTGACCAGCACGTGAATTTCCGCGCCGAAGCGGTCGAGCACGGTATCGCGCAGCCGCTCGACGTCGGTCTTGCTGGTGATGTCGACGGTGACGGGCAGCGCCCTGCCCTTGCCGTGCTTCTTCTCGATCCCCGCCGCCACCTCGGCCAGCAGATCGGTCTCGAGGGCGGCCAACACCACGCGGGCGCCCGCGTCGGCGACGCCTTCCGCCATGGCACGGCCGAGATTTTCCGGCTGGAGCCGGTGACGACGACGTAGGCCGGGTATTGGATTAGCTGGAAGGATGCGCAGGGACGACGCCGGTTCAGGAAAACTGATGCTCACACGCTTGCGCAGGCGCGGGCTGCAAGATCTGCCGAGCTTGTGAGGGTGGAACACGCAAAAGTCTTGGGTTTCAATCCGCCTGGAGAGGATTCTTTTGCGGACGCCGCTACGCGGTTCTTGGCTTATCAGCATGTGCGGTTAACGCCCAAGGCGTATGACCGGGAGGAAGGAATCGTGCGACGTCTGCTAATGCCCTTCTTCTCTGGCAAGCTGGCCACAATTCGCCGAATGGACGTCCAGCGATACGTCACTAAGCGCAGCGGAGAAGTGGCTCCTGCAACAGTCCGAAAGGAACTCAACGTCATCAAGCATCTACTCACCTGGGCCGTTGAGGAAGAGATCATCCCAGTCAATCCAGCGACTCAAGGCATTTAGACCGGGTTCACCAGAGAAGAGCTTGAAAGAGGAGCACCCTGTCCAATCTGTGGCACGAAACATTCGGAGCAAGTTGCAGCAAGCCATTGGCTGACTTGGGCGAGCCGAAGAAGATCTCGTAAAAGCTGGAATTGCTAGAAAAGCACGCGGGGATGGAAATTGGCCAACTACCTGGTGATTTGGGCAAGCAGGAACTCGCCGACAAGCCCTGAGTTTCATTAGTTCAGCCAGGAGTGAACATGGTAGCGCCGCCTCTGTCGGAAGAAGAACCCCCGTGTACGCCTTTCGGAGTGCCGCCTTCCAGTTACCGACGCCCAAGATCTGATTCGGTGCCGCCCGCCATTTGTTTCAGCGCTTCAGTTGATCCCGCATAAGAACGATCTCGCCGAGTTGGTTCGAGTCTCGCTACGGAGGGCGGACATGCCGCGGTCTGGACGAGAGCGCGACGGACTGCAGGAGTCTCCTGAAAATTCTGCCAGGCCAACACCTGTAGAAATCACTCCCATGGGTAATCTGTAGAAAGTCTTTCGATTTCTTGAGTGACTTCAAGTCCTTCCAAGTGGCTTCGAGGACTTCAGTTTGGGATATGGTTTCGAGAGGAGATCCAGTGGGGCCCTCTTGATTCGCTTCAACCCCTATGTCCGTGGCTAGTAGCCCGTCATGAGAATCACCGGACATTCTTGAGGTCTCGGCGATGCTCTCGAAGACGCATCACATTCACCAAAACTCATGACCCGAAGAAGAATGCCATGCACGACGATACTTTAGAATGGCTTAGACATGCTGCGCCACCACGCTAGCAATTGATCACGTGTTCGTCGCTGTAATTCAAAGTCATCCAGATTCAAAGGCTGCGCCGGAGCTGAGTCCTGGTCGGGGATAGGTTTTATCATTGGCTTGGCACAGATCGAGATTACGACGCTGGAGTTTTTAGTTAAGTCAACGCCATACAAATGGCCGATCTTCTGTGCTTCATTGAACGTTATGTTTTCTATTCGAAATCGTTTAAAGAACCAAAGACTACCGCTAGCGTCTTGAAGTAGGGTGATAGGAGTTGACATCTCAATCCCTCTTATCCTTTCTGCATGCTCGTTCACTGTCCACGCACCGCAATCAGAGCTTCGCTCTGATTTAACTTAGGGCCTAATCAAAACTGAACACCTGCCCGAATCGATTTAGAAGTTAGAGGCAGCCCGTTAGTTGATGCTCAATCAGAAAATGAGCGCAAGCAGCGCGAGTGCCTAAGAGCGCTTCTCAGTTTAGGGTGAATACAGCGCCTATTTAGCGCTTACCTCAAAGCGATGTCCGAAAGAGGCTGTCGCACTGAAAGCGCCAGCTTGTAGGTTTGAGGAATCGATAACGGGGAAACGCCGTAGTGGTGAGCTCAGCATTGTTGACGGCGACGGTAAAAAGGAGGCCGTCGTCAACGTCAAAATCCCGAGCTTCTCGCCTTACCTGATCTATTTATAGAACAAACAAAATTGCTGTTCTCAACACCCTGACATTCAAAAGCGGACAGCGAACCTACGACCACGCGAAAAACGAGTTTGTGGAGTGGTATGTTCGGAACCACGGCTGCTTCGCTACCGAATTCAACTCGTACAGCAGGAACAATCAACCTGCGCCTTGCGGCAGTCCGCCGAGCGTACGAAGCCGAAATTGCCAGGCGGACTCAACCATGCCCTGCTGGGCAAAAAGAGCAATGGGTCAGCGCAAAGAGCATCACTCAGCAAGCGCTCACAAGGGGACAATAGACTCCGCTGGCTGGCGATGACGACCTCGAGGTCCAGCCTAAAACGCAGGTGGTTGGACTCATTCTCCGGACCGCCTGAGCCGAAGGACCGTCCGCGGCCGGCGCTTCAGCTCGACCAGCACTTCGGTTGCCGTCGCCGGCAAGCACTTGCTGGCCCGAAGGCACGTCGGCCACCTCCAAGCTGCGATAAGGTGCCGCATGGCCACAAACGTTTCCACCCTGGAGCCACGCGCCCTACGCTCGGCACAGCTTCAAGCCAGGAACAAACTACACTTCAGCGAAGTATTGCCTCATTCGAATCGAGACTCTCATCGCAAGAGCCATGGCACTCAAGGCATAACGCTTTTGGTGCTCAATCTGCTACTTGAAAGTGCATGGAGGTATTAAATGAACCTATTCAAACTACCGAAGGAACTCATTCTTTTCGTCATGCGTGGATGCACGTAAGCCAATTTTAGCACGAGAGGTTTAATTATGCGCGACTGAAAAGAACTATCGTTAGTTCCTAAAGGAAACCCCCCAGCTACGCTGGGGGACTCCAGAAGTTTGACATTTGCGGGGTGAAATAAATAAGAATCTCATGTTATTAGTGTTGTTTCTTACTTCTGGAGGTCGCTTGTGCCTCCAAGACTGACCAGTGGCCTTCGAAAAGAAATCTTCCACAGCCGTTGACGCCGATAACACCGCCCGCAATAGTCGTGACCGCTATGGGGCAACTCAAACACTTTCTCCTCGCTACTCTTGACAGGGCCTCGCATGTAACCTTCCCGGCGAAGACGAGCCAAGAGAAGGTGGTTCAGAAGGAAAGGCGCCTGAGCTTCTGTTTCAAAGCGAAAGCTGTGTTTCCGGAGTCTGATCGAATCAAGAGAAAGAACCCGAACCAATATGCCGCATCACCGGAAAGTTCACTACAGAGGAAGGGATCGCGCCTAAATAGGAGAATCTCTGCCGAGTAACATCCAAACCAGAAGCATGACGAGGGATGCGGGTATGCTGACGGTACTCCGGGTGTAGGCGACCGTTGTCCCGATGCCGAGTTGCTTGTTACAGAGGCCATTTGTACTAGTCGTTCAGGACCACGCTCAGGACGCCACCTTGAACTGTCAACCCGCCGTTCCCGCTGTAATCGATGAAGCCAAGTTTCTTGAACTTGTTCATGAAATGACTGACCTGCAAACGGGTTATGCCGAGCATTTGTGCCAGGTTTTTCTGATTGACTCTGGGAACGACAGCTTCTGCTCTGCTTTCCTTGCCAAAATGAGCCAGCAGTAAGAGTATCCGAGCCAGACGCTTCTCTTTGGAGTTGAAAAATTGGTCGACCAGATCCGCTTCGTATCGGATGCTGCGGGACAGCAGATGTGTGACGAACATTTCCGAGACGTCGTGCTGTTCGTCAAAGGTCAAAGGATATGGCTTTACAGGTGGAGGTACAAAAGTGGACGCCTGTTTGGTATTGGTGGACACTGTCTACGTAAGCGGTCAGGAATTTGAGACGCTACTATGAATCGACTATTAATTGTTTTCGTATTGAATGTCATTCTTGCACCTTCATTTATCATTGCCTTACAAGACACAACGAGAAAAATAAACGAGCCTAAGAAATCGCCAAAACTAGAAAGCAAACAAAATAGCCCCGATCAGCAACAGTCCGAAACTAGTGGCGCTATAAATGCGCCCGCAGGGATGCGGGTAGCAACGCTGACCGCAGAGCCTAGCCAGTCTCAACCCAAAGAAGAAAACGCTCAGACCCAGACACTTCTTGAGAATAAATTTAGCTGGGAAAATTCTTCCAAAGCCCGAATGCTGCGGATTGGTTGATGGTTCTCATAACTGCGGTTCTGGCTTGGTATGCTGGAAATACTTTAGGAGTCATGCAAAAGCAATCGTGGATGATGACAAAGTCGATGATTCTCACTCATCGACCAAAAGTGATTGTGCGTGGGTTTGTCTCGCCAGAAGCCGAGCGCATGCACCCAAAGGTTACGACCATGCTTGAACTGCAAGCCTTGCCAGATACACTGACCGGGTATTTCGAGGCTGTTAACACTGGGGGAGCGCTGACAGACATCTCCAGATATGTGGCCGGGTTTCACATACGACCAGTCAAGGACCCTTTGCCAATGAGATTCCCCGAAGGTGTTGCTGATCCAACCAATGTTGCTATTGAGTTGGGTTCTGGGAATTCGACGCAAATAGTTCTTCACCCCAAACAGATGTCCAACGATGAATTGAACGGAGTAATTGAATTGGAGAAGGACGTTTATATTCTTGGTTGGATTGATTACAAAGACCGTCTTGGGAATACCAGAAGAACTGCGTTCGGCAGAAAGTTGCGGCATGAGTTGCCGCGTTGGTTTCTCTGCGTGGAGGACTCCGACTATGAATATGCTGATTAAAATTAGGAGAAATGTTCGGTCAAGAGATTGACGCAGAGGGTTCTTTACGTAACCGCTCAGGAATGAAATTAGGACACTACCGGGGCGTTGCATCCGCTTGACATCCGCCTCCCACCAGATTCTTGGCTGGCAGTCCCCGGCACGATTCTCATGCTACCTGTGAATGAATTCTTATGTCAGTCCAGTATGGAACTCACGTGTGGACAATATTGCTCATCACAGTCAATGGGGGACTAACGCGTGGGGCCGGTGGAATCGCTCTACTGAGCTGGATTATCCTGATCACCCAGCCGCTCTCTCCAACTGAATCCTGGCCAGCGTGCAATCGGTCATACGGGCCGTGGCGATGCGCAACAGCTGGCTTCAAGTATCCCGAGCAGTAGTGACTGCCACGGAGCAGACGAAAGCCCACCTTGGTGATTCAGTCGACTGAAGGGGGAAGAATCTGAAGCGGTGGGATTACGGTAGAAAATTGACTGGGCTCGGACCATCCGGGACATCCTTCAGGCCGGTTGACAATTCGCGGTAGTTATTTAAGAAGTGCAGAAGACCAAGAGATGTTGGAGGGCCTAATCATCGCCCCTCACCCCCGATCCCCTCTCCCCGAGCACGGGGCGAGGGGAGTTAGTATGCAAGAGTTGTGTCCCTCAACCAGTGCTCGGACTAATATTTATTGGCAAGCAATTCCGTTGGATAACTGGGAGGGGCTTGGTCAGGGGATTCAAATACTGCCTCCCGCGCCCGACGGCGGTCTTCTTCGCTGCCATGACCAGTCACGGCTATGAGTTGCACCTTTGCATGCGGATTGCTCACGGATCTCCTAGGCTACTTCATAGCCATTCATTCCGGGCAATCCAATGTCGAGCAGCACAACGTCGGGTTGCAGCGCGGATGATCTAGCAAAGCGTCCCGCGGAGCGGGCTGGAGTTTTAGGCCAGGCGGAAACAGACAAAGTTTTCCCGGCTCAGCTTCGGCGTTCTGTTAGCTGGCACTCTGGGCGGCGCTCGCGAGCACCTTCTTGAGAGTAAGCTGGGTCAACCGGTTTCGTCAAGTGATGATCGAAACCCGCTTCCCGGGAGCGGCGACGGTCCTCTTCCTGACCCCAGCCGGTCAAAGCTACCAGCACCATTTTCTTGCCCCATGGCTGCTCCCGAATCTTGCGGGCCACTTCGTAGCCGTTCAACTCCGGCAAGCCGATGTCGAGCAGGATGACTTCGGGCTGAAACGTCGCCGCCGCTTCCATCGCTTCAAGGCCGTCATAGGCGGTTTGCGTCTCGTTGCCGGTCAAGGCTCAGCAGAATGGTCAAGAGACTCTGCCGAGTCCTGGTTGTCATCGACCACGAGGATGCGCCTTGCGGGAGTGTGGCGTGTTTTTCGGCGCGACCATCGCCGCCGGGCTCGTGCTGCTGCGACTGCGGGGCTTCCACTCATCACTTGCCAGCGGCAGACGCACCACGAACTCGCTCCCCTGACCGAGACCAGCACTGTGGACTTCAATTGTGCCGCCATGCAGCTCCACCATGTTCTTCGCCAGCGTCAGGCCGATGCCAAGCCCGCTCCGCGTCCGCTCCAGCGAAGTATCGACTTGCATGAACATCTCGAAGATACGGGGAAGCTGATCGGCGGCGATGCCGATGCCGCTGTCGCGCACCCGGATAACTGCATGGGAAGTGGCGAGTGATGAGTGACGAGTTGCGAGTTCGATCCTTCGCTTCCAGATCCCCCGAACCTTGAGTCGCCGAAATTCCCGTCACCGTGCTCTTCCTTCGTGTCACTCGGCACTCGCCCCTCCACCATCTTCACCACTACTTCAGCCGTGAGCCAAATGCGACCGCCCTTGTCGGTGAACTTGCAGGCGTTGTTCAAGAGGTTTCCCACCACCTGAGCCAGCCGGATTGGGTCGGCATTCAAGTATACCGGCTGCGGCGGCAACGTCACCGTAAGGGTGAGCCCTTTGCTCTCGCACAGCGGGCGGGCGGCCTCGACGGCGTGATTCAAGGAGGATGCCAAGTCAATGAACCCTGTGCGAAGTTCAATCTTGCCCCGGCTGATGCGGCTCACATCCAGCAAGTCGTCCACCAGCCGGACCATCTGGCCGATCTGGCGATCCATCATCGCAGAGCCGCCGATTGGACGGCCTCCTCGTTTCCCTTCCGCCAGCCGCAAGATTTCCAGGGCGTTGCGGATCGGGGCAAGGGGGTTACGAAGTTCGTGGGCCAACATCGCCATGAACTCGTTCTTGCGGCGGTCGGACTCTCTCAGGGATTCCTCGGCCCGCTTGCGGTCGGTGATGTCCAGACTGACGGCAACAACATTCTGCGGCTGGCCGTCCCGGTCCCTGACAAGGGACACGCTGCTGTTCACCCACACGACCGACGCATCTGGCCGCAGGTAGCGCTTTTCGATGACGAAGGGCTCGCCGTTCCCCTCGACCATTGGCCGCAACAGCTTGAGGCTTCTTGGCTGGTCGTCTGGGTAGATGATGTCCTGCAGGCGCAGCTCGTACAATTCCTCGGCGGAGCGGCCCACGATGTCGCAATACCGCTGGTTCACTTGAACGAAGCGGCCCGTCAGATCAGTCTGAGCGATCCCGGCGAGGGCTTGGGTGAAGATGCTCCGGAACCGCTCCTCGCTCTCCCGCAGCGCCTCTTCGGACTGCCTCCGCTCGGTAATGTCGCGGGCAATTTTCGATGCACCCACAACCCGGCCCTGGCTGTCTACGATGGGAGAAACGGTCAGTGAAACATTGAGCAACGTCCCGTTTTTGCAGCGGCGCTCTGTTTCAAGATTTTGAATCCACTTCCCCTGGCGGATACGTTCGAGAATGGGAGCTTCCTCATCGAATCGCTCCGGCGGAATGAGAACGGTCACGGGTTGGCCCACCATTTCTTGAGCCGTGTAGCCAAAGAGCCGTTCTGCACCGACATTCCAACTGGTAATGACGCCGTTGAGGTCTGTGCTGACGATAGCATCGTCGGACGATTCGACGATGGCGGCAAGTCTGGCGCGCGCTTCCTCGCCTCGTTTGCGCGCTGTGATGTCCACCAGCATGTCGATAGCCCCGATGATCCGGCCTGCGGCATCGCGCAGCGGCTCGGGGTGCGACAGGACATAAGCCCGTGTTCCGTCCTCCCGTTCGACGATAATTTCCTCGCCCCGGACCGCGCGACCTTCGCGCAGCGCAACGGCCATCGGGCTTAGGTTGAGCGGCAGTGACGCGCCGTCTGGCCGGTACATCCGCCACGAACCGCACCACATGTCCTTCCCGATCTCCGGGCGGCGACCCCATAGCTCGGCGGCGGACTGGTTGAAAAGCGTAATCCGTCCCTCCAGGTCAGTGGTGTAGAGCGCCATAGGCAGCGTGAGAATCAGATGCCCAAGTCTGTGTTCGCTTTCGCGCAATGCTTGCTCGACTTGCTTGCGCGCGGTGATGTCGCGAATGTTGCACTGGATGACTCTTTCTCCGGCCTCATCGTAAAGATTGCTGACCATCTCCACTTCGCGGTGCTCGCCTGTTTTGGTTTGGAGCGGCAAATCCTCGTAATCGATAAAGCCCTTCTCCAGCAATTCGCGAAAGGCCGCGCGGCTCGCTTCTTCGTGTTTCACGAGGCCGATTTCAAACAGTTCCTTGCCCAGGAGTTCCGCACGCGAGAAACCGAGAAGTTCCGTCATGAACGGATTGGCATCGACAATCTGCCGCGTCGCTGGGTCGATAATCAGCACGCCGTCATGGGCCGCCTCGAAAAGCCGCCGGTAGCGAATTTCCGAGCGCCGCACCTCTGCCTGGAACTGGAGGAGTTCAGTGACATCCTGGATGCCAACAAGAATCCTTGCGCCCTCTCCGTGGTCGCGCAGCGCGCGGGCGTTAACGAGCATGGTGCGCCGGCCGAGTCCTTCAAAGTCGTGTGTGACCTCAAAGTCATCGAAGGAACTGTTGCGGGGCAGAATGTCTGCCAGCAGTTCCCGCAGTTTGCGCACGTCCCACTGCCCAGTGCCCAACTCGAAAATCAAGCGGCCTTCTGTTTCGGTCGCCGAAACTTTGAAGGTTCTATAAAACGCTTCGTTGGCCGTGCGGACGCGAAGATCGGCGCTTAGAACTAAGAGCGGGTCGCGCACGGAGCGGATGATGGCTTCGGCGTAAGCGCGCGCGTGCTGGAGTTCTTGCTGGCGTTGCTGGCGTTCGGTGATGTCCTCGATGGCCAGGAGAATCCGCTGGGTATTGCGCTGCGGGTCGGCGATGCGCCGGGCGTTGAGGAGCATCGTCCGGCGGCCCAGTTGCTCGAAGTCGTGCTCGACCTGGAAATCCTCCATGCGGCTGTTCTGCGGCAGAATTTCCGCGAGCAATGTCCGCAGCCGGGGAATGTCCCACGAGCGATTGCCCAACTCGAAAATCGATTTGCCGACCGTCGCGGCGGGCGCGACGCGGAAGGTGCGGTAGAAGGCACTGTTGGCGCTTTCGACGCGCAGTTCGGCGTCGAGCACGAGCAGCGGTTCGCGCACCGTCTCGACGGTGTTCTCGGCGTAATCGCGCGCGGCGGCGATGGCTTGCTCGTTGCGTTTGAGGTCGTCGATGTCCACCAGCACCAGCACCGCGCCGTCCACTTTGTTGTCGAGGGTCAGGTAGGGGCGCACGCGCAGGGAATACCAGCGGCCTTCTTTGTCGCGCACCTCGCGCTGGTGCTCGCGCACGGTGGCGATGACTTCGGCGATGAAACTCTCCAGGTCGGGCGGGGATCCCGCAGCTTCAGGAGCGTGCCCGTCAGTCTCCTTCACCTGCCGGTCTGTTTGACGCCTGCCGGCTTCCAGGCGCCGTAGGACGGTGGATGCGGAAGCGCCTCACCGCGGCGCTCCTCGAAAACCAGGTTGTGCCGCACGTGGCTGAAGGGGCGGCCCATGTCGGTGGCCAGCAGGTTGAACTGTTTTTCGGCCTGGGCGCTGAAGCGGCGGATGGTCAGGTCACGTCCGAGCAGCACAATCGCCAGGTGAGCCGAGGTCTGGATATTGACCAGGTCGCTGTTGAGGCGGTTGAGTTCGGTGTTGCGATTGGCCATCTCCTCGTTGACGGTGGTCAACTCTTCGTTGGCCGACTCCAGCTCTTCCTTGGACGTTTCCAGTTCTTCATTGATGCTCTGCAACTCCTCGTTGGCAGACTGGACTTCTTCGTTCGACGCCTGGAGTTCCTCGTTGGCCGCTTCGTGCTGTTCCTGGATGGATTGCAGGTAATCGCGCGTCTCGGCAAGCTCGGCTTCCAGTTCGGCGATGCGGCGCGATTCTTCCTTTTTGCGGTAGGGCGGGCTGTCCTCCGCCCGCCGCGAGGCTCGGCCGTTCTGCGGAGCGGCGCGCTCGCGGAGACGCGCGCCCTGCCTTTTCCGCGTCCTCAAACAAAATCAAAAAGCAGCGCTCCCTCAAATTCTTCAGCGGAATGACTTCCAGGTTCACCGTCCGGGTCTTGCCATTCTGATTGACCCGCACGTTCTCCTTGCGCGCGGTTTTGTTTTCCTTCTTCGCTTTGTTGATGGCGGCGCGCAGCGGCAGCATCAAACCTTCCCGCGCCATCTTCAGCACGTCGAAGCTCGCTTTGCCGGTGGGCGGCTCGAGATACGCGCCGGTCGGCCCGCGGAATTGCAAGACTTGCAGTTCGGCATTGATGAGCACGCCGGGCGGAGCGAATTGGTTGACAATGACGCGGTCGGCCTCGCGCTGGGCGTTGAGTTCGGCGCGGAACCCTTCCGCCGCCTCTCTCTGGCCTGTCCGCCATCGGAACCGGAGTCCCGGCCTGTCGGGACTGGCCGGGTGAGGGCTGCTCGCCGCGCGTCTTTCTTAACCGGCAGCTGAAACGCCGCGAGTCGGCGCCGCTTTCTTGGAATAAATCTTGTGCTTTTTGTCCGCCGGCTCAAACAGGTCGGTGAAGCTGCCAATGGATTCCGACGCGCCCAGCAACAAAAATCCCTCCGGCTTGAGCGCGTAATGGAAACGCGGGAAGCGCCTTCTTCTGCAAACTCGGCTCAAGATAAATCAGCAGATTGCGGCAACTGATGAGGTCCATGCGCGAGAACGGCGGGTCGCTGATGAGATTTTGCCGGGCGAAGACGACCATCTCGCGCAGCGGCTTGGTGATGCGGTAGCCGCCTTCCTCCTCGACAAAAAACCGCCGCAACCGTTCCGGCGAGACATCCTGCGCCAGGCTCTTGGCGTAAAGACCGTGGCGGGCTTTGTCCAGCAGCGCGTCGTTGAGGTCGGTGGCGAACACCTGGAGCTTGCGCATGCGGGGAGCCTTCTCCGCGGCTTCCACGAACGCCATGGCAATGGAATACGCCTCCTGGCCGGTGGAACAGCCCAGCACCCAGACGCGAAACGGTTCGTCGCCGCGCTGCTGCAGGAGCTTGGGAAAAACCTTGCGCTTGAGAACGTCGAAAGGCTTCCGGGTTGCGGAAAAAACTCGTCACGCTGATGAGCACGTCCGAGTAGAGGGCGTCGAGTTCCTTGGCGTTGCCCCGGAGGAAATCGGCGTAGTTCTCCAGCGTGTCTTGCTTGTTCAACACCATGCGCCGGGTGATGCGCCGCTGGATGGTCGTGGATTTGTAGAGTGAAAAATCGACGCCGGAATGGTTGCGGAGGAGAAGAAGAATTTTT
Source organism: Blastocatellia bacterium (assembly GCA_963832205.1). GTDB lineage: Bacteria > Acidobacteriota > Blastocatellia > UBA7656 > UBA7656 > DATBMY01. The sequence goes on along the minus strand of CAWHTK010000027.1, from coordinate 5,991 downwards.
TTGAAGCCGTTGTCTCCCGGCTTGCCGCGTGCCGCTTCAGCTTCGGCACGCGCCTGCCTGGCTCCCGTGCGCGGAGTTCCGTGTCCGCCCGATGGCAGCGGCGTCTCATCGTCCTCGTGCTCCGTCGCGGCTGCCCGGTCGTCTTCCGCAGCGACGAGGTTCAGGCGGTTGCCCAGCGACGTAGGGATGCTTCGCAATGCGGGCGAGTTCTTTCGCGATGTCCTCCGGCGAGAGAACGAAATCCACGCAGCCCGCCGCCACCGCGCTGCGCGGCATCGAGTCGTATCGGGCCGAATCATCCTGCGCGAACGTAATCCCGCCCTCGGCTTTGATGGCCTCCAGCCCCAGCGTGCCGTCGGTGGCCGTGCCGGAAAGAATCACACCGATGGCCCGCTCGCGCTGGTCCTCGGCCAGCGATTCAAAAAAGAAATCAATGGAGCGGTGCGGCGTGCGCGTCTGCTGGCGCGGCTGAAGTTTCAAAACACCCTGCGCTATGCCCAGGTTCGTGTTGGGCGGAATGACATAAACATGATTGGCCTCCACCCGCAGATTGTTCGTGACCTCGCGCACCGGCAGCGAAGTGGCGCGCGTCAGAATCTGCGTGAGCGCGCTTTCATGCTGCGGATCGAGATGCTGCACCAGCACGAACCCCATGCCCGTATCGAGCGGCAAATGCTTGAGCAACTCCGTGAACGCCTCCAACCCGCCGGCCGAGGCGCCGATGCCGACAATCGGGAACGACGGCCCTTCGACCGGCTTGCTGCGTTCCCCGGCGGGATCGTCCACTAGGGTCGGCGGCACAGGCTTGTGCTCGGATTCCTTAGATGACATTGCAGTCTTTCCTGGCGACTTCGCAGGTGTTAGGCCGGTTATTATTTATCTCTGATGGTTGGACCTGGTTACTCTACTGCGCTCGGATTGTTGCCTGATCACCGCCTCGGCTCTCCCCACCGGGGGGAGCGGTAAATGCTATTGAACCTTCACGGCGAAGAGGCAGGAAACTGCCGAACACGGCAGAACTAATGTTGCTCCCCACCGTCGTTCAGGACCACGCTGAGGAGGCCACTATGAACTGTCAACCCGCCGCTGTCGCTGTAGTCGATAAAGCCCAGCTCCCTGAACTTGTTCATGAAATGACTGACCCGCGACCGGGTGGTGCCGACCATTTGTGCCAAGTTGTCCTGACTGACTCTGGGAACAACCGTTTCTGATCTGCTTTCCTTGCCGAAATGAGCCAGCAGTAAGAGCATCCGAGCCAGACGCTTCTCGCTGGAGTTGAACAGCTGATCGACCAGATCCGCTTCGTATCGGATGTTGCGCGAAAGCAGATGCATGACGAACAATTCCGAGAAGTCGTGCTGTTCGTGCAGCGTGCGCGCCATCAGCGCCTTCTCAATCCTGGCCAGCGTGCAATCGGTCATGGCGGTAGCCGTGGCGATGCGCAACAGCTGGCCTGCCAGGCATCCCTCGCCGAAGAAATCACCGTCGCCCAGAATGGCGACGATGGCTTCCTTGCCTTGTTGGGATGTCACCGCGAGCTTCACCTTGCCTTGTCGCAGGTAGAACACGGAATCCGCAGGTTCTCCTTGCCAGAAGACGGTGCGGTTCGCGCCGTATTCTATAACGGTTTTCCCGCTGGAGATTCCAGCCAGGAAGGGTTCCCAATCGACAGGCTGAGTTTTCTTAGGCGCCATCGCGACCTCCTCCTGCCTTAAGGCGCGCCCGTGGTATCGGAAACGGGTTTTGGTGACGAGCCGTTACCACCTCGCGGCGGGTCGGACTTTGCTCCAAAGCCGTTCCGCGGTGCGAACGGGCGGCTGACTCCTTATCCCTCGAAATGCTTAATCACCCACGATCAGGATCTTCCCCGACATGGGACACTCCGCGCTTACGGCACAAGCATAACCTCTGAGAGGAAAGGCGCAATACAGCTGATTGAGTATTCGACATTACACTGAGCGTCCAAACCTCTAGGTGTTTCTACAGAATTGTAGTGACTAATCGCAGTGGATTGATCCAGACTGACGCTTGACTATTGTCAAATAGTGTGTCAACCATGACTCGACTCTCCCGCGTGATTGAAAATCCTTCACACTCGGTTTCTCACAGAGTCCGAGTGCTCCCTTATAGGGAATGGTGTATTTTGGCCGTCACCCTTCCTGGTTGTAACGACGGGAGACTTCTCAGAGATGATTGATGATGGCACTGAACGCGAGGGGAGCGTGCAGTCTGGTTTCCGGAGCACCCCAAATCCTTGCACAGACCATTCTTGATACGTTACGGCAACCCCTTTTGGTTCTCGATGTCGCCCTGCGGGTGATAATGTCAAATCGGTCTTTCTGCCGGATCTTCCAGGCTAAGCCAGAGGAGACAGAGGGCAGACTCATCTATGAACTAGGCGATGGCGAGTGGAACATTCCTAAGCTTCGCGTTCTTATGGAGGAGGTTTCTTCCGGCGACATGCCGGTTGAAGACCTCGAGGTAGAGCGCGACTTCGCCGGCATCGGTCGGAGGTTCATGGTCTTCAGCGCCCGTCGAATCGAGCCCGAGACGGGCCAGCCGATGATCCTCCTGGCAATAGAAGACATCAGCGAGCGCAAGGCAGTTGAAAGAGCGTTGCAAACCCATGCGAAAGAATTGGAGCGATCTAATGCGGACCTGGAACAGTTTGCGTATGTGGCCTCCCACGACCTCCAGGAACCACTGCGCATGGTTACGAGTTTCACGCAGCTTTTGGCGGCGGAATTTGTACCCACCGGCTGTGAGGCGATCCTCGCGGAGGCTGTCTCGAATCTGGGAACCACGATTGAGGAAAACGGAGCCACGGTTACCCACGATCCCTTGCCGACCGTGATGGCTGACCGGGATCAACTGAACCGCCGGTCGTTCATGTTTCGGCTGACCGAAAAGAGAATGAATGGCTTTTCTCGGTGCGGGATAACGGCATGGAACTCCTGAAGGAAGCCAAGGTTCGCAATACCCTCACCGTCGCTGGCAACAAGATTGAAGCACTCGATCTGCTTCACCGCACCGGCAAGTACACCCACGCCGTGCGACTCATTTTGCTCGACCTAAACTTGCCCAAAAAGGATGGCAAGCAGGTCCTAGCGGAAATCAAAGCCGACCCCGTCTTAAGGCGGATCCCGGTCGTGATCCTTACCTCATCGAAGGCCGAAGAAGACATCGTTAAGAGCTACAACCTCTATGCCAATTGTTATGTGATCAAGCCGGTGGATCTGGAACAGTTTGTCAAAGTAGTGAAGTCGATTGAAGAGTTTTGGCTGACGATTGTGAAACTTCCGCCAGGGAAAAAGGGATGAGACTTGATTCGATTAAGGTCTTGCTGGTGGAGGACAATCCGGCAGATGTCCGCCTAATCCGCGAAATGTTAAAAGAAGCGAAGGCCGCCTGGCCTGCCCCCGAGGATGCCCCAAGCTTGAGGACGGCGGTCGACCGCCTGGCCAAGGGGGGAATCAACGCGGTGTTACTGGATCTCGGGCTCCCGGATAGCGAGGGCATCAGCACCTTTGCGAAGTTACACAATCAATTCCCCCGCACTCCCATTGTCGTGCTAACGGGTCTTGCCGATGAAGAACTGGGCCTTCGATCAGTCCGGGAAGGGGCCCAAGATTACATCGTCAAAGGGCAGGTGGATAGCCAGTGGCTTTGCCGCGCCATTTTCTATGCCGTCGAACGGCTGCAAGCGAAGGAGGCTCTCGAGAAAAGCGAGGAGCGCTATCGCCTGGTCGTTGAAAAGAACCTTGCTGGGATATACCGCTCTTTCCTGGACGGCCACATCATAGACTGTAATGAAGCTTTTGCTAATGTCTTGGGATTTGCCTCTCGTGAAGAGATCTTAGCTCATCCAATGCTGGATTTTTACCATAATCCCCATGAACGGGAGGCACTCGTCGCTCGCATAGTGGTGGAACATACTCTCTTGAACTCGGAATTGTGCCTTAAACGAAAAGACGGCAGCCCGGTTTGGGTTCTGGCTAACAAGAATCTAGTCGAATGGGAGTTAGGCAGCCCACCGATTATCTTAGGGACCTTTGTCGATATTACCCGACGCAAGCTGGCTGAGGAGGCGCTACAGCAAAGTGAGAGTCGCTTGCGTGCAATCGTTGAAACCGAGCCGGAAGGTGTCGCGATAGCCGCCTCCAACGGCGATCTCCTTCAAATGAACACGGCGGGCCTGACCATGATCGAGGCTGACAGCTTTGCCGAAGTCAGTGGAAAGTCAGTCCTCCCCTTGATTGTGCCTGAGCACCGAGCGGCGTTCGAAGCTCTCCTGGAGGGAGTTTGCAGCGGCAATAGAGCCAATCTAGAATTCGAAATTGTCGGGCTCAGAGGTACACGGAGATGGGTGGATTCTCATGCGGTCCCAATTGCTGATGAGGCGGGATCAAGTTGTGTGTTGGCCGTCATGAGAGACCTCACCGAACGCAAGCACGCTGAAAAGGCTCTCCGCGGACTCTCTACACGTCTGCTGCAATTGCAGGATGAGGAGCGGCGGCGCATTGCCCGGGAACTCCACGACGCCATAGGCCAGAATCTCACCGCCTTGGTGATGAACCTCACGTTGGCGCACAAGTTGGCCAATAAGCGTAATCTGAAAGTGCGTCAAGCCATATCTGGAAGTCTTGACGTGGCCGAGCGGTGCCTGGATGAGATGCGTACCCTCTCTTACCTGTTACACCCGCCACAACTTGATGAAGATGGCCTGGGTTCAGCCTTAGCTTGGTACGTTAAAGGGTTCACCGAGCGAAGCGGGATCAAGACCGATCTCAAAGTGTCTCCCAATTTTGGCCGGATGCCGCAGGAAGTAGAGACGACCCTTTTTCGCGTCGTGCAGGAAAGCCTTAGCAACGTCCACCGTCACTCCAAGAGTCCGACCGCCAGCGTGCGGCTTTCACGGCGCGCCACTGGGGTCAAGCTAGAAATAACGGACAAAGGCAGGGGGTTGCCCACGCAGGCTGTCCACTCGGGCATTCAGAGTAGCGGACAGCTTGGAGTGGGCATTATGGGTATGAGCGAGCGAGCCAAACAACTCGGGGGTCGGCTAGAACTCGATTTAAGCCGCCGAGGCACGACCGTGCGAGTGGTGATCCCAAATCCTGAGGTCGTTTCGTGAAGGCGCTTCGTATCCTGCTGGCGGATGATCACGAGGTCGTGCGGCGGGGAATGCGAGCCCTTCTGGGAGTCCGTCCCGAATGGGAAATCTGTGCGGAGGCGGCCAATGGCCGCGAGGCTGTTGAGCTGGCAAAACAGACGAAGCCGGACGTCGTGGTGATGGATATCAGCATGCCGGAATTGAATGGCTTGGAAGCCACCCGGCAAATCCTGAAAGCCCTTCCCAGAGCCGAGGTGCTTATCCTGACGCTTCATGAGTCCGAACAATTAGTGCGTAGAGTGGTCGAATCAGGCGCTCGTGCCTATATCCTGAAGTCTGACGCGGGACGAAACTTGGTGGAGGGCGTGGCGGCGCTTGGCCGGCACAAAAGTTTTTTCTCATCCAACGTAGCAACAGTCTTAGTGGAGAGCTCCCTGAAAGGGGGCAAGACAATCGGCAGAACGAACCGCCATCGTGACCTTCTGACCCCTCGCGAGCGAGAAGTTGTCCAGCTTCTGGCAGAGGAAAAGAGTAACAAGGAGATCGCGGCAACCTTGGGGCTCAGTGTTCACACGGTAGAAACCCACCGAAGCAACATTATGTGCAAGCTCGGTACCCATTCGAGCGGCCTGATTCGCTACGCCCTTCGCACAAAGATTGTCCAGCTCTAAGGCGTTCTGAATCCTTGACTGATCCATCCTCCGCCGCGAAACCAACAGTCGCATCTAGCCGGGCAGGTTAGGCGCACTGAGATCGCTCGGGCGATCACGGAGGCCACTCCAGCTGCCACCCCGCCGATGAGCCCGGTCTGAATGGAATTACGCAACGGGGCTGCTAATTGATTCAATTTTCAGCGACAGCAAAGGGAAGATACGGTG
>CAWHTK010000026.1:0-34067 GCA_963832205.1 Blastocatellia bacterium | reverse complement strand
ACGTAACGTCATCCGGCCCCAAAGCGCATTTGCTATGCGCGGTTCACACCTGGAGAATCGACTGCGGAGGAACTCAATTATGTTGAAGGCTGAGATTGCCCGACATCGTTGACATCTTCAGCCGCCGCGTGCCGCCGGCGCCTATACGGCCGCGCGCCCATGTGCGCGTCCCGTGGCGGCCTTCCTGCACTTCAATAGCGAAATCGGTCTTGATCGAGCCGCTGAAGCTCGACATATCGATGTCGGCCGCGAGTTGCGCGGGCGCCTTGACATGAACGTCGCCGCTCACGGAGGTAAACTTCATATCGTCGTCCCCGTCCAGCCGGCTTATGTCGACCTCGACGTCGCCGCTGACGGACGTGGCGCTCACCGAACCCGCCGCGCTCCTGACCGTGACGTCACCGCTGACGGCGCTCGCCTTTATGCGGCCCGTTACGTCGCTGACCTTGACGTCGCCGCTCACCGAAGAGATGCGCTCGAAATTAAAGCTTACGGAGCGCGGGACCTGCACTTCGAATCGAACGCTCGCATCGCACCGGCACTCGTTCGGATAGCGCACGCCGACATCGACGCTTCCGCCGCTGCTCCGGTCCTCGACCTCAACCTTTTCGATGTCGCGGCCCGTCTTATGGGCCTTTACCAGTATTGCGTCGCCGTCATATCCGGTCACCGACACGTCGCCGGAGATGTTAGTGATGCGGACCTGGCCGCCCGCGGCTACCCGATAAGATTTTTGAAAATCCTGGGCCGACGCGGCCGTGGCGGTCGCGAGCGCAAACAGGGCTGAAAGCGCGAAGAGGCGGTAGAGTTTACCCGTCATAATAATTCAAAGCTCCTTCCAAGGCATTTATCTTAGCTATTCGTCGAGTGAGTGGCGCGCGAAGCGGAAAGGTTTCAGCCGCGCGGAGATTTTTTGGCGTCAATCTCTGGCCGGTTGACTCGAAAGGCCGGGCGGAACAGAATGGGTCTTAACTTTGAGGAGGCGACCAATGACTAGAGTCCTGACGCTCGCGCTCGCCCTGACGTTTGCCGCCTGCGGCGACAGCGCGCCCCCGCCCACGCGGGGCGAGTTGTTCTCCTACACAATCGTGGCGGAGAAGCCCGGTCAGGCCGGCGATCTCACCGTCGATGTAAAGGTTTCGGCGACGAGCAGTGAAGGCTCGATCAAAACTATCGCCGAATCGATCATCTCCGCTCGAAGAGCCCGATACCAGAGCGTCACGGTCAATTCTTTCATGGAAGGCGAAAAGCCCGTCGCCGTATCGAAGCTTGAGGGAGGGCAGATAAGCCACGCCTTCAACGACGAAGCGCGCGGCAAACAGGTTCGCATACCGACTCATTGACCTCTATGCATTGCGACAAAGATTCGAAGATACTTTCGGAAGAAGAGATAGCCGAGCGCCTGACGCGGCTCGACGGCTGGCGGATGGGCGAAGGCTGTATAGAAAAGAGGTTCGTCTTTAAGAACTTTCTTCGCGCGATGCTGTTTGTCAACTCGGTCGCCTATGCGGCCGAAACGCTAAACCACCACCCCGACATATTCATTCAATATAACGAGGTGACGATTCGTAACTGGACGCACGCGGCCCACGGAATTACCCATCACGATTTCGCGCTCGCCGAGCGAATAGATTCACTCACGGCGAACCGGCCCTGACAAAAGGGCGCTCTTCCTTTAGAATTCACGTTTTTATTCTACCGCGTGGTATTCCCGAGGTGTGCAAGAGATATGGATAAAGAGAGAATAATCATCGTGTCGGGGCTGCCGCGCTCCGGCACTTCGATGATGATGAAGATGCTTGTCGCCGGCGGGCTCGAGGCCCTGACCGATAACATAAGGACCGCGGACGAAGACAACCCGAGAGGCTACTTCGAGCTTGAGAAGGTAAAAGAGCTGGACAAGGACAAGACCTGGCTTAACGACGCCGGGGGGAGAGTCATCAAGGTAATCTCGGCGCTGCTCAAGCACCTGCCGGCGGACCATCGCTACAAGGTCATCTTCATGCGCAGGAACATGCAAGAGGTGCTGGCGTCGCAGCGCCAGATGCTTATACGTCGCGGCGAGCCGACCGACACGGTCAGCGACGACAGGATGGCCGAGCTGTTTCGCAAGCACGTGGCGGATGTCGAAGCGTGGCTGGCAAGACAGCCGAACACAGAGACCCTATACGTCAACTATAACGCCATGCTCGCGGACCCCGCCCCGCTTATTGAAAGCGTCCGCGACTTTCTAGGCGAGCCGCTCGACGCCGTCGCTATGGCGAATACGATAGACGGCGCGCTTTATCGCCAACGCCGTTAAGTTGGCCCAAGCGGCGCCGGTCAAAGAAGGTCTTTAAGCGTGAGCGGCTTTGACGCGGGGTCGGCGGATTTCAAGAACGCGATGATTTCGAGCAACTGCTTGAGCGTGTAGGCCGACGCGTAATCGCGGTGAGGCGAGCGATTGACGGCCTCTGTTCGCGCCACGTCCGATCTCTGTATCGTGCGCAAAACGGCCGGAAGCTCCGTTATGTCATAAAGGCGTATCGACTCGGCGTCTTCTTCTTTCTTGATGCCGACCACTTCATCCCCGCCCTTGAGCGTGATCTTTATTATCGCGTACGCCGACCCCGGCTTCGTCTGGGGCATGACTATGCCGAGCAATAACTGCTTTGGCGATTGCCTGGCTACGCTCGACAGGTCGGGGCCGATTGTCGCTCCCTCGCCCTGGTACGCGTGACAGGCGGAGCAACTGCCCTGTTGAGACGGGTGAGAAGAATCGAAAAAGAGCCGCTTGCCCGCCGCCACTTCCACAGCCGCGCCCGGCGTCGTCGCCGGTTCAGGCGCGCGCTCTGAAGCAACCGGAGCGGACGCGGGCGCGCTGGTCTTGCCGTCCGACATAACGTAGGCGACTACCTTCCATATCTGGTCCTCCGACAGCTCGGTTTTGAAAGCTATCATCGGAGTGCCTACGATCCCGTTTGAGATGATCTTGAAAAGGTAATCGGGCTGGAACTGTTTGCCGCGCAGCCGCGGCCCACCGCCCCCGACGCCGCCCGCGCCGTGACAGTAGCCGGACGCGCACCCCGTGGCAAACAATCGCTCGCCCTCGGCAATCGCTTGCGGGTCTTTCAACCGGTCGCGCTGATTGAAGCCAAAAGAGATGAGCGAGACGAACAGCACCGCCGCGAATCCTTTAACCACCCTGACCCGCCTGGCTTTCATTCCTATTTCACCTTCTGGAGAGTCATCTCGTGAAACTGCCGCCAGGTCTTGCCGTCCTGCGACATCTCTCCGCGCTCGAACCACTCGCCCTTATCGGTCAGCTTCACCGTGTAACGTATGCTCAGGTTACCGGGCGCCTGAAACCGCCATTGAAATCCTTCATCGGTGAAGCTCGCCTCGGCGTCGACACTCAGGCCGTTGGCAAGGTAAGAGCGAAGGCGATAGAGCTTCGCCTTCTCGTCATAAGATATGATCCCGAGCGCGTTATGCGTAACCACCTCTTCCTGCTGGCCCGGCACTTTCTTCTTGCCCAGTCCTTCGACGAGCAGGACAGCCCCGCCCAGTCGCGGTTGAACATTCTCGACAATCGGCGAAGTGCGGCGCTGGCCCGGGACGAACTCGGTCCAGCCTTCGCCCTTCCATTCGCCCGCCAGAAAACTGAGCTTCTTCATCGCTTCGAGGTGCGCGGCGCTTGCCTGCGCGGGTCCCTGACCGGCAACCTGTTGGCCGGCCATCAATGCGACCGCCGAAATCAATAGTCCCACAATTGTCCTGTGCATCATCATCATCTGCTCCTTTTATTAGAACTCATCTTCATGCGATTAAGGATTACTTATTGCTCGCGGCGTTCAGGGCGAATACGCGGTTCTCGCTCGCGATCAGGTACATCACGCCGTTCACGACTATCGGCGTGGCGTTGAGCCCGCCTTCGACCTTGCCCGTCTGAAACGCCCAGACCGGCGCGAGGTTCTTCACGTTGTCGGCGCGAATCTGGTTTAGCGGGCTATAACGCCACCCGTCGTAAGCCCCGTAATAAGTCGCCCAGTTCTGAGGCTCCTTGCGAGCGTTGGCGATGCGCTCGCCGGTCATATCGCCGTTCTCTTGCGCCGAAATGCGAGGCGCGGCGATTACCGCGAGGCATAGGGTTAGATAGATGACGAATCGAAACGCAGGGGCAGGATGACCATCTCGCATCACGAGCGCTCCTTCGCGAGGTATTTGTTTTATCCTGGGAATGTTGCTGCGTGATACTATCGCACACCTGCCGCGCGCAACAAGCCGGCGCGCGCCGGGCAATCTTTTCAATCTCGCTAGTGCATTTTTTTTCGCGATGCAGTAGAACTGCCCGAAGCATCAGCTTTCACCCGACAGTCTTTTTGCTTTTGTCGGTCGCGCATCAGCAAGCCTTTCGCTGGAGGGTCTGTAATGAACCGTCTTTTCAAATCAATCTTTCTCGTAGCGCTCCCCTGCTCGCTGCTCGCGATGGCGGCCATGGGCGGCGCGGGGCCTAAAGAGGTCACCTTTGCCAAAGATGTCGCGCCTATTATCTACAACCGGTGCGTAGAGTGTCATCGCCCGGGCGAGGCCGCTCCCATGTCGCTTGTCACCTACAAGGATGTGCGGCCGTGGGCCAAATCGATAAAAGAGAAGGTGGTAAATCGCTCGATGCCTCCGTGGCTTGCCGAGCCCGGACATGGAAACTTCGAGAACGCCCGTCACCTGACCCAAAAGGAGATCGATACGATTTCTGCGTGGGCCGACGGCGGCGCGATCAAAGGCGACGACAGCCAGATGCCGCCGCTGCCAAGATTCGAGCAGGGATGGACGCACGGCAAACCCGATGTCGTCATCGCGCTTGATAAAGAAGTGCCGGTTCCCGCCGAAGGCGTGGTCGATTATCAGTACTTCACCGTGCCGACGAATTTTACAGAGGACCGCTGGGTTCAAGCGGCGGAGATACGCCCGAGCAACAGAAAAGTCGTTCACCACATAATCGTGTTCGTACAGGAGCCAAAGGCCGGCGGGCAGACGAGCCAGCCGACCGGGCGCGCGGACCGCGGGTTCAAGCTCGCCGGTTACGCGCCGGGCGAGCAGCCCAAAGTATTCCCGAAGGGAACGGCCAAGCTGGTTAAAGCGGGCTCGAACCTAGTCTTTCAAATGCATTACACGCCGACCGGAGAGGCGGCGACGGACCGCTCATACATCGGCCTCTTCTTCGCGCGCGAGCCGGTAAAAAAACAGGTGCTCACCGGCACGGCCACCAATCGCTCATTCGTCATACCGCCCAACGACGGGAACCACGAGGTGAAATCAAGCTGGACGGCTAAGGAAGACGTATTGATCGTTCAACCTCATGCCGCACATGCACCTGCGCGGCAAAGATTTCAAATATACGGCCGTCTATCCCGACGGGCGCACCGAGGTGGTCTTAAACGTTCCGCGATATGATTTCAACTGGCAGTTGCTATACCGGTTCAAGCAGCCGCTCTTTTTGCCCAAGGGGAGCCGCCTGGACTGCGTAGCCCATTTCGACAACTCGCTTAAGAATAAATACAACCCCGACCCGACCCGGGATGTAAAGTGGGGCGATCAGACGTGGGAAGAGATGATGATAGGCTGGTTCGATTACATCCTTGCAGGCGAAAACCTGCTCGACCGCGCCGGCTCCAGATAACCTTCGCGGGGCGCACCGCCCTGCGCCCCACAGGACTGCCAGCGGGATTATTGTAAAGCTCGATCTTTTACGGGAGCACACAGCTCCAGATCGTTGCCATCCGGGTCCGTAAAATAGACAGACCTGGCCGGCATCCATTCGTGAAAATGCGGTCCGTCCACTTTTACTCCCCGCGCCCGCAGATGGTCGGCTGCTCGCTCTATGTCCTCTTCCGCGACCGTAAAGGCGAAGTGCTGTAGAGGCCACTCCCCCTTATCTTCTTGCAGGACTATCATGCCCGCGTCGCCGCCCGTCCTCAGAAAGAGCCAGTTCCTTTTCTCATCCCGCAACCCTATCTGCAAATCGAGCACTTCCCGGTAAAAAGCTTCCGCCCTGGCAAGTTCTTTGACGCGAATGGCTACTTCGTAAACGCCTCGAATCGGGAGCATATAAGCAACCCTCCTTAACGCGGAGCTTTTATTCTCCGATCCGGGAGGCGGCAAGTCAGTCTCCCGCTTGCCGCGCTCCAATCAGAACGCCGGTTATAGTTCCGCGGCGCAGCCCGGGTGCCCGCAGTTACAGGCTAACTCTACGGAATCGCCCGCCGATTCGCAGTAAGCGCTGCAATAATCGCTGTCTTCATCCGCCATGCAGGTGCATATGACGTGCTCACATTTCTCTCGGTCATCGTCGGCCATTGTTGATCTCCGCCGGAAAAATGAAGCGCCCTTCTTAGTATCAAACCTGAAGAGGGTTAATAATGCAACGTCGCATAGACGTGTTGACAACCGGGGGCAAAAAGGGTTTGAAATAATGGGCGATGGACAAGGCTAAATCGAAGAGAGTTCCGTTCAAGAGGGTTTATGAGGCCGGCGAGGAAGTTATAGAGACGACGCTTGCCGGCCAGTTGCTTCTGGATTATTCGCCGCTCAACAAGGGGAGCGCCTTCACCGACCAGGAGCGGCGCGAGTTCGACATGCTCGGCCTTCTGCCGCCCCACGTCTCGAGCGTCGAAGATCAGCTCTTGCGCAATTACGAAAACTACCGCAAGCACTCAACCGATCTCGAACGCTATGTCTTTCTAACCAGCCTCCAGGACCGCAACGAGACGCTCTTTTTCATGCTGCTGGAGCGGCACATCACCGAAATGCTGCCGGTCATATATACGCCCGTCGTCGGCGTCGCCAGCCAGACCTATAGCCACATCTACCGCAGCCCGCGCGGAATATATATCTCTTATCCGCACCGCGACGATATGGAGACGATACTCGACAACGCGCCGCGCGCGGGCGTCGAGGTCATCGTCGTCACCGACGGCGAGCGGATACTTGGCCTGGGCGACCTGGGCGTCGGCGGGATGGGAATTCCCATCGGCAAGCTTTCGCTTTATACGATATGCGCGGGCGTGCATCCGGCCTCGACCCTGCCGGTATTTCTCGACCTCGGGACGAACAACGAAGAGTTGCTCAACGACCAGCTATACCTCGGCTGGCGCAGCCGCCGCATCGTCGGCGAGGAGTATGACGAATTTGTCGACAGGTTCGTCGAAGGCGTCCGCCGCCGCTTCCCTAACGTCTTGCTTCAATGGGAAGACTTCTCGCGAAACAACGCCCGCCGGCTGCTCGACCGGTTCCGCGACCGATTGTGTACGTTCAACGACGACATACAGGGCACGGGCGCGGTCACGCTCGCGGGCTTGCTCGCCGCGGTCAAGGTTACGCGCTCGCGTATGAGCGACCAGCGGATAGCGATTCTCGGCGCGGGGTCGGCCGCCACTGGCGTAGCCGATCAGATAGTCGCCGCGATGGTGAGCGAAGGGCTGACGCAGCAAGAAGCGCGGCTGAGGCTCTGGCTCGTCGACATCGGCGGCCTGCTGCACGCGCGCAGGACTGACCTCGAATCTTTCAATAAAGATTATGCTCAGCCGTTCGACCGCGTGGCCGATTGGGACGGGGCGCGCGACGGAAAGATCACTCTTGAAGAAGTAGTCAGACGCGTGCGCCCGACTATCTTGATAGGCGCGTCGGCCCAGCGCGGCGCGTTCACCGAATCCATAGTGCGAGAGATGGCGGCGCACGTCGAGCGGCCAATAATATTTCCGCTCTCTAATCCCACTTCGCTCAGCGAGGCCGACCCCGCGGACCTCATCCGGTGGACTGATGGGCGCGCGCTCATCGCCACGGGCAGCCCCTTCCCCGACGTAGTCTTTAACGGCAGGACATACAAGATAGGCCAGTGCAATAACGTGTATATATTCCCCGGCGTGGGGCTGGGCGTAATAGCCTCGGGGGCAAGTCGAGTCACGGATGAAATGTTCGTCGCCGCCGCGCGCGCGCTTGCCGAGATGTCGCCCGCGCTCATCGACCCGGCCGGGTCGCTTTTCCCGGCGATGAAGGACGTGCGCGCCGCGTCGCGCCGCGTCGCCCTGGCCGTAGCGTCGCAAGCCCTCAGCGAAGGCGTCACCTCGACGCTTATGGTTGATGAGCTAGAGAGACTGATCGACGCGAAGATGTGGAAGCCGGGATATGCGCGCTACAGACGAATACGAAGAGAAGAATAGACCGCGGGGGGCATTGCACAAAAGGAGTCCCGTAGGGACGAAATGTATATAGACTAAACGTGGCTTTGCGCAAAAAGTCTGAGTAAAGCACTTAAGTCTGTAGCCCCGTAGGGGCGAGATGTTTATAGACTAACCTGCTGATGAACTCCTGAGCCCCGGAGGGGCGGCATTTCACATTTCGCTCCTGACGGAACTCAGATACATAAACATCTCGCCCCTACGGGGCTCCAAGTTTCACAGACTCTGTCACTCTTTTTGTGCAAAGCCACGGCAGGGTATTCTTTTATCTTTTCAGCACGCGCGCATCGACCTTGTACAGGTCGCCAAGTCCGTTGCGCGTGTTGTCGAGCATCCGTTCAAGCTCGCGGTACGTGAGCCGCTTCTCGGGCAGGCTGTCCGCCGCCCCGCGAGTGCTGACAAAGATGAGCGTGCTCCCGTCAGGCGATATGTAAGGATCGCGGTCGTGATAGCGCCCGGAAAAGTGCGCCATCTCGGGTTCGCTCCATTTGCCGTTTTCAAAACGCGATAGGACGATGGTCGAAAGTATCGGCAAGCCGAATTCCCAGTAAAGCGTGCGGCCGTCGCGTGAAAAACCGGGGCTGTCTTCGTGCCAGCGCGTAGAGACGATGCCCTCGCCAAATATTGTTGCTTCAGTTATCGGCTTATCCGAAGCATATGGGTGGCGAATGTTTGCTTGTCCGGCGGCCGTCAGCGCAAGTATGGAGATGATCAGCGAACAAAGTAACGACTCTCCTGCCCTGTGTCTCATCATTCCTCTCAAAGCGGGCACACGCTCGGAAATCATTTTGGCGATGAGTGAGCCCGCGCGGGCTCACTCATCGCCGCCGGACCAGCTATCACTTCAGCAGCTCGTTAAAGATCACTTCGAGCTTGCGCGGGGTCTCTTCGCCGAACCCCATATCGCGATAGCGTATGTTGCCCTGCTTATCGATGAATATGCTCGTGGGGTAGCCGTTCACGTTATAGAGCTTGCCGACGCCTTGATCGACAAGCACGGGGAAGTTGAGCTTGTGCTCTTTGGCAAACGGCGCGACCTTATGCAGGTCCGCCTTGTCGTCGCACGATATGGCCAGGATCTCCAGCCCCGCGGCTTTATACTTGTCGTAGAGCTTGACCAGGTGCGGCATCTCGGCCACGCACGGGCCGCACCACGTGGCCCAGAAATCTATCATCACCGCCTTGCCCTTCAGCTCCGACAGCTTCACCTTGCGGCCGTCAATCGTCGTAAGCTCGAAGTCTTTCGAAGGCTCGTTGATAAATCTCTTTTTGATCGTTTCGGCGAACTCCATCTTCGCCTCGGCCGCGATTTTTTCGGCCTCCTCTTTGCGGCCCATACCGGCGAGCGCTTCCGAAAGCCGCCAGAGCCGCTTCTCCGACCGCCCGACCTCTACGGCCCCGCGAAGCTTCGGCTCCGCCTCGTCGTGCTTGCCCGACTGGTGCAGCACCCACCCGAGGGATTCGAGCGCCTGCGCGCGCCGACGCTGGTAATTCTTCTTCTGAACCTCTTCGGTAAATAGCTCCGCGAATTCCTCGGCGTTGACGTTTGCCGGCCTCGGTATGGGGCGGAACTCGACGCTCATCTTTTCGGCCATCCGCGCGTGATCGAGCGCCTTCTGCAATTCCTTTTTCTGATCGGCGAGCGCCAGCGCAATCCTCGCGGGCACGGGGCTGTCTTCGGGCTCGTTCGCCTTGAGCAGCTTCGCGTACTTTATCATCGTCTCGGCGTCGCCCGCTTTTTCCGCCTGCGCGAAAGCCTGCTCGTAAAGAAAGCGCTTCATGTTTTCGCCGGGATTCAGCGCAAGCGCGTTCTCAATATTCTTCAGCTTCTGTTTCGGCTCCGCGCTCGGGTCTTTATCAGATTTGGCCCATATTGAAAGGTCGCGCCCCGAAATAGCCATGGGGCGGTGTATGGTGTTGAGCGTCGCGGGCAGAAACATCGTCGTCAGCCCGCGCTCGGAAAACCAGAGCGGGTCTATCTGCTTGATCTTCGCCTCGACCGCTTTCGCGCCTTCGACATCGGTGAAGACCTGAAGGTAAGTCGAATGAACTCCAGCGAGCACGTCAAGCTCTTTTGATGAAGCGGTGAGGGCGGCAAGCTCTTCCTTCAGCTTCGTCCTCGCCTCTTCGGTCGCGCCCGCCTTTGCCAGCCGCAACCGCCATCGCTCTTTCATTCCCTGTGAGCGAGTCTCGGGCCGGGCCGCCATCTTTTCGGCCGTCGCAAGCGCGTCGTCTATATTTTCGAGTCGCTTCTCCTGAATTCTCAAAAGATGCGCATAGACTTCATTTGCGTCCGGGTCTTTTTCGATGGCCTTTGAAAGCTCGGCCGCCGCCCCCGCCCAGTCTTTGCCCGTCAGCAACTGCGCCTTCGCGTAATGGCCCCAGGCCCAGTCGGGCGCAAGCTCGGCCACCTTCTGGTACCAGATATTGCGCCTCTTGCTCGGCGAAACATACTGGCCGGTGGCGAGCGCCATCAGCAGCACCGGGTTTTCAGGTTCTCTGGCAATCAGCGCGTCGTACTCGGCGCGAACCTCGTCGTAACGATTCAGGTAGTACGTCTTTATGCGTATGTATTCCGCGTGCGCGCGCAAATAATTCGGGGCCGCCGCGCGCGCCTTCTTAAGCTCGGCGACGGCTTCTTCCGCGCGATCATTTCCGGCAAGCTCGACCGCGCGCTTGACCTGCTCGCGCACGGCCGCCGCGGGCGGCGCGTTCAACTCGCTCCCTTTATCGAAACCGGCGGCTATCGGCGCGAGCAATAAAACCAGACTGAAGACAGAAATGGCCTTCCTCATTCCTCACCTCACCCTGACTATTCGTTCCGCCTCGGATAATTTATGGAACTCCCCTGGGGATAAACCATACGACTCGGCAAAAAGTTTAGATTTTTTCGGCCCGCGCCCGCAAGCCGTCGGCTGTCGGACCCGGAGACGCGGGGATATAATCAGGGCTGTTATGAATGATAAGACCAATGCTGCAATCAACCGCATAGCCGTCATCGGCTGCGGCAACGTCGGAGCGACCAGCGCATACGCTTTGCTTATGAGCGGGCTTGTACCCGCGCCGCATCACTTCGCCGCCGTGGCCTCTATCTCTATAAGCAACTGAGGAAAGGCGAGCCGGGTGACGCCCAGGAGAGTGCTGCTCGGTTGCACGCCCGCTCCGGCGAGCCTTGATGTAGCCGCTTCGAAGTCGGCAAGAAAGCGGTTGACGTCGGTGGTGTAATAATTGAGCCGCACCACGTCCGAAAGACTGAACCCCGCATCCTTCAACACCGCTTCGAGGTTATCGAGCGATTGAGCGATCTGCGCGCGCATATCACCTTCGTGGACGGGCCGGCCTTCGGCGTCCGTCGAAGCCTGGCCCGCACAGTAAAGCACGCGCTCCGCCGCGCGCACTTCAATCGCCTGAGAGAATCCCAGAGAGTCCTGCCACTTCCACGGATTTATCGTCTTTCGTTCCATCTCGCCACCTTTTAATCAAATTGTTCGTTTTCCTGAGCAAGGCTCAATTGAACCTAAACGGCGCTAACGGGCGGGCGGCGGTCGGCCCATGGGCGCGCCTGCTCTAGCTCCGCGGCCAGCCTGAACAGCGTCGCCTCGTCGCCGAAGCGCCCGAAGAAATGAGCGCCGACCGGCAACCCTTCTTCATTCCAATAGAGCGGCACGGACATGGCGGGCTGGCCGGTGATGTTGGCCATCGGTGTGAACGGCACGAACATCCCCGCGCGCGCCATCCCCGCGAAGGGGTTATCGGCCGGCGAATCGAAAGTGCCAAGCGGCACCGGCGGCTCGCTCAGCGTGGGCGTGAGCCACGCGTCGTAATCCGCCATGAAACGCGCCACCTCGCGCGAAAACGATTGCAGCCATTGCAGCGCGAGCAGGTAATCCGACGCGCTATGCTTGCTGCCCATCTGGTAAAGCGCCCAGGTCATCGGCTCGAAATCTTCGGGCGCGGGCTTGCGGCGCGTGACATAAGCCATGCCGTTTATAGTCCACGCAAGTCCCGCCGACCAGAGCGTCATAAACATCGGGGTGATCATCTCTCCGTCGATTGTCGGCGCGGCTTCCACAACCTCGTGGCCGAGATCGGCGCACAGCCTCGCCGCGTCCTCGACCGCCTTCACGCAGTCCGGGTGGATGCTCGCGCCGGTCGCCGCGGTTGTCGTAAAACCTATGCGCAGCCGCGGGCCGTCCGACCCGACCTCTTCAATGAAAGGGCGGGCGGGCGCGGGCGCATAGTACGGGTCGCCGATATCCGGCCCGGCCGTCGCGTCGAGCAGGGCCGCGCTATCGCGCACCGAGCGAGTGACGGCGTGCTCGGCTATGAGCCCGCTAAACATGTCTCCAAAGTCCGGGCCGAGAGGGTTGCGCGCGCGAGTCGGCTTGAGCCCGAAGAGGCCGCAGCAAGAAGCGGGTATTCGTATGGAGCCGCCGCCGTCGTTCGCATGCGCCATGGCGACAAGCCCGGCGGCGACCGCCGCGGCCGACCCGCCGCTCGACCCGCCCGTCGTGCGCTCCAGGTTCCAGGGGTTTCGCGAGGGGCCGAAAAGCTTCGGCTCGGCCGTCGGCACAATGCCGTACTCGGGCGTGTTGGTCTTGCCGAGTATTATCAACCCCGCTCGCTTGTACCTGGCTACAAGCTCCGAGTCGTGCGCGGGCACAAAGTCCTTAAGGAAAGCCGAGCCGGCCGCCATCCGCACCCCGGCGTAGGCCGCCAGCAGGTCTTTGATAAGGAAAGGCACGCCGGCAAATATCCCGTCGGAGGGCGAATTTGCCGCCGCGCGCGCCTGCTCGTACATGGGCGTGATGACGGCGTTGATTCGGGGATTGACGGCTTCTATGCGCTCGATGGCCGCTTCGACAAGCTCGGCCGGGGTGACCTCTTTTTGCCGCACGAGGCGGGCCTGCTCGGTCGCATCCATACGCGCAAACTCATCCGATCGCGACATACTCTTTTTCCTTTCCTTTTGGGCGAAGTAATCCGGCAGCGGGATTCATACAGGCCCACCAATTTAATGCCGCGCGGCCGCTATGTCAATTTCGCCGACGGAAGGTGAGGAGGTGTGGGGCGAGGGTGGGGCAGGTTTTCCGGCGTGGGCGTCTCTACGGAAAATATCCGGGCTCAATTACCATGGGCCTGCATATGGTCTTCGATCCTTTCGAGCACCTCATATGCGGCGGGCAAGACCTTATGCGGTCGGAAGCCGGGGGCCGGGCCGACCAGCCCGTCGCGCTCAAGGTCGGCGAGGATGGCCGAGGCTTGCCGGAAGTCCAGCTCGAGACGGTGCTGAAGGACTATGGTCGAAGCGTACCCAAGCTCGGTGATGATGGCGAGCACCTTCGAAAGCAGCGCCTCGTCTTCGGGCATCTGCTCGCCGCGCCTGATCTGCTCGAAGAAATCGAATTTGGTCTGGGCGGGGTCGGTCGCTTCGTGATTGATTGGGACTTGCGCCGGCTCGTCCGAAGAGAGGAAGACTATCAACTCTTCAAGCTCGACGCGTATGCGTATGATCTCGTCACGCAGTTTTCGACAGGTTGCAGATTCAGCCATTACTTGCAAATCTCCTCCAGCTACAGATGGCCGTCCAAGAGGGTTGCGCGACCATGACTCTTGCTTCCTGCTCGATCACACCAGGGCTACGGGCTTACTACGTTAACAGCGCGGAACCGAACATATCGCGCTCGTCGCGGATAATCATACTAGTTCTGGGGGAGGTTTTGCCACAACTTTTTCGTTGACTTCATTTATCTTTGCTGCGATATTTGCGCCCGCAAGCCGGCCGGCCGACTTACAGGTTCCGAAAAGCTAACACCCTGAACGCCCGCGAGACCCGCTCGGGCCGCAAAAGGAGCGCCGCTTATGACCGCGATGGGATATAAGCTACACGTCCCGGAAAACCTCCCGCCAAAGCCTCAAACGGAGAAGGCATGGAAGAAGCCCGTGTCGTGGCTGCTGGGACCGCAACTCATCGCCAGCCTCAAGTGGACCCTCCTTTACGCCGCCTTCAAAGGCAAGCTCGACCCGCGGGACTGGATGAAGAACGAAGAGATACGCTTTACGGTCGAAGAGAGGCACAACCGGAAGACGCCCGCCGACGAATTCTGGATCGATTACTTCTCCGATACGGGCGACGGCCAGAAGGCGATGTACAGCCTGGCATATCTTTCGATGAGCGACCTTTACGCGCCGCCCTCTTTGGAACCGGGCGCGAGCGTCGCGTTTGAGGGCGGGCGAGAGCACGCGTTGCTCCCGCGCGGCGAGTTCCTTTTCGTCGGCGGCGACACCTCTTATCACGTCGCGGACTTCCCAAGTCTGGCCGGCCGATTTCAGTCGCCTTTCTGGTGGGCTTATCAGGACCTCAAAGAGGAGGGCAGGCTCTCGGACGACGAGCCGCGCCGGGCGATATTCGCCATACCCGGCAATCACGATTATTACGATGTTATAGACGGTTTCAACCGGCAATTTCAAAAACCGCTCACCGAAGAGGACGAGCCGAATCATGCGAAGATGTATCCTCAGCTTTCCATACCCGGCTTCAAGCGCGTGCAGCGGGCAAGCTACGTCGCGCTGCGACTGCCGTTCGGCTGGTCGCTGTGGGGGCTCGACTCGGAAGTGGGCCGGCTCGACATACGTCAGCAGGAATTCTTTAAGCAAGCGAATGATCGCGCCATCCCCGATAGACTGATCGTCGCAACGCCCGAGCCCACGACCGTTCTCGGCCGCCGCGCGAAAGAGGACGACAAGACTCCGGGCGCGTTCAAGGACCTGGGGCTTGAAGCTCCTTTTCTGAATCGGGGGCGTCTTGCCTCCAGGCAAATGCCGGCTCGACCTGTCGGGCGATACGCATCATTACGCCCGGTACTGGGGCCCCGCGCGCGACGAGGCCGCGCCTTCGGCCGCCAATTACGCTTCGGTAGTATCGGGGCTGGGCGGCGCGTTCCTACACCCGACGCACACGCAGTTCAAAGAGATCAAAGAGCAGGCGCTATACCCGCCCGCCGACGTGTCGCGCCGGAAGGTCGCCAAAGAGATTTTCAATCCCATAAACATAATCAACGGCGGATACGTGGCGCTGATCGGCGCGGCTATAGCGGCCATAATCTACATCGGCGCAACCGTCCCGCAGAGCAGCCGGATGACGGTCGATGCGGTCTTGTATCAAACTGTTTGGGCTTGCGTCCACGCCCGACACTGCGCTTTCGCAATTGCTGCCCCGTCTGTCGTACGTCAGCTTAACAGAGAGCACGGGGCTCGGATTTGTCGCGCTCACTTGCGCGCGTTCCTGCTTATCGCATCGCTAGGCTTTATCGTGGCGGGCCTCGCCTATGCAAAGCGCGTAATAGATATGCCGCGCGCGGACAGAGATAAAAACATTCGCACATACAGGCTCAAGGTGGCGGCGCTTATGGTCGCGGGGCTGGCTTGCCTCGCGTTAGGGATATGGCAGATGGTCGCGCGGCGAGCCGGATTGCCGCCTTTCGCGTGCAGCCTGCTAATAGGGTTTCTTACGCTCTGGGCGAATACGGCGATAATCGGCAGCGTCTTTTATACGGAATGGCTCTTTAAGAAATCCTACAGGGAGCCGGTCGGGAAGCTCGATTACTGGCCCGTGTGGTTGCTCGCGGCGACAGGGACGTTGATGCTCGTCGCGGGAGTAGTGGTCGTTCGGGCGCTATCCGGCCGCTTATCACTTTCTTGGACATGATCTTCGCGCTGGCGGTATTTGGGACCTTTGCCTTCATTGTCGCGATAGGCCCGCTCGCGGGCGCTGCCGCTGCGGGGCCTGGCGGCGCGAGCAGGCTTTACCGCTCTCGGCGTCTGGCATGCCGCGCTTATACTGGGCGCGCCGTTTCTGCTCGTGAGAGTCGGCTCCTGGGTGGCGTGGGTTGCGGCCCTCGCATTGGTCCCGATCTTTATGGCGGTGGGCAATTTTCTTGTCCGCCGTAACAGCAGGGCGTGGCTCACGATTGCCTGGGTCGTCTATGGCGCGCTGATGCTCGGCCTGCCGTTTCTGCTGAGCGCGCCCGCCGCAACCGGGGTGCGCTCGTGGGAAATTCTCGCCCGCACGCTTGTGGCCGCCGCGCTCGGGGCGCTTATGACCTGCGTCTGGCTGGGCTGGTATTTCGCCGTCTCGCTCGCCTTCAACGGCCACAACGACCAGGCCGGGGCGGCCGCCCGCATCGAAGGCTATAAGCAATTCATCAGGATTCGAATCAAGCAGGATGAGCTGACCGCATTCGTCATCGCAGTTGACAAGCCAGAAACTTCGGGCAAAAAACTTGAGCCTCGCATAATCGACGTGTTCCGCCTGCGGCCCGGATGAATTGACATAAAAAATGTTTAAACCAAAGAGCGCAAGGGCTCACAAAGTCGTTTTTCTTTCTGCCTCTTCGCGCCCACTGAGTGGCTTCGAGCCATAATTTATCGCCATGATGCCGCCGCCGAACGGGCGATAGCCGGTATCGACAAACCCCGCGCGCCGCATCATCTCTTCGACGCCTCGCTGGCCGGGGTAAAGCTTCAGCGTTTCGGGTATGTAGCGATATGTGTCCGCGTCGCCGTGCATGGCGAGCCCGACCACGGACCCCACCGCGATGAGGTATTTGATATAAAGCCATCGATACGCCCTGTTGTCGGGTCGGCCGAAGTCGAGCGATAGAAATCTCCCGCCCGGTTTTAAGACCCGCATAATCTCGGCGAGCGCCGCGTCGATGTCGGGCACGTTGCGCAGGGCGTAGCCGCCGGTCACCCGGTCGAACGTGCAATCCGCAAACGGCATCCGCAGTATATCCGCGCGGTGAAAGCTGACCGACTCGACGCCGGATTCGCGCCGCTTGCGCTCGGCGATTACGAGCATACCTTGCGTGATGTCGAGTCCCGCACAGCTCCCGCCCTTTAGTCCGCGCGCCAACTGAAAGGCGATATCTCCGGTCCCGCAGGCGATGTCGAGCGCCGTCTCGTCGCCTTCGAGCGCCGCCATCTCGACCAGCGCGCGCTTCCACCCGCGGTCCATCCCGTAAGACATGAAGGCGGTGAAGAAATCGTACCTGGACGCGATGGTCTCAAACAGACGGTTGACGTATCGCTGTTTCTTTTCTTTGGAAGAGACGTGCTCTTTGAGATCGAGCTTTTCCATATCGCGCATAAGACCGCTCGCCGGCTCCGTAAATTTATATCACGCCGCTTTTGAATCGATCACAGTCATTCTGCCGCTCGCCGTCAAGTCACTATGACCGACCCTTCCCCGAATGGATAGTACCCGGCAATGGAATTGCCGTAAGCGGTCGCGGCTTGTAAATGGCTGGAGGAATATGACGATAAGAGAGCGCTCGACGCGCGCGTCGAGCGGCCGGTCCTTCTGGCATCGCGATTGCCAATCATTTGATCGACAGTGTTCGCCCCTTTTAAAGATTCCGAATAGTGGACGATAAAAAATGAATAGCCTCCTCACACTCTTTGCACGAAGTCGCAACGGGCGCCGCCTTTCGGCGCTCGTCATCGCTTTCATACTGGCAACCGGGGCGCTTCCCTTCGCCGGCGCGAAGGCCCAGATAGAGCCGGCCACGGTGAGCGCGCAAAGCAAGCTATCGCCCGCGCTGCTCGCCGCGATCACGGATAACCGATTACTCGTGTGGGCCAACCCGTCACGACGAACAGTCCGCGTGCTTGTGCAGACGACCGGGGCAATATCGAATTCCCTCACAACAGCCATCTCTCAAGCGGGCGGGTCGGTCGTGCGCCGGTTCAGCTCGATAAACGGCCTGCTCGCCGAGCTGCCCAAGGACCGCGTCATACAGATAGCCTCGCGCGGCGACGTAGAGCGAATGACGGCCGATCACCTCGCCCAGCAGAGCGCGAGTCACCTCGAGGCGGCCACGGCGGCCGACGCGGTGCGTTCCTACAGGTCTTCCACGGGGACCTTCAACGGGCTCGACGGCAGCGGGGTCGGCATAGCCATACTCGATTCAGGTTTGATGGCCAGCCACAGCGACTTCCACAATTCGAGCCGCACGACGCGCGTCGCGGCTTCGACCGACATAGTCTCCGGCAACCAGAACCTCGTGCAGTTTCTGTTAAGCCTCGGATTAATCTCTTCAATCCTGGACATCATTCTCGGCCCCTCGAACAAAGACGCCTACGGTCACGGGTCGCACGTGGCCGGGGTGGCCGCCGGTCGATCAATCGGTTCGTCTTCGGCGCGCGGGTTCCAGGGCATAGCCCCCAACGCAAAGCTCATCGACGTGCGCGTGCTCAACGACCGCGGCCTCGGGCAGATGAGCGACGTGATAGCAGGCATCGACTGGGTCATCAGTAACAGGTCGCGCCACAACATCAAGGTTATGAACCTGAGCCTCGGCGCCGGCTCGACCGAATCCTGGGTGACCGACCCGCTATGTCGCGCGGCGCGGCGCGCGGTCGCATCGGGCATCACGGTCGTGGCCGCGGCGGGCAATTACGGCGTTTCCGCCGAGGGCCTTGAGCAGTACGGCAGCATCACCGCGCCCGGCAACGACCCGACCGTCATCACGGTGGGCGCGGCCAACACCCATCAAAGCGACGCGCGCGGCGACGAGAGCATAACCTACTTCAGCTCGCGCGGGCCGACGCGCGGGCACACGGTCGATCAATCGGGAGAGACGCGATACGACAACCTCTTGAAGCCCGACCTGGCGGCTCCCGGCAACCGCATAGTCTCGGCCGAATCGAGAGACAGCCATCTCAGGGAAGAATACCCGCAGCTACACGAAAGCGGTTCGGGCTCGTCGGCATTCATGAAATTGAGCGGGACCTCGGTCGCGGCCCCGGCCGCGGCGGGCGCCGCCGCGCTCCTGTTGCAGAAGAACCCCGGCCTGACACCCGCGCTCGTCAAGGCAATATTGCAATACACCGCCGAGCAACTGCCCGACGCAAGCATCATCAAGCAGGGAGCGGGACTGCTCAACATAGAGGGCGCGACGCGGCTCGCGGGCGCGCTCAAAACAAACATTTCGACGTCGATCAAACAGGGCTCGATAAGAGTAGGCGATTCGATGCTGGCCACGGGCGCAACCTTTCCCTCGCCCGTCTCGAACATCGGCGGCAGGCTCGCCCGCTGGGGCAGATACATATTCGCGGGCGGCTCGCACATACTCGCGGGCGAGGCGCTATTCCGACGCTACCAGGCTATATATGACCCGGCCATCGTGTGGGTCCGAGATGCAGTCACGCGCGGCGGCACGCCGGTCGCGAACGGCAGCTCTGATCAGCACCGGGGTCATCGACGCCAACTCGACGGCGGGGTCGCAAAGCATATTCGTCGCGGGCGCGGCTGTTGCCGAAGCAATCTCTCGGGGCCAGGGCATCGTCATCAGCGAAGGCATCGTCATCAGTGAAGGGATCGTCATCAGCGAAGGGCATCGTCATCAGCGAGGGCATCGTCATCAGCGAAGGCGTAGCCTGCGGCGAAGGCATAGTGATAAGCGAGGGCGCGAACCTCGGCCAGGGGATAGTGATAAGCGAGTCCAGCAACCTGGGCGAACCGTAAAGGCCCCTTTGACGCTCGACAAAAAGATCGCCCCCGACATTTAAGTTGCCTGGATAATCTATGGCCTTCATCGATCTGAAAGATTACAACCCTGGCGCGCGCGCTTACTGGTGGACCACCGTATCGCTGGGCGCGGCCTGCTTCATCTTCTCCGCATCCGGTCTTCTCAACCTGGGGTTTGCCGCGTTGCTCGGGGTAGGCGCTTTTATGGCCGCCGTATTCCTTGCCGGCCTGCGCCCGATCAGCATACCAGGCACGCACGCCTCGATTACGCCGGGCGATGTTTTTCTGTTTATGTCGGCCCTGTTTTGGGGCGCGCCGGCGGCGATGATCGTGGCCGTCACCGATGCCCTGACCGCGTCAATCCTCACGACCGGCAGGTGGGCGAGCCGGCTGATGAGCGCGGCGATCATGGCCATATCGGTCTTCATCTCCGCGTCGCTTTTCAGCTGGGCCTTGGAAGCGATGCTCGGCGCGGGGCTTTCGGGCATCACTTCTATGCTCACGGCCCTGCTGCTTTTTTCAATCCTCCATTTCGCGCTCAACTCGCTGCTCACGGCGACCCATTACTCGCTAAAGAGGCGGGCGAACCTCTTTACAATTTGGTGGACGAATTATTCATGGGCGAGCCTGACCTACGTCGCCAGCGCGTCGGCGGCCGGTTTGATATACATGGCGTTGAGCCGATACGGCGCGGCGTCGCTGATAGCCGCCGGGCCGCTGGTCGCCATCGTATTTGCGACCTGCCATTTCTATTTCAAGCAGGCGGACGAGCGGGCAAAATCGAGCGAGCAACTCAGCCGCGTGCATCTCGCGACGGTCGAGGCGCTGGCGACGGCAATCGACGCGAAAGACCAGATCACTCATGATCACGTCTATCGCGTGCAGGTCTATGCGACGGGTGTCGCGCGCCATTTCGGGCTTGGCGATCTGGATATCGAGGCGCTCAAAGCGGGCGCGTTGCTGCACGACGTTGGAAAGATCGCGGTCCCCGATTACATACTCAACAAGCCGGGCAAGCTAACGGCCGCCGAGTTCGAGAAGATGAAGGTCCATACGATAGTCGGCGCGCAGATCATGGAGCGCGTCAACTTCCCGTTCCCGGTCGTCCCGATTGTGCGCCATCATCACGAGAGATGGGACGGGCGCGGCTACCCGGACGGACTGCGCGGCGAGCAGATACCGCTGACGGCCCGCATACTCACGGTCGTCGATTGCTTCGACGCGGTAAGCGAGGATCGGCAATATCGCCGCGGTATGACCCGCGACCAGGCATGCCAGTTCCTGCGCGACAATGCCGGCAAACAGTTCGACCCGGCCGTCGTTGACGCTTTTATCGAGAACCTCCCGAAATACGAAGCGGAGATCGCGGCGCACAAAGCCCAGCAGCAGCCGCTGCTCACGCCGACCACGCAGGCGGGGCTGTCGGAGAGCGCGCTTTCGGCCGTCCCCGCGGCCGGGCTCGCGCAATCGTCCGAGCCGCTCGATTACATAAAGCAGATTCACGCGGCGCACGCAGAGGTCGCGGCGCTTTATGAAATGTCGCAGACCTTCAGCGCGAGCCTTGACGTTCGCGACGTCGTCACGCTCACGGTAAACCGCATCGAGGGCATGATCCCTTTTACAACCTGCGTCGTCTATATGCGGCAGCAGGGCAACGATTCGGCGCACGCGACTTACGCTTTCGGCCCGAACGCGGAGCGCATACGCGGGCGCAGCCTGGCCGCGGGCCACGGGATCGCGGGCTGGGTGATAATCAACTGCCGCCCGATGAGCAATACCGACCCGATGCTCGACCTGGCGGACTTTCTAGGCCCGGGTGAAGTCTCTTACCGAACGGCCGCCGTCTATCCGCTGACGAGCGGCGAAGAAGCGGTCGGCGCGCTCGCGCTTTATTCGACCGAGCTTGAGGCTTACAGCAGCGATCACCTGCGCCTGCTCGAATCCGTCGCGCGCTTCGCCTCGACCGCGCTCCAGCACGCTATTTTGTACGAGCAGACAAAAAACAGCGCGCAGACCGACGCGCTGACGGGATTGCCGAACGGGCGGGCGCTCTACGCGCGGCTCGATCAGAAACTTGCCGAAGCCCGCGAGCAGGACGAACCCATGACGGTGCTCTCGCTAAACATATCCGGCATGCGAGCGATCAACGATACGTTCGGCTACCAGGCGGGCGACCGGCTGCTTGCGGCCGTGAGCGGGAGGCTCCGGCAGGTTATAGGCGACTCTTATTTCCTCGGGCGCGTGGCCGGCGACGAGTTCATATGCCTGATGACGGGCCGCGGCCGCAGTGAAGCGGTCGAGGTGGGCTGCCGGGCGCAATTCGACATAGAGGCTTTTAATATCGAGATCAGGCCGGGTCAGACGGTGACGGCGGGCTTGAGCTTTGGCGCGGCCGGATACCCCGCCGACGGGCAGACGATTGACGAGCTGCTCCAGGCCGCGGCGCTCGCCACGAGGCAGAATAAATCGGCCCGAAAGCTTGCCGTGGGCATGCCGCTCGACCCGCCTTACACGCAGGCCGACGAGCAGCCTGTCGCACAGGCTATTATCGCCAGTTGAGCGGTTTGATTTTTAGGTGCCACGCGAGCAAGGCTATACCCCGCAGGCGATGACCTGGCCGGTGATATTCCGGGCTTCGTCGGAGGCCAGAAAGAGCGCGAGCGCGGCTATCTCGTCTTCGCTGATCAGCCGCTTCATTCTGGTCATTTCAAGGAACTCTCGCTCGACCTCCCGCGCATCTCTTCCCATCTCCAACGCCCGCGCCGCGATGACCCGCCTTATGCGCTCGTTATCTACGGGGCCGGGCGCTATCGCGTTGACCGTTATCCCGCCGTCGCGTGGGCTTCCGGCGCTGAAGCGGCCGACCTCTTCCGCCAGTGTCTCTGTAAGGCCGACCATCGCCCACTTGGACGCGGCGTAAGGGCTGCGCAGCGCGTAGGCCCTGAGTCCCGCGATCGAGGTTATGTTTATTATACGGCCGCTGCGCCGCTCGATCATGTGAGGCAGCGCGTGCTTGGCCGCGAGCATCGCGCCGGTCACGTTGACCGCCATCGTCTGGTCCCATTCTTCTCGACTGACTTTCATTACCGGCGCGGTAGGCCCGGCGATGCCGGCGTTGTTGACCAGGACATCTATGCGGCCGAACTCTTTTATCGTCTCCGAAATCAGGCGGGCCACCTCCGCCTCGTCGGCCACGTCGGCGCGCACGGCGAGGGCTCGCCCTCCGCCCTCGGCAATATCGCGCGCGGTCTGCTCAAGCGCCTGCTCGGTCGTGCCCGAGACGATGACGTTTGCCCCCTCGGCGGCATAGCGCAAGGCTATGCTGCGGCCGATGCCGCGCCCGCCACCCGTAATTATCGCGGTCTTGTCTTCTAACCTCATGCGCACCTCCAGATTTTTCAGTTGAGGACTCATCTTAAACCGAGCGTTTCGCCGTATCAAACGCCCCGCGCGCGACCTCTATATATAGGGTCGCATTGTCCGTCCGGGCGTAACTTATTGAGTGGTCCCGGTGTCTAATAATAGAGAGCGTATTTTTCGCGAGTTATTTGATAATCAGGCGGCAAGAGACGATTGGGACGCGCTCGGAGCGCAGTACCTGCGCGGGTGACAAGATATGTCATTGCGGGGGAATAAAAATGTCAAATTGTGGTAGGAGACGCGGGGTTGTTTTACGAGCAGAGCGCGGTTGTTTATTCGGGCCCGGCGGCATTAAGACCTGGCGCGGATAAACTTGTAAGGTTATCCGCTGTGCCCGTCGTCATATGCGGCCTGTAGCAACTGAGACAACTTAGCAGGCATCAAAGTTGCAGAAAATGGTCGCAGCCGGGCCCAGGGTGGTCAGAGGGCGGCGATCATATTTGAAAGGAAATAAAGAGCCGTTCGGGGGCATAACAAGAGTGGGACCCGAGGACGGCCGCGAGATTCTAAGGAGATGGCACAAGGGCGCGGAAAGAAGGGTAAAGAAATGATTAGCAAGAACGAGAACAGGAGAGTTATCACGCTGAACCCTGACATCAAGAGCCCGCGCGCGCAGGACTTCGAAGACAGGCTGTGCGCGCAGGTGATCGGGCAGGACCGGGCTGTCCGCAATATCACGTCGCTTTATCAGGTCTTCCAGGCCGGTATGACTAACCCGACGCGCCCGCTCGGGACAATGCTGTTCCTCGGGCCCACGGGTTCGGGCAAGACCCACGTCGTAGAGGCGGCGGCCGAGATGCTTTTTGGCGACCGCAACTCGGTCGTCAAGATCGACTGCGCGGAGTTTCAGCATTCGCACGAGATCGCGAAGCTCATCGGCTCGCCTCCGGGCTACCTTGGCCACCGCGAGACCAGGCCGATGCTGACGCAGGAGAGTCTCGAAAGGCACCACACGGAGCGCGACCCGTTCACGCTGGTGCTGTTTGACGAGATCGAGAAGGCGTCGGATTCGCTGTGGCAACTGTTGCTGGGCATCCTCGACAAGGCGACGCTCACGCTCGGCGACAACACCAAGGTGGACTTTTCGCAGACGATGATCATCATGACGTCGAACCTCGGCGCGAAGGAGATGAGCGACCTGATCACGGGCTCGATAGGCTTCGCCCCGGCGCGCGCCAAGAATGCGGTCGAGGACGATCTCGACCAGAAGATTTATCGCACCGCGCTCGACGCGGCGAAGAAGAAGTTCTCGCCCGAGTTCATGAACAGAATTGACAAGGTCGTGGTCTTTCGCTCGCTCAAGCACGACCAGCTCCAGCGGATCATCGACCTGGAGTTGCGGGGTGTTCAGCGCCGCATTAACGAGGGCGCAGGCGAGCGTTTCAGCTTCGTGCTGACCGACGCCGCGAAAGAGTTCCTGCTGAGCGAGGGCATCGAGTACCGCTACGGCGCGCGCCACTTGAAGCGCGCCATCGAGCGATTCCTGGTGACGCCGCTCGCGAACCTTTCCGCCACCGGGCAGGTCCGGTTGGGCGACGTGGTGGTGGTCGATATAAACGCCGAGACGCAGAAGCTCGTATTCTTCCGCGACGAGGCCGAGACGGCCAAGGCCGCGGCGGCGATGGACGCGCTGCACCTCCTGATCTCGACGTCGGGCGACAGCCGAATCGCGGCCTGACTCTAGAAAGTAAAGTGAGTGTTTGAGGGGCCGGCAAGCTTACTTGCCGGCCCTTTTGTTTTGCAAACTTTCTTGCAAGTTAAGCATTAATCACGTTCATAGCCTTAGAGCTTAGGCCAGAAACACCAGCCCGCAAAAAAGAACGAGAAAGGTAGAGCTTATGCAAAAAGGATGGCGTATTGCCGCGTTAGTATTCGTGTGTCTTTCAACCGGCAAGGCGGCGCTGGCGCAATCAGAAGTAAAAAAATTCGAGGTGGGCGGGCAATTCTCCTACATGCACCTCGGAGAGGAACTCAGGCACGAGCCCGGTTTCGGCGGCAGGTTCACTTATAACATCACCGACTATCTATCGCTCGAAGCGGAGATGAATCTCTTCCCGCGAGATAGGCGGGGGCCGAGCGGGTCCAACCCTTTCTTTATCAGGAGAGAGGGCGGCCGCGTCACTCAGGGCCTTTTCGGGGTAAAGGCCGGGAAGCGATTCGAGAGATTCGGCGTATTCGCGAAAGCCCGGCCGGGCTTTGTCAGTTTCGGCGAAGTCTTCAAGCAGGCGCGGGGCTCAATCACGAACCCGCAACTCGATTTCGGCAGGGTGACGCATTTCGCATTCGACGTGGGCGGCGTGGCCGAGATATACACGTCGCGGCGGACGCTGGTGCGCTTCGATGTCGGAGACACCATAATCCACTACCGCGACAGGTCGGGGGATCTTCTTGACGCTCCTTTCATTATTTTTGGAAAGACCCGGCACAATATACAGGCCAGCGTCGGGTTCAGTTATAGATTCTGACCGGCAGAGGCGTTGCCGGCTTATCCGACCGCGGCCAGCCCGTACTTGGGCTGGCTGCGCACGATCTCGATGAGCCGGGCGGTGTCGCGCGAGTTGCGCCGCGCGCCGAGCATGTAGTCGGCTTCGCGCCGCGCCGCTTCAAGCAGCGCGTGGTCGCGCACGATGTTCGCTATGCGGAAGGCGGGGATGCCCGATTGCCTGGTGCCCATCACCTCGCCCGGCCCTCTGAGTTCCAGGTCCTTTTCCGCGATCTTAAAGCCGTCGCTCGTCTCCTCCATTATCGCCAGCCGCTCGCGCGCCTCGGCCGTTCGCTTGTGGCTCGCCAGCAGTATGCAGTATGCCTGCTCGTCGCCGCGCCCGACGCGGCCGCGGAGCTGGTGCAGTTGCGACAGCCCGAACCGCTCTGCGTGCTCGATGATCATCACGCTGGCGTTCGGCACGTCCACGCCGACCTCGATCACGGTCGTCGCGACCAGTATGTGGGAAGCGGCGCGGCGGAACTCTTCCATGACCGCGTCTTTCTCCTCCTGTTTCATCCGGCCGTGTATGAGGCCGACGCGGAAGTTCGGGAAGACCTCGGATTGCAAATGCTCGGCCATCTGGGTGGCGTTGAGCAGGTCGAGTTTTTCGCTCTCTTCGACGAGCGGGTATACGACATAGACCTGGCTGCCCTGGCGCATGATGGTGTCGAGGAAATGATATATCTTCGTGCGCGCCTCCTCGCCGCGGACCTTCGTTATCACGGGCTTTCTGCCCGGAGGCATCTCGTCGATGACGGAAAGGTCGAGGTCGCCGTAAACGGTCATGGCGAGCGAGCGCGGGATCGGCGTCGCCGTCATAACCAGCACGTCCGGGTTATAGCCGCGGTTTATCAACTCGGCGCGCTGGAGGACGCCGAAGCGGTGTTGCTCGTCTATGACGACGAACCCGAGCTTGTGAAAATTGACGCCCTCCTGAATCAGCGCGTGCGTGCCTATGACCAGATCGACTTCGCCCGCCTCTATCGCCGAATGCAGCTCGCGCTTGCGCGAGGCCGCAAGCGACCCCGTCAAAAGCTCTACGCGGTAGGGCGCGCTCGCGAGCATTCGCTTTGCGTTTCGCGCGTGCTGCTCGGCCAGTATCTCGGTCGGGACCATTATGGCCGACTGGTAGCCGTTCTCTATCGCGACAATCGCGGCCTGTACGGCGACAATCGTCTTGCCCGATCCCACGTCGCCCTGGAGCAGGCGATTCATCGGGGCGGGCCCGGCCATGTCCTGAACTATCTCGCGCAGCACGCGCTTCTGCGCGCCGGTAGGCTTGAACGGCAGTATCGAGCGGACCGATTCGCGCACGCGGTCGTTTATCTCGATGACCGTCCCCTTCGCCGCGGCTTCCCGCCCCTGCCGGCGAAGCCCCATAGCGACCGAGAGCCAGAAGAACTCGTCGAATATCAAACGGCGATGCGCGGGCGATTGCGATTTGTTATAGAGATCGATGGCCGCGTCGTCGGCCGGGAAGTGAATCTGCCTGAGCGCGTCGGCGCGCGAGATGAAGCCCGAGCGGCTGATCACCTCTTCCGGCACGCGGTCCTCGATCTCCGCAAAATCCATCCGCTCCAGGACGTGGTGCATGACGGAGCGGAGCTGTTTCGAGCGCACCTCGCCGAGCTTTCTATAGACCGGCACGCGCCGGCCGGTGTGTATGGGATCTGCGTCGTCGTCATCCGTGGTGAATTCGTAATCGGGGTTCTCGACTTCGTAGAACCCGCGCCGGCCGCGCTTCCACAATCCGTAGAGCAAGACCTTGCGCCCGCGCGGGAACGAGTTCTGAAGATAGGGCTGGTTCCACCAGTAGGCGCGCACCTGGCCCGTTTCGTCTATGCCTGAGAACTCGAATATTCGCAGCCGCCCGCCTTTCACCGCGTACGTGCCCGCGACGCGCACTTCGACCTCGATGGTCGCATACGTGTTGGGCTCGATGTCACAGACGCGCGCGAGATTCGAGCGGTCCTCATAACGCATCGGCATATAGTAGATCAGGTCTTCTATCGTGGCGTGAAGCGGATTGCTTATGCCTGCCACGGAGGCGGCGCCCACGGCAAGTTTCTGCGCCGTCTTCATCGCGAGGCGCGGTATCTCGTGCAGGTGTAGCTCGTAAAGCGGTGTCGAAAGCTTTAGCAAGAATGATGATCCTCGCATCAGGAGGGGGTTTCCGGTCTCCGAACGCATGTTGATTCTAGGCAAGTACCATATGGCGGTCAAGAAAGCTCGCCCGCCAGAGCGGGGCCTCGCCTTTCGGCCGCGGTTGTGATCAATATCATCTGTGGCCGGGCGGGGCGTTCATGGTATCTTCTCCGGGTCCGCTGACTCATCTATGACCGAGACTTCTTCGCACAACGTGACCGAGTTGCTCAAAGCCTGGGGCGGCGGGGATGAAGCGGCCCTGGAAAAACTCGTCCCTTTAATTCACGCGGAGCTATACCGCCTGGCCAAACGTTACATGGGCCGCGAGCGACAGGACCACCCGCTGCAGCCCACCGCGCTCGTCAACGAAGCATACATACGATTGATCGATTGGAAGAGCGCCCGGTGGGAGAGCCGCGCGCATTTTTTCGGCGTCGCGGCCCAGTTGATGCGCCGCATACTCGTAGACTTTGCGCGTCGCCGCCCGACCGCGAAAGAAGGCGCTATCCGCCAGGTCACGCTTAACGAGGCGCTCGCGGCCTCACCCGGGAAGAGCGCCGACATAGTCGCGCTCGACGACGCGCTCAACCAGCTGGCCGAGGTGGACCCGAGAAAGAGCCGCATAGTCGAGCTGCGCTTCTTCGGCGGGCTGAGCGTCGAAGAGACGGCCGAGGTGCTGAAGATATCTTCAATCACCGTACTGCGCGAGTGGAAGAAAGCGAAGGCCTGGCTTTATCTTGAGCTGAGCAAATGAGGTGAAGCTGTTTCGGCATGAACGCTGATCGTTACCTTCAAATCGACGAGCTGGTCAACGCCGCCCTTGAGGTGGGGCCGGACGACCGCGCTTCCTTTTTGGACGAGGCCTGCCGCGGCGATGGAAAGCTGAGACAGGAAGTCGAGGCGATGCTCGACGCTTACAACAAAGCGGAAGACCTCTTTGAGACGCCCGCCGTGGAGATCGCCGCAAGGTCACTGGCCGAAGACTCCGCGCTTTCGCTCACCGGGAAAAAGGTCGGGCGCTTCGAAATCCTCTCTTTGCTCGGCACGGGCGGGATGGGCGAAGTATATCTGGCCGACGACCGGCAGATGAATCGCAAGGTCGCGCTAAAGCTATTGCCCGCGCATTTCACAAAGTCGCCCGACCGCGTCGCGCGGTTTCAAAGGGAGTCGCGCGCCGCCTCCGGCCTCAACCACCCGAACATCATAACCATTTTCGAGATAGGCCAGGAGCGCGGCATCCATTTCATCACCTCGGAATATATCGAAGGCGATACGCTCAGGCAAAAAATAGCCGACGGAAGGCTGACCTTAAAAGAGTCGCTGGAGATAGCCGTCCAGACCGCTTCGGCTCTTGCGGCGGCGCACGAGGCGGGCATCATTCACCGCGACATCAAGCCCGAAAACGTCATGGTGCGCCCCGACGGTTACGTTAAGGTGCTCGACTTCGGGCTCGCAAAGCTGACCGAGCCCACACAGAGTGATGCGGACCAGTCGGTCCTAAATCTCTCGACGCAGTCGGGGATGGTCCTCGGAACGATCAATTACATGTCGCCCGAGCAGGCGCTCGGCCGGGAGACAGACAACCGCAGCGATATTTTCTCGCTCGGCATCGTGCTATACGAGATGGTAACGGGCAAGCAACCGTTTAAGGGTCAGACCGCCGCATCGACTTTCGACGCGATCCTGCATAAAGCGCCCGCGCCTGTCACCGGCTCCGGCGCGGACCACTCGACGGAGCTTGAGCCTGTCATCAACCGTGCGCTCGAAAAAGATAGGGACCTTCGCTATCAGACCGCGATAGATTTTCGCGCGGCGCTAAAGGGGCTGCACAGAAACCTCGACTCGCGGCCCGTGGGTTTGCCGGAGACGGGCCCGCGATCAAACGGCGCGGCGGTATCGAATCAAGTGAGCCGCTGGTGGAAGTGGGCCGCGGTCGCGCTCGCCGTGACATCGGTCGTGTCGCTTGCCGGGTTGCTTTTTACGCGAGGGCTTGCCGAACGCAAAGAGCCAGACTGGCTCGACGCCAGCGCGACCAAGATTTCACTGACCGCCGGTCTCGAACAATTTCCGAGCCTCTCGCCCGACGGCAAATCCCTAATCTACGCGAGCCAGCTATCAGGCGACTGGGACATATATTTGAAGCGTGTCGGCTCGAAGAAGGCGATCAACCTGACCGAGGATTCGAAAGAGACAGACACTCAGCCGGCGTTTTCGTCCGACGGCACGCGCATAGCATTTCGCTCGGGCAGAAGCGGCGGCGGTATATTCGTGATGACCGAAACGGGCGAATCGGTCAGGCAGGTGACGGATTTCGGATTCAACCCCGCGTGGTCGCCCGACGGAAAACAGATCGTATGCTCGGAGGTTTTTACGGACTCATTCGGCAGGGACCAGGTTCCCGGCCGGTTATACATAGTAGAGGTTGAGACGGGCGAAAGCCGCGTCTTGACTGAAGGCGATGCGGTCAACCCCAGCTGGTCGCCGGGCGACAAGAGGATTGCTTATTGGGGCGTTGAAAAAGGGGGCCAGCGCGACATATGGACAATCCCGGCACGAGGCGGCGAGGCGGTGAAGCTTACCAACGACGCCTTCATCGATTGGAACCCGGTATGGTCGCCCGACGGGCAATTCATATATTTCGTAAGCAACCGCAAAGGCACAATGAACATATGGCGCGTTGGCGTAGATGAAGCGAGCGGCAAGGCCAGTGGCGAGCCGGAGCTTGTCCCGACGCCCGCCATTACGAGCCAGCATATAAGCTTTTCGCGCGACGGCAAGCAACTGGCTTACGTCGAGTACGGAAACAAACAGAACGCCCATAAGCTAGGTTTCGACCCGGCGGCGGAAGGTATAACCGGCCAGCCCGCGCTCGTTACGCATGAATCGGGTGAAATCTTCGTTCCGAATGTTTCGCCCGACGGGCAATCGATTGTCTATCAGACGGGCTGGATACAAAAAGACATACTCGCCTTGAAAGTTGGCACTCATGTTCCGCAACAGCTCACCGACGACGCCTTTAATGACGTCTACCCGGTCTGGTCGCCCGATGGCAAAAAGATAGCTTTCACCTCAAACCGCAGCGGCAACATGGAAATATGGACCATGAATCCCGACGGCAGCGCGAAGCAGCAGATAACCGATATTGAAGGACCGCAGGGCGCTGAAGGCGACGTGGTCGCCCGATGGCAAGCAGATGGCTTACAACCTCTTCGGCGGGCGGAGTTTTATAATAGACCTGAGCAAACCGTTCAGCGAGCAGACCCCCGCCGAGATTATTTTCGACCAAGACCCGGCGCTGTTTTTCAACGTATATGACTGGTCGCCGGACGGAAGGTTTATGGTTGGGCATGTGGAAAGAGAAGAGAGATCGCTTGAGGGTTATATGTCTATTCGTTTGAGACGGGCGCGTTTGAAAAAATAACCGACTTCGGGCAGCGCGCCTGCTGGCTTAGCGACAGCACCAGGCTCTTATTTCCCGCACCAGGGGCGCTTGTACATGGTCGATAGAAAGACGAAAAAACCGAAAGAGCTATATTCATTCCATCCCCATACGGCCGGCGCGCCGGCGCTCTCAAAAGATAACCGATCAATCTATATGGCCGTGGCTTTCAGAGAGGGTGACATCTGGCTACTCTCACTCGAATAGGCAGGTGGGGCAGCCACAAAGGCTGCCCCGACATTCCCTCACGTAATGTCCCGGACACAACGTCACGGACACATCGACGTGTTGTTTGAGATGTCCTTATCAGTGATGCTCGCCTTCAAGCTCCCCGGCGGAGTCTGTAACGTGGCGGAGCCCTTCTTCAGGGCCGGCTCCACCTTAGCGTTCAGCCTCCGGTCGGCAGTATTGTGATCGAGCACCGACATACAACCCTTCTTGTTTATAGTTCCCTTCCCCGTCAAAGGTTGCGGCAAATTCGGAGAGCAGAAGCGATAATCTCCGGTGAAAGAGTTGAACAACAAGACCGTGTTCGGGCTCGAATCGTCCTGCAACCGCACGTCGAAGATGGTGACCTTGAAGCTGCATTGAGTTTGATTGCCGCCTCCGTCCGTCACCGTACAAACAACGTTTGTCGCTCCCACCGGCAGCACCGAGCCTGAAGGAGGGTTGCAAACGACCACCAGATTGTTCGGGCAATTGTCGCCTACTGTAGGCGGCGGGTAATTGATCACCACGCCCACGTCACAGGGCTTTTCAGTGACCGCGATAATATCCGCCGGGCAGTTTATCGTGGGCGGCTCTATGTCTTTCACCGTCACTTTAAACATGCACTGGCCCATATTGTCGGCCGCGTCCTTAACGGTGCAAACGACCATCGTCTGCCCGACAGGAAAGAAAGTCCCCGAAGGAGGATTGCAGACGGCGACTCCGACACCGGGACAGTTATCCGAAACATTCGGCAACGCGAAGTTGACCGCGCGGCCGCACTGCCCAGGCTCGTTATTGACCGATATGTCCGCCTGGCAATCGACTGTCGGCGCCTGCATATCGACTATCGTTATGGTGAAGGAATAATTAGACACGTTGCCCGCCGCGTCCGTCGCTTTAATGTGGACGGTCGTCATGCCCTTCGGGAACTCCGAGCCCGGCTGGTGATCGACCTCTATGTTCGTGTTCGGGCAATTGTCGCTGGCCGTCGCGACGAAGGCGACGACGGCCGAGCATTTATTCGGGTCCGGTCTGCCCGACAATGTCCGGTTGATTAAATATGGTCGGGGACTGCGCGTCTTTTACCATGACTTTGAACGAGGCGTCGAGCGCGCCGTCCGACGAGCAGGTGACGGTGTGCATGCCGACCTCGAAAAAGGTGCCCGACGCCGGTTCGCAGGTGACCGGGCCGCAGTCGTTGCCGCAGACGCCCGGCGTCGGGTATTTGACCGTAGCGCCGCACGTGCCGGGATCGTTATTGACGGTGATGTCGTCGGGCGTGATGATCTGGCACTTTCCGGGCAACGGGTCAACGGCCAGAGAACGAAGGCGTGAAGTCTCTCCGCCTGCGTCTTCGCCCGTGTTCGCGCCGCTCTCTTCAATGATCGAGAGCTTGCCGTCCGACGCTATGCTCAAAGTCTCTACCCGCTGGTGCAAGCGGAAGGCGACGAAAAGGAACTTCCCGCTGGCGTTAACCTCAAGGCCGCTCGTTACCTCGCCGAATGAGGTGGGGAATGGTGACCCTTCGACCAAAGACAGATTTCCGCCCGCGCCGATCCTGAGCACGCTGATTGCCTCGCCGGAACTGCCGCGCCCGACGAAGAGGAATTTGCCGTTAGGGCTGATGGCTATCGGGGTGCCGAGGCCCGTGATGTCGAAGACGAAGGGCGCGCCATCGACTAAAGAGATAGAGCCGTTCTGGGCGACGTTAAAAACATCGACCGCCTGCTGGTTCGTGAACTCTTTGCCGACGAACAGGAGGCTGCCGTCGCAGTTGAAGAGGCTGTCGCTCGTCCTGCCGAACCCGCTGCCGTCGAAGGGCGTGCCGGGGACGGGCGAAATCGTCCCGTCGGCGGCTATCGCATACATGCCGAGCTTGCCGTTCGCGTCGGCGTTTCCCACAAAGATCGTGACGGCCAGGAATCGCCCGTCGGGCGATACGCTCATCTCATGAGGGTTGATGTTGTCGCCGACGTGCTCGGATTCAAGCTCGGTCATCGTCCCGTCATCGTTGATTCTCAGGACGTGAATCCTGTCGTTATTCGGGTTCCCCATGTAGAGCGTTTTTTCATCGGGCGTGACCGCGAGCGACAACTGCTCGTCGTCGCCGCCATCGCCGAGGTTGATAATGCTGATAAAGGTCAGCGCGCCCGTGGCCGGGTCTATCTTAAACGAGGCAACCTCCTGATCGCCTTCGCTGGTGGCGAAAAGGTACGGCCCTTTATTGGTTATCAATATACCGTCATTGGTGTTCCCCTGATCGGTGCTGCCGCCCCCGCCGTCGGTCCCTTTCGGGAATCCGGGCAATAACTCGAGCTTTCCGTCCGCTTTTACCTTGAAGCCGGAAACGCTGTTATTGGCTACTCTATCGTTGTTTGTGTAAACGAACTTTCCCTGCGCATCGGCGCTCGAAATGAATAGTGTAAACAAGAATGAAACTGCCACAGTGATGTTGAAAATCGCTCGCTTCATTGAATCCTCCCTTTCAAATTCATCCGTTGAATAGTCTTCTCACTCGGTCGCACCCACCTAATGCGCAAAGCGGGCGCGAAAACTATCATCGGCCCTAGTTTTTTATTGAGGACTCAATCAGGAAGGAATGTCAGGCTTGCTGGACAGCCT
>CAWHTK010000025.1:0-245039 GCA_963832205.1 Blastocatellia bacterium | reverse complement strand
GGAGCAGGGGGCCGCAGGTTCAATTCCTGCCAGGCGCATTAAAGTTTCAAAGTCTTAGGGCGGATCAAGTATTCGCCCTTTCTATTTGGTGTGTCATCCGCCCGGCGGAATAATATGCTTTCAAGTTTATCTGCTGCCGTTTGCTGCATCGAAGGCAATACTTGGCTATAAACATCCAGCGTCAAAACTATGCTCGAATGTCCTAACCGCTCGCTGACGACCTTAGGATTTACGCCCGCCGAAAGCAGCAACGTGGCGCAGGAATGGCGCAGGCTGTAAAGATTCAACGTCGCTGGCAAGCCTGCGCTCTTGAGTACGGGCCTGAGATGTCGGCGCAAGATATGCCTCCGCAGCAGTGGCTTCCCTTCCCCTGTACAAAATACAAGGTCAAGGTCATTCCACTTAGGGCCGGATTTACTTAGCCGGGGGCAAATGAGGTGGCTCATTCTTCAATTGCTCCGTCTCGTCCTCTATCTCTCCAGTCGTGCCATCCATGCGAAATGCATGAATAATCATCCCATCAGGCCCGTAGATTCTCATCACTTTTGGTCGGACGCGAGGTTTCTCTTTTTCAAATCGCTTCTTTGTCCAATCGACGCAGGCTTTGATTACTTCAGTAGTGAGGGTATGAACGGCTGTGCTTAATATCCAGATAAATACAAACTCTTCCCCAGGTTGCTCCATATCCTTTCTGCTGAGGTTTAATACCCGTAACAAGGTTATCCGGGTCTATTCTGTCTAAATCGTTTAGAAGATTTTGAAACTCACCTTCCGGTAAATGGCTGCCGCTATAGACAAGGATTTCTGCCATTATGACTTCACTCCCTTTGTTTGGGATATTATCACTATGGCTATATATGCGAACAACTCATTTTCATAATCCACCTGATACTGCCTTGCTGTCCGGCAACAGATAAGGCCACTCATTGCTTAAGCCTCTTCTCACCACTTGCCGAACCCACGTCGAGCTATGGCTTGAAAATGATAAAGGCCGGGCTTTTTACACCCGGCCTCCTCATCTCCGCTTGCTCTCTCGCCTCTATTAGCCTTTCACCCTCATAGCTCGGAGGATGGTCTGGTTGTGATTCGTAGAGTCCAGGCCATCGGCCTTAACGCTGCTCCTTATCCTCATCGTCGTGTTTCTTCTTGGTCCTGAATTTGAACGCCTGTCCATCAGGTTCTTATCATCACCTGATGGCAGGCGTCGATAAACTCCGATTTCAACTGAGGTACTATAATAAGTAGATCGCTATTGGACCGCCGGCATCAGCATCCCTATCAGAATAGCGATAATCGCAATGACCACTAGATTCATATTCATGATTCTTCCTCCTTCAGTCTTAAATCTTTCGTTCAATCTCGGGGAGAGATTAGCCTGTTCCCTTCGGCGGTGGTATGAAACCGGTAACAGTTATGGTGTGAACTTGGGCACAGCATTATGACAACGTTGAGTTGCGCCGGTCATCTTTATACCTGACTTCATCCTCACACGTGAGGCGTGGTTGTTTTAACAAGCATTGATTGGCAATAGAGAAATAAACTATATTTATGACTCTGTTATTTCCGTGTGAATGAGTTTTGTGTGGGACTGCTTGACCGCTTTCCGAACCATGGGTAGAAGCCTCTCTGCTTCTGGCCTTCATCTCATCGTCAGCCACGGGCTAAGGAAAATACTTTCATAAATGACAAGTAGTAATAGTAGCGATTCGACCCTTAACCAGGGAGCCGAGGCCAGGCTCGACATCAAAGACGGCTTCCGTATTGTCTCCGAACTTACCTCCAGCTTTGCTTACGCCGAGCGAGTCGAACCTGATGGTACTATCACGCCCGAATGGATCACCGATACCATAACCCAGGTCACGGGTTATTCGGTCGAAGAGATTCATTCAATCGGACTGCGGGGCATCATACTTCCCGAGGACCGCCCCATAGTCAGTCAGTATCTAGAGAAGATCGTTTCCGGGGAGCCTGGCGTGTCCGAGAACCGGATCGTCGTCAAGGACGGCCAGGTTCGCTGGCTGCGC
Source organism: Blastocatellia bacterium (assembly GCA_963832205.1). Taxonomy (GTDB): domain Bacteria; phylum Acidobacteriota; class Blastocatellia; order UBA7656; family UBA7656; genus DATBMY01. The sequence goes on along the minus strand of CAWHTK010000025.1, from coordinate 243,015 downwards.
TATTATGCGCGCCCGGTATGGGATGACGCCCACAGGCGTGTCATACGCATCTATGGCGCGGCCCAGGACATTACCGCGCAAAAACTGATAGAGGAAGAGCTTCGACAGAAAGAGCAAGACCTTACTGATTTTATCGAGAATGCCGCCGTGGGGCTGCACTGGGTCGGCCCGGACGGAACAATTATTTGGGCCAATCAGACCGAACTGGATCTGCTCGGCTATACCCGAGACGAGTATGTCGGACATCACATCGCCGAGTTCCATGCCGACGAGGATGTAATCAGAGACATCTTACAAAAGCTGTCCAATAAAGAGACGCTCCACGGCTATGAGGCTCGCCTGAAGTGTAAAGACGGCTCGATTAAGCATGTGCTAATAAGCTCAAACGTCCGGTGGAGCGGCGAGCAATTCGTCCACACGCGCTGCTTCACCCGGGACATCAGCGAGATGAAGCAGGCGCAGTTGGCAAGAACATTGCTGGCTTCCATCGTGGAGTCGTCCGATGACGCGATCCTCAGCAAAAACATGGACGGGGTGATCCTCAGTTGGAACAAGGGCGCCGAGCGACTCTATGGGTACTTGGCCGAGGAGATCGTGGGGCAGCCTGTTTCGGTAATCGTACCGCCGGACAAGGCTGATGATTTTCCCAGCATAATGGCGCGGCTGCGGCGTGGGGAGAAGATTGACCATTACGAAACCGAGCGGATACGCAAAGACGGCCAGAGGCTCTACGTCTCTTTGACCGCCTCGCCGATTATTGACGCCGCTGGCATTATCATCGGGGCATCGGCCATCGCGCGCGACATCACCGAGCGCAAGCAAGCGAACGAAATCCTGCGCGAACAGACGGAGATAGTAGAAACCATTAACCGAATGGGAGTCATGCTATCGGCGGAACTGGACCAGGAAAAACTGGTGCAGTCAGTCACCGATGGCGCGACCGAGCTTATCGGCGCTCACTTCGGCTCCTTCTTCTATAACGTCTTTAACGAGGAGGGCGGCGCCTACATGCTCTACACGCTCTCCGGCGTGCCGCGCTCGGCCTTCTCACATTTCCCGATGCCCCGCGCCACGGACCTGTTCGGCCCGACCTTCCGCGGGGAGGGGACCATACTTATCGCTGACGTGAAGCAAGACCCGCGATACGGCAAGAACTCTCCGTACTACGGAATGCCCGCGGGCCATTTGCCGGTGACAAGCTACCTGGCGGTCCCGGTGATCTCTCGCTCAGGGGAAGTGATAGGTGGTCTCTTCTTCGGCCACCCCGAGCCCGGCATCTTTACGGAGCGTGATGCCCGTATCGTGGAGGGGCTCGCTTCGCAGACGGCTATCGCTATGGATAACGCGAGACTTTATCTGAGAGCGCAACAGGCGGTCGCGGAGCGTGAAGAGCTATTGAATCGCGAACAGGAGGCGCGGGAGGAAGCCGAAGCAGCGAGTCGGGCCAAGGATGAGTTCCTGGGCATGCTCTCGCACGAGCTGCGCACCCCACTCAACGCGATGCTCGGCTGGACGAGAATGCTCCAGTCCGGCAAACAGGACGAAGAGATGGTCGGCCGCGCTGTTGAAACTATACACCGCAACGTCCTGTTACAGGCGCGGCTCATCGAAGATATGCTCGACGTGTCGCGCATAATCTCGGGGAAGCTGCGGCTTGACGCGCAGCCGACGGACCTCACCATAGTCATCAACGCCGCGGTTGATACCCTGCGCCCGGCGGCCGACGCAAAAGAGATTCGCCTGCAGATTGTGATGGACTTTGGCGCGGGGGTGGTACTCGGAGACCCCGGCCGCTTACAGCAGGTCGTATGGAATCTTCTTTCAAACGCCATCAAATTCACCCCTAAACGCGGCAAGGTGCAGGTGCAGCTTGAGCGCGTCAACTCCCACCTGGAGATAACCGTGAGCGACACCGGACCCGGCATTGACGAAGGGTTCCTTCCCCATGTGTTCGAGCGCTTCAGGCAGGCAGACAGCACAAGCACCAGGGTCCATGGCGGGCTCGGGCTGGGGCTTGCGATCGTGCGACATCTTGTGGAGTTACATGGCGGGACCGTCGAGGCAGGTAACCTCGCCGATGAGCAGGGGGCGGTCTTTACGGTGAAGCTGCCTCTGATGATCGTGCGCAAGCAGGCAGGGGCGCTCGGGATGGAGACCGGGCGAGTGCATCCGGCGGCGAGTGGTAACGTGCCGTTCGATTGCCCCCCGGCGCTCGAAGGTTTAAAAGTCCTGGCCGTGGATGACGAGCCGGACGCCCGCCAGATACTTGCCCTAGTGCTAGAGCAATGCGGGGCCGAAGTGAAGACCTGCGCTTCCGCCAGCGAGGCGCTTGAAGCCCTGGAGCAGTACAAGCCAGACATATTGGTGTCAGACATCGGTATGCCCGATGAAGATGGATATAGTCTGATGGCGAAAGTGCGAGCCTTGGAGGAGGGGCGAGGCGGGCGACTCCCCGCGGTAGCATTGACCGCGTACGCGAGGGTTGAGGATCGCATGCGCGCACTTTCGGCGGGTTACAATATGCACGTCCCAAAGCCGGTTGAGCCGGCCGAGCTGGCAATGGTGATAGCCAGTCTGACAGGTCGCAACAGGGCAAAGTGAGCGGGAAGCCGCGGCTCATCCTCGCGTCTTTTAGTCACTTGATTACCGCCGGCAAAATATGCCTCTCCATCATTTTATTCACCTGTGGGTGCCCATACGGTTTATTGTATGCGGTAGCGGTTATGACAACGACCAGCGGCAGATTCTTAAATATGAATATTTTGTTCCCCCCGTTCCCGCTTGAATAGAATGCCTCGTGCTGGTTGCCGTTTACGTTGAAGGTAGTGTTCCAAAACAGATACCCATAAAACCCGTTTGCTTCGTCCGGCAGTGAAATGTGTCTGGTCAAACTCGACTCCACCCAGCTCTGAGGGATAATCCGGGTCCCGTTCCACACGCCCCCGTTCTTGTATAACTGGCCGAACCTCGCAAAATCCAACGAACTCATTCGCAACCCGCCCGCGGTGCTCGCTACTTTTTGAGGCGTGTATTGCCAGGCGTATTTTTTTACGCCTAACGGCCTGAACAGTCTTTTATCCGCGTATTTTTCCAACCCGTCGGGAACGGATCTGTTTAGAATATCGCCTAATAAAACAACTCCCGCGGTGAAGTAATCCCAGTTCTTCCCCAACACTTTTCCATTATCTATCGGCAGGTCTAAAGCGAATTTCACCCAATCGTTTGTCGGGTACATCTTCTCTTCATTACCCGGAGAATCCTCATTCATGTCCGACCCATCAAACCCCGAACTCATGGTTAATAGGCTCTTAATAGTAACGCCGTCTTTTCTTATTGAATAATTCGCGAACTTACTCAGGTCATAGAAATCTCTCAAAGGCTGATTCTCGTCCTTGATGTAGCCGTCCTTTATCGCTATGCCTGTCAGCGTCGAAGCGAACGATTTACCGACGGAGCGCGTATCGTGCAGGGTATCCCTGTTTGCTCCATTGAAGTATTCTTCAATCAATAGTCTTCCGTCCTTGATAACTACAACGCTTGTGACCTCCTTAAATGAGTTTTCGGCAATCTTCCGATTGAGTTCTATAATCTTCGCCTTATCGTAAACGTCGCCGGAAATCTGCCAGCCGCTTCCGGACGCTATGGGTTGAATCGCGATCTGCTTTTCATCGATTACCGGCTTTATCACCGCGATCTGCAATTGACCTTCCGCGATCAGGTCGCCCACTTTGAGGTCGGTGGTTTTGAGGTATGGGCGTATTTCTACTCTGAGCAAATGCATGCCTGCCGTAAAAGCGTCTTCGCCGCCGCTCATCATAAATCTGTTCCACAAAAACCTGCCCCAGGAGTCTTCATTGGTGGGACTGATGAAAGGCACACGAAATACGGTTCTCGTATTCTTGCTTTCCGGCCCACCCGCGCCGGGGTGGAGGTTCTCTTTGTAAATCAAAGCGCCATCCACAAAGAACGAGAACTGGTAGTTGCCCATCTTTGTAAGCTCGTCCGCGCTCAATTCAGGTGCCAGGCGGTGCAGGTAATTCGTCAGCGAATTGCCCATAAAGACCCTGATATTCAGGTCGCGGTCTTCTTTCAGCTCAAAGGTTTTCAGGAAATCCGTCTCGTTATAATCCTTAATCGGGATGGGCTTTGACATGAAGGTTATCTTGCCAATGTTCGCCTGGTGCAAAGGGGTTGTTATGCCTTCATTTTTTACAAGGTCTGTCTGTCCAAAAACAGTGTTAGAAAGCGCGAAGCATAACGCCGCCAGAATAATCGTTCTCTTCATTCCGCATCCCTTTTTAGGCAGTATTTATGGTAAAGACGTATTAGAAGGGCAAAGCGTTAACAGGCTTGCTAAAACAATCTACCGGCGCGTGAGGGGGTGGGAGGGACATGAGGAACTTCGCTGTCGCACTCCGGCCGAGCCGTTCGTTAGACTCCGCCCCTTGATTTTTGGATTCGGCAAGGAACGTGTTAGATTATGACCTGGAGAGAGGCCAGGTCTCATGTCAACTGTTGCCACGACACATATTAAACTTGATGAATTGGGAGTAGCTTGGATTGACGACACAAATGTAAAGGTCGTTGAGGTTGTTACTGACAAGCTTGCTTATAACTCAAGCCCCGAAGAGATAAACGCTCAATATCCACACCTTTCTATGAGTCAAATTCACGCGGCTCTCGCCTACTATTATGATAATCAAGCTGAGTTGGACGAGGAAATCCAAAGGCGCTGGAAACAAGCTAATGAGATTTCCAGAAGCATCTCCGATAATTCATTGAGACAGAAATTGTTGGAGCTAAAGAACAGAAAAACATATCGTAGATGCATAGGGCATGAGACATGGCATTGGTGTAGGAGTTGCTCGTTCTGGCCCATATCAGATTATGAAGAAAAGATAGGTGTAAATGGTGGTGAACTGTGTAACGAATGCCGGTCTAAAGATATGGCAGGTAGCTGTCCTTGATGGGCATTAAGCTTTATATGGATGTTCATGTCCGTCGTGAGATTACAGAGGGGTTGCGCACGCGCGCGGTAGATGTACTGACAGCGCAGGAGGATGGGGGAGCAGAATTAGCTGATTCCATTCTGCTTGATAGGTTGACCACATTACGGCGTGTTCTATTCAGCCAGGATGATGACTTACTTCGTGAAGCGGCACGGCGACAGCAGACTGGCGAAGAATTTGCCGGTGTCATTTATGCCCATCAACTTAACATAACTATTGGTCAATGTATTGATGATTTGGAATTGATTTCTACGGCTACGGAACCAGAAGAATGGCTGGACCGGGTAATGTATTTACCGCTCAGGTAGATTCCGTATGCGAAGAATTTGCAGAACCGCACATCAAGGGATATAACTACCGAGTAGGCTTAATAAAAGAGGTAAAACAACACGTCGTTTATGACGCATAACACTCCGCATCCGGGCTGCGCGAGGTATATCACAGGTTAGGGGTTTGTTGCTTACTCCCCGGATGACTCGATCAACCACGGGCTTTGATTCAACCCTCGTATGCTTGCTTTAACTTTTCAATGTCAAGCTTCTTCATTTGAAGCATTGCGCGTGTGACCCTTTTCGCTTTTTCAGCATCCTTGTCTTGCAACATCTCTACCAAAACAGTGGGGACGATCTGCCACGACAGGCCATACTTGTCTTTCAGCCAGCCGCAGGGCCTTCTTCTCCGCCCTCGGAGAGCTTCTTCCACAATTCATCTACCTCTTCCTGGGTCTTGCAGTCGACGGAGAAGATATGGCCTCGGTGAACTTGAATTGGGGGCCGCCGTTTAACGCGATAAAGTCCTGGCCTTCGAGTTGGAAGTCAATGGTCATTACGCTACCTTCCGGTTTCCCGGAAGCCTTTGCCACTTCTTCGTCATAGCGGGTAATGTTTCCAATCTTTGAGTTCTTAAAGATCGACACATAAAAACTCACGGCTTCTTCGGCCTGGTTATCGAACCACAAAAACGGGCTGATTTTCTGCATAGCTTTACTCCTTATGTAGTATTGCCACTGCTTTCATGATACTACCGGCTGAAGTTGTTATGCGAGAAGCGAACCCTCCCTCGCACAAAAAGTCCGTAGAAGACTAATAGACTTGTTAGCCCCGTAGGGGCGCAATGTCTATAGATGAACAATGCAACACAGACCCGAGCCCCGTAGGGGCGAAATGTGAACATTCCGCTCCTGACGGAGCTCCGAATAGTATTCAGCCGGTTTCTATAAACATCTCGCCCCTACGGGGCTACAGACTTCTGTCCCTCAGTCAGACTTTGTGCAAAGCAAGCAAACCCTCCCTCTTGAACGACGCCTGAAAAGATAAAGGCCGAGCTTTTTGCGCCCGGCCTTCTTCTCGACTTTTATTGATGTCTCGCCTCTATTAGCCTTTTACGCTCATCCTTCAAACGGTGGTTTGATTATGGTTGGAGGTCAATGCGCCGGCTTTCACGTCGCTCTTTACCTTCAAGCCTCGCGCTGCGGTCTGGTTGTGATTCATTATGATCCTTCCCTGATCTGTGCCAGCCTTGACGTTGCTCTTTATGCGAAGCCCACTCGATATGGTCTGGTTGTGATTCGTCATTATCGTACCCCTTGACGCTGCACCTCACACGAAGGCCGCGACCCATTGTCTGATTGTGCTGATCTCTTACCACCTGCTTTAATGTTGCTCTTAATCCTCATCGTCGTTCTCCTTTAATCTTTTCTAATATCTTCGGACGAGTCGCATTCTAGGCGAAGGCCCGATTCCGATCATGATGGTTTGGTAAGGGTTTGGTGATGCTTTGGTGATGGACGGTAATTGTTGTAGCAGCTCGATATATTTGGGGAAAATCGGTGAAAGGCGCAATTATGTAATTGTAAGCTGAGGGTATTTTGACCCTGTAGCGTTGCGTGTGTGAGTAAGAGAGGGTTTCTTCTTGAGAGAGATCAATAATAATTATTGATAGCGATGGCCCGCGCGATCAGCAGATTCTCGGCAACTGCTCGCCGGCCAGCATGTCAACTATTCGAGTGCCCCCGAACCCGGTGACCATCGCCACTATCCCGCGCGGTTCTTCTTTCACCTCGCCGATTATACATGCATCGCCCCCGCCGGCCGTCTCCTTCATCTGCTTGAGAATCGAGTCGGCCGCTTCGGGCGCCACTATCGCAACCAGCTTTCCTTCGTTCGCGACATATAGCGGGTCAAGCCCCAGGATTTCGCACGCGCCTTTGACCTCTTCTCGAACGGGGATTCGGTCTTCGTAAATCTGTATGCAGACTTCGGAACTCAGGGCGATTTCATTCAGCGTGGTCGCCACCCCGCCGCGCGTCGGGTCTCGCAAACAATGTATAGCGTCGAGGCTCGCAACGCGCGCGGCTTCATCCATCATGACGCGCACCAGAGAATTGAGCGGCGCCGTGTCGCTTTCGATCTCAGTCTCAAGCTCAAGCTCTCCCCTCGCGATCATAATTGTCGTGCCGTGATCCCCGATTGTGCCGCTCAGTATTACCTTATCGCCGACCCGCGCGCGCGATGCGGAAATCCTCACGGGCGACTCAATAACGCCTATTCCGGACGTGTTGATAAATACACGGTCCGCGCTTCCCCGCTGCACCACCTTTGTGTCCCCCGTGACTATCTCTACGCCCGCTTTAACGGCGGCCTCGCGCATCGATTCGAGTATTCGCTTCAGATCCTCTATTGGAAATCCTTCCTCCAGTATGAATCCGGCGGAAAGATAAAGCGGTCGCGCGCCGCTCATCGCAATGTCGTTTACCGTGCCGTTAACCGCGAGTTTTCCGATGTCGCCCCCGGGGAAAAATATCGGATCAACCACGTACGAGTCGGTAGTGAAAGCCATCCTCGTAATGGCCTGACCGGCATTCGCGTCAGGCGAGCGCTCTCCGCCCGGCCGCCCCACTTCAAAGACCGCCTGATCTTCGAGCAACTCCAGCAGCGGGTTCCTGAAGTATTCCAGAAAAAGCCCCTCGACAAGCTCGTGCATGGCCTTGCCGCCGCTGCCATGCGCGAGCGTGATGTGCGTATCTTTTATCTTTCTTTTTCTTCGCCTGGCTCTTTCTACCCGTTCAAACAGCGGCGAAGGAGCAAATTCTCCCGCCATACTTTCACCCCCCCGCGGCTATTGAGTTCTTGCCTGACCGTTCGGCCACTTTCGACAGGCGCCCGAAATTGTAATAGGCGGCGCAAGCGCCTTCGCTCGAAACCATGCAAGAGCCTATCGGAGTCTCGGGCGTACAGGCCGTCCCGAATACTTTGCACTCCCACGGTTTTTTTACGCCTTTCAAAATCTCCCCGCACTGGCAAGCCTTCGGGTCGGCGATCCGCATCCCAGGCACGGCAAACTTGAGTTCGGCGTCAAACGCGGCGTACTTGCCCGACAGCTTCATCCCGCTGCGGGCAATCGATCCGAGCCCGCGCCATTCAAAATAATCGCGCGGCTCAAATACATCGAAGATGACCTCAAGCGCTTTTTGATTGCCGTCGCGCAGCACCACGCGCGAATACTGGTTCTCGACTTCGGCGCGGCCTTCGACGACCTGTTTGACGATCAGGTAGACCGATTGCAAAATATCTAGCGGCTCGAAACCGGAAACGACGAGCGGCTTGCCGTATTCGTCGCAGACGAAATCGTAACAGCGGGTCCCGATCACCGTGCTGACATGGCCGGGCCCCACAAAACCGTCAAGCTTCAGATCGGGTGAATCGAGCATCGCTTTGAGCGCGGGTACGATCATTATGTGATTGCAGAATACGCTGAAGTTTTCCACGCCGTCTTTGGCGGCTTGCAGAACCGTCATCGCCGTCGAAGGGGCGGTCGTTTCAAATCCGAGCGCGAGAAAGACGACGTGCCGGTCGGGGTTCTTCTTTGCGATCTTCAGCGCGTCAAGCGGCGAGTAGACCATCCGCACGTCCGCTCCCGCGGCTTTCGCGTCGAGCAGGCTGGTGTTAGAGCCGGGGACGCGCATCATATCGCCGAAGGTCGTAAAAATCACGCCGGGCCGGAGGGCTATCGAGATCGAATCATCCACCCGGCCCAGGGGTATCACGCACACCGGGCAGCCCGGCCCGTGAATCATCTCAATGTTTGGCGGAAGCAAGTCCTCTATGCCGTACTTGAAGATTGTGTGCGTGTGGCCGCCGCAGACTTCCATCAGCTTTAGCGGTTGGTCCGTCAATTGAGCGATCTGCTCGGCGAGCCTTTGCGCCAGATCGGCCTGCCGGTACTCGTCTATGAATTTCATTTCGTCACCTCACCCCGCTCCTCAAGCAGCGAGGGGTTTTGTAAAAGCGTATGAACCATGTCCCACATTATGTGATAGAGCGTCACGTGCGATTCCTGTATCCGATGGACGCTTGAGGTAGGAACCGTCAGGCAAAAATCTAATAACCGCTTATCGCGGAGTTCCGCCATCTTGCCCCCATCGCCGCCCGCGTATCCTATCGTGACGAGCCTCATATTGCGCGCCGTCTCGAAAGCGTGAATCAGGTTCTCGGAATTACCGCTGGTCGAAATCCCCAGAAAAACGTCGCCCTCCTTACCGAGCGCGATTATCTGTCGCGAGAACACGTCATTAAACCCGACATCGTTGGCCACCGCCGTGAGCATAGCTATGTCATTGGTCAGGCAGATCGCGGGCAGAGCTTTCCGGCCGACCGTGATGGGACGCATGAACTCGACCGCGATGTGCTGCGCGTCCGTGGCCGAGCCGCCGTTGCCGCAGACCAGCATTTTTCCGCCGCGATGATAAGCCTTCGCCACCGCGAGCGAGGCTTCGAGAATGGCCTCTTTATTCTCTTCAAAGAAGCGGCTCTTTACCTCTATGCTCTCTTGCGTCTTCTCGATCAGCGAAAAACGCAGTTCTTCCATCAACCCTTCCGGCTTACGGTCGGCTTCGTGGAGGAACGGGTAAAAAGCGCGAGAGAAATCTTCAACCGTCTTCGGCATGTCGCACCCCTACTGTATAGAACTCTTGAACTGGTCTATCTCCGACTTCGTACGAACCGAGGTCTTGCAGCAGGCGAAGGGTCTCTTCGGCTTCCTTCTCGTCTACTTTGCTCATGGCGAACCCCACGTGAATCAAGACGTAATCGCCGACGCCCACATCGTCCAGCATACCGATGTTGACGTTGCGCTTGACTCCGCCGACCTCGACTTTGGCTATCTGATTCTCGGCGTCTACGATTTCGATGATCTTTCCAGGTATTGCAAGGCACATATTAAACTCTCCTTGATGCGAGGCGCGCATTTGCCACGGCAGCCTGCCCGAGCGAGATACCGCCATCGTTGGTCGGCACGCGGCTGTGTGTAAAGACTTCAAAGCCGGATGATCTCAGCAGTTGAGACGTTTTTTCCAGAAGGTACATATTTTGAAATACGCCGCCCGATAGCGCGACACGATTGAGCCGTCGCCCGTCTCTGATTCCACGCGCCGTATCAGCGATCAGCTTAGCCACGCCCAGGTGAAACTTCGCTGAAACCACTTGAGGGGAAACGCCGTCGAGCAGATCTCCCACCGCGCTGCGAATCACCGCCTCGGCTTTGATTATGCCCCCGTTCGCATCCGGCTCAAACTCATAATGCCGGGTGCAAGTACGGTCGGCTATCGTCTCAAGCTCAACGGCCGCCTGCCCTTCATAATTAACCCTGTCCCTGAGCCCCACGAGACTCGATAGAGCATCGAAGAGCCTCCCCATGCTCGAAGCCTCGGGGCTGTTTGTGCCGGTCTGAGCCATCTTGCGAATCGCGGCCCACGCGCGCCCGTCCATCCTTTGGACGGAAGGTATATTCAAATCGAGGAAGTCGTCGCCCACCGCCCGGTGCAGGTAGAGGGCCGCCATTCGCCACGGCTCGCGCACCGCCTTCGCGCCTCCCGGAAGCGGGATGTATTCGAGATGCGCCATGCGCTCGGCGTCCGCGAAATCGGCCACGAAGAACTCGCCGCCCCAGAACCGGCCATCAGAGCCGAATCCAAGCCCATCCATCGCCACGCCTATGACTTCGCCTTCGAGACGGTTATCGGCCATGCAGCTCGCGACGTGCGCGTGATGGTGCTGCACGCCCACTTTCGTCAATCGCTCGTCGAGCGAGAGCGCGTACTTCGTCGAGAGGTATTCAGGGTGAAGGTCGTAGGCGATGATTTCGGGGCGCAGGTTAAAGAGCCGCTTAAAATGCTCTATGCCTTGCTTGAACGATTCGAGCGTTTCCAGGTTTTCCAGGTCGCCGATGTGATGGCTTACGAAGGCGTAATTGTCATGCGTGAGACAGAAGGTATTCTTGAGTTCGGCCCCGCAAGAAAGTATATCGCGGTTGAATTTGAAGGCGGTCTTGATCGGCGCGGGCGCGTAACCGCGAGAGCGGCGCAGCAGCATCTCGCGCCCCTCGAATACTCCGCGCGACGGAATCATCCGTCCGAATGTGAATGCGCCGGTCGTGAAGCAGGAAGTAGTCGGCGATCCTTTCGAGCCGCTCGAACGCGCCCGCGTCTTCATAGCAGATCGGCTCGTCTGAGATGTTGCCGCTCGTCATCACAAGCGGAGTGTCGAGGTTTTCAAAAAGCAGGTGGTGAAGCGGCGTGTATGGAAGCATAAACCCGAGGGTGTTGACGCCGGGCGAAACCGCCCGCGGGATGACCGAGTCGGATTTTCTCGCCAGCAGCACAATCGGGCGGCGCTCTGACGAAAGCAGCTTTTCATCGGCCGCGCTCACGACGCAGTATCGTCTGATCACATCAATGGAATGGCCATAAGCGCGAATGGCTTATCTTCCCTGTATTTTCTCCGCCTCAACCGCTCGACCGCCTCGCGGTTCAGCCCGTCGCAGGCGAGGTGAAATCCGCCGAGCCCTTTGATGGCGACTATCTTCCCCTCAAGCAACAAGCGGCGGGCTTGAGTAATCGGGTCTTCGCCGTCAGCGGCGTCACGCGGAAGCTCTCGCTTACTCGAATCCGCGAGGTACAACTCGCGGGCCGCACCCGGGGCAGGCCGTCGGCTCGGCATGGAACCGCCGGTCCAGGGGGTTTTCGTATTCCGTTCTGCACTCGGCGCACATCGGGAAGTCACGCATCGTGGTGCCCGCGCGGTCGTAGGGTATCTCTTCGATTATCGTGAAGCGCGGCCCGCAGTTTGTGCAGTTGATAAAAGGATATCGAAATCGCCGGTCCCGCCGGTCGAACAGTTCCTTGATGCAGTCATCACAGGTGGCGATGTCAGATGAGATGGGTAAGAACTTTTCCCCTGACGAATCACTCTCAACAATCCTGAAGTCTATATAGTTTGCCAGGTCTAAATCGTCGCTGCGCTCGACAGATTCGATCAGCGAGCGTACGGGCGGGCTTGACTTGAGGTCTCGGATGAATTGCTCGATGGTGCTCGATTCGCCCTCCACGTCTATCAGCACGCCTGACGTGTTATTGAAGACCTGCCCTCTGAGTGATCGCCCGCGGGCCAGAGAAAAAACGAAGGGCCGAAACCCTACCCCTTGAACTATGCCTCGCACCAGTATTTGAACACGTGCGTCCATACAATCAAGCTGTCTGTTTAGCAGGAATGCCGCGCCGAAACTCGGCCAGGCGTGATTCGAGAAATCGCAAGCACTCATCGACCCCTTCCCCGGTCTTCGTCGAAACTTCAAGGACCTGCATGCCGGGGCGGACCGACTGAATACTGCTGTTTGCGGCCGCCAGGTCGAATTCGACTGCCCGCGCCAAATCCGTCTTGGTTATAATCGCCACGTCGGCCGTGTTGAATATCGTCGGGTACTTCAGAGGCTTGTCCTCACCTTCTGTCACCGACATGAGGACGAGGCGAAGGTTCTCGCCGAGATCATAGCTTGAGGGGCATACCAGGTTGCCCACATTCTCTATGAATAAGAAATCGAGCTCTTCAAGATTCCATCCTTCCAGCGCGCGCTCGACCATCGCGGCCTCAAGATGGCAGATCGTGCCGGTAGTGATTTGCCTGACGGGGGCATGGCTGCGGGCCAGCCGCGCCGCGTCGTTCTCAGTGGCCAGGTCTCCGACGAGCGCGGCGACTCGGTAGCTCTCGCCGAGAAGCGTAAGCAGTTTTTCCAGAAACGCCGTCTTGCCCGAGCCGGGGCTTGAGACCAGGCTGATCACATACAGCCCGGATTGGCGGAAGCGCTCGCGAAGGGAACGGGCCAGCAGATCATTCTGCTTCAGCACCTTCTGTCTGACTTCGATCAGGCGGGGCTCTGTGCTCATTCTCGTATCTCCAGGGCGACGACTTCGAGTTCCTTACCCTGCACGACATCCGATGTCGGGGTGTCGCAAACGGAACAGCAGAACTTCTGGACGGACGCGAGCGCCCGTTCTGCCTTACACACCGGACAGTAGACGACGGTCGGGACCTCTTCGATAACAAGGTGCGAGCCTTCAAGCGCGGTGCCCTCGCAGGCCAGGTCGTAAGAGAATAGAAGCGCCTCTTTGACTACGCCTGAAAGTGTACCCAGCTTGAGGTGTATCGCGTTGATGTGAACGCGGCGGCGGCTGGCCTCCTCCTCGGCCATCTCCACTATGCTCATCGCGATGGACAACTCGTGCATAGGTCGCCTCGGTGAGAGCTGATCCTTGACCGCCGGCCCGTTCGTCGGTCAGGGCCTTGCGCGCTTCGCCGTCACTCGCGCTCCCGGTGAGCGACTATATCGAACGTGAACTTCAACTCGTCTTTAAGCTTGATCGTGCCTCCGACGGCGCTGACCGGCTTGATACTGTATTCCGACTGCTTGAGGGGAAACTCGCCATGCGCGCGGAGCAAGTCTTCGCTTACCATCACCTGCGCGTTTATCACGCAGGTGCGCGTGACGCCGCGCAACGAAAGCTCGCCGGTAATCTTCGCCCTGTACTGGCCCCCCATGGATTTTTCGGCGGAGATGCTCGCGCTCTCAAAAACGATTTCAGGGTAACGGTCGGCTTCGAGCACCTCTTCGCGCGTCTGGCGCTCGATCTCCTTGCGGTCCTTGTCGCTCACGTCGTCGGTGTCTTCCAGTGAGCTTGCTTTTATCCGTAAACGCAGATAAGCCTCGTCAAGCGCGTCGGGCGCGAACTGCGCCTCGCCCGTGAACTCGCGTATCGCAAGGGTAGGGTTGTGAGCAAAAGCCGATAACAGGCCGGCAGAAAACGCCTTCACGATGAATCGACTTCGGCTTGCGTCCACGCGATAGCGCGCGGATTTGTCTCCGTTCTCGCCCATGCCAACCACCCGCGACCTTTCTGGCGCGACCCGAGAATCGAGAGGCTAAAGTCCCTCTCAAATCAGGTCGCGCATCGGGCCAATCACATAGATTTGAGCTTCATATATCTTTCCATGTCGGGGATGGCCGCCTGCAAAATATCACCAAATCCCGCTTTCCCCAGGTACTGCCGGATGGTCGGGTGCGATACGATTAATCCCGCGCCGACAACGAGCAGGGCCACGCCGCCGAATAGACACAACGTCCCTTGCAGGTCATAAGAATCGTGATTTTCCATGTCAGGTCATCTCCTATTCTCACAAGATTAGTCACGGCCATCGCATCTGTGCGATATTCATCAAAAGAGTTCTGTGATGAGCGGCTAAGCAGTCCGCTCCGTCCGCCGCGCCTGCACCAGTCCGTTAATTACCCATTCGCCTTTTTATTCGGAAGGCCCTGCCCCGCTAATGGGCAGCCGGCGTCACATTCTGGTGATTTTCACATACCGCTTGATGTCCGAAAAATTCGCTATCAATCCGTAGGCAACCGCCGCGAGGGCCGCGCCACCGATTATCTTCCAGGCGATATGATTTGACGATTTCTTACGGTCAGGAAGGTTCATGCTGTACGGTCTCCATTTCAATAGAATCACTCACAGCATCACCACACTCTTCCTTAACAATAAGTGGCATAAGTGTTTCAATCAACCTTATCGCGTCAACCTTATATATCATTCAATAGGCCGCGTTCTTTCGTTCTTCATCGAGAATCTCGGCGACGAGCGATTCGACAAGCAACGCCGCTTCGCCAACCGCCGCCTGTACCGGTTCGCTCAATCCCATCTGCCCTTCTTCCGGGCCCAGCGTCGCAGGCTCGCAGCCGACAAGAAGAATCCGCTTGAACTCCCCGCCCATCGCCTTCACCGTGCAGAGCACCTTCATCGGGTCCATGCCGTGCGGCTCGACCATCATCTGTTGCGCGTCCACTTCATCCAGCTCGCTCAAGTCAGGCTCTATCGTGTAGAGCGTGCCCGGCTCTCCGCCTCGCGCGGTCGCATCGACAAAGATCGTCACCTCGTACCCGTCGAGCAGGGCGTAAGTCAGGTCAAAGCCTCGTATCCCAAAATCGACCACGCGCGCCTCATCCGGCAGTTCGCGCCCGGCCAGTTGTTTCGCAACCTCGGAGCCGAAGCCGTCATCGCCCAGAAAAATATTTCCGATGCACGCGATGAGGATGCGCGGTTGCGTCATAAGCCGCCGCCTTCGGCCTCGCCCGGAATAAGCGGCTCGACCTCTTCGGGAGTAAAGAAGAAACGATGGCCGGGCTGTTTGAGCATGCCCATGTCGCGGCCCGGGTCGTCGTCCAGGATCACCGCGAAATAGACCTTGCTCTCATAGTCCTGCTCGATCGATTCAATAACCGCGGTCTTCCCGGCCAGCGCTATATCGAGTATGTCGCCGCCGCTCCTTGGCCGCAGCCGAACGCGGTCGCCCTGCTTGAGATCGACACCGAGGACGCTGACATGGTCCAGAGCGGTCCTCTCTTCCAGCAGTTGCCATTCCCATTCGTTCATCGCTCATCCTCTTCAGACGAGCGGAGGCTGCGCATCGCCCCGTGCATCTTCATCATCTGCTCGACCGGGAGCGTCTCTGTCCGCTCGAGTATCTTGCGGGCGCGTTCATCCACTCCGCGCATCTCGCGCTTCTCTTCATCCGTGAGCGTCATTATGCGCAGCGTCAATATCTCGTCTATCTCGGTCCCGTCAAAGAGGTCGCCGGCGCTCTCCGGCGCGATCTCGGGATAGTCGTATAGAATGATCGGCGACGAGAGCATGCAGTCGCGTTCCCCGTGCCGTCCTACCAGCACGGGCCACGTCCCCAGGTTGGCGCACGAAGAAGCGGCCTCGCGGAATGGTTCGGGAGGATCGAGCAGCGAGACGAACTCGCCGTCTCGAACGCCGAGGATCGTGTGAGTCGAAACCAGCGACTGCATCAGGGCTTCATCGCGGCCCTTCGATTTATCATCTTTTGATCCCGTCAAGTTCAGTATGCGAACTGTGACTTTGAAAAGCTCATCTCCGGCGAGTTCTGCTGATACTTCGATAGCCCCTTCAATGGGCCGCTGATTTCGGACGACCACCCCGACGGCCATGCCGCTCGCGTCGCGTATCGGTTCCAGCTTGCGCATTGCCGGATACTCAAACGGGAACCGGCGGGGCTCTTCGACGAGTTCGATCAGTTTGAGATGTGGCGTGCTGACATCACGCTCGACCGCTTCTTGCCAGGTTTGAAAGAGCTTGCCTTCGACTTCAAGCGTAGGGACAACTCGGAAGTCAGGCTCCGCGCCTTCTCGCAGATCAGGCAAAGGGGTTGCCAGCTCTCCCACGTCTCGCGCCAGCAGGTGCAGGAATCGCGCCTTCACATCAAGCGCGGCGTTCGGCCCGCCGAGCACGAGACATTCCGTCTGCATGCTCGACCGGTCCGCGCCGCTCTGGGCCGAGCTGTAGCCTTCGGGGTAGAGCGCCCCAAAGTTGAAGCGCTGCTGATTCTTCACCGCCGAAGCCCGATAGGGATAAAGCATGTACCCTTCGTAGAGAACGGCGTTGACGATTCTTTCGACGAGCCCGAGGTCCATCAGTGCGGTTTCCCCTCCCCTTCCTGCCTCTCATCGCTTTCTTGCATCTCGTCCTCCAGGCAGAATGGCTTCCAACGCCTGCTCCCAGGTCGGAATGCCCTGACGCACCTTGAAGCGATAGAGCCGGTCAAAAACGTCTTTGCGCAAACAGAGCCACGCGCTGTTCGGATAATAGAGGTCCATCATCTGCTTCCAGACCTCCACGGGCAGCCGGTAGCGAGCCTCCTTGTCCCAGGGTATTTGAGCAATTTGCAGAGAGTCATCGTCCGAAGCGTAAAAGACGGTACCGCTGAAGAGCAGATTCAACGGGACTTCGCCGTCTTCGAGCCCGGCAAAGTATTTCGTCGCCGCCACGTTGAAGTCGAACGTGCAAGGCACGGGAAGATCGACGAGCGTGCTGCCGGTAAAAGACGGGACGACCATACTCGCATGCAGTCCAGAGCATGGGACGCACCGTCTGCCCCCATCGCTCAGACTCACCGAACAGATCTCTCAACCGCTCCTGGTCCTGAGCCGTGTAACGGCGGCGGACGGGATCGATCATGATCTGGGAGCGCAGGGTAATTGTGTGAATCTCTTCTTCCGCAATACGATTGCCGACGCGAAGCTTGAAGGCCAGAAGCGGCGCGGCTGCGAAGGGAACGGCCTCGGCCCGCTCGACGTCGAAGCTAAGGTCAGGCATGAGAAGCCTCTCTGACAGAGGTTGCTCTCTCCTTCAGCCCGGCGAAAAACGCCCCGATCTCTTCCCAGACCTTCGTCCCGCCGGAAAGACCGCGCCAGTGGGCGCGGATCAGGCCCACAAGTTTGTAGCATTCATCAATCGGGACAACGTAGTACTCCGAATTAGTATATCCGCGCGCGCTCCCCACGCGGTTGACGAGCAGGGCCTCAACATCCGGCTCCATCTGTTTAAGTACCGGGTTCGACTGCACAATCTCGTCCCAGGATTCCAGGCCGAGCAAAGATTCGGTCGGGCCCGCGGGGCTCGGATAAAGCGCGACGACGTGACCGGCCGCCGTGCTGTTGAAGAAAAAGGCCATGTTGATCGGGATCATCAAGCTTTCCCATTGCGCATCCGAAAGCTGAAAGTCCGGCAGGAACCGTATGTGCCGGGGGACACGTCGATACTTCATCTCTGATTGGCCGCTGAAGAGGATAGCGCAGGCGTCACAGGCGCAGACCATCTTACGGCTCGACGGCTCGATCAAGTGTTGATGGGCGGCTGCCAACTCGGCGCTGCACATCTCGCAGCGTTCCACCGGCGCCCTCTCGCGTATGAACTGGCGTAGAGTCGCGAATGGGCTCTTCTGCCCTGATGACCGTGATGAGTTCATAACTTGATATTTGCATTTACGAAGGAGACGAAGAAACAGGAAGAATAATCAGCTTCGTGTTTCTTCGTCTCCTTCGCGGGTTATCATTTAAGCCGGAGGCATCTTCGGGCTGGCCGGGTCTATAGGGTCCTCATTTTCAGGATTTATTCGCGTGGAGTCACGGGCCGTTGACCCGCCCGCGGGCCGTCCCGCGCCAGTCTCACCTTCATCATGGCGGCCCGGTTCTTTCCCCTCATCCTTTTTTATGTCTTCGCCCTTCCTGACGCCTGTGTCATGCGCCGGAGCGTCGCGTGAAGTATCATGCTCTGACATAGGTATCTTCTCCTTTACGACAGTCCGAATGATAAACGCCTCCTTGCCGCGGCCACTCTTCGAAAGGAGACGAACCCTTCAACCACTCATCTCTTGCTTGACGATCTGGCCAGTTGCACAAGCCCGGATGAGAAGGGTTTCTCTAACCCTCCTTCGATCTCAAGCGCGGCCATATCCGGGGCCGCATCATAAATCGCTTCTTCGATGGTCGCCTTCAGCGTTTGCGCCGACGAACCGCACCCGTTCGAGCTTCCCTCAAGCCGCAGCCGGACCACGCCGTCATAAACGCCGAGCAGCTCCACGCTGCCCCCGTGCGAGCGCATGTAAGGGCGCAGTTTTTCAAGCGCCTGGACCACCCGCGCTTCGAGGTCGAGCGGGTGAAGCCCGTAGAGCAAAAGCAGGCTTCCGACCAGATCATCGCGCCCAAGATTGTCGATGATGGCGCGGCCCGGTTCTCCCGCTTCAAAAACTATATTCATCATGCGCTCCACGCTCGCCCCGTGGAGATCCATGACGAGTTGAAAAAGCTCAAGCGCGCTGGTTCGCGCTTCGGTGTCAGACAGCCCTTCTACTTTGCGGACCAGCGCCTCGATCTTTTGAATTCGCTGCTGAAACTCTTTCTCTTCCATAAACAATTACGAGAACGTGACCGGTGACGGAAAAAAGTGAATACGTGATTGACCCGTCACCGGTCACGGCTGGTTTATTTCCCGACCATGCCGAACATTGGCGAATGGTGAGTCTTGAGCACCTTTCCTTTGCCGAGGTACATATGCACGCCGCACGGAAGGCAGGGATCAAAGCTCCGCACGGTCCGCATGATGTCTATGCCCTTGAATTTGTCCGGGCCGTTCTCCTCGAAGATAGGCGTATTCATCACCGCATCTTCGTAAGGGCCGGGCGTGCCGTATATGTCACGCGGGTTGGCGTTCCACGGGGTCGGCGGGTACGGGTGATAGTTGGCGATCTTGCCGTCGCGTATCACGACGTGGTGCGAGAGCACGCCCCGCACCGCTTCGTGGAAGCCGCAGCCAATCGCCTCTTCCGGCACCTTGAACTCCGTCCACGTCTTTGTGCGGCCCGCGTGCAGCTCTGCCATCGCCTTTTCGGCAAAGTGGAGCGCCGCCGCCGCCGCGTATGCCTGGAAGTATGTTCGCGCGCGGTCACGCTCGATGGTATTGCTGTACTTTGGTATCTTCCACTCGAACTCGGTTTCGGGCATCGTCGCCGACTTGGGCAGGTATATCTTGACGCTGCTGCCGGTCGCCTTGATATAGCCGATGTCAACCTGTCCCGCAAGCGCCGTCGCCCAGAGCCGCGCAATCGGCCCGCCGCCCGTATCGAGCGCGAGATGATCGCCCGTCCGCTCGTCGTACCACCGCGGCGACATGACCCAGGTGTACTTATCATCGAAATCGCGCTTCTGCGGTCTGGGGATGGTGGTCTGGTTCCAGGGGTGACGCTTATCGACCGGGTTGCCGAGCGGGTCTTTACTGACAAACGTCTCGGAGTTCTCCCAGTCGTCATAATAAGAACTGCCGAGCAGGATTCGGATGCCGAGGTTGATCTTCACAAGATCGGTGGTGACAAGCTCGCCGTCGACGACCACACCCGGCGTGACGAACATCCCGTTCCCCCATTCGGTCCATGTTCTTGTAGGTGTAGTCGCAAACATCGGGGTTGTTGAACGACCCCCAGCAGCCCAGCAGTATCCGTCGCTTGCCGACTTCGTCGTATCCGGGCAGGGCATCCAGCATGAAGTTGAAGAGGTCGTCGTGGAGCGGAACCACTTTCTTCATGAACTCCACGTACCTCATCAGCCTCACCATGTAGTCGGTGAAGAGCTGAATTGTAGGCACGGTCCCGACGCCGCCCGGATAGAGGGTCGAGGGGTGCACGTGCCGGCCTTCCATCAGGCAGAACATCTCTCGCGTGTACCGGCTCACCTGCAATGTCTCGCGATAGAACTCGCCCGTGAACGGGTTGAGCGCGGTCATGATGTCCGAGATCTTCTTAAAGCCATGAATGTTGCCGTGCGGCGCATCGGTGCTCTGCGCTTTATCCCAGACGCTCGGGTTAGTCTCCTTGATCATCTGCTCGCAGAAGTCGACGCCGACCAGATTATCCTGAAAGATGTTGTGATCGAACATGTACTCGGCGGCCTCGCCGAGATTGACTATCCACTCGGCCAGCGCGGGCGGCCTGACGTTGAACGCCATGTTCTGCGCGTAGGTGGAGCAGGTGGCGTGATTGTCGCCGCAGATGCCGCAGATTCGGCTCGTGATGAAGTGGGCATCGCGCGGGTCTTTGCCCTTCATGAAGATGCTGTAGCCGCGAAAGATGGAAGATGTGCTGTAGCACTCTGCGACCTGTTTATTCTCGAAATCGATCTTGGTGTAGATGCCGAGGCTGCCGACGATGCGGGTGATCGGGTCCCAATTCATCTCAACCAGATTCTTCGCCGCAGTCGGAGCCTTCGGTTTTGGTTTAGTCAATGTGCTCATGATAGTCGCTCCTTTCCTTCAATAGGACCTCGGCCGATAACCGGTTGTGAGTTCAGGGCGCGTGTGCCGCCACTTCGGCTCTTTGTTGAGCGTCGAGTTGGTGATGCTGCGGAGCGCGCTGATCGCCTTGCCGTAGAGGCCGACGGCAGCCGAAGAGAGCTTGCCGCCCGGCGGCTCGTCCATAAACGGCATGAACTTGTCCGGGAATCCCGGCATCGTGCAGCCTATGCAGATGCCGCCGACATTTGGACAGCCGCCGATTCCGGCCATCCACCCGCGCTTCGGGACGTTGCAATTGACCACGGGCCCCCAGCATCCCAGTTTCACTATGCATTTGGGCGAACCGTACTCCGTCGCGAAATCGCCCTGCTCGTAATAGCCCGCGCGGTCGCAGCCTTCGTGCACGGTCTTACCGAACAGCCACGTGGGCCGCAACTGTTCGTCGAGCGGAATCATCGGGGCCAGCCCCGCCGCCTGGTACAAGAGGTAAAGCACCGTCTCCATGAAATTATCCGGCTGCACGGGACAGCCCGGTACGTTTATGATCGGGAGCCCCGCGTATGAGCGCCAGTCCCAGCCCAGATAGTCGGCCAGGCCCATGGCTCCGGTCGGGTTGCCCGCCATGGCGTGGATTCCGCCATAAGTCGCGCACGTCCCGCAGCCCATCACGGCCAACGCTTTCGGGGCGAGCCGGTCTATCCACTCATTAGTGGTGATGGGCTGGCCGGTCGCCTCGTCATAGCCCATCGCGGCCCAGTAGCCCTCGCTCTTGATCTTCTCGTTTGGGATCGAGCCTTCGACAACCAGGACGAAAGGATCAAGCTCGCCCTTCTCCGCCTTGATACCAGTACTGCATGAATTCGTCGCCGTTTTCATACGCAAGCACGGGGTTGTGAAGATGCACCTTCGGGAGTCCCGGTATTGCCCCCAGTACAACATCTTCGATGCTGGGTTGCGTGGCGGCGGTGATCGAGACCGAGTCGCCGTCGCAGCTCAGCCCTGCCGTCATCCACACGATGTGAACTTCTTTCACCGCGGGCGCGCGTTGAGTTACCCTTCCATACGGAGCCGTTTCTGGTGCCACTGTAGTCCCCCCTTTCTATCAATAATGTTTGTCGGAGGTTGATGTTGGCGGGCCTACTGTTGCTTTACGCAAAGGGGCGCTAGCATCAGCCATTGCTTGGCGAACGGCGGGCCGGTGCGTGTCAAAGACACTACTGCTTAGGATTCAGTCCACACATATCGGTCAGTATTAGAATTGCCGCAACCGAAGAGTCGCAAAATGATCGGACAAATAAAGAATAGCCGCCCGTTAAATTCAACTGGCGGCTATGATCCCCCTGATTTTAAAACCATTATAGCCATCCGGCGGCGCTATGCTATTGAGGGTCTAAATTGATCCCGAATAAGCTCACACGTAAAGTGACAGCCCATTATCTCGCTCCGAAGGGTGACTGTCTATTAGTAGGCTTACCTATTTAACGCGTAGGAACTCCGTATTTTTCGAATTGGGCGGGCGGTAAGGCGACGAGGAGAGCGGCGCTCGATGATGACCCTCAATTGTCCATGGGTATAATTCCTCGCCGCAAAGCATAACGGATCAAGTCGGCCTGGGTGTGAATTCCGAGCTTGTGCATGAGATTTGACCGGTGCGCCTCCGCCGTGCGCGAGCTGATGCCAAGCCGCGCGGCAATATCGGTGCTGGTATGGCCTTCGGCCGCCAGTTGCAGCACTTCCCTTTCGCGCGTCGTCAGCATCTCGTACTTGTCGAGCGTCGCGGCTTTAGCCTTCTCCTGATACGCTTCTATGGCGCGGTCGGAAAGCGGCGGGCTGAGGTACCGGCGGCCCCCGGCAACCTCGCGAACCGCATGCACGAGGTCGGCCGAGTCGGAATCTTTGAGCACGTAAGCCGACGCGCCGTTACTCAACGCCTCTAGGACGTATGCTTCGTTGGAGTACATCGAGAGGATGACGATTCGGGTGCTCGGCGAGCGTTTGCCGAGTTGTCGCGCCACCTCGAGGCCGTTTAGACCGGGCATCATCAGGTCCAGCACAAGCACATTCGGGCTCAATTGCTCGACAAGTCGCAGGGCGTCCAACCCATCGCCCGTCTCGCCAAGCACGCTGAAATCCGATTCCGCCTCGAGCAATGCCCGCAGGCCCTGTCGAACAACGTGGTGATCGTCGGCAAGCACTATCGTAATCATAAATCTATTCGCTGATCTTTAGCTCGGCCGTCAGGTGAGTCCCTGCCCCTACGCGCGATTCAATACTCAATTGGCCGTCGAGCAGTACCGCGCGCTCGCGCATCCCCGCGAGCCCGCTGGTGTCGCCCGCCGCAAGCACCGTCTCCGGGTCGAAACCCCTTCCCCGATCTTCGACGTGTATGGTGAGCGTCTGGTGGTCCGTCCAGACTCGCACCGTGGCCTCGCTCGCGCTGGCGTGCCGCGCTACGTTAGTCAGAGCTTCCTGTACGATTCGGTAGGCGGCCGTCTCAACTTCCGGCCTGAACCGTCGCCCCTCAAGACCGCTGTTCTTAAACGCCACGCGGACGCGAGTCTGGGCCGTATAGTGCTCGATGTGCCATAAGAGTGTCGGGAGCAATCCCAGGTCGTCGAGCATGCCGGGCCTTAAATCGAGCGACAGCTTGCGCGCCCGCGCCATCAGCTCGTTGACCAGTATATTAGCCTGACGAAGATTCGAGCCGACATCCTCGGCCGGCAGTCGCGCGCACATCTCCAGGCTCAGCTTTAGCCCCGTCAGCACCTGGCTGATCTCATCGTGCAGCTCGCGCGCGATGTTGCGGCGCTCTACTTCCTGCACCTCCATCAAGCGACGCGACAGAATCTTGAGACGCTCGGCATAATCTCGCGACGCGTCCTCGGCCCGCCTGCGCTCGCCGATCTCGGTCAGCAAGATTTCGTTAGCCCGCGCCAATTCGGCGGTGCGCTCTTCGACCCGCCGTTCCAACTCGTAACGCGCTTTGCGAAGCTCGCCTTCCGCCCCCTCGCGTTCGGCAATCTCTAACTGTAATTCCAGATTGACTCTTTCCAAATCCGCCGTACGCTGCCGGACCCTGGTCTCCAACCTTTCGTGCGCTTCCTTGAGCGCCTGTTCCGCCTGTTTGAGTTCGGTGATGTCGAAGCCGACTCCGTGGATGAACCAGGGGCGGCCGTCGTCTCGGCGCACCATCTTTGCTTCACAGTGAAACCAGATTACGTGCCCGTCGCGCGCCAGGACCCTGTAGACTGACTTGAGCGCCTCGCCCGTAAGAAACATCTGCGCGGCCTCTGTGCTCCAGCGGTCTTTATCGTCGGGGTGAATATGCTGGTACCAGCGCACGGGATCGTTCAGCCATTCTTCCTGCGAGAAACCAAGCATCTCTTCGATCTGCGGGCTGACGTAAGCCTCGCCGATTCCTTTATCGAGAAAAGCCATGAAGACGACCGCGGGAATTTGCTCGATGAGCGTTCGATACTTGGCTACGGCGTTGGGAAGCTCCGCGGCCTGTATGGTCGCCTTCTTTCGTTTTTCGATGAGCTCGCCCGGCGGTTGTCCCGTCGGAAAATCGGCGGGAGAGAATATGTTTGCAAGCCCGTTAAGAAGGGCTTCCGCCTCGGCCAGGCTTATAGGAGGGGCACTGTCGAACGCTTGCTCGTCCGTCTTGCCGGCGTGAGCGTCTTTATCTGCGTTGAGCGACTGCGTCTTCATCTCTTCTCGACCCTTTATAAGTGTTAGCGATCTCCCACGACTACCCCGGTCGCGCGCCGCCTCCATTCGGGCTCTTTGTTGAGCGATGCCTGGGTGAACCTGCGCAGCGCGTGAATCGCCTTACCATAGGTCATAACCGCCGCCGAAGAGAGGAGCGAGCCCGGCGGCTGATCCATAAACGGCATGAACTTGTCCGGGAATCCCGGCATCGTGCAGCCTATGCAGATTCCCCCTACATTCGGGCAACCCCCGACGCCCGCCATCCAACTGCGCTTCCCCACGTTGCATTGGACGACGGGCCCCCAGCATCCGAGCTTAACGATGCACGTGCGCGCTCCGTACTCTTCCGCAAACTCCGCCTGCTCGTAATAGCCGCCGCGATCACAGCCTTCGTGAAGCGTCTGTTCAAAAAGCCATGTGGGCCGCAGCTGTTCGTCGAGGGGAATCATCGGCGCAAGCCCCGCCGCCTGGTACAAGAAGATAAAGCAGCGTCTCCATGAAATTGTCGGGAAGGACAGGACACCCCGGCACGCACACGATCGGTATGTCCGCCTTCGATCTCCACGCCCAGCCGAGGTAGTCGGCCAGCCCC
The DNA here is from genome assembly GCA_963832205.1 of Blastocatellia bacterium. Lineage (GTDB taxonomy): Bacteria > Acidobacteriota > Blastocatellia > UBA7656 > UBA7656 > DATBMY01. Next base: position 217,733 of record CAWHTK010000025.1, on the reverse strand, counting down.
ATGCAGCCCGTCGGATTACCCTGCATCGCGTGGATTCCGCCATAAGTCGCGCAGGTTCCCGCCGCCACAACGGCCCAGGCTTTGGGCGCAAGCCGATCTATCCATTCACAGGTGAGGATCGGCTGACCCGTCTGTTGATCGGTGCCGAAGGCCGCCCAATAGCCTTCCGCTTTGTTCGTCTCATCCGGGATAGAGCCTTCGATGACGAGGATGAACGGCTCGATCTCGCCGGCTTCGGCGCGATAAAAAAAGTCCATGAACTCATCGCCGTTTTCATAAGCGAGGAAGGGATTGTGCAGCTTGACTCTGGGAATTCCCGGCATCGCCCCAAGCACCAGGTCTTCGATGCTCGGCTGAGTTGCCGCCGTCATCGCGATAGTATCGCCGTCGCAACCGAGGCCCGCCGTTATCCAAAGAACATCTATCTCCTTTAGTGTTTGATGACTCCTCGGCTTGCCGTTTGGATTAATTAGCGCGTCCACCATCAGGTTTCCTCCTCGACTCAACTAATGCCTGTGCGGCCAGTTGATCGACAGCGGCAATTCGTCTGCTTGCCGCGCGCGGTCGCTCAGGCTGATCTTCACGACCGCTCTTTGATTGGCGATGGCCGATTCTATAGTCTCGCGCGCCTTCGCCGTATTGCTCCCGACAAACTCATAACGGCCGTCGAACTACCATCTGCGGCGTATATACGTCGTCGCGCCCGAAGGCGGCGGCGTACTCGCTTTGACGGCGGCTGAAATCGGCCGACGAGAAGGGGTCGCGCCATCCGAGGCGGTCCCAATAATCTACGTGATGGCCGAGCGCGATGACCTCGACGCCCGCTATGGGCTGATCGGCGTCGAGCCGCGCGAGCACTTCATCGGCGGGCGGGCAGCTCGAACATCCTTCGGAAGTGAACAACTCGACAAGCACCGCCGCGACGGCTTCGCGCGCTGGCCGCTCCTCGCCCGGCGTCGCGTCCTCCTTTGGGCTGCCAGCGCCGCGGCTGAGTATGATCGCGCCGCACGCGAGCGCGGCCAGCGCGATCAAGACCAGACCGACCTTGATGGTCATTAACATATTATGATTCTGCGGGCTGGTCTTATTTCGCGCAAGCGTCGCGCTAGCCGCAAGCGTCGCGCTAGCGCAGGACCGCGCGCCGGACTATCCCGGTGAAGACCGAGAGCGGAAGTATTCGCCTGAGCGAAAGGATCATCGAAGCATTCGCCGGATAGCGCATCTTCCAGCTCTCATCCGTAGCGGCCTTGTAGATCACCTTCGCGACCACATCGCCGGGCGGGGCCTTTTCGCCCGCGCGCTGCATGTTGGGGAACGCGCGCTTTACAAAATCGTCATACTCCGTAAGACCCGGCCGCGTTACAACGTCCATCGAGCGGTCATAAAAATCGGTCTTGATCGGGCCGGGCTCGATGATCTTTACCCGGATGTTGAAGGGGCGCACCTCGAACTGTAACGACTCGGAAAAGCCTTCCACGGCCCATTTCGTGGCATGATAGACGCTGTAGAGCGGAAAGGTTATGCGCCCGCCCATCGAGGAGACGTTCAAGATAGCGCCCGCCCGGCGCTCGCGAAAATGAGGCAATATCTCGCGCGTGACGTTCATCAACCCGAAGACGTTCGTTTGAAACTGGCGCTCTACCTGCTCCGGGGTGGAGGCCTCGAACGGGCCTACCATGCCGTAGCCCGCGTTGTTTACTATCGCGTCGATTGAGCCGAAGCGGCTGAGCGCATCGGCTATGGCCTGCTTGATGGAGGCGACGTCGGTCACGTCGAGCCTGAGACAGGCGACGCGGTCGAGCCCGGCGAGCGCGGAAGCGTTATCGGGCGTCCGCATGGTCGCGGCCACGTTCCACCCGCGCTCCTGGAACAGCTCGGCCGTCGCTTTCCCTATGCCGCTCGAAGCCCCGGTTATCAATACTGTCTTGCTCATAAGCGCCTCACTCGAATTGCTTTTTGAAATCAAGGTACTGCTCTTTGAGTTCCGCAAGCTCTTCTCTCAGGCTTGCGACCTCGCTTTCGAGCTTTGCGATCCTTTCGTTCTCGGCCTGTACTTCGATCCTTGCGCGCTCCGGCTGTGGCTGTTCGGGGTGCTCTTCGATGGTGACCTCGCCGCCGAGCAGGTGCGCGAATCGTGACTCTTTCATCCCGGCCTGCCGCGGAAGTTTCACGACCATCGGGGGCTCGGCCGAAGCCATCGACTGTATGGTCATATCGACTTCTTCGAGGCTTTGAAACTCGTACATGCGACCGGTGCGCCCGCGTATCTCGCCCACCGTCTGCGGCCCTCTCAGCATAAGCACGCACAGGACGGCCGTCTCCTGCTCGGCAAGGCTGAAACGCTCGGTCAACCGGTGCTCGTATTTCGGCACGCGGCTGCCCGCCCCCGTCACCATCCATATCAATTGCCTCTCGCGCAGAGAGTCGAGCGCGCGCACGACCGTCTGCTCGTCGTAAGAGACTACCGGGTCGCGGTTGGAGATCTGGTTGCACGCGTTCGTGAGCGCGTTGAGCGTCAGCGGATAATACTCCGGCGTCGTGAGCTGCTTTTCGACGAGCGAGCCCAGCACGCGCACCTCCACGGGGTTGAGTACCGGTTCCACGATCATTAATGCCCCTTAGCTTGATTTATACCGGCCGCGTCGAAGAGCAGCGGGAAGAAACGGCCGCCCATCTTCCGGCCGCTCGGAATCGGGGGAACCCCTTCGAGCAGGGGGTCGTCGGAAGCCGAGCGCACCCCGTCGCGAAAGACGTTTATAACGGCGGCGCGGCGCGGGCTGTCGCTGCGGTTTTCATAAGAGCCGTGAACCATCAGCGGGTGATGAAACGACGCCTCCCCTTTTTTGAGTTCGATTGCGACCGGGTTGAACATCTCTTTTTGCTCGCGCGAGAGCACGCTCTCGATTGCGCGCATATCATTCGCGAGACCCGTGATCGGAAGCAGATCCCACCGGTGGCTTCCGGGGACATAGTGCAGGCACCCGCTTTCGCGCGTCGCGTCGTCGAGCCCTACCCAGCACGAGAGGTGCGCCATGGGCCGCGTGCGAGTCCAATAGGAATAGTCCTGATGCCACGCGACGACGCCCCCGTGGCGGGCGGGCTTTGAAAAAAGCTGGTCGTGCCAGAAGCGCACCGCCCCGCCCAGCAGATCGAAGGCCCGCACCGTGAAGGCCGGATGCCACAACAGGTCGTGAAAGCCCGGCTTTATTCGCCACGCCCCGAGCGCGTGAAAAAGAACGCGCTCCGGGTCGTTCGATTCATTAGAGTGGTACTCGTAGAAGAGGTGATGGGCCGGATGCTTCGGGTCGGCAAGCTCGCTCAACTCCTCGCGCAGCCTATCCACCTGATCGGCGCTTAAAAAAGGCAGACCCGACACGTAGCCGTTTTCATGAAAGAACTCGACCTGCTCATGGCTGAGCATCCATTCGTCCGTGGACGAACGGAGGTCGAACAAACCGCCGATGGGCTCGTGTCTTTCCGACAGGTCGCAGATCATCGATTACTCGCCAACGATCTTCATAGCCTCGGGGTCCCACCTGACGGGACGCGATTCGAAGTAGCTGACGTTCGACAGCAGGGCCGGGCCCGCCGCGCGGAACCCGAACGCCGCATCCTCGATTACCGGCTTGCGCGTGCGCATCGCCTCAAAGAAATTCGAGAAGTGATCGAACGTATCGCTATAACCCGACGGCGCGCTGTACGTATGCTCCGCCGCCTCGGCAATCCGCCGGCGGTCCTCCGGGTATTTGGCGCGGTACTCTTTGAGAAAAGCGTCCTGCACCTCTTTCGGGAACGAGCCGATTGTGTATCCCGGCTCGGCCGGCTTCTGCTTGCGCGAGACCGTCACGCTTCCGCCTAAAGTCATGACGCCTTCATTGCCCACAAAGCGAAAGCCGGAGTTATCGCCCGCGCCGTCGGCGAAATTCACCTTCAAAAACAGGTTGAATTCTTGCCGCGCGCCGTTTTTCGGGTAATCGTAAACGCCAAGCATAACGTCGGGCACGTCACGGCCGTCTTTCCAGTAGCGCAACCCTCCGGTCGTCATGACGCGAGTCGGGCCGTTCGTGTTCGCGATCATGTGCATGCCTGAAAAGAGGTGGACGAAGAGGTCGCCCGCCACGCCCGTGCCGTAGTCGCGATAGTTGCGCCAGCGGAAGAGCCGCACCGGCTCGAACGGTCGCTTCGGGGCTTTGCCCAGGAAGCGATCCCAATCGATGTTTTCGGGCGAGGCGTCGGGCGGCAGCGAGTACTGCCATGCGCCGAGGGCCGAGTTGCGGTTCCACCATGCCTCGATGAGGTTCAACTCGCCGATGGCCCCTTCGGCGAGCAACTGGCGGGCTTTCTCATAAACGACCGAGCTAACGCGCTGGCTGCCTACCAGAAGGACCCTGCCGGTTTTCCGCGCGGCGTTGACGACCCGGCGGCCCTCGTCTATCGTATGGACCATGGGCTTTTCGCAATAGACGTCCTTGCCCGCTTCGAGCGCGTCAATCGTCATCCGCGCGTGCCAGTGGTCGGGGGTCGCAATCAACACCGCATCTACGTCGGGCCGGGCGAGCACCTCGCGGTAATCGCGCGTCGTAAACAGGTGATTGCCGAATACCTCTTTTGCGCGCACCAGCCGGCCGTCATACACGTCGGCGACCGCGACCAGCTCGACGCCGGGCACCCGAAGCGCCACGGTCGTATCGCCGCTGCCCTGCCCGCCTATGCCGATTGTGGCAAGGCGTATCCGATCATTCGGGGAAACCTTCGCCGAAGTATCCTGCGCCGCGCGCGCGGCCAGTATGGTATGGGTGCTGGTCGCGACTAGCGAGCTTGCCGCCGCGGCCTTTATAAAATCGCGTCGCGTTGTCTTCATAGCTCTCCTCCGCGTCATATCATTCGGATCGTTCGATTGCCTCGCGTTGCTCTTCGATTCGCGTGTGGCGCAGTATACACAGGCTGCGCCGGTCATTCAAATCGCGCGCGCCGTGGCCCCGCTTGTGCGGGCAAAAGCGAACGTGTAGGTTATCAAGAATGCCAAACAGATTGAACGCACTGGTGACGGGTGGCGCGGGCTTTATCGGCAGCCATCTGGTCGATTACCTGATGGGCGACGAGCTTGATGGCTTCGATCAAACCCGCGTCACGGTGGTCGATAACTTCAACGATTTTTATGACCGCTCGATAAAGCAGGCCAATATAGCCCATCACATGAATCGAGAGAACTTCCGCCTGGTCGAGGCGGATATAACCGACTCGCGGGCTATGAACGAGTTGTTCGCCCGCGGGCGTTTCGATTGCGTCATACATCTTGCGGCGCGCGCCGGCGTTCGCCCTTCGCTCGAAGACCCGCTCGCCTATCAGGAGTCGAACGTGCGCGGGACATACACGCTTCTTGAAGCGGCGCGGCGCGCGGGGGTCGGGCGATTCGTCTTTGGCTCCTCAAGCTCGGTTTATGGAATCAACTCGAAGGTCCCTTTTTCGGAAGATGATCCGATCGCCAATCCCATATCCCCTTACGCCTCGACAAAGATCGCGGGCGAAGCGGCCTGTCACGTCTATAGCCATCTGTACGGCATGCGCGTGGTCTGCCTGAGATTCTTCACCGTTTACGGCGCCCGGCAAAGGCCGGACCTCGCCATACACAAGTTCGCCCGGCTGATCCGGGAAGAAAAACCGATCCCGGTATTCGGCGACGGCACGACCCGGCGCGATTACACTTATATCGACGACATCATCTCGGGAGTCGCCCGCGCCATTGTGTATGACGCGAGCCCGTATGAGGTCATAAACCTTGGCGAGTCCGACACGGTTGAGCTTGGCCGCCTGATAGAGCTGATCGAGCAGGCGCTCGACCGCAAAGCGATCATCGAGCGATTGCCCCCGCAGCCCGGCGACGTGCCGGTGACCTATGCCGACATAAGCAAGGCGCGGCGGCTGCTCGGGTACGATCCGCGGACAAGGATCGATACCGGGATAAAAAAATTCGCCGAGTGGTTCAGACGGCAGAACGTATGACGCAGGGCTGTCTCGTCTTGCCCTGACTCAACCAGCCATGCCCTCGCCCTTTACTGCTGCATGCTTTTTTCGATCCCAGTGTGTAGAATTATTAATTCTCAACCACACCTGAAAGGCAGGTGGTTGCGCCATGGAGGAAAGATGGAATTCGAGTTAAACGAAGAGCAGCAGCAGATCAAGCGGTCGATCAGAGAGTTCGCCGAGGCCGAGCTTGCGCCTCACGTCTTAGAGTGGGACGAGTCTCAGCACTTCCCCGTCGATTTACGGCCGAAATTCGCCGAGCTTGGCGTGATGGGCGTCCTGTTCCCCGAAGAGTACGGCGGCGCAGGCATGGGATACGTCGAGTACGCGACTATCATAGAAGAGTTCGCGCGCGTCGACCCGTCGATTGCGCTCGCGATTGCCGCGCACAACTCGCTCGGGGCGGGTCACATATACATAGCCGGCAACGAGCGACAGAAGCAGAAATACCTGACGCCGCTCGCGCGCGGCGATCACTTCGCGGCGTGGGGGCTCACCGAGCCAAGCTCCGGGTCCGACGCCTCCTCGATGCGGACGACCGCCGTGCGGCGCAACGGCGGGTGGGTGATAAACGGCTCCAAGAACTTCATCACCAACGCGACGTTCGCCGAAACGACCGTGGCGCTCGCTATAAGCGACCGCACCGCGGGCACGCACGGCATATCGGCCTTTATAATCGAGCGCGGCACGCCCGGCTTTCAGGTCGCGAAGAAAGAGAACAAGCTCGGCATGCGCGCGAGCGACACGGCCTCGCTCACCTTCGACGACTGCTTCGTTCCCGACGAAAATCTTATAGGCGAAGCGGGACAGGGGTTCATACAGGCGATGAAGGTGCTCGACGGCGGGCGCATATCGATCGCGGCGCTCTCGGTAGGTATCGCGCAGGGCGCGTACGAGGCCGCGCTCCGATACGCCAAGGAGCGGCACCAGTTCGGCCGCCCGATCGCGGAGTTTCAGGCGATACAGTTCAAGCTCGCCGACATGGCCACCCAGATAGAGGCCGCGCGGTTGCTCACCTACCAGGCGGCCTACCTCAAACAGAAAGGGCGCGTCACGACCCGCGAGTCTTCGATGGCCAAGCTCTACGCGAGCGAGGTGGCGGTCCGCGTCGCCGAGGAAGGCGTGCAGATACACGGCGGCTACGGCTTCATCAAGGATTACCCGGCCGAAAAATACTGGCGCGATTCCAAGCTCTGCACTATCGGCGAAGGCACGAGCGAGGTCCAGCGCGTCGTCATCGCGCGACAGCTACTGAGAAGCTAGCGGCAAATCTTGATGGAAACGAACAGGTCTGTTCTGGCGGAAAAAGTGCTCGCGGGCGATAAGCGGTCGGTCGCGCGCGCCATCAGCGCGGTCGAGGACGGCCGGCCGGAAGGGACCCGCCTGCTTAAAGAGATTTTTCCGCACACCGGGCGCGCGCTGGTCATCGGCATAACGGGCTCGCCCGGCGCGGGCAAAAGCACGCTCGTCAACCGGTTGGCCGCTTACTATCGCGCCCGCAAAAACCTCGTCGGCATAATCGCCGTTGACCCGTCGAGCCCGTTTACCGGCGGCGCGATACTCGGCGACCGCATACGAATGCAGGGCATGGCGACCGACCCCGGCATATTCATTCGCAGCATGGCGGCGCGCGGCTATCTCGGCGGGCTCGCCCGCGCGACGGTTGAACGCGGTGGCGATTTTGGACGCCGCCGGATATGATACAATCATCATCGAGACGGTCGGCGTAGGGCAGGATGAGATTGACATAGTAAAGACGGCTGATGTGACCGCGGTAGTGCTTGTGCCCGGCATGGGCGACGACATACAGGCCATAAAAGCGGGCATAATGGAGATCGGCGATGTCTTTGTGATCAACAAGGCCGACCGCGATGGTGTTTTAAGGACGGAACGAGAGATCGAAACGCTGCTTTCGATCTCCGAGAGGCCCGACGGTTGGACGCCGCCCATAGTCAAAACCGTGGCAACCGAAGACAGCGGCCTTGACGCGCTCGCCGCGGCCATATCGTCTTACCGCGATTATACAAAAGAGCACCGCGCCGAATCGGGCGACCGGCGCGCCGGTATTGCCGAGCACCGCATCGTCGAGATGCTGCGCGACCGGCTGTTGAAGATCGCCCTTGAAAAAGGCGTAGGCTCGGGGGAGTTGCGAAGGCTGGCCAAAGATGTATCCGAGCGCCGCCGTGACCCCTACTCGGTGGTCGAAGATATAATCGAGAAGATAGGAATATAGGCGGGATGGGGTCGGCGGTCGATCCGATATTTCGGAGCCGCCGGCTTATCGCTGTTCGCGACCGACCGCATGCTGCTTGCTGATTATGAAAATAGATCATCTTGGAATCGCGGTTCGTTCTATAAACGATTCGCTCGCTTTTTATCGCGACGCGCTTGGTCTTGAGCTTGCCGGGACTGAGAGGATAGAAGACCAGGGCGTTGAAGTCGCGTTGCTCCCCGTCGGCGAGTCACGAATCGAGCTCCTGGAGCCGTTTTCAGAGGAGACGCCCGTCGGGCGATTCATCGCCAAACGCGGGGAGGGGCTGCACCACATCTGCTACGAGGTTGAAGAGCTTTCGGGCAAGCTTGCCGAGCTGCGCGCTCGCGGAGTGCGCGTGCTTGACGGTTACCCGCGGCGCGGCGCGGAGGGTAAGCTCGTCGCCTTTCTTCATCCGTCGAGCGCGGGCGGAGTGCTGGTCGAGCTGGTCGAAAAGGGGAGCCATATAAAGGAGACTGAATGAAATTATCTACGAAAGTAATCATAGTGATCGCGGTGGTGGTGGCGCTTGCGGGGGCGGGGCTCTTCGTACAGCGGTCCTCTTCAAAGTCCGCGGGTTATAGCATGACGGCGCAGGACATGAAGCTGCTGTTCCCGGCTATACTGCGCCCGCAGGAGCTACAGGCGGCTGCCCGAAACCCCGAGCAGAAGAAGAGTCAGATAGGCAACATCCGCTCGGTGCTGGCCCTGGCGCAGACGGCCGAGCGCGAGGGGCTGGCCGAGACGCCGGAAGCCGAGACGCTCGTCTCCTTCTATATCGACAGGGAGCTTGCCGAACGCTACGTCCAGAAGAACAAGGACGCCGACGTAAAGGACGAAGAGATCGCCGCCTATTACGAATCGCACCCGGAAGAATTCGACCGCGTGGTGCAGGTTGATCCGGAGCTTGCCGACATGAACGAGCAATCGCCCGGCGGCGCGCGCAGCTTCCTGGCGCAGGTGCGGATGATCGCCGAACGCGCCCGCAGCGAGGGGCTGGACCAGGACGAGACCACCGGTGTCGTTCTGAGGTTCGCGCGGGCAAGGGCGCTGTGGCAGATTTACGCAAACAGACTGGTCACCCCGGAGCTTGAGCCGTATTACAACGAGCACAAAGACGAGTTCGAGCAGGCGCGCGTGCGTCACATACTGTTCGTCCCCGAATTCCAGCGCGCCGAGGGCGCGGACGAGGAAGACCCCAAGGCTAAGGAGGCCAACGACAAGGCCAAAGCCGAGGCAATGACAAGGGCGCGGCAGGAGGCCGAAGCGGTCCTCACCGAAATACGCAACGGCGGAGACTTCGCCAAGCTCGCCGAGCAGCACTCGGACGACCCGAATTCCAAGACGAGGGGCGGCGAGTTCGGCTACATCTGGAAGGGGACCGAGAGCCCGTTTGTAAAGGCGGCCTTCGATATAGAGATCGGCAAGGTCAGCGACGTGGTCGAGGCCCCCTACGGCCTGCACATACTCAAGGTCGAAGAGCGGCGGCTTGCGCCTATAACAAACCCGATGGTGCAGCAAAAGATACTCGGCACCTTCGATCAAAACCGCATACAGGAATTTCGGACACGCATACAGGCGCAGGTGGCGCAGGTGGTCGATTCGAGCGGCGTGCAGGTCGCGGAGCAGTTCGATTTTGAAGCGCCCGCGGTTCAAGAACCGGCTTTCCCACCGGGGATGATGCCTCCGGGCGGCATGTCGCAGCCGCAGCAGCCGCAGCAGCAACAAGCACAACCGCATCAACCGCATCAACCGCAAGAGCGATAACAGGGGCAAAGGCTCACACACCTCAAGCGGGCAAGGGCGAAGAAAGAATTTGTAAGCGCCCTTGCCCGCCTCCGAGAGACCCTATGCGACTCGGCGAATTTGAAATCTTTGTTCTCTCTGACGGCACGATCGCGCTCGACGGCGGGGCCATGTTCAGTGTCGTGCCCCGCGTTGTCTGGGAGCGGCATTTCAAGCCCGACGAGCGAAACCGCATAAGGCTCGGCCTCAACTGCCTGCTTGTGCGCACGGGCCGCGAAAACATACTTATCGACACAGGCATCGGCGACAAATGGGACGAGCGCGCGCGCGACCGGTTCGGCATCGCGCACGAGACCAGCCTGATCTCAGAACTCGGCGCGCGCGGGCTTGCGCCCGAAGAGATTGACATCGTCATAAACACGCATCTGCATTTCGATCACGCCGGCACGAATACGGTTGAGCGCGGCGGCCGGATGGTGCCGGCCTTCCCGCGCGCGCGTTACGTCGTGCAGCGCGGCGAGCTTGAGCATGCCCTCTCGCCGCACGAGCGCGACCGCGCCAGCTACGTCGCGGAGGATTTCGTGCCGGTGCTCGACGCGGGATTGTTCGACCCCATCGACGGCGATCAAGAGGTCGTGCCGGGCGTAAGCGTCATGAAGGTCGCCGGCCACAACCGCGACCTTCAATGCGTGCGCGTAGAATCGGGAGGAGAGGTAGCGTTTGTATTCGCAGACCTGCTGCCGACGACCGCGCATGTGAACCCCGCCTGGGTCATGAGCTATGACCTTTACCCGGTCGAAACGCTCGAACAGAAAAAGCGGCTCCTGCCGCTGGCCATCGAACAGAACTGGAATTGCGTTTTCTATCACGACCCGCAAACGCCGCTTGGCCGGCTGGTCGAGCAGGATGGTAAGATAGCGGTCCTAAAAAGCTGGGGGGATAATTAATTGTCGCAAGCAAGGATTGGGGTTATAGGCGGGAGCGGCCTCTACCAGATGGACGCGCTCACCGGTGTCGAAGAGGTGCGCGTGAGCACGCCGTTCGGCGATCCGTCGGACGCATTCGTAGTGGGCACGCTTGGGGGAACGCGCGTGGCGTTTCTGCCGCGTCACGGCCGGGGCCACCGGCTGCTCCCCGGCGAAATACCTTTCCGCGCCAACATCTACGCGATGAAGACGCTCGGGGTCGAGCGGATAATATCGGCGAGCGCCGTCGGCAGCCTGCGCGAAGAGCTGAAGCCCATGGACATAGCCTTCCCCGATCAGTTCTTCGACCGCACGCGCGGGCGCGCCTCGACCTTTTTCGGCGAGGGCGTAGTGGCGCACGTGACGTTTGCGGACCCGGTGTGTCACGACCTGTGCGAAGTGATGGAACAGGCCGCCAGAGCCGATTTGAGCGGTGTCGATGTTCACCGCGGCGGCACGTATCTGTGCATGGAAGGGCCGGCATTTTCGACGAGAGCCGAGTCGGAGGTCTATCGCTCGTGGGGCATGTCGATCATCGGGATGACCAATCTTCAGGAGGCCAAGCTCGCGCGCGAGGCGGAGATTTGCTACGCGACCATGGCGCTCGTGACGGATTATGACTGCTGGCACCCGGAGCACGAATCGGTGACGATAGAGATGGTGCTCGGATACCTGACGCGCAACATAGAGAACGCGCAGAAGGTGATAGCCGGGGCCGTCGCGCGGCTCGCGGGCGTCGAGCGCGAGTGCAAGTGCTCGCGCGCGTTGCGACATGCTATCATTACTGCGCCGGAGAATATTCCGGCCGGCGCCCGTGAGAAGCTCAAGGCCATCATAGGCAAGTACGTAAGTTGATCTTGAGGTGAATGGCATGAAGTTTATTGCCGGAATGACCGTCGTTATCTTAATGGTCGCGCTCACCGGCGCAAGCGTTGCGGCGCAGGGGCCTGCGCGCGGCCGCGTCGAGCCGCTCAGGGACGAAGCGCTCGAAATTCAGGCCAAACATAACCTGGACGTGGCTCGCTATTACCTGACTAAGCGTAAGGCTTATGAAGGGGCGCGCAGCCGGCTGCAGGAAATCATCGACACCTATCCGGAATTTTCCCGCGCCGACGAGGTGCACTTCCTGATGGGAGAAGCCTACCTGAAGCTCGATAAGAAGAGTGATGCCGCCGAGCAGTTCACAAAGATGCTCGAAAAGTATCCCGCCAGCGAATTCGCCAAGAAGGCGCAGGCGCGGCTCGACGAGCTGAAGGGCGCGGCGAAAGAGGGCGATAAAACGAAAGGATAAAGCGTAGATGTCAGTTCTCGTCGTAGGGTCTGTGGCGTTCGATTCGATCAAGACGCCTTTCGGAGAGAAGGAAAAGATACTCGGAGGATCGGCGACCTACTTCAGCGTCGCCGCTTCTTTTTTTACCGACGTGCGGGTCGTGGCGGTCGTGGGCGAAGACTTCGGCCCCGAGGAGGAGGCCGTATTTATCGAGCGCAAAGTTGACATATCGGACCTCGAGCGCGTGAGCGGCCAGCGCTCGTTCCACTGGAAAGGCGAGTACGGATATGACCTCAACGTCGCGCGCACGCTCGACACGCAGTTGAATGTTTTCGCCGACTTCAAGCCGAAGCTCTCGGTTGGCGCGCGCGAAACGCCGTACCTGTTTCTGGGCAACATACAGCCGACGCTCCAGGTCGAGGTGCGCAAGCAGGTGGGGGCAAAGCTTGTCGCCGCCGACACGATGAACTACTGGATCAACAACACGCCCGCCGAGCTTGAGCAGATGCTCAAACATATCGACCTCCTGATCATAAACGACTCTGAAGCGCGCGAGCTTGCGGGCGAGGCCAACCTCGTGCGCGCGGCGCGACGGGTGCTCTCCATGGGCCCTAAAAGGCTCGTCGTAAAACGGGGCGAATACGGCGCGGCGATGTTTACGGAGAGCACTTACTTTGCGACCCCGGCCTACCCGCTCGAAGAGGTCTTTGACCCGACGGGCGCGGGCGACACTTTCGCCGGCGGCTTCATGGGCTACCTGGCGGCGGCCGACGCGGCCGACGAAGCGGCGATCAGGCGGGCGATAATTTATGGATCGGTGATGGCGTCGTTCAACGTCGAAGAGTTCGGCTGCGAGCGCATGCGGCGGCTCTCTCACGACGAGATAGCCGAGCGCTTCCGCCAGTTGCGCGCCTACTCGCATTTCGAAGAGGCAGAGATGCCGCGCCGCCTGCTCAGATGACGGGATACAATAACCTCAAATCTGTGACTTCAAATTCTAGCGGGAATGGCAGACCTGACAGGGTTTCAAGCCGCGCTGCAATGCGGCCTGCTCGCTCAGGGCCGTGCGCTCGCACCGGTCGGGCATGTGAGCGAGCGTGTGATAATGCTCCTGGTCGCCCGTACAGGAATAGACCAGCGGGACCGTCGAGGGTTTATGCGCGCTCGCCGCTTCGCTGACTTGCACGACCCCTGGGCGGTAGGGCGCTGCCTGGGCGGGGCCGTACATGTAGCTGTTGATCTCTGTCTTTAAATAGCAAACGGCCACCCATCCTGCCCCGAGCAGGACGATGAATGCCGTCAGCGACAGTATCTTGTTTATTACGATCAGCGGGTGGGCACTGCGTAAAGGGTTGCGAGCTTGAAGGCTTGCCACGGTTTACGCTCCTTTTGAATCCGACTGCTGGTTTTATATTTTATTCGCCTGAGAAGTGCGCAAGTTACCATGGCCGTTCCAATATAGTCAAGCAACGAATCGTATCCAGACGGGAGGGTAAGTGGAGAGCATCGAATTCACAAAATTGCAGGGCATGGGCAACGATTTCCTGATCGTGGAGGTTGAAGACGTCTCTTCGCTCCGCGCCGCGCGCGAGATGGCGCGCGCGATGTGCAGCCGCAACTTCGGGGCGGGCGCCGACGGGCTGATATTCGTAACCCGCGCGCGCCACGGGGACGCCGATTTCGCTTCGCGTATTTTCAACTCCGACGGGAGCGAAGCCGGGGTCTCGGGCAACGGGACCCGATGCCTTGCGGCTTACCTTTATTACAAAGGTCTGTGGGGCGACCCGCAAATCAGGATAGCGACCGCGTCGGGCGTCAAGACCGGGCGGCTCGTCGCGCGCGACGGGACCCATTTCGATTTCGAGTTCGCCATGGGCGAGCCCCGATTTTCGAGCGTAGACGTGCCCATGGCGCTGGAGCGCCCGCTCGACCGCGTGGTGCGCTACCCCTTGCGCATCGGGGGCGACGTGCTCGAAGTCACATGCCTTTCAATGGGCAACCCGCAGTGCGTCGTCTTTGTGCCGGACCTCAAGGCGGTGAACCTCTCGGAGATCGGCCCGCTCGTCGAAGACCACCCGGTATTCCCTGACCGCGCGAACGTCGAATTTGCGCGCGTCATATCGCCTTCCGAGATTGAGATATTGATCTGGGAGCGCGGCGCGGGGCACACGCTTTCATCCGGGACCGGGTCGTGCGCGTCGGCCGTCGCCGCTGCGCTAAACAGTATGGCCGGCCGCGAGGTCCGCGTCCATACCGAAGGCGGCCCGCTCACGGTCGTCTGGAGGGAAGATAATACTATCGCGCTCACGGGCTCGGCCGACGTTATATACGAAGCGCGATGGCTTCGCGAGGTTTAATCCCAGGCCGCGCCCGACCTTAATATGATGATCTCGGTTGATTAAAACGGCGACCAGTGTCACTATCCGATGCGTCAGCAAGATTACTTTTCTCAGCCACAAAGAGAGTATAAGGAGAAAGCTAAGATGAGATCATCACTCTATCTTTTAGCCGCCGTTTGCCTGGTCTTTCTGTTCGGCAACGTACTTGGCGCCGCGCCCCAGTCCGGTCCGTTCAAGCCCACATGCAAAAAGCCTAACTTTCCGAGCCCTCCGCCAACCAAGAAGCCCGCGATAGATTCCCAGTGCGGATTACAAGGCTCGGGCACCGGCCCCGAAGGCGCTCAAAACGCCGCGAAGAATAATTTTTGCGCGGGCGGGACCGCAAGAGCGATCACCATCGACGACCTGATTACGCTTCAGCAAAAGGTGGAAGCCGACACGAGCATAAACTTCGGCGATACAAACAGCCCGCGCCCAAAGGGACCGACGACCGACCGCACACCGCTCAAAAATATCGGAGACAACAAACTCGGAGAAGGCAAGAAGGTGACGCTCAAGGCTTTCGTATTGAAGTCCCGCGCGGAGGGGGGAGAGAACGTCAACTGCAAGATAACCACAGGCGGGGAAGTTTTTCACGACGTACATATAACGCTCGTCGCCTCACCCCAGGAGACCAACGAATGCATGGGAGTGGTCGCGGAGATGAGCCCGCACGGGCGTCCCGACGCGTGGACGCATACGAACGTAATGAAGGTGGCCGCCGCCAAGTTGCCGGTCCGCGTTACCGGCCATCTCTATTTCGACTCAAGCCATGTCCCCTGCGCGGATGGCAAAGAAGTCAGGAAGAACCCGATGCGGGCTTCGCTTTGGGAGATACATCCGGTATATAAGTTTGAAGTATGCACGGCTGATTGCGACGGCGCGGGCAAGTGGGTCCCGCTCGATCAATGGGTACAGAAAAAATAAGGCCCAAAAAAGGAGCTAAGTTATGCCTCGGATGCTCGGAAGCATGTTTTTAATATTTCTGCTCGGCATGGCGAGCGGTATCGCGGGCCAGTCCGAAAGCGACGCCCGGGGGGCCATTATCGGCCGGTGGGATATTACGGTTAACGCGGGCGCGCAATCCTACCCTTCGTGGCTGGAGGTGAGAAAGTCGGGGCGCGCGATGCTTGTCGGCAGCTTCGTCGGCCGCTCCGGAAGCGCCCGGCCTATATCGAAAATAGAGTTCGCCGATGGGGCAGATGCGTTTTTCGATCCCGCCGCAGTGGGAATCGTTCCGCGAGGACATGCAGTTTGAAGGCAAGCTCGAAGGCGACGTGTTGCGGGGCTGGACCATGAGCGAAAGGGGGAGCCGTGTCGAGTGGACCGCAAAGCGCGCTCCGTTGCTCAGGCGCGCGGCCGAACCGCAATGGGGCAAACCCATATCGCTTTTCAACGGGACCGATCTGAAGGGCTGGCGCTGGAACGGCACGAGTCAATGGCAGGCGGTGAAGGGCGTTTTGACCAACACGAAGTCCGGGGCCAACCTTGTGACTGAAGCCAAATTTGAAGACTTCAAACTTCATGTAGAGCTTCGCTATCCGAAGGGCGGCAACAGCGGGGTCTATCTGCGCGGCCGGTATGAAGTGCAGATAGAAGACACCTTTGGCCTTGAGCCCGCGAGCGATCATCTTGGGGGGATATATGGTTTTCTGGCTCCCAGCCAGCAAGCCGCGCTCGCGCCGGGCGAATGGCAGTCGTTCGATATAACGCTCGTGGGACGGCACGTGACCGTCGTGGTCAACGGCCGCATGGTCATATGCAATCGGGAGATTCCCGGCATCACCGGCGGAGCGCTCGACAGCGACGAGAGCGCGCCGGGGCCGATCTTTCTTCAGGGGGACCACGGCCCCGTCGAGTTTCGCAACATAACGCTTACGCCGGCCAGATGAGCCGCGCACCGGTGCAACAATAACCCGTCTATAGACGGCCATGCCTTTAGCTCGTCTTTGCCTGACGCGGCAATCGCTTAACGGTTTCTTGAGTTTAACCCGGACAGTTCGATGGAACGGCGATTGCCCTGTAATCGCCGTTAGCAATTCAATCAGGAGGATAAAAGATTGTTTAAGAGAACTTTAATCATAGCGATTTGCGCGACTTTGATCGCATCCGCGGCAGGCGTTCGACCTGCTTATGCCGCCGAAAAGAAGAGCAAAGAGGAGCAGAAGGCCGAAAAGGTCCGCGAGGGGATTTCGAAAGCTCGGCGTTGGGCAAGACACGCGTGTCGAGCTAAAGCTGCGCGATAAGACGAAGCTGTCGGGGTACGTCAGCCAGTCGAGCAATGACAACTTCACCGTGACCGACATAAAGACGGGCAGCTCGACCGTCGTCAACTATCCTGACGTCACGAAGGTTCAGGGCCATAACCTTTCGACCAGAACAAAGATCATCATCGGCGTGGCCATCGCGGCCGCGGTAGCCATAGTGCTCTATTCGGTCAGGGGCGCTTTCTGCGACGGGCAGTGCTGAGGCGGGAGCGAGTCACTATCACGCCAGACCTTGAAGCAGTATCCCTACGATGTATGCCAGCGCGGCGGCGAGCCCTCCGAGCGTTAAAGTTTCAAGCCCCGACCTTGCCCAGGAAGCGGTAGTCCACCGGCTCTTAACCGAGCCGATGGCGAAGAAGACCAGGGCCGTAAGCGCCGCCGCCACCTCGAACGCGCCGCTCATGCCGAAGATGAAAGGCATGAGCGGCACCATCCCGCAAACCAGGAATGCGCAGAAGGTGGCCACGGCCGCAAACCACGGCGAGCGCACCTCCTGCGGCAGTCCGTACTCTTCAGTCAGCATGGTCCGGACCCATATATCGCGATCCGAGGTCATCAACTCTACTACGCGGCGCAGGTCCTCGCCCTCGAATCCCTTGGCCGCGAATATCTGGCGTACCTCTTCGCGCTCGCCTTCGGGGAACCTGTCGATGTGGCGGCGCTCGATCAGCTCAAGTTTCTTGAGCTGTTCCTGCTCTGTGCGCGTGCCGATGTAGTTGCTGGCGGCCATCGAGAAGCCGTCGGCGATGATATTGGACAGGCCGATTATGAGGATGACGCTCGGCGAAAGGTTCGCGCCGACGACCCCGGCGACGACGGCAAACGTCGTTACCGCGCCGTCTATGCCGCCGTATATGCAGTCGCGGAGGTAACTATGGACGGGCCCCGAATGCAGCCGCTCACTTATCGCTTCGGGCGAATGATCGTGTTCCATTAAGGACAAACTATACGCAAAGGGATTCTCTTCCGGAAGAGATTATCAGCGGCGCGCCCGCCTATCGCGGCGAGGCCGCGCGGGCGGGCGGTTTCTTTATCTGCCTTTTTGGAGTGATCCGGCGCACGCTCACCTCAGACGAGTTGGCGCGGTTGATTTCGTATTCGGCCGGTACGGGCTTGCCGTTCTCGTCGAGTTCAAGGATGGTGAACCCCTTGCGGGCACCCTGGCTGGTAAGCGTAACGGGGAGCACCCCGCGCAGCCCGTCTTCGACGGTCGCCTGGTTGATCGACGCGCCTACGTAACGCTTATACTTTAACGAGTAGTGCAGTATCCAGAGCCTGGTGAAATCCACGGGGCCTTCGGTCTCGTAGCTGCGCATCATCGCTATGTAATTATTCTTGGGCTCGGCGCCGGGGACCGACGTCTGATCGAAGACGACCCAGCCCGAAAAGCGGCGGCCGTCGCCTTCGAGGTGGAGTATCTCTTCGGGCACGTCCAGTTGAATCTGCTGCGCGCCCACCCAGCCCGCGCGTATGACTTCGGATTCGGGCAGCCGCACCTGATACCAGAGGACGGTGCGGGTTTCAGGCTCTTCGGTCTCTTCGCTCTCCCCGCCTTCCTGCTTCTCCGGCTTGAATTGCGTGCGCGCTTTGCCGACTATCTCGACCGGCGTCCGCTTGTTCAGGTAAGTGATGCGGTCGCCGCCGGGCTCGATCCTCAGCGGCGTCTGTACCTTTGTGTGGCCCTCGCCCTGCGAGGGGATCGGCTTAGATTTCTCGTAGAGCTCGTCGATCTTATCTATCACGGTCTTGTTGACGACGGAGCTCGCCCTGATCCAGCCTTCGACATTGTCTTTCGTCTTGACCTTGTACCACTCTTCTATTCGGGTGGGCGTTCGGACCTGGACCTGTTCGAGGATGTCGAGCCGGTCGCCGCGTTTGACCTCGGCGAGGACCGATGCGACGAGCGCCGTAGATGCGCGTATCTCGATCTTTTCGCCGGGCGCGATGACTATGCCCTCGTCAATCTTCGCGTCGCCCGAAATCAGGCTGCAACCCGTCAGCGCCACACCGCAGCATAAGACGGCGAGCGCCAGCAGGTTTCTTATAGCTGATGTAACAGATGCTTTCATTGTTTAGCGGGGTAAAAATAAGCTAGCCGAGCGGGAGCGGGTGTGTCAAGCAGAGCGGCAGGCGACTCAGGCGCGCGCAGGGCAGTATGCTCGCCCGGCGCGCGCCTGAGAGGATCAGGGGCGCGCGAAGATTACCGGTTAGTAGATTCGGCGGTCGCCCCCATGTCTCGCAGCATCGAGCGCACCTCGTCGGCATGTTTCATGCGCCAGTGGTTTGAAAGCTCGAAGAGCTGCTTTCGCCTGTTGGCGTCGTCGCCAATCGAGCATTTCGATTTGGGGTCATTCCACATCAGCCCGTTATTGATTATGTCGGACGGCTGTCCTTCGTAATCGGGCAGCGGGTCCGCCGCCGCAAGCGTCGCGAGGCGGTTCAAACAGTTCTCGACCCCGGTCGGTATGCCCGTGGCGGCAGCACGCGGCTTTTTGCGGCGCGGCCGGCGTGCGCCGCGTGGCGGGCTTGGTTTCCTGCGTGGTGGTTGATACGCCGGTCTGGCCGGCGCTTTCCTGAGGGGCGCGTGCGGTTGCCGAAGCCTCAAAGGCCGGCGCGGCGATGGCGAACAGAGCTATCGCCATAATCGTGTGCCTGACTTTCATAAAGAAACCTCCATGCGTTTTTCGAGATTGCCCAGATGGGCGGCCTGATTTATTGAGGAAGGCATTATGATAAAGACTTGCATCACCGTCTCTCCGGCAGCAGTCCACTCGCGAACGATTATAGCAGTAGCGAGGCTTTACACAACACGTCGGGCTCAAGCCACGCAAATAAAAAGATGTCTCATCACCGCCTGCGCAATCTCTCTATGGCCTGGCGAAAACTCTGGCGGAGTTCTTCCATCTGTTCGGCGAGCCGGGTCAGATCGTCGCGCGTTATAAAAGAGGGCACCCATCGCGTCATCATCGGGTCGCGGTCTCTGGCCGTCGCGCTCAAATCGCCAAGGCTCCAGCGGGCGGTCACTTCCCTCAAATCGTTTATACGAACCGCGAGCGCGCGCCCGAAAAGAAACCCGCCCGCCGCGGCGACGAGCACAGCTATGACCCCTACGGTTATAAAGGTCGCGCGCACCGATTTGACCGGGCCGCTAAAAGAGTCCTTAGACTGCGCAACCCCTATCGCGCCCAGTTCCGCGCCGTCGAGAGATTTGAGGGGCTGCCACGCCACTTCATACTCGCGCCCGCCTTCCCTGAGCGTCGAGCGCCCCGCCCGCGCCGCGCGCGCCGCGCCGACGAGCGGGGGCAACTGCCTGCCGTCCTGCGCGCCCTTTGCGGGCGGGATGCTCGACGCTACCACTTTATCCGCCATCGCGATGAGCACGCCGGCGTCTTCATCCGCCCCGCGCTCGAATGCCTGTCTGATCTCGACCACGAGCGGCGCGCGCAGCGACGCGGGAAAGCTCGAACCCGCGCCCGGCCGCGGCATGAAATATGTATTGAGCATCTGCCCGATCAACACGCAGCCCACAACGCGATTGGCGTTGAGTATCGGCGACGCCGCCTCGACCATCAATGCCTGATCGCCCGCCGGGCCTTCGGCCTGTCCGGCCTCTACTATCGCGCCAAGCTCAAGCTGGGAGTAGCGAGCGCCGCGCTCGATTATGCCCGATGCGACACTCTGGCCGTCGCCCGACAGCACCAGGTTGACGAGCAAGTGTTTGTCGTCAGGCGCAAGCAGCGTCTCGCCCGCCGCCGGCCTTCCGTTATGGCGCGCGCGCACCTGCCCCTGCGGGTCCGCCACCACCAGCAGGTCTAGCGAGTAGGCGTCCTGCGCGCGGCGGAGTATGTCCTGCAGGCGGGCGGCAGCCGCGGCCTGCTCCTGGTTTTCGCCGCCCACAAGCGCGACGGCCGCGATCTCGTCGGCGAGCCCCTGCGCGGCGGTTCGCATCTCGACCAATCGCTTTTCGTATATGGAAAGGGCCGCGCGCGCATTGCCTTCGAGTTGACGAGCGGCCTGCGAGCTGAAATATGAATCTATCTCGGATAGGGCGAGCGCCGAGGCTATGAGGATCGGTAGGGCGGCAACAACCGCGCATAACGCTCCGGTCTTTTCGCTTAATCTCATATGGTCAGGGACGGGTGGCCGGCTCCCGCGGGGCGGTGATCGATAGTCGGTGGAGCGGCATTTGAGATTTTAAACAGCAAATTTGCTAATCGAGATAGACCGATTACCGACCCGCGTCTTTCACGCAGCGAAAGCCAACCTTCGGGAAAGGCTTGTCCGCTTCAAGGAAGCCGCGATAGGAGCTGGTATGAGAACTATCGCCGTCGTAAGCGCCGCCCCGCATGACGCGATACGTTTCCGGACTCCTCTTGACCGAATTGGGCAGGGAGGCCGTGCTGTCCGGGTAAAGCTCGAGGCGGCTGGCGGTCCACTCCCATACGTTGCCAACCATATCGAGCGCGCCGGCCGGGCTCGCCCCTTGCGGGAAACGGCCGACCTCCATAATCGATTCTGAATACTTATCCAGGGCGGGCGAGTCGTTGGCCGCGCCGATATTGGCGCGGTCTCTCGCCCAGTCATTACCCCAGGGGTATTTCAGTCCGTTCTTGCCGCGCGCGGCGGCTTCCCATTCAGCTTCGGTGGGCAGACGCTTGCCCAACCAGGCGGCATAATCCGCGGCATCCTGCCAGGTCACGCCGGTCACCGGGTACGCGGCGCGCCCGTCGGGATATGTCCCGTTTAACCAGTTCGAGGGCGGGTTGTGGCGCGTCGCATCGATAAACTTCTTGTATTCGGCGTTGGTCACTTCCGTGCGGTCGATATAAAACGGCGCGAGCTGAATCGTATGCGCCGGCTTCTCGACCTCATCGCCGTCGTCGCGGCCAACCATGTAAGACCCGCCTTCGACAAGCAACATTCCCTCGGGCACGGCGGGCGCCGCCGGTCGAGCAGGCGTCGAAGGCGCGGCGGGCTGTTCGGCCACAGGCGGGGTTGAAGGCGCGGGTGGAGGAGCGGGCCTGCCCCCGAGCGCATACCACCACACGGCATAAGCGGCGGCGGCGAGTATTATCAACGCCACGATTGTGGATAATATGACCGGTCCGTTCTTACTTTTTGCGGCGGCCTCGGATGGCGAAGGCACACTGCTTTGCACATAGTCCGGAGAGCCTTCACCTGATTTCACGTCGGGCTCGACTCGGGCAGGTTCGGCGTGCGGCGCGGTTGCCGCGGGCGTCACGTGTTCACGAGTGCCGGAGCCGCTCGCGGGCGGCTCTACGACATCGTCGATAGCGGCCGTGCCGGCGCGATCATTTATCTCGGCAGCCTCTTCAGCCTCCGACGCAATATCGGCATCGGTGTAAAATGCCGGCGGGACCACGGATTCAGAACCAAAAACAATCGTGCGGTCTCCGGCTGCGGGCTCGTCGCCGGTCCGGCCCTCTCGCTGCCTCCTCGTGGTGATCGACGCTGCCGAGATCGAGTCGCGTGACGAAGGGCGCGGGCAGATCCTGCGAAGGCGGGGCAGTCGCGGCGGAATCGGACTGCGGGCGCCTCCGTCGAGGATTTTCCGGCTCCTTCCTGCCCCTCGACCGGACTTGTGGTCCTCGACTTTTTGAAAGCGGCGGTCGGCGGAGGCAGCTCGGATTTGGCCCCGGCCACTCCCGAAAGCACGCTTGTCTTCGCGCCTGACTTCGGCTCGACGACCGCAGTCACTTTCTGATCCTCGGGCAGGTCGTCCTGCGAAGCCGCGAGGTCCCCTGATTCGACGAATACGATCGTATGCGCGCCCGATTCTACGTCCGCGGCGGGCGATACGAACTGCCGGGTTCCCGCCCCCGAGTCCATCTGTGGATCGGGCAGGTGGTCGGCGAGATCGGGCAAGGTCCTCGGTTTATCTTCGGTCGGCTCGGGTTCGGTCGCGTCAAGACCCGCGCCGGGCAACAGCGACGCATTACAGACGCGACAGTTGGTCGAGCCCACGGGGCTGTAGCTGTTGCAGACCCCGCACAACAAGGCGGAATCGCCGAACGGGCCGGGCTGGGCATAGACGGGCGAGCCACATCCCTTGCAATAGGTCGAGCCCGGATCAATCGACTCGCCGCAGGAAGGGCAGCCCGGCATGAAAGAAGTCGAGGCTTGCTCCTGCGGTTCTTGCGCCTCCTGGCGATCTTGCGTCAGGTCTTCGCCGCACATCGAGCAGGACGGCGCGGCGTGATCGTTCATCGTGCCGCAGCGCGGGCAGTAGACGTTGACGACCTCGCGCTCCTGGCTACCAAGCCGCCCGCCGCAGCTCTTGCAAAAAGCCCACCCCGGCTTTATCGCGGTCGCGCAGGTCGGGCACGTCATGAGCTCGCTCGTATGGCGGCGGCGCTCGAAGAGAGTCTGGCCGCACCACTTGCAGTAGCGCAGCCCCTCCGTGAAATCTATATTGCATCGTTCACAATACATCATATGGTAAGGGGGCAGGCATCGGAGATCAGGGATCAGGATCGGCAGTCGGTGAAATCTTATCTGAAATTGAAATTGCGGATTTTGGATGCCGGGTTCACCGACCCCTGACCCCTGATCTCCGATGCCTGATTTATTAATATCACATCTCTCGCTCTATGATAAACCGGGGGACGCTGAGGAGGGCCTGACGGTAGGGTGAGGGCGCGAATATCGATAGGGCCTCGACGGCCTCGACGGCGTAACGCTCGGCTTCGGCGCGCGCGCGCGCCAGCGTCCCGCGCTCGCCTATGAGCCCGAGCACATCTTCGCGCTTAACGGAGTTAAAACCGCGCTCGCGCATCACGGCCTCTATCATCGAGCGGTGCTCGCCGTCCCCCTCCTCCATAAGGTATATGAGCGGCAGGGTCAGCTTGCCCTCGCGCAGGTCGTTTGCCACCGGCTTGCCGAGCTTATCTTCGGTAGAGACGAAATCAAGCACGTCGTCTATGAGCTGGAACGATATTCCCGCCGACATCCCGTAGCGCGAGAGCGCCCGGCGCTCTTCCGGACTCGCCCCGGCGACGATGCCGCCGACCTCCGCGCACACGCTGAACATGTGGGCCGTCTTTCTTCGGACGATGTCCAGGTGCTCGGCCTCGGTGATCTGGCTGTTGCCGACGAGCGATAGTTGTATTATCTCGCCCTCGACCATAAGCCTCGTCATACCCGTCATCAGGTCGAGTATGTCGAAGCTGCGCTCGCGCAGGCTCAAATCGAAGGCCGTCATGTAGAGCCAGTCGCCCATCAAGACCGTACGATCATTGCCCCACTGCGCGTTGGCCGAGGCCCGCCCGCGGCGTATGCTCGCCTCGTCGATTATGTCGTCGTGAACGAGCGTCGCCGTGTGCAGCATCTCCATCACGACCGCCATGCGTATGGCCGACGGCGGCGCCTCGCCCGAAACGAGCCTCGACGCGAGCAAGACGAGCGCCGGTCGGACGCGCTTCC
Organism: Blastocatellia bacterium; assembly: GCA_963832205.1. Taxonomy (GTDB): domain Bacteria; phylum Acidobacteriota; class Blastocatellia; order UBA7656; family UBA7656; genus DATBMY01. The sequence continues at coordinate 193,389 of CAWHTK010000025.1, read as the reverse complement.
CGCCGCCTTCGCGCAGGTAGCGGGCAATCGAGGATACGACCGGCGACGCGTCGCACAGCTGGCGGTCTAACTCCTGCTCGACCATGTTCAAGTCATGACGCACGAGGGAGAATATCTCCGCGGGCGACATTTCGGCCGCCTCCGGCGCGTCAACATTGGTGTGGCTACCCATCAGGTCAGAAAGCTCCGGTTCTGTCAAAGGTCAAACGACCGACATATTAGCAGGGGCCAGGGGTCAGGAGCCAGGCTTCAGCGATTCTTTTATATCAAACCTGGGCTTTGCACAAAAAGTCTGAAGTCTGTAGCCCCGTAGGGGCGTGATGTTTATAGAAACCGTCGCGGATAGCAATAGAGCTCCGTCAGGAGCGGGATGTAATATGCCGCCCCTCCGGGGCTCAGGAGTCTATCAGAAGGCTGTCTTCTATAAACATCGCGTCCCTACGGGACTCTCATCGTCACACTTCTCGTGCAACGCCTCAAACCTACGATTTCAAATCGTCCGTTCGCGAGCCCTGGCTCGCGGCCCCTACTCCTGTTATAGCTTTGAGGGCGGGCGGGCGCAAACCGGTCGTCCCGAGAACCTTGAGCCGCCGCGCGGCGTATGCTTTCAGTTGCTTTAAGCCGCGGCAGATTAGATTAAATTTCCGGTTCGCACTTGTTATGATAGACTTATGAAAAATTCAGTTGAAAGGCGAGGATAGGAGGCGAGATGTGGAATAGATTGAAGCGGCTTTTCCGCTCCGTCTTCGGCGGATTGATCGAGAAGGCCGAAGACCCCGAGCTGATACTTCAGCAGACTATCCGCGACATGCGCGAGAGCGTTCCGCAGATGCAGAGCAACGTAGCGCAGGTGATGGCCACTGAAAAGATGCTCCAGAAGGAAGCCGCCACGCTTGAAAAAGAGATCGTAGATTACGACTCCAAGGTAAAGGCGGCCATCAAGCAGGGCCGCGACGACATCGCCAAGACCTACATAACAGCGTTACAAGAGAAGCAGGCGTCGCTCGACCGCGCCAAGGCCGAGCTAGTGACGGCGCGCGCCGCCTCCGAGCAGGCCAGGAAATTCCTCGATAATTACATTCTCCAGGTCAGAAAGCGCACGGCCGAAGCCCAGCGCCTCGTCAACGAAGCGAAAGCCGCGAAGATGCAGGAGCAGCTCGCGCAGACTATGGCCACGTTCAAAATCGGCGACGACGCGGGCACATTCGACGAGATGCGCGAGCGCATACAGCGGCGGGCGGCCGCGGCCGAAGCGAAGATGGAGCTTTCGACCGGCGGCATCGAATCTCAGATAGCCGACATAGAGCGCGAATCGCTCAACATACAGGTCGAGGATACGCTGACCGCCTACAAGCGCCAGATGGGAGTCGCCACGGAGCACACTTCGTCAGTCCCGCCCCCGCCTTCAATCGAGCGCGAGGGCGCCGAGAAATCGCTCGGGCCGTCAGACAAGGCCAAAGCGCTCGAATAGGAGTGAGGACTTGAAGACTGAGTACGGTGTCTCTAACTCAGCCTTCGTCGCCTGGCCCTGAAAGAGATATGCCGGAAAAGGTCAATTACTTCAAAGAGGCGTTCAAGGAGCCGCTCAACATATGGGCGCTCGTGATAATGGTGGCGATGGCGGTCTTCGCCTCGACGAACCCCGGCATAATAGCCTGGCTCTTCTGGTGGCTGCCGCTCGCCATAGCCGGCGCGGGCGAAGCGCTCTACCTGGCGAGCGTGCCGAACACGCCCGGCTATCGCAGGCTCGTCGACCAGCGCGCGCGCCAGCGCCAGCTTGCCGACCGCTCGCAGCGGCGCGAAGAAATGATCAAGACGTTCGACCCGCGCGAGCGCGAGGCGGTCGAGTACCTGCGCTGGATGAAGAACCAGATTTATCAAAACTACCAGAAGTTCACGCACGTCACCGAGATCCCCGAACGCATCCAGATGCTCGACATTTACTGGGAATCCTACGTCGACCTGCTCGACACCTACCGGCGGCGCAAAAACCACATGCGCTCGATCAACCGGCAGACCATAAACAATCAGATGCAGCAAGCGGAGCGGTCGATAGCCACCGCGCCCGACGACGACACGCGGAGGCTCTACGAGACGCACCTGGATTTCCTGCGCAAGCGGATGCGGACTTACGACGACATCGAGCGCTCGATGAAGCGCGTCGAGGCGCAGCTCCAATCCATCGAGAGCTTCTTCGGGCTCGTAAACGACCAGGTCATTACCATGCCCACGCCCGAAAGCATATCGTCTTTAGACTTCGAGTCGCTGCTCTCTTCTATCGAGATGACCAAAGAGATACTCGACGAGACGGCCCCGGTCCTCAACCAGCTCGACATCAGCGAGCGGACTTCGACCGAGGGCCGGCGTCCTCCGATAGCGCAACGCCAGTAACCGGCTCCCGGAGCCGGTTTCAAGGTTTCACCTTATCCCATACTTATGTTGACAAGAACCAGACTGCTGCTTGACGAAATAGATCAGCTGCCCGGCTGGGCGGCGAAGATGGCACGCAAGTACTACGCGGGAGAGTCCAGCCATTTTCTCCTCTACAACAACATATACGATCTCGTGCGTTCGGGCTCGGAGTATATAAGCCTGCCCAACTACCTGCAGCGCGAGCTTGTCGGCACGAAGCACCTGCTCATATACAACCGCAGCCAGGGCATAAGTTTTGGCTCCGACGACGCCCAGCGCGCCTTCGCCGCCCTGCTGCGCGTCTCGGACCCGCTCGCCAGCCGGGACGCTATAAAACAGCTGCCAAAAGACCCGGCGCGCGCGCTCCCGCTCATAGAGCACTTCCTGCTTTACGGCGATCAGGTCGCCGTCATCGTCAATTTCCTCGACACGATAATCCCGTCCGGCGACGTGAGCTTCATGTCGGGCGAGGACCGGACGAACCTCGTGACGTTTCAGCGGTGGATAACAAGCTCGCGGTTGCTGAAGAAGGACAACATCGTCATCCTCGTCGCCGAGAGCCTGGCGGAGGTCCACCCGCGCATAAGGCAGAACTCGCGCCTCGCGGCCATCGACATCCCCTACCCCGACGACGCGGAGCGGCTCGAATTCATCCGCCACATGCGCGGCCAGTTGCCGCAGCTCAAGACCGACGCGACCGACGAGCAGTTGTCGCTGATGACGTCGGGGCTCAACCGCGTCCACCTCAACTCGCTACTCCGCAGCAGTGCCGCCGAGCGCGAAGGGCTTTCGCTCGACCGCGTCCGCCAGAAGAAAAAAGAGCTGATCGAGGCCGAGACCGTGGGGCTTGTCGAATTCGTGCAGCCGCGGTTCGGCCTGGACGCGGTCGGCGGCATGGAGAAGGCAAAGACTTACCTGCGCTCGATAGCCGACACGATCCGGTCGGGCAACACCGAGGAAGCGCCCATGGGCATACTCATATCCGGGCCGGTGGGCACGGGCAAGACGTTTCTCGCGGAGTGCTTCGCGCACGATTGCGGGCTGAACGTCGTCGCGTTTAAGAACTTTCGCGAGCGGTGGGTCGGGTCGAGCGAAGCCAACCTTGAAAAGATTCTGAACCTGCTTCAGACGCTCGCGCCGATAGTCGTGATCGTAGACGAAGCCGACGCCACTCTGGGCAGCCGCGAATCGGGCGGGGACTCGGGCGTAGACGCGCGCATCTTTTCAAAGCTCGCGGCGGCCATGGGCGACACGCGGAATCGCGGGCGCGTTTTGTGGATACTGATGACGAGCCGCCCCGACCTTTTGCCTATCGACCTCAAGCGACAGGGGCGCGCCGAAGAGCACATATCGCTCTTCTACCCGGACTCGGAATCGGACCGGCAGGCGATAATCGACGCCATGCTCAGAAAGAACAAGATAGACCACGAGGTGACCGACTGGTCGCCTATCACCAAGAGCAAGCTGACGCTTTCGGGCGCGGACATCGAATCGATTCTCATACGCACCCGCCGCGTGGCCCGCATGGCGGGGCGCGCGGCGGTGGCGCAGGGCGATCTGGAACAGGTGGCTAAGGAGTTCAGCCCCGCTCGCGACGAGATGGCGGTCGAGTACCAGATGCTCGTCGCGGCGCGCGAGGCCACGTCGCGCGAGATGATACCTGAGCAGTATCGCCATCTGACGGCCGCCGAACTCAGCCTGCGGATAGAGCAACTGAGACCGCATATGAGATAGAGACTTCAACAGGGCAAAACTACATGGCGACCTGGGAACATCAATCTTTCATCGAGGAGCTTGCAAACAGCATCACCCACGGCATAGGGCTCGCGCTCAGCGTCGTCGGGTTCATGGTGATGGAAGTGCTTTGCATCCTTCACGGCACGGCGCTTCACATCGTGGGCTGCACGACCTTCGGGGTCACGCTCATTCTGCTCTATACCGCCTCGACGCTCTATCACAGCTTCCGGAGGCCGCACCTCAAAAGATTGCTCAAAGTGCTCGACCACGCGGCGATCTACCTGCTCATCGCGGGGACTTACACGCCGTTTACGCTCGTCAACCTCAAGGGCTTCTGGGGCTGGACGCTCTTCGCGATTGTGTGGACGATGGCGATCATGGGCGTGCTGTTCAAGTTGTTCAACGTCGACCGCTTCAAGATAGCCTCGACGTTGATATACGTCCTGATGGGCTGGTCGGTGATTATCGTCATCAAGCCGCTGCTTGCGGCAGTCCCGACCGCCGGGCTCATGTGGCTGCTGGCCGGGGGGATATTCTACACCGTCGGAATCGTCTTTTTCGCCTGCAAGCGCATCCCTTATAACCACGCCATCTGGCATTTATTTGTCATGGCCGGCAGCATCTGTCATTACTTCGCCGTGCTCTTCTACGTGCTCCCCGCCTGAACCACGGCTCGCCTTCAAGAAACACGCCCGGCATGGTAGCCTATGAGTTTACCTGTGTGGGGCAAAAGCTTCTCTTCATGCAGGGTATAAAGAATCGAAAAGGTTTAAGGAAGGAATCCTTAATGAATAAAGAAGACTACATACTCTTTAGCGGAGGGGCCAAAGGGGCGGAAGCGGAGTTCGGGGAGGCGGCCGAGCGCCATGGCATCGAAGAAGTGAACTTCACCTTCGACGGGCATAACATCGCGCGACAGCGGGGGCTGAGGATGCTGAACCACGAAGAGCTGAAGAACGGCGACGTGAGCCTCGAATACGTCTCGCGGCTCATGAATCGCCGCTACAGCGACAGCCCCACGTTTCGAAAGCTCCTGCAGAGCATCTGGTATCAGATCAACAGCGGCCAGGAGATATATGTAATCGGCGAGATTTTAGATAACAACACGGTCAAGGGCGGCACGGGCTGGGGCGCGGAGTTCGCAAAGCTCTGCAACAAACCCCTTCACGTTTTCGACCAGAAGCGTAACGCGTGGTGTACCTGGAACGATACCGAATGGGTAGAGCGTAAAGCCGGTGACGACCCGGTCATCTCGCACATACATTTCACCGGCACGGGCACAAGGTTTCTCGAAGAGAACGGCAAGCGCGCGATTGAGGAATTGTTCAATCGCTCGTTCTCGCAATCTTGAGTGCTGGCATGCGAGAGCGCCGGTTAAAGCTCGCGGTCACCTCCGACCGGCTCGCGGTGTGCAGGCTTGAGGCCGGCGCGAGTATCCCGGCGTGGGCGACGGCGGGCGAATTCTTTTCGGTTACGAGGACGAGAGACGAGCTTTCAATCGTATGCGCCGAAGAGCTGGTCCCGGACCATGTCAAGAGTGAGCGCGGCTGGCGGAGCCTGAAGGTCGAAGGGCCGCTCGACTTCTCTTTGACCGGCGTTATGCTGTCGGTGGCCGCGCCGCTCGCAGAGAGCCGTATAAGCCTTTTCGCGATCTCCACCTTCGACACCGACTATATTCTTATAAAAGAAGGCGACCTTGAACGGGCCGTCCTCGCGCTTTCGGAAAGCGGACATCAGGTCGAAGAATAAATCGACCCGGTAGCCGGCTCCGGCGTTCAATAGATCATCGCGGCAGACTTCATACGGGGGTTGAAGGTATGAGAATCAAGATTCTGCTTTTCGCAATATCGATCTGTTTATTGACGCCGGCCTGTTCGGTGACCGCCGAGTCGCCCCAGACCGAAAGCAAGGTCGACCGCCAGGTGGCCGTGACTTTCGACGATCTGCCGGCCACGCACGGCGACCTGTTGAAGATGCGGTACATAACCGAAAAGCTGCTGGCCGCGATCAAGGTCCAGGGCATTCCCGCTATCGGCTTCGTCAACGAATTCAAGCTGCGGCCCGAATCGGAAACGGCCCGGCGCACCGCGCTTTTGAAGATGTGGCTTGACGCGGGGCATGACCTTGGCAATCACACCTACTCGCATATAGCGATTGACCGCGCGTCGATAGAAGAGTACAAGCAGGACGTCGTGCGCGGGGAGCGAGTCACGAGCGGGCTGCTGGCCGCGCGCGGGATGAAGCTCAGATACTTTCGGCATACGCAATTGCGAACGGGCCCGACGCCCGAATACAAGAAGGCGCTCGACGGGTTTCTCGCGGGCCGCGGCTACACCATCGCGCCGGTCACGATAGACAATAACGACTACATATTCGCCGACGTCTACGCGAGAGCCAAGGCGCGAGGCGACCGCGCCGGGATGAAGAGAATCGTCGATTCGTATATCTCATACATGGAGCAGATCTTCGATTTCTTCGAGAAGCTGTCGCGCGACGGGCTCGGGTACGAGGTAAGGCAAACGCTTCTGCTTCACGCAAACGAGCTGAATGCGGACCACCTTGGCGATTTAGCCGGTATGATCAAGAAGCGCGGCTACCGCTTTATAACGCTCGATGAAGCCCTCAAGGACCCGGCCTACAAGCTGCCCGACGCGCAGGTACAGAAGGGACTTTCGTGGATTCACCGGTGGATGATAGCAAAAGGCGAAACGATGCGTCCCGAGCCGCGCGAGCCTGAATTCATCACTAAGCTCTTTGAGGCGAGGCCGAGCAGATAGGCAATTATTTCGCGCTGTTATTTCTTCGGACTTTTCGCCAACTGCTGCAGGCGATAAAGCTCGGTGAGCGCTTCGACCGGGCTCATCTCGTTGACGTCGAGCTTCGCGAGCGATTCGATTAAATCGGTGCGTTCCGTTGATCGCTCGCGCGTCTTCTTATCGGCGGCCTTCGCCCGCCCGCCCGCCGATTGCTCGTGCCCGTTTAACAACTGACCGGCGCGACGAATCACCGGTTTGGGCAAGCCCGCAATCTGCGCGACGTATATGCCAAAACTCTTTTCCGCCCTTCCCTCCTCCACGCGATGCAGGTATCGCACCTTGCCTCCGCGCTCAGAGACAGCGACGTGAAAATTGCGCACGCGAGGCAGGTAGCTCGCCGTGTCCGTCAGCTCGTGGTAGTGAGTGGCAAACATTGTCTTTGCCGCGACCCGCGGCTGGTTGTGCAGGTACTCGATGACCGCCCGCGCAATCGCCAGGCCGTCGGCCGTAGAAGTGCCGCGCCCTATCTCGTCGAGCAGCACGAGGCTGCGCGCCGTGGCATGGCGCAGAATGTGCGCCGTCTCGATCATCTCTATCATAAAGCTCGAATGGCCCCGCAGGGTATAATCGTTCAAGCCTATGCGCGTAAATACGCGGTCGACTATGCCGAGCCGGGCCGAGGCTGCCGGCACAAAGCTGCCTATCTGCGCGAGCAAGCATATGAGACCGACCTGCCGCAGGTAGACGGACTTGCCCGCCATGTTCGGCGCCGTCAGCAGCATGATCTGTACTTCTTGATTAGAGAGCCGCGCGTCATTTGCGACAAACTGGCGGCGCTCGATCATCTGCTCGATCATCGGGTGGCGCCCCTTTACGATCACGATCTCGTCGCCTTCATCGAGAACCGGCCGCGCGTAGCCGTGGCGCGCCGCCAGCTCCGAGAGCGCGCTGTAGAGGTCTACTACGGCGAGCCCCGCGGCTGTGCGACTTATGCGCTCGTGATGGCGGCTGATCTCATCTAGCACCCGGCGATAAAGGCTCGTCTCAAGCTCAAGTATTCGCTCGCGCGCGTTCGCGATAAGAGACTCGTGCTCTTTCAACTCAAGGGTAAAGAATCTTTCGGCGTTCGTGAGCGTCTGTTTGCGGACGTAATCAGCCGGAACGAATCGCAGGTTCGGCTTGCTGACCTCTATGTAGTAGCCGAAGACTTTGTTATATCCGACCTTGAGCGAGCGGATGCCGGTGCGCTCTCGCTCGCGCTTTTCCAGGTCGGCGAGAAACGAGCGGCCGCCCGTCAGCATCGTCCTCAACTCGTCAAGCTCTTCGGAGAAGCCGTGGCGGAGTATGCCCCCGCGCTCGAAATCCGACGGCGGACGGTCCGATATGGCGCGCTCGATAAATTCCGCGACGTCGTGACAATCTTCGAGCGGGTCCAGGAAGACGGCGGGCGATTTGCCTTTTTCGAGCGAGACGCGCACTTCGGCGACGCGGCGAAGGCTTTCAGAAAGCGCCAATGCCTCGTAGGGCACGGCAATTCGTCGCCGTATGCGGCCGAGCATCCGCTCAAGGTCGAGCACATCGACGAGCGACGCGCGGACCTGATCGCGCACGCGCTCGTGCTTATAGAACCACTCGACCCCGTCTTGTCGCGAGCGAAGCTCCGTGAGATCGAGCAGCGGGTGCCTGAGCCAGCGTCGCAAGAGGCGGCCCCCCATGGGCGTCGCCGTGAGGTCTATTGTCGACACGAGCGACCCGGTGGGCGCGCCGCCCGTGAAATCCCACCCCTGGAATATCTCAAGGTTTCTTATGGTCTGCGCGTCGAGCCGCATGAAATGAGAGGTCGTGTAGCTTTGCAGATCGTCGAGATTGCGCAGCGCCTCCGGCTGCGAATCATTTAGATAAGCGACGAGTGCGCCGGCCGCTCGCATGGCAAGCGGGCAATCCTCGATGCCGAATGCGCCGAGCGAGGCGACTTCGAACTGCTCCAGCAGCGCGCGGCGCGCGCGCGCGGGCGAAACCATCTCGTCATCGACGCGAGTCAACGCGCGGACTTCGAGCGCGGGCGCATCGAGGCTGCGCGGCACGAGCAGCTCGGCCGGCGCTATGCGCTCAAGCTCCGCGAGGGCGTCGGTCGAGTCAAGCTCGGTCGCGCGGAATTCGCCCGTGGTGACGTCGGCGTAGGCAAGCCCCGCCACCCGGTCGGAGATGACGAGGCTCGCGAGGTAATTATTCGCGCGGCCTTCGAGCAGGCCCGGCTCGACGACCGTCCCCGGAGTAATGATGCGCGTGACCTCGCGCTCGACTAGCCCCTTGCCGGGCGGGGTGACCTGATCGCAGATCGCGACCTTGTAGCCGCGGTTTATAAGCTTGGCCAGATGGCTGTCGAGCGAGCGGACCGGCACGCCCGCGAGCGGGTGCGCGTTGCCCTTGCCGAACCACTTGCGCGTCAGCACCACGCCAAGCTCGCGCGCGAGCGTCTCGGCGTCTTCATCAAAAGTCTCGTAGAAATCGCCGATCTGAAACAGCAAGATCATGCCCGGATGGCGGCGCTTGATCTCAAGGTATTGTCGGCGTAACGGCGTGCTCATCATTAACTCATGGATAATATAGGTCGCCAGGTCAGTCGCGCGCGATAAGCTTTTCGATCATTTCGCTGTTTGATTTGAGCGTATCGTAAAAGCGCTTCAGCTCGCCTATGCCGATAAAGACTACCTCGTCCCATATCTCGTGGAACGATCCCGTAAGACGGCGGCCGGCAAACCGGGCGGCGCGCTCGTCGGCTACGACCAGAAAGAGCCGCGAGCGTTGCGCGTCGTAGGCGTGCTTGAGACGAGTGAGCGCGCTGTCGACGCTGCCCGCTATCTGCACTTCAAAGACGTGGCTCAGGCGCGGGGCCGTTTCGCTATCGCGCCACACCACGTCATAGTAATCGAACTCCGCCTGGGCATGGCGGCCGAGCATATGGCCTATCTCGACGAGCATACTTTGCGCCTCGGCGTGAGAGACGGCGCGCGGCGGTCCGGCGGTGACCGCGGCGGCTATCGGGCGCATGGCCTCGTCATCGATGCGCCGGCGACCCTTTGTCGTTATCATCCAGCGAGCGCCTTCGCGTTTTAGCTCGCCCTTCTCTATCAACTGGCGGCCCGCGCGCTGCACGACCCTGTGCCAGCCGCTTCGACCGCTCGGGGCGCGACGGCTGATATCTTCGGGCGTAAGCTGCGGAAAGTAGCGAACAAGACGGTCATATATATAACGCAACTGGTCGCTGCCGCCCGTGGCATCTAGCTCTTGAAGAATAGGGAGTTCTACACGGGTCGATTCTGGAAAGGCCATTGGCTTTCTTGAAAAATCCTCGATTTGCTCGCGTCGAATTGTAGAGTATGGTCATCGGCATTGGCAACAAGCAACTGTGACCGCTACTACCGCGACCGGCATAACAGGGCGCGCGCCCTACTAAGGACTTGATTTCTAGCCCTTTACCGTAGATACTTTTGCGTGCCTGCAGTTTATTTGGTACAAAGTCTTAATGTCAGCCGGTCAGGTCAGGCCCGCGACCTGCTAAAGCGATAAACCGCTTGCGCCGGGCAATGGCCGCCGAGGCACATCCAGTGAATTCAATAATCCAATTTACCGCGGAGGTTTAGCGGCAAAAGGTGACAGATGACTAAGGCAGAACTCGTGGAAGAAGTGGCTCGCGCCGCGGAATTAAATAAGCGCGACGCCGAAGTGATAGTCGAAACGGTCTTTGAATCGATAATCGGCGCGCTCCACAAGGGCGAAAAGGTTGAGCTACGTGGATTTGGCAGCTTCCGCACTCGCGAGCGCGGTCCACGGCGCGGGCGCAACCCGAAGACCGGCGAACCCGTAGACGTGCCGGCCAAGCGCGTCCCGTATTTCAAACCCGGCAAAGAGCTCAAAGAGTACTTCACCGAAAGCCCTGAAGATGAAGCCGGCAAGAAAGAGAGCGGGGCGGCGGGCGAAGCAAGCACCCCGGCGAGCGATCCGGGCTCTCTGGCACGCGGCGCAGGCTCGTCCGAGCCCGCGAACGAGCCCGCCAGCGGCGTACTCGAAACAGGGGAAGTGAGCACGTCGGCCGGCGATCCGGCGGCCGTCTCGCCCACCACCACGGGACAGGGCGCATCGGCCGAATCAAGCGAGCCGAGGCGCAGCGACGGCGGCGAAGGCTCGACCGGCGGCTCTTCAAGCTACTGAGCTTCCCGCGCAACTTGCGGAAGCGAGCCTGCCCCGGGTTTCAGATTTACGGGCGCGGGCGATCAGTTTATGACTAAAGGAATCGGCTCTTCAAACGGCAAGGACCGCCGCACAGGCAAAGAGCGGCGCAAAGCCGAGCGGCGCGACCCGAAGCGCCCCGGCGACAAGGGAATACTGACGACCCGCGCCGAAGAACGCCGCAAGACCACGCGCCGCAAAGCCTCGCCAGAAAAGATCGAGCCTGAAGACCAGGGATAATCAAGGTCTTCAGGCTCACTTACCATCCTTAAAAAAATTGCCTACTTCCTTTTGAGGTTCACCTTCTTCGTTATAAACCCCCAGAGCGTATCGTTAAACTCTTTCGGCTTTTCCATCATCAAGAAATGGCTGACGCCGTCCCACATGTGATACTCAAGGTCGGGCGCGAGCCCGCGGAAGAACTGCTCGGTGTCCGCCGCCCAGAACGGCGATTTAGCAAGTATCACCAGGACCGGCACGCCGATCTTGTCGGGCTTGTAAATCTCCGGGTCGATCATGCCTTCCATCGCGCCCACCGTAACGTGCTGGGGGGTGGCAAGCATCGACGCCTTGATCTGGTCGCGCAGCGCCTGGTCCTTTACGGGCATGAGCATCCCGTTCGACCATGCGCGCGGCCTGCTCTTTATAATTCGGGCCGCGCAGCATCGCGATGAACTGTTCTCCCATCTCTCTTGTGAACATCGACCTCAACCCGCCGTCGACGACGACCAGGGCAAGGGTCTTTTCCGGGTGCCTGCGATAAAACTGCCTGACGACAGGCGTCCCCATGCTGTGTCCGACCAGCACCGCCCTTTCTACCCCGGCGTCTCGAAGCGCCGCGTCGATTCCCCGCGCGAAATAATCCATGGTGTAAGCCACCTGCGGCTTATCGCTCAAGCCGTGGCCCGGCAGGTCGATGGCTATCACCCGGACTTTCCCTTTCAAGCTCTCGACCTGCTCGCGCCAGAAATTCATGTTGCACGTCCACCCATGCACAAAGACCACGGCATCGCGGCCCGTCCCTATGCTTTTGTAATGGACACGCCCGCCGTCGAGTGTGGCAAAGCGCGACTCGGCGCCGTCGAGCGCGGTCGATTTGCCGTCGGCCGCGCTCGCTCCGTAATAGAGAAATAGAATTGATAATGCGGCCGTCAAAACACGCCCTCGCGCCATAACCTTCCACCTCCTCTTAAGACTGGCTATTCATTTTTTATCGCGGAACTCCCGCGCTTTGCAAATGAAAGCCCCCACGTCATTGGGGTAAGGCTTCTGGTGAGTGGAGGGCCAGTTCGCCTGATCAGCATATAGTTTACCGAGGTTTTCGGCAATTCCCGGGTCGCCGCCGGTGAATTCATTTATGAGCGCCGACCAGCGATCCGCAAGCCCGCGCCCGCGTTCGCTCTCGGGTTCGACGCCTTCGGCGACCGCCGCCTGGACGTCTTTGATCAGCGCCGCCCAGTCGCGTTCGGCTCGCTCCTGAAGTTCGGGCGACCATCGACTGGCCAGGTCCCGCAACTGTTCTTCGGTGTAATACTTCTTGAACCATTCAGAGTCGTTCTGCATGTTAATCACCTCGCATACTTTCGCAAATAATCGCTCGTCGAACTCACCGCTCGACACGAGCGCGAGCTCGGCCTTTTCGATAGCCTTTACGGCCCTGTCCATCTCGTCGCGCCTTCGGGCGATGACCTCGCGCTGGAGCCTTAGCGCGGATGGCAGGTCGAACGGCCTTCGGTCGAGCAAGTCCTTGATCTGATTTAAGGAGAAGCCGATGAACTTTAGCGTCACTATCTGCTGGAGCCGCACGAAGTCTCGCGCGCCGTACAGGCGATAGCCCCCGGCGGTGCGCGCCGGTTTGAGCAGTCCAATCCGGTCGTAATGGTGCAGCGCCCGAACCGTCACGCCTGCTGTTCGGGCGAATTCCGCCGCCTGATACCAGCGCCCGGCGGCCTCTTTTTTAGCCACGGCCTCTTTCAACGCCTCTCCTCTCAAACGCATGCTAAACCCTGACGCGGCGTCAGGCTCAAGAACTTTTTTCGGCATTCTTCACCCCGCAAAAAAAAGTCCGTCACAAGCCATACCAACTGCGCTTGTGACGGAGCATCTTTGCCGAAATCGAGATCGGCCGGCTTAGGTCCCGGCCTCCCACGAGTTCATGTATTCGATCATCTCGGGCGTGAGATCATCGATACGAATCCCCATGGCGTTGAGCTTGAGCGAGGCGATTTCATTATCCACCTCTTCGGGCAAAAGGTGTACGCCCGGCGCAAGCTCGCCTTTCTTCTTGATCAAAAACTCGCACGAGAGCGCCTGGTTCGCGAAGCTCATATCCATAACGGAGGCCGGATGGCCTTCGGCCGCGGCGAGGTTGATGAGCCTGCCTTCGCCGAGCACGATGACGCGATTGCCGGTCGTCTTGAGCTTGTACTCTTCGACAAACGGGCGCAACTGCTCGCGCGCGTGGCTCATCTCTTCGAGCGCGACCAGGTTCAGCTCTACGTCGAAGTGGCCGGAATTGGCGACTATCGCGCCGTCCTTCATCGCGCCGAAATGGTGCGCGTCGATGACGTGGCGGTTGCCGGTGACGGTGATAAAAATATCGCCCAGGGGCGCGGCCTCTTCCATCGGCATCACGCGGAAGCCGTCCATAACCGCCTCGATTGCGCGAATCGGGTTGATCTCGGTGACAACTACGTTCGCGCCCATGCCGCGAGCGCGCATTGCCACGCCTTTGCCGCACCAGCCGTAGCCGACGACCACGAGCGTGCGGCCCGCCAGCAGTATGTTTGTCGCGCGGATGACCCCGTCGAGCGTCGACTGACCCGTGCCGTAGCGGTTGTCGAAAAAGTGTTTCGTCTGCGCGTCGTTTACGGCGATGGCCGGCCAGGTGAGCCCGCCCTTCTTTTCAAGCGCGCGCAACCGGACGAGCCCCGTGGTCGTCTCTTCGGTCGAGCCGATCAGCTCAGCCTGTATCTGGGGGTACTCTCTGACCATCGTGGCCACGACGTCAGAGCCGTCGTCAACGATAATGTTTGGTATGGTGTCGAGCGCCATCCTGCACGTGCTGGCGGTAGGTCTCGGTCGATTCGCCCTTGATGGCGAAGACCGGGATGCCGTACTCGACGACGAGCGCGGCGGCCACGTCGTCCTGCGTAGATAGCGGGTTGGAAGCGATCAACACGGCGTCGACACCGCCGGCCTTGAGCGCCCGCGCGAGGTTAGCCGTCTCGGTAGTGATGTGACAACAGGCGACGAGTTTCACGCCCTCAAGAGGTTTTTCGCGCTCGAATCTCTCGCGTATAAGTCTGAGCACCGGCATCTCGCGCTCGGCCCATTCGATTCTTTGTCGCCCCATCGGGGCGAGACTCGTATCCTTAACGTCATAGTTCGGAACTTGTGAACTGCTTGTCATCAATATATCTCCATAAAGAAAACGGGCAGCAGGCAGATGGCTGTCGGCAGTAGAACCTTTCTTCCCTGCCCACTGCTCACTTCCTGCTGCCCACTCAACTATAGCCCGGCCGCGCGGCGCAGGGCGTCTGCCTTGTCGGTCCGCTCCCAGGTGAACTCGCGCTTCGGTGCGCCCGAAGTGGCCGTAGGCGGCGGTCTGCTTGAATATCGGCCGCCGGAGGTTCAGCGTCTCGATTATCCCGCTGGGGGTGAGGCTGAACGTTTCGCGCACTATGTCGGAGAGCTTATTCTCGTCGACCTGGCTCGTGCCCCTGGTGTCTATGAGCACCGACACCGGCTCGGCCACGCCTATCGCATACGCAAGCTGCACCTCGCAACGGTCAGCGAGGCCCGCGGCCACTATGTTCTTCGCGACGTAGCGCGCCATGTAGGAGGCCGAGCGGTCTACCTTTGTCGGGTCCTTGCCCGAAAAAGCTCCGCCGCCGTGCGCGCCCGATCCGCCGTAGGTGTCGACGATGATCTTGCGGCCCGTGAGCCCGGTGTCGCCCTGTGGCCCGCCGACGACGAAACGACCGGTAGGGTTGATGTGGAAAGTGGTCTTCGCGTCGAGCATCTCGCCCGGCACGACGTGCTTGATGACGTGGTTGATCACGTCGTCGTAGATCTGTTCGTTGGCGACCGATTCGGAGTGCTGCGTCGAGACGACGACCGTGTTTACGCGAACCGGCTTGCGGTCGACATACTCGACCGTCACCTGCGATTTGCCGTCGGGCCGCAGGTAGTCGAGAAGCCCTTCTTTGCGCACGTCCGACAGGCGCCGCGTCAGCTTGTGCGCGAGCATGATCGGCAGCGGCATAAGCTCGGGCGTGTCATTACAGGCATAACCAAACATCATGCCCTGGTCGCCCGCGCCGCCCGTGTCTACGCCCATGGCGATGTCGGGCGACTGCGAATCTATCGCGGTTATGACGCCGCAGGTTTCGCTATCGAACCCGTACTTGGCGCGGGTGTAGCCGATTTCGCGAATCGTCTGGCGCGCGACCTTGGTGATGTCGACCCAGGCCGAGGTCGTTATTTCGCCCGCGACGACCACAAGGCCCGTCGTCAGCAGCGTCTCGCAAGCCACGCGGCCCATCGGGTCGTCGCGCAGGACCGCGTCCAAAACTGCGTCGGAAATCTGGTCGGCTATCTTATCCGGATGGCCTTCGGTGACGGATTCAGAGGTAAATAAACAACGGTGAGTACCCACTAAAATGAAGCCTCCTATCGGTAATTTCCCTTCGGCGGGTCAGAATATAAAAGCAAGCGCGGCGGCTTGCTTAGCGCGAAAATCTAACAGACAGGGTAAGGGGTGTCAATGAGACGGCGAATAGTCGGTAGCGGAAAGTGAACAATTTCGACAACGGCCGAAACGATCATTCGCCTGTACCTTCGCTGTCTCTATTCACTGTTCACCCTTGATCTTTCGGCGAAGCGCTTCGACCACCGAATCGACAGCAACGTCTTCCGCTTGACGAGTGGCGCGCGTCATCAGCTCGACCTTCCCTTCCTTGATCTTCTTGCCCACGGTCAATCTATACGGCACGCCTATAAGATCCGCGTCGTTGAACTTGACGCCCGCCCGCTCGTCGCGGTCATCAAAGAGCACTTCGACGCCTTCCTTCTGGAGTTCGTCGTATATGCGCTCGGCCGCGCTCATAATCGCCTCATCTTTGACATTGACCGGGGTGACGATCACGTGGAAAGGCGCGATTGACGCGGGCCAGATAATCCCCCCTTCGTCGTTGTACAGCTCTACGGCCGCGACCATCACGCGCTCGACGCCTATGCCGTAGCTGCCCATGACTATCGGCACTTCGCGGCCGTCGGCCGTCAAGACGCGCGCGCCCATGCTTTCGGAGTACTTGAGCCCGAGCTTGAATATGTGGCCGATCTCGACGGCCTTCGATACGTCGAGCGCGCCTTCGCAATTAGAGCAGCGCTCGCCCGCCTTGACCGTGCGCAGGCTCGCCCACTTTTCGACCTTGATGTCGCGCGCGATGTTGACTCCGCGCAGGTGGTGATCGTCCTTGTTTGCGCCGGTCGTCATGTTGCGCCGGTCCCTGAGCGACTCGTCGGCGATGATCAGCGTCACCTTCCCGCCGTTTGAGCCGCCGACGCCGACCGCGCCGAGCGAGCCGGCGGAAGCGCCGAGCGCCTCGCGTATCTCCTCCGGGTGCGCGGGGCGTATGTTTATTGCGCCGGTCGCGTCTTGAAGCTTTGTCTCGTTCAGCTCGTGATCGCCCCGCATTAGCACTAGCGCGAGCCGATCATCGAGAATATAGACGAGCGTCTTGATCTGGCGGTCGGCCGCCGCGCCGCCGGGAAAGGTCGTCAGGTCTTCTATAGTTCTCACGCCGGGCGTCGGGAACTCTTCGGGCGCATCGGGGCCATGCTCGTCGGTCGCCGGCTCAAGCCTCGACGTAGCCTTCTCGACGTTTGCCGCGTACCCGCAGGATTCGCATACGACTATGTGGTCCTCGCCCGCGCTCGTGCGCACCATGAATTCAGTCGACTTGGTCCCGCCCATCGCGCCCGAGCTTGCCTCGACCGGCGTAAACTTCAACCCGCAGCGCGTGAATATTCGGACGTATGCGTCGTACTGGTCCTGGAATGCCCTATCGAGCCCTTCCCAGTCGGGGTCGAAAGAGTACGCGTCCTTCATCGTGAACTCGCGCACGCGCAGGAGGCCCGATTTAGGCCGCGCTTCGTCGCGGAATTTAGTCTGTATCTGGTACCAGACCTGCGGAAGCTGGCGGTACGAGCTGATGGCGTTGCGCGCTATGATGGTGAATATCTCCTCGTGCGTCATGCCGAGCGCGCAGTCGGCCCCCTTGCGGTCCCGCAGGCGGAACATGTTATCGCCCATTACGTCCCAGCGGCCGGACTCCTTCCACACCTCGGCCGGGTGCAGCGCCCCGAGCAAGAATTCCTGCGCGCCTATATGGTTCATCTCTTCGCGTATGATCTCGACGACCTTCAAGCGGACCCGCTGCGCGAGCGGGAGCAGATTATAGACGCCCGCCGTGAGCTGGCGTATGTAGCCCGCGCGGACGAGCAGGCGGTGGCTTACGACCTCGGCGTCGGCCGGGTCTTCTCTGAGTGTCGGTATGAAGAGTTTGGACCAGCGCATCAGCTATTCTCCTGTTCACAGATGACCTCAAGCACTAAGACGGAACTATGAACGGTAGCAACCTGAAAAGTTGAATGTCAAGCAGCCGGGCATGGCTCCGAAAGCAGACAGGATCTATTTCATCGCCGGTACGGAAAGGACCGATATGAAATTCGCTATGCCCGAATGTAGAGGTAATCGCTGAACCAGGGATCCCTATACACTTCTGCCGCCTGACGAAAGCCGTTTGCCTTCAAGTACCCATGTACTTCGGTATAGACCGCCTGGTCATAATAGAGAGGCTTGATTTCAATCTCAGTAATGATGTACCGCACACGTTCGAGTACCCTGCCCAGCCCTTTGAGTACGCGCAGCTCCGCACCCTGGACATCCATGCATAGCAAGTCGATGAACGTGATGCCGTGCTGGGCGCAGTATGTGTCCAGGCGGGTGGCTTCGACCATGATTTCCGCTTGAAAGTACTCCCTCAGGTAATCAGGCCGGGCCTCGAAACACGAAGACGCACCAGGGTTTTGTATGACCTTTCCAGACTCTTTTTCTATTGTTGCGGTCACCGGAAAAAAAGGGATGGAACAATCGGCATCCCAGGCGGCTTTTTCGATTAACCGGATTTCACTCACCCCCGCACACCTCTGCCGAGCTTCTACCAGTGCTTCCGGATTACACTCAAACGCGTGGACCTCGGCGGGGAAGGCAGCGGCCAGGCGGAGCGTGTCCTCGCCATCCGCACAGCCAACCTCAAAGATCATGCCCACGCTACCGCGATCTATTTGCCTAAGAAAGCCAGGATTCAGGTAATCGCCGTACTCGTGCCGGTAATGGTAGAGATTTGGGTAATAGGTGAAGCCGCCTGACACTTCCTTTACCAATCCTTATTTAGATCATTAAAGACAATGCGTCTTGCCAGGATGGCCGCAATCATAGCCATGTCCAATTGAGGTTTGCAAGTTCTTAAATGGAAACAATTAAACTATTTGACACTTTTCGGCATCCGCAATATAATGCGGCCGCTTCATCACAAACTGATCCGTACGCCCTTAAATAAATCAAGCTAGCGGACATAAACATTATGAGTGGATGGGACATCGGGCAAGTACTCTTGTGGGTCGGGTTCCTCGCGATATGTTGGTTTTGCTACCACCTCTTTCTGCAAAACGGCAGACTCCAGTTGCGACTGGAAGCCTTGGAACAGGAGTTAAGCGCACAAGGAATCATATCCGATCAAGGCGAAGGGCTACCGAACGGGCTTGCCGGCCGGTTCCCTGCTCAACGACTTCGAGCTTCCTTTGTTGTCGGGCGGCACCATGACGCTTTCCCAATGGCGAGGCAGAAAGGTTCTGCTTATATTCTTCAGCCCGAGCTGCGGGTTCTGTATTAAGATGCTTCCAAGACTCGCCGCTTTCGTGCCGCGCGCGGATGGCCGGGGCCCTGTTCCGCTCATCATCTCGACCGGGGATGTTGAAGAGAATCGCCGAATCTTCCAGCAAGCCGGCATTTCCCTTCCGGTGCTTATGCAGGAGGGCGCGGAAGTCGCCACGCTCTACCGTGTGTTCGGCACTCCCATGGGCTACCTCGTGGATGAGCGCGGCCAGACCGCAACGGAACTGGTCAAGGGGGCCGCCGACCTGCTTGCCTTACTCGGCGTTAAAGACCAACACCACTCGGCCCTGGCTGCGGAAGGCTCGACGAACGGGAAGGATCGCCGCGGTTTCTCGCGGTCGGTCGAAAAGAGCAAGATCATCAGAGACGGCCTCAAAGCCGGGACGCGCGCGCCCGAATTCACCCTCCCCCAGGTTGATGGAGCGGAGTTGTCATTAAAACAGTACCTCGGCCAGAGACTGCTGCTCGTCTTCTCAGACCCAGCGTGCGGGCCGTGTCAACAGCTCGCCCCAAAGCTTGAAGACCTTTACCGCCGGGGAGACATGCAGGTGCTTATGATAAGCCGGGGCGAGGCAGAGGCCAATCGTCAAAAGATCGCCGAGCACGGCCTTACTTTCCCCGTAGTGCTACAGCGTCACTGGGAGATATCACGCGATTATGGCGTATTTGCAACGCCGGTCGGGTACCTGATCGACGAACAGGGAGTCCTGGCGACGGGCGTCGCCATGGGCGCGGAATCTATCATAAGCCTCACCACAACCAATGGGTCGAGGGCCACAGCCCGCCCCTGAGTGCTGCAGGGGGTATCAACGAGTCAGCATCCGGCTTCGCGTTCTGAACGGCGCGAGGGCCGGTTAAACCAGTTCAGCGAAGAAAGGACCATATGAAAAAACATCTGGACAAGCTTTCAAGGGACCTTGCAAGTGGGATGACCCGACGTGACGCTTTACGGTTGTTCTTCTCGGGGATCGGCGCGGCGACCGTCGGCCTGTTATCCGGGCGGAGGGCATCGGCCGAGGGCAATGAAGTCTGCGTCGAGCTCTGTCGGGCGCAGGAGCTGAAGGGCCGGGACTTCGGCCAGTGTGTCGCGGCTTCGGCGCAATGCCCCCCCGGCCAGTGCGCACTTTGCATAAATACAGCCCACGGGGATTGTGTGTGCGTCGATGTAGAGGATATTGACGTTCCGTAAGGAGCGGCCCGACCACCGAAACCTATGGCCACATCGAGTTCCAGCACGCCGCTCGTTTCGATGGTGCTGACGACGCGGGACAGGCCACAATTCCTACAGGTGGCGCTGGGCTGCTTCAAGCATCAAACCTATCAACGCAGGGAGCTGGTCGTCGTCGATGATGGCGACCAATTCCCCGCGGATGCTTCGATCATCGAGGCCCTGGGGGGCAGGCTCATTCGCATGCCGGCGGGCACCCCGCTGGGCACAAAGCTCAACCAGGGCATAGCAAGAGGCGCGAGGCTGGCTGTGCCAGAAGATGGACGACGACGACTGGTACGGCCCCCTCTTCCTTGAGACCATGGTCTCGGCCTTCATGCGAAGTCGCGCAAAGTTATGCCGCCGGCATATCGCCTTCCTACCCTCTTTTCTCTTTTTTGAACTGGCCCGCTGGGAAGTACGCAGGTCGATAGGCAACAATGTTCCGGGAGCGACTCTTCTGTTTACGCGCGAGGATTGGGAGCAGCGGCCCTTCCGCGCCCTGTACCAGGATGAGGATACCTGGTTCATACTGGATCAGCAGCGGCAGGGACTTTCCGCGCTGCCCGTGCCTGCGCTTGAGCATTTCCTGGCCGTGCGCCATCGCGGCGCCGCGCGAGACCGCGGACATACCTGGACACACCAGGGCGACGGCAGTACCCTGGAAACCTACCTGAAGCAGCGGCCTCTTTATCACCGCGGGCCGGAAGACCTCCTGCCAAAGTGGGCGCTGAACTTTTACCGGCGACTCCACGAGGAATCTATCGCGCACACGAAAAGCTGATGGGGCGCCGGCGCGATTGGGGACCGCGGTATGTCAAACAATGCTCAAGAGGAATTCATCGACCGACAGCCTGCCGGTCCGGATGCGGACCGATTGACCCGCTGGCGTTGCTTGCGCTCGACGACCCCCAGTCTGAAGCTGAAAATGCGCTCGCGGCATTTGAAGAGATTCTGACGACCGAAGACTTGCCGCCCGAGGTCTATGAGCGCGCGCTGCTCGTCCTGGCGAGCGTAATATTCACGCGGCCCGACCTGCCGACATAATACCGCTGTCGATTGCCTGCTCACCATTTTCCGCCGACGCCGATTTACCGGCGAGCACATTTGCGCCTCGCGGGAGAGGTTATGAGTTTCCTGCTGACCACCCGGCTCGGCTCGCGCGCGGTCGGGGCGATAACAGTACCTTCTATCCCAACCGGACCACCCGGCGGATGTTTATCAAGCTCTGCTCAAGACCCTGCGTCACGGCGTGACCTGGGCGACTGGCTTCTCGACCTTGAGACCCTGCTGGCGGTTACGGAATTTGAACATCTGTCGGGGCATCGAGATTTTCTTACTTCGAGAGATCATCGAGCCTTGTCTATATGCGGTAGGCGAGTCGACCACCGCGGCGTCGCTTGCCCGGTGGCCCGGCTTTATGGCCGACACCGATTCCACGAAGCACTGCTTTATAACGTCAAATCCCGAGCGACTTTCGGTCGGATGTACGTGAGTTGGCGAACCGGTTATTGCAAGGCCGATTTTCCCATGCATGAAGATGATCGCGCAGACGCCTGGGCAGCGGGAGGCAACGGATTCTGGTTGTGCAAAATGTAAACGACGGCCAGGGCGATGAGATCGTGCGCACCGTCCCGCTCCTTCAAGCCCTGCTCGATTTCAATCCTGCTCTTGAGATCATTCTCCTGACGCGGCGCGTCTATCTGTACGCCCACCCCCGGCTCACAGTCATTCCATTCAAAGATCGGGACGCGCATTATCAAACTGCTCGATCGAATCGCTTTGACGCGGTCATTGACTTCTTCGAGCCGCCGTGCTTCAGGTTAACCACGACCCGGACCTTGAGCCGCTTATCCAGGATTATGTCGAGCGACACCGGCCGTTCCTCTTTGCCAGCTCAACCAAAGGGTACAACTACTTCGTCTACGAGCGACTGCATATAGCTTCGCGCGCCTGGCCGAATCTCTCGGGTTGAATCGTCAACGGGTAGATAATATCTATGAAACCACCTTTCGGCTTGATCGCCGAATTGGGGCTTCCCGCTGCGTTGCGGCGAAGACCGGCCGGCTGACGGATTGGGTTCTTGCGGGCCTCCCATGGGGTGAGGCCGAAGCAGATGGCAAGCGAACTTGTCCGCGCAGAATACCGAAGCGCGCCCGGTCGCGCTGTTGAACCCCTTTGGCGGCGCGGAGCCGCTGAAAGGGTTTGTCGAGCAGCAAATAGGCGAGCTTTCGGCGATGATCCGCCAGTTGATCCGAGAGAACTATTTTACGTCGTCCTTCTCCCGAACGGAACGCCGTGGGGTCGGCCTCGCTCGCCGCCGAAGCCATCAGGCTTCTTGAACCGCACGAGCAGGCACAGGTCGTGGTGGGGCCGGATCCGGCCGCGGTCCCGAAGCCCCGGCCCGGCCGGTTCCCGGCGCCCCGGCCCTCACGCATGCCGACCATGTCGTGCGGATGGTGAACTATTTTATTCGATTCGCCGACCTGATCGTGGCGGTCGAAGGGTGGATGGTGCACGCCGCTTATTGTCTCGGCAAAAAGTACCGGCTGTTGATGATGCCAGTATTCTTACGTCTGACAGTTGGCATCCGTACGCCGTAACGCGCCATCAGAATATCGCGCTCGGCTTGCTTCAATGCGCTCACCCCTCATCAGACCAGGAAAGGAGCGCTCCGCCAATCCTGGAGCAGCCGCGGAAATTCATCTTGCTCTTTCCTCCTGCGCGAGCTTGGTAATGACGGGCGATGCGCAGGTGCTCGACCTGTTGCGCAGGGCGGCGAGGAGCGAAGACCGGGATCTCCGCCAGGCCGCCGCGCTCGCGTTGGGCAAGATCAAGACCGCGGAGGTTGAGCAGGATTTAATTTCGCTACTCCAAGACCCCTTCCGCGGAGTCCGGGCCGACGCGGCCTCGGCGCTGCTTGAGATGCAGGAACAGCACGGCCCCCGCCCCGGCTATCTTCCGCGCGATTATCTGATTGGCCTTTGTGGCAAGTGGGACATGAGTTGAGACACTGGGCCACCGTAATTCGCATCGGGGAGGCCGCGCGCCCGGCGTTGGAGCTGGCTTTACAAGACGATGATCCTGTCGTGCGCAGGGAGGCGCTTCAGGTTAAGCGAGTCCTCGACTTCAAGGCGAACTTCGCCGGTTAGACGGCCTTCGCTCGCCACTCGCTTGCGGCGCAACCGCTTTCTGCGCCGTCTCTTTAGACGGGGTTTGCGGTAGAGTGCAAGATGCCTATTCTCGAACTGCTCGCCAACTTGATAGCGCCCGGAAAGAACGCGGTCAAAGATCGCGAGCGGGTGCTGATCCTGACGCCGGTAAAGAACGCCGCGGTCTTTATTCAAGGGTTATTGCAGTCGTCTGAGGGCGCTCACCTATCCGCACAACTCAATTTCGGTCGGTCTTCTTGAAAGCGACAGCAATGACTCCACCTATCGTGTATTGCAGGATCACCTGCCGGCGCTGCGCAGGGAGTTTAGGCGTGCCAGATGTGGAAAAGAGATTTTGGATATCATGTGCCTTCGGGCGTCCACCGCGGGACTGAGGCTATTCAATTCGAGCGCCGCACGGTACTGGCCAGGAGCCGCAACCATCTGCTCTCGCACGCTCTTGACGATGAGGACTGGGTCCTGTGGTTGGACGTGGATGTGATCGAGTACCCGCCCGATATAATCGAACGGCTACTTGCGACCGGCAAGGAGATCGTCCAGCCGCATTGCGTGCTGGAGTACGGAGGCCCGACCTTTGACGAAAACGCCTGGCGTGATAAGGGGCGAGTTCATATGGATGAGTTGCGCGGAGAGGGAGAGCTGGTCGAGCTCGATGCGGTAGGCGGTACGATGCTGCTCGTTCGCGCCGACCTGCACAGGGACGGGTTGATCTTTCCCGCATTCCCCTATGGCCGCGATAACCCTCGGTCTCGGCCAGAGCGTGGCGAGCTGGAGACGGAAGGGCTGGGGATAATGGCTCGGGATATGGGGTATCAATGCTGGGGCATGCCGAATCTGGAAATACGGCATGCCAGGTGGTAAAACGAGGTCGAAGGTCTATGAGCGAAAGCCCGAGAATCAAGATTCTTGTTTACGACTTCGGTTGGGGGAGGTCGATCATACCAGCTTTGGATCGTGGGCCCGGATGCGAGATCACTCTGGCGCCGGGCCGTTGGAACCATGCGGACGTTGTAGTGTTCCACGTCCCGACAGCGCCTCCCCTCGGTCGTCTCAGAAAACGGCCCGGTCAAAAATGGGTGGCCTGGTCTATGGAGAGCGAGGTCAACTATCCGAGGTTGCGCGACCCGGACTACATGCGCCAATTCGACATCACCATGACCTACCGCCTGGACTCTGACGTGCCTGCTCCATACTTCGGCCCGGGGACGAGAGATCACCTTCAGCATGCCCCAGGCCCAAAGACCGCCGACGCCCCCGCGGTATATTTCGCCTCTAACTCGAACGACAAGAGCGGCAGGCTCAATTACGTCCGCGAGCTGATGCAGCACCTTCCGGTAGATTCCTACGGCCAGTCGCTACAGAACAGGAAACTCGCAGAGGATAACGGGCGAGATACGAAGCTCGAAACGATGGCTACTTATAAGTTCACGCTGGCTTTCGAGAATTCGATTACGCGCGATTATGTCACGGAAAAATTCTTCGACCCTATGATCGCAGGATCTGTCCCGGTATACCTGGGAGCGCCGAACATCGAAGAATTCGCTCCCGGAGAACGATGTTTTGTCGATGTGACGCGATTCAAAGGCCCCGGCGAGCTGGCTGAGTACCTTCGCTTCGCCGCGGAGAACGACGCCGAGTATGAGTCGTATCTGGTCTGGAAGACGAGGCCGATGAGACAGAGCTTTCTCGACAAAGTAGAGTTTGTCGCCGACGACCCCTTCCGTCGCCTCTGTGAGAAAGTGAGGCAGATGAAAGCCAGCGAGCGCGTCGGTTTTACCCCCCGGCTAGGATCGGCTGTTTCGGCAGTTGCAAGAACCGTGCGGCGTCGGCTCGGATTACGAGAATAAACCTCTTGCTTCAAATCGGGCGGCGCACACTCTTTTTCTAAGATAGCCGGGGCGTGACGATTGCCATGCCGTCGAAACCTGATCTCCTTTATCTCAGTCCCGGTGATTCCGGCGCTGGCCGGAAACGGCCTGGCTATGCGCGCGGGGATGGTTCTAGAAGCGCTCGCCGAGCACTACTCAATCTCGCTGCTCGTCGTTTCGCTCTACCCGTCGTTTAATACCGAGGTGCCCGCGGAGTTCAAGAGCCTGTGCCGGCGCTCAGTCGTGATAACTCGCGCCCAGGCCGCCCGCCCCAGGGTCCCGCTTCTGCCGTCGTTCCTAAGCCGGCGATTTGGGTGGCGCTCTTATCACGGGATACACTTCGATGTGGTGCATGTATTTCGGCTGGCCACGCTCGACTTCGCCCGCCCGTTCCTGAATAACCCTGCCGGCACGCCCAGAAGCCATCTGGACCTCGACGATATCGAATCCGAGACTCACCGCCGCATAGCCGCGCTCTGTCGTTTGAATGAAGAGAAGGCCAGAGTCCGCCTACTATGAATCGCAGGCCCGGCGCTATGAGGCATTGGAGGGAGAAGCGATCAGGGAGTTCGACCGAATCTACGTCTGCTCGGAAGAGGACAAGTCCAAACTGCCCGCCGACCACCCTGGTGAATTATGCGTCTTGCCCAACGCGGTGCGCCTTCCTGATGTGGCGCGGCGGGAGGCGGGTGGAGGCGTCTTTACTTTCATGTTTGTCGGAACCCTGGGTTACTACCCGAACGAAGATGCGGTGCGGTATTTCGGCAGCCGCATCGTGCCGCACATTCGCCGGCTGACCCGGTCCGACTTCGCGGTGAAGGTTGTGGGTACCGGAGCTAGCCAGCGGCTCCGCCAGATCGCGGCTGACTGCGGCATGCAGATGATAGGGGAGGTCCCGGACATCACGCCGTGGTATCAGAACTCCGGGGCCGTCGTCGTGCCCGTGCGGGCGGGAGGCGGCACACGCATCAAGGTGCTGGAAGCCTTCAGTCACCGTCGCCCGGTTGTCAGCACCTCAATCGGCATCGAAGGCATTGACGCCCGTGATAACGAACATGTCTTGATCGCAGACTCGCCCGAACTCTTTGCCGAGCGCTGTGTCCGGCTTATGGACGATCGGGTTTTGCGGGATCAGTTGGCTGAGGATGCCTTCTCATTGTTCCGCCGCCGCTACTCAGCCGAAGCAATAAAAAGGACCATCGCCTCTCTTTTCGTCTCCCCGGCGCGCTAAGAGACGCGTTCTGCTTGCGCGCAACCTGCCCCGGAACCCTTCCCGGCGCCACTGCGAAAAGCGACATATGAAGTTCGCGCAAACGAACTAGCGGCAAGTCCTTGCTCAATCCGGCATGGCTCTTGCGAACGCCCATGGGGCTCTGATACATTCCATAGCTGGTCCACTCAGAGCCAGCACCGACATCTTGTGCTACGCGATTTCCCATCGCAAGCATGTAAGCCTTCAACGCGCGCGAGCGCCTTAGCAATTTTGAGGTTATGCGATGCTGGCTGGCGACATCCCGGAAGCCCTGACATTTGACGACGTATCACTGGTGCCCGGACGCAGCAACGTGCTGCCGACCGAAGCCGACACCACCACGAGGTTCTCGCGAAACATCCCGCTCAACATACCCGTCTCGAGCGCGGCGATGGACACGGTCACCGAATCGCACCTTGCCATCGCGATAGCCCAGGCGGGCGGCATCGGCGTCGTACACAAAAACCTGTCGATTGACGAGCAGCGCGACGAAGTCGACAAGGTCAAGCGCAGCGAGTCGGGCATGATAGTCGACCCGGTGACGATGACGCCCGACCGCCGGCTCTCGGACGCGATGGACGTCATGGAGCGTTTCCGAATATCGGGCGTTCCGATAGTCGAGAGCGACGGGCACCTTGTCGGCATACTCACCAACCGCGATTTGAGATTCGAGTCGCGGCTCGACCTGCAGATCAGCGAGGTGATGACTAAGGAGAATCTCATCACCGTCCCCGTAGGCACGACGCTCAACGAGGCCAAGGCCATCTTGCAGCGCCACCGGGTCGAGAAGCTGCTGGTCGTCGATGAGGACTACCGCCTGAAAGGGCTCATCACGGTCAAGGATATACAGAAGGCCATCAAGTATCCGCTCGCGGCAAAAGACACGTTCGGCCGCCTGCGAGTGGCCGCGGCGGTCGGAGCCACGGGCGATTTTTTCGAGCGCGCCCAGGAGCTTGTCAGCGCGCGCGTTGACGCGCTCGTCATCGACACCGCGCACGGCCACACCGAGGGAGTGCTCTCGGCCGTAAAGCTTATCAAGAGCCGCTACCCGGAACTCGATCTTGTGGCCGGCAACATAGCGACGGCCGAGGCGACGAAAGACCTGCTCGCGGCCGGCGTCGACGCGATCAAGACCGGCATGGGGCCGGGTCGATTTGTACCACTCGCGTGGTATCAGGCGCGGGCGTTCCGCAGATAACGGCGGTGATGGAGTGCGCGCGGGCGGCCCGCGGGTCGGGCGCGCCGGTGATCGCCGACGGCGGCATAAAGTATTCGGGCGACATCACCAAGGCGATTGCGGCGGGAGCCGACTCGGTGATGATCGGGTCGCTGTTTGCCGGGACCGACGAGAGCCCCGGCGAGATAATCCTGTTTCAGGGCCGCTCGTTTAAGGCGTACCGTGGGATGGGGTCGATTTCGGCGATGAAAGAGGGGAGCAAAGACCGCTACGGCCAGGGCGGCGAGATACAGATGGCGAAGCTCGTGCCGGAAGGGATCGAAGGCCGAGTCCCGCACAAGGGCCCCCTGGGCGCGCTCATCCACCAGCTTGTCGGCGGGCTGCGCGCGGGGATGGGGTACTGCGGTTGCCGGACCGTCGAGGAGCTTCAAGAGAAAGCCCGGTTCATTCGGGTCACGTCGGCCGGGCTGCGCGAAAGCCATGTCCACGACGTGATCATAACCAAGGAAGCGCCCAACTACAGGATTGAGTAGAACGCTCGATGATGAAACGTGTGGTGTCGAGTTGACGGCCGCGATTCATCCAGGCATCAATCGTGGCTCTGCGCAAAAAGAGTCCCGTAGGGATGAGATGTTTAGAGAAGGTGCCTGAAGAGTATCAAGAGACTGAAGCAATGGTGAGCCCCGGAGGGGCGCAATGTTTATAGAAACCGGCTGAATATCATTCGGAGCTCCGTCAGGAGCGGGATGTGACATTCCGCCCCTACGGGGCTCGAAGTGTTTATGCAATCTGTTTCTATAAACATCTCGCCCCTCCGGGGCTCCCGATTTAGACCTTCACTCAGGCTTTTTGTGCAAAGCCATAAATAGTCAGCATCTAAAAGCTTCAGGTGGGATATATTTTCTTATTTCATCAGAGCAATCCAATGGAATTCTACCTTTAATATTTCGAGAAATATTAAAAGTATCAGTGATGGTTAAGACGAACGGCTGACCTTTTAAGTTGAGGATGTCACTTAAATAAAACCGCACCCAACCCTCAACGGGTAATCCTTGCTGCATAAGTGTATTCTTGTTTTTGTTCAAATCAGTTTGCCTCTCAGTATATAGCGTGACCATGTGAGTCGGGATGATTTGACCAGAAACTTTCCGGCCAAAAGCTTCGACAGTCAATTCGTATGACTTAATTGCGACAGGCAGATTGCTGGTGCTGACCATATAAAGCCTGATGGTTACGTATCGCGGAGTAGCATTCATGGCCTCATCCCTATCGCCACCCGCGTCTAAAAACACATCCCTTTGTTCGATAAGCAAGTCTGGTCGGTTCTTATACCAAACGACAAAACTTGTTACAAAAAGACAGATAACGGCAAGCCAGACAAAAGTGGTTTTGTTGTCTTTAAGAAAAGCCCATTCGTCTCCCCAAAAGATGAGCAAGATACACAATATAAGACCGCCAATGCCGCTCATAATAGACACCCATGAGCCGCAAACGGCGATGAAGTATTGAACCAGCTGCCTAAGGAGAGCCATGCCCGCAAGAATACGCTTTGACTTTTCTCCGTGTAAAGAAAATTGCTCTCGCAAACTTTCCGAGCAAAATTGAGCTTTTGTGCAGCCCGCCGAAGCTTTTGTGCAGGAGCGAGCTTTTGTGCAAAGCCATCGATTGTCGGGAAAATACTGCGCGACGGCGCGGCTTGCCCTCCGAAGAGACCAGATTTTACAATAATTAGGGCCGCTTCTAAACGGCACCGGAGTTGCACTAAACATAGTGATTCCGTGATGAGCATACGCCGCGCAACAATAATCTATAACCCGATGTCGGGGCGTCCAGCGCGCCGGGCCGAAAATGCTCGCGCGATGATCGAGCTTTTGAAAGCGCGCGGCATCGAGGCCGCGGCCCAGGCTACCGCGGGCCCCGATGACGCGACCCGAATTGCCCGCGACCGCGTGGCGAGCGGAGACGACCTGATATTAAGCTACGGGGGCGACGGCACTTTGAACGAAGTGCTGCAAGGGATGGCCGGCGGCCCGGCGGCGCTCGCCGTGTGGCCCGGCGGCACTGCAAACGTCGTAGCAGTCGACATAGGCATGCCCGTCCGCCTCAACGAGATTGCGGATGTCATCGCGGCCGGAAAAATAAAACGCGTCACGCTCGGAGTCACATCGGCAAACGGGGCATCAGACCAGACCCCGTCGGCTGAACCCTCTCGCCTGAACCCTGAACCGAGATATTTTCTCATGATGGCAGGCATCGGGCTGGACGCCGCCATCGCGCGCGGTGTCAATAAGAGGCTCAAGCGCAGGACGGGCGAGTTTGCTTACTGGGTGACGGGGGCCAGGCACCTGTTCACATGGCAGCCCGAGCCCTTTACGGTTGAAGTTGACGGCAAACAGTACGAGAGCGTCTTTACGCTTATAGGCAACGGCAAGGGTTACGGCGGCGGCATGTGCATGACGCCGAAGGCCAGGCTCGAAGACGAAGGCTTCGAGGTCTTCATCGTGCCTCGCATGCCGAAGAATATCTCTTATCTGAACGTGCTCGCGGCCTGCATGAGGGGCAACCCTGAGCGCACGGCCGCCATCACGATGACCGGCCGTCACGTCAAAGCCGTTTCGGCGCACGAGACATGGATAGAGGTTGACGGCGAAGTGATAGGCGCGCTCCCGCGCACATTCGACGCCGTGCCCGATAGCCTGTCGCTTGTGGTTCCTTAAGACTGCCCGCGGAAGGCGGATTGTTTATATTTAGGAGTAATGATATGCGCGTAGTACTGACTATTTTTTTATCGCTTACGATACTCGCTACGAACACGCCCGGCGCAATGGGCGCGGGCGGCCAACAGGCTCAGGCCGGGGTGGCAAAACAGAAGACAGAGGCCGCGCCGGCCGCTACTTTTGACGCGGCGGAATTCGAGCGGCTCAGGAGCGAGGGCAACAACGCCCTCTACAACATGGACTACCAGACGGCGCGGGACCGCTACACTCGCATAACGAAGATAGCGCCGGATCACCCGGCCGGCTACGTCTATCTGGCGAACAACGTCTGGCTCGAAACGCTATACCTGCAGAGGCGGCTGACGACCTCGACCTACAATACGGGCTCGTTCTACGAGCAGGACAAGGACGAGGATAAGGTTGACCCTAAGCGCGACCGCGAGTTCAATGACCTGATCAAGCAGGCGATCACGATAACCAGGGCGCGGCTCGCGAAAGACCCGGCTGACGTCGAGGCGACTTATTACAACGGGGCCGCGCTCGGACTGCGCGCCGGGTACAGCACTACGATTGCCAGAAGCTTCAGGCGCGCCATAGGCGATGCGAACAATTCGGTAAAGATGCAGAGGAAGGTAGTAAAGCTCGACCCCAACTGGGTGGACGCCTACATGAGCATAGGGCTTTACGAGTACGTAATAGACAGCCTGCCGACGCTGTGGAAGTTGCTGGCGCGGGTTGCCGGGCTCAAGGGATCGAAGAAGAAAGGCATAGAGCTTCTCGAGATGGTCTCTGAAAAAGGCAGCCAGAGCCAGGATGACGCCCGCGTGCTGCTCATAGGCATATACAGCCGCGAGGGCCAGCACGAGCGGTCGCTCGACGTGATCAGCAAGCTTGCCGAGAAGTACCCGCGAAATTACCTGTTTCAGCAAGAGCGCGCGACGATGCTCTACCACCTGAACAGGGCCGACGAAGGAGCGCGCGTATATTCTGAGCTGCTCAAGGACGCCCGGGTATCGCAGACGTTCGCCGATCTCGTGAATTACCAGTGGGGCGAAGCGTTGATGGCGCGGGGCGATTACGCCGCGGCAGTCGAGCGATACAACGCCGTGAAGCAATGGCAGAAGTCTCATAAGAACTTGATCTCGCTCGCGCACCTGAAGGCCGGGCAGGCGCTCGACGCCCTGGGCAAGCGCAACGAAGCGGTGACCGAATACCAGGTCGTGCTCAAGCGAGAGAACATCTATGATTCTCACAAGCTCGCGAACCAGTACGTTAAGAAACCATACGCCCCCGCAAAAGTGTAAGCATCAGGATGATCGCATGGGCGGGGATGAGCCCCGCCCATGCGATCCCATCAATACCCGTCTCACGCATTACTAAACGCCCGACGCTGCTCTGTAATCCCATGTCCGTGTGTTATGATTTTTTCGGCGCTCGAAGTGGCGACCGCCATCCTCTGAAGCTCTTATGGTCGGCATTCAGAGATCAACTCAAGGGGACCGATCATGGCACGCGGCAGAAAGTTCAGGCCGTCCCGGCGCATTCCAGAAAGCGAGCGCTCCTGGTTCGAACAGAAGATTACCGGCGGCTACTCGCGAACGCTCGACCGGACAGATCTGCTCTACCTCGTGCGCGGCGGCGAAGATACTCACCTCGAATTCAAGATCAGGCTGGTCAACACCGAAAAGATCATCGCCGAGATAGTGGCCATGGCCAATTCCGGCGGCGGCGCGGTGCTTTTCGGCGTAAACGACCAGCGGCGGCTTGAAGGGCTCGACGACCCCGAGCAGGTCGAGGAACAGCTTATAGACATATGCCGCAACCAGATCAAGCCGCCCATACTGCCCCGCATAGATAAAGTCGCCTTCGACAACGGCGCTCGCATAGTGGTCCTGCAAGTAGATGATCGCCGCGCCCCACACCAGACCGTCGACCACCGCTACTTTATACGCATCGGCTCGACCAAGCGCGAAGCGGACGCCGAAGAGATCGCCGCCCTTTTCTCACGCTCGCGCGTGGCCTCGTTCGAAGATATGCCGCTGGTGAAGACCGCGATTGAAGACGTTGACGAAGCGCTGGTCTGGAGCTACGTGCGCGACATCGAAGGCGAAACCTTCCGCGAGCCGACGGGGTTCCCGACCGAAGGGGTCATGCGAGATTTAAGATTGGCTGTCGATTACGGGGGGAGCGTCACGCCTACGCTTGCCGGTTTTATGCTCTTCGCCCGCAGCGCGGCCATAGAGTCCGCGCTCCCGCAAGGGCGCGTCGTCGTCACGCGCCATTCCGGGCCGCGGATCGATTCGCCAGTCGTCGAGCAGTCGGATTTTTCCGGCAATCTCACATCGCTTTTTGACCGCGCGCTTGGCTTTATAAAACGGTACGCCGACCTGTGGGATTCGCGCCCCCCCCGACAGACGACCCAGTCAAACGGCCCCGACCTCATCCGCGCCCGCGCCAATTATGCGCGCGACGTCGTTATAGAGGCGCTGACGAATATGCTGGTTCATCGCGATTATTCCATGGTCGGGACCGGCTCGCGCATACACGTTTTCGACGACCGGTTGGAGTTCATAAACCCGTGCCGGACCAACGGCACGAGCAAGAGATCGATAGAGTACGGCGTAACGCTTCACCCGAACCCGCGGCTCCACCACGTCTTCACGAGCGCCGAATACGGCATAGAACCGGCCCGGCGGGGCATACCGGCGCTCAGGCGCGTCCATTACGGCTTCACGCGCCGCGAGCCGCGGATTTCGCTGCTAAATGACGAATTCAGGCTTGAGCTTTACGGAGCGTGAACTTTTTACCACTGCTTGCCGTTCTTATTTTCGCCACCAAGTCACAAAGAGCACAAAATCCACTAGCGACATCTCCTTTGCGCCTCTTTGTGTCCTTCAAGATTCTTAGCACCTTTGGAGATTTGAATATGTCAAAGCTTCTTTCGGCGGGAGTCTTCTTGCTCTGCGTCTCGGCCCTCTGCCTCGGGCAGACCTCATCGGCGCGGATGCTCATCGAGCATGTCACGATCAACAAGACCCACATAGTCTTCTCTTACGCGGGCGACATATGGGCGGTCGAGCGGGCGGGCGGCGACGCGCGAAGGCTTACGGAGACCCCGGCCGACGAGGGCTTTCCGGTATTCTCGCCTGACGGGTCGAGGCTCGCGTTTTCGAGGCAGATAGGCGGCGACTGGGACGTATTCATAATGCCAGCCGCGGGCGGCGAGGCGCGCCGGCTCACTTACATGCCGGAACACGATCTTGTAATGAACTGGACCCCGGACGGCAGGAGCATACTCTTCCGCTCTCACCGCGACGAGGAGACTCAGTTCCGGCTCTATACCATAGCCGTCAACGGCGTCTTCCCTTCGCCGTTGCCGCTGCCCCAGGGCTTCACCGGCTCTTATTCGAGCGACGGCTCGCGCATCGCCTACACGCCGAAGCCGAGCCCGGGCGAGTGGCGTTACTATCGCGGCGGCGCGGTTACGCCCGTCTGGATCGCCGACCTCGCAACCGGCGCGGTCGAGAAACTGCCCCACGGCAATTACAACGATCGCCAGCCGATGTGGATAGGCAATAAGATCTATTTCGTCTCCGACCGCACCGGGCACGCAAACCTTTTCGTCTACGACCTCTCGACCAAACAGACGCGCCAGCTTACAAACTACAATAAGCACGGCATCAGGGCCGCGTCCTCGGGCGGCGGCGCGATAGCTTATATTCACGAAGGGCGCATTCACACCTACGACCTCGCAAGCGGCGGCGAGAAGACGGTCGGCGTCACATGCCCGGTCAACGCGTCACAGATGAAATCGCGCAGCGTGAGCGCCGCGCAATACATCCAGTCGGCCGCCATGGATGCTAAAGGCGAGCAGGTCGTCATAGGCGCACGCGGCGAAGTCTTCTCGCTCGACCCGAAAACGGGCGACGCTCGCAACCTGACGGGGACTTCGGCCGTCGCCGAGCGGGACGGCACGCCTTCGCCCGACGGGCAATCAGTCGCTTACTTCTCCGACGAGTCGGGCGAGTATCAGCTTCACGTCCGCGCGCGGGCGGGCGCGGTCAAAAAGATAAGCGTCGAGCAGAGGCCGAGCTTTTACCGCGAGCTTACATGGTCGCCGGATTCCAGGAGAATCGCCTTCACCGACAAGCGGCTCGCCCTGTGGGTTGCGGATGTTGACGCGAGCGCGGCGCGGCGCATAGACAGCTCGACATACTCTTACCAGGAAGAATGGGTCCCGAAGTGGTCGCCCGACGGGCGATGGCTCGCTTATTCAAAGCATCACGCGAACCGCGCCCGCACGGTCTATGTCTATGATGTCGAGGGAGCAAAGACCCACCAGATAACCGACGGGCGCACGCACACCGAATCGCCCGTCTTTGACGCGAGCGGAAAGTATCTCTATTTCTTATCGAGCCCCAACGCCGGGACGAGCGAGTTCGGGTGGGGCGTGCTGAACGGCGAGATCGTGCGGCCGCTCGTCAGGCGCACGGTGCATGCGATTGTTTTAGAGGAAGGCGCGCAGTCGCCGCTCTTTCCCAACGGCCAGCCAAACCCGGAGGTCAAGCCGGGCGAGCGCGTCAACTCGCGTGAAGATAGATTTCGACCGCATAGCCGAGCGCGTAATCAATCTGCCTCTGGCTCCGCGCGATTACGCCACGCTCTTTGCGGGGCGACCGGGGGTCCTATTCGCCATGGTGTTGGAGTGGCCTTCGCCTCCCGGCTTCGGCAGCGGCCCGTCGCGGGTGATTTATCGCTATGACATTTCGCGGCCGCCGAAGTTCGATAAGCTAATCGAAGCGGCCGACGCGTTCGACGTTTCGGCCGACGGCGCTGCGCATGATTTATGCGAAGAGGCGCGACTGGTTCCTGGTCTCTTCCGACGAGCCGCCGAAACAGGATGAAGGAAAGCTGAACCTCGGCAAGATGGAGATGACCGTCGACCCGCCCGCCGAATGGCGTCAGATGTACCGCGAGGCGTGGCGCATCATGCGCGACTGGTTTTATGACTCGAATCATCACGGCCAGAACCTTGCCGAGCTTGAGAAACATTACGCGGAATACCTGCCGACCGTCACGCGCCGGGTTGATTTGAACAGGCTGATGAATCAGATGCTCGGCCATGTATCGGTCAGCCATCTCGGGGTGGGCGGCGGCGACGCGGGTCCGCCTCCGGGACAGCCGAGCCGCGTGGGGCTTCTGGGCGCGGACTACGAGATTCACGAAGGGCGATACCGCTTCAAGCGCATATACCGCTCAAGCCGTTACAACGATCCGGCGGGCATTTCCGGGTCGCCGCTCGATCAGCCCGGCATACGCGTGCGCGAGGGCGAATACTTGCTCGCCGTCAACGGGCAGAACATCGACGCTTCAAAAAACATCTATAGCTATTTCGAGGGCAAGGCGAACCGCCAGGTAAAGATCACCGTCGGCCCGACCCCCGACGCGAGCCAGGCGCGCCAGCTCACTGTCTTTCCGCTCCCGGGCGAAAACGGGTTGCGGCGCGCGAGCTGGGCCGAGCAGAATCGACGTAAAGTAGAAGAGCTGTCGGGCGGCAAGCTTGGTTATATATACGTCGCCGATTACGGCTCGTCTATACTCGATTTCATACGCGGGCTGACCGCGTACGGGGATAAGCCGGGCATCGTCATAGACCAGCGATTCAACGGCGGCGGCATAACGCCCGATTACCTTATCGAATGGCTCAAGCGCAAGCCGCTCTACTATTACATGTTCCGCGAAGGCGATGACATCGCGACGCCGGTCAACCCCGCGCCGCCCGTGAAGGTGCTGATCACCAACGAGTGGAACGGCTCGGCCGCCGAGACATTCGCCTTTATGTACAAGCTCGGCAAGGTAGGCCCGATAGTCGGATGGCGGACGGTTGGCGGCGGCATCGGCCCTTACGTCTTCACGCCCTCGCTCATCGACGGCGGGAGGGTTCAACTGCCGAACCGCGCGGCGTATAATCCCGACGGCTTATCGTGGGGCGTAGAAAACGAAGGCGTGCGGCCGGATGTTGAAGTCAACATAATGCCGCGCGATTTTATCTCCGGGCGAGACCCCCAGCTTGAAAGGGCCGTTCAGGTGGCGATGGAAGAGTTGAAAAAGAGCGTCCCCCCCAGGCACGCGCGCCCGAAGTTCCCGGTCCATAAATAATGAGAAGGCTTCGGCCGGCAATCCTTGTTTTAATGATCGCGGCGGCGTCCTGTTCGCACCCTGATGAGCCCGCGCCGGACAAGGCCGCGCGCCTTCAGCCGGCCGGGTCCGGTAAACCCTGCGTGAACCTCAACACAGCGGGCGTCGAAGAGCTGATGTCGCTGCCCGACATAGGCGAGGCGATGAGCCGCAAAATAGTCGAGTACCGCGAGCGCAACGGCCCGTTCCGGCGCGCCCAGGAGGTGATAATAATCGACGGGTTCAGCGACAATAAGTATCGCGAGATTGCCGGGTTGATCTGCGTCGATTGATCGACCCGCGCGCCTTTGAGGGCCCGGATTGTCGTTTGTAACGCGCTGCGGTAAAGTAAGATTCTCACGTGGACCGAGGCAAGGTTATCGAATGACCATTGACACTCCCGTACTGGCAGAAGTCACGCGCGGAACAATCGTCGAATCTCGTCATCGCGGAGTCATCATCATCGTCGAGCCGGCCGGCCGGGCGGTCGCTGAAATAGGCGACGCCGATCTCATCACCTCCACCCGCTCGACGATCAAGCCCATCCAGGCGATCCCGATAATCACAAGCGGCGCGGCCGATCATTTCAGCCTCACTCAACGCGAGCTGGCCGTGGCCTGCGCGTCGCACGAAGGCGAGCGGATACATACGGAGACCGTTATAGGTATATTGAAGCGCGCCGGGCTCGACGAGTCTGCGCTCAGGTGCGGCAGACACGCGCCGTACAATACCGAGACCGCGCGGCAGCTCGAGCACGAGGCCGCCCCGTTTACGCAGCTTCATAATAATTGTTCGGGCAAGCACGCGGGGATGCTTATGACCGCCGTGCATCTCGGGCTATCGCTCGACGATTATTACAAGCCCGAGCATCCTATTCAGCGCGAAATCATATCGACACTCTCCGCGCTCGGCGGTTTCGACCGCGAGCCGGATGTCGCGATTGACGGCTGCGGCTTGCCGACCTTCGGCGTCCCGCTCAAATCGCTCGCCGTCGCGTTCGCCCGCCTGATCGGTCTCGCCTCAGGCATCGAAGACGGCGGGGCCAAATCGAATATCCTTCCTGACCGGGTTTCCGAGGCCGCCAAACGCGTAGTGTCGGCGATGATCGAATACCCTGATATGATCGGCGGGAGCAATCGCTTCGACACGGACCTGCTCCGGGCCGCGCGGGGCAAGCTCATATGCAAGGTCGGCGCGGAAGCGGTCTACTCCGTAGGCGTGCTGCCTACCGAGAGGTACCCGCGAGGGCTCGCCGTCGCCATCAAGATTGAAGACGGCGCTTACCGGGCCTTGGGCGCGGTGGTCGTCGAAACGCTCGCGCAGTTAAGAGTTCTCGATTCAATCGAGCAGGCTGAGCTTGTAAAGTATCATCGCCCGGTGATTGAAAATCGCCGCGGCGTGAAGGTGGGCGAGGTTCGCGCGGTCTTTGATCTCGGGCTCGATAAGACATAGCTATGGACGATTACATAAGATCGCTTTTTCCGATAACCGGGCAATGCATATACATGAACCACGCCGCGGTGTCGCCGCTCTCCACGCGCGTGCGCGACCGAATGCGGGCGCTTATCGACGACGTGACATTAAACGGCGCGACCAACTATTACGACTGGGTAAAGACCTATGAAGATGCGCGGGCAGCCGCCGCGCGGCTGGTCGGGGCGCGGCCCCGCGAGATCGCGTTTATGAAGAATACCTCCGACGGACTGTCGGCGGTGGCAAACGGGATTGATTGGCGCGAAGGCGATTCAATCGTCACCTGCGACGTGGAGTTTCCGTCGAACTTCTACCCGTGGATGCGCGTTGCCGAATCGTTCGGCGTAAAGTTAAAGACGGCAAGCGAGCGCGACGGGCGCATCAGCTCCGATGAGCTCATCTCTTTGATTGACGAGCGGACGCGCGTCGTGGCGCTGAGCTGGGTGCAGTTCGCAAGTGGGTTCCGCTCCCGTATCGCCGAGATAGGCAAGGCGTGCCGCGAGCGCGGCGCGCTCTTTGTGGTCGACGCCATACAGGGACTGGGCGCGCTCAAGCTCGATGTCGAGCGCGAATACGTGAACGTATTCGCCGCCGACGCGCACAAATACCTGCTCGGCCCCGAAGGCATCGCGCTCTTCTACGTCTCTGATCGGGTGATCGACCGGATAAAACCGACGGTCGTCGGGTGGACTTCGGTCAAAGATTACGAGAATTATCTCGATTACTCGCTCGACTACCGGGAGGGCGCGGCAAGGTTCGAATGCGGAACGCTAAACACCGTAGGCGTCTATGGGCTGGGCGCGGCGCTCGATCTTTTTCTTGAGATCGGGCCGGAGACAACCGAGCGATACCTCTTAGAGCTGGGAGATTATCTGGCCGAATCGCTCAGGGGGAAAGGCTACCGCGTAGTCAGCTCGCGCGAGGCGGGCGAAGCGTCGGCGATTGTGACATGCACGCACGAGCGGCACGCGCCCGCCGAGGTGTATAACATTTTGCGAAACCGAAATATCTTCACCGCCCCGCGAGTCGGAAGACTCAGAATCTCGCCTCACCTTTACAACACCCGCGAAGAGGTTGACGCGCTCGTCGAGGCGCTGCCGGATTGATCGAATCAATCCCCGCTGTCGGGCGCTTCCTTGAGCTTGCGCTTTGCGAAATGCTCGCGCACGCCCTGCGTATATAGTTTTGCGAAGTCGAGTATCGAGAGTTTCTGAGGCGCGCCCTCGTAATAAAAGGTGCAGGCGTTGCCGATCTCGCGCTGTAACAGCTTCAGGTCAACGGGGTCGAGCGGGAACCTCTGGCAGGCGCTCGGCACGTGCGGCGTCAGGTAGATTGAGCAGCGCGTGTTGTAGGCCCCTTCGTCGATAAAGAAGGGGCACTGGAATTGAATCTTGCAGCAGAGGCCGCACCGGTTGCACTCGCCGCGCTGATAAGCCTTGTACCGGAAAGCAAGGTTATCGGGCAGGAGGCTGGCCATTATGGTGCGCCTGAGCGCCCCCCAGGTGTGAATCGAAAACGGCGCGCGTATCACTTTTCGCGTGACGGCTTTCGTCATTTGCCAGTACATCCATCGGCGGGAAGGGACTTCGGGCGGAAGGTCGGGAGCATTCTGCGACTCGGAGAGTATATTATTAAAGACGTGTAGAACTCTCTGACCCTGCTTCTTCTCCTGTGGCATTAATTATTCCTCTTGCGTTATTAATTGAAGGCGTCCCAGATTGTTATAAAAGAAGACACCGCGGCGGAAAGCTCATACTACCACTAAAGCTCGGCGGCGGGCAAATTAGCCGCCGAGCTAAACCCTATACCCCGAAGCCAGGAATATGGTAGTCTCGTTTCGCCTATTATCAGGCTTCTTTGTCGTCGATCGCTATATAACTTTATCCTCGCGGGACTGCTTAGCCCGCCCGGCTTCGAGATAGCCGGCCTGTTGATCGTTCCCGGCTCGCAAAACAGGTCGCTATCCGGAGGTTGAAATGATTCCCGTTTATATTGCTCAGTCGCGGCCCATCCGGGAAGCCGCGATGATGGAGGGCTGACATGAGGTATATCGCTCGAACACGCTCCTTGAGCTTGCTTATACTCGGATTTCTATATATTTCTCCGTGCATTGTTTTGACATTCGCGGCTTCACAACAGCCGGAGCCCAAAGATGAACGGGGACTCGGGGTGCGCGCGAACTCTACGAATGGGACGCCGAATCAGACGAAGACCGCCCTGAACAAACCCGAGATCGTTTTACAAGCGGGAATCACCGCGCCCCAAACCCAGATCAGTTTCAGCCCCGATGGCCGGCTGCTGGCCTCGATGGGCATGAACGGTAATGCGATCAGACTGTGGGAGGTCGCTTCAGGGCGTCTATTGCGCCAGCTCGAAAGCGGCATCCCTTCGATTGGCGCGAGCTCCATGACGCGGCCTTTCAAATTCAGCGCCGACGGGCGCACCCTGATTGTTATGGCCGACGCCAGGGTGAAGCGATGGGAAGTCGAGACGGGCCGCGAGCTGAACAGCACGGCCATGCCGACCGCCAGGGATTTCTTCGCGGCCATGCTGAGCGACGACGGGCGCACGCTTGCCGCGCCCAAAATGGACAGCTCCGCGGTGCGGCTCTGGGATACGACCACGGGACGCGAACTGAAAGCGATTACTTTCGAGGAGGAAGACCGCCTCGCGTCGCTGGAAGCTATCGCGTTGAACCCCAGCGGGACGATGGTTGCGGCGATTATGGAAAGCATGAAAGCCTCGCGCAAAGGCGTCGAGACAGCGCGTCAAATAGTGGTCTGGGAAGTTGCGAGCGGGCGAAAAACACAGACCTTGAAGGTAGCATCCGTGCCGTTACAACTCGGCGCGGTCCCCGCTCCTTCCGAGAACCTTACCTTCAGTGGCGACGGCGCCTGGCTGGCGATGCGCGACGAAGCCTCGGTGAAAATATGGGATGTCGCAACAGGGCGTGAAATAAAAAGCATCGCCTCTCCGAAAGCCTCCGGCGCCCAGTCTGACCCTGCCTTTGTAATGTTCGCAGGCAAGGTTCATATCAGCCCCGACCGCCGTCTGCTTTCCGTAGTCAGCGAAAACAGGATCAACCTGGTTGACGCCTCATCCGCCGCGACGTTGCGGACGCTCGCCGGGCACAACGGCGCGATCATCGGCATCAGTTTCAGCGCCGACAGCCAGCTCATCGCTTCTTCCGGCTCAGATAATCAGATCAAGCTATGGGAGACGGCGACGGGCCGCGAAGTAATAGCGCTGAGCGGTGCGGCAATGCCGGTCAGCGATCTTGCCTTCTCTCCGGACGGGAAGCTGCTCTCTTTTGCCGGGAGGCAGGCGGTCAGCTCATGGGAATTGATGAGTGGAGGTGTGCGGCGCGGGCTCACATTACCGGATGATTACGCGCGGCACAGGCAGAACGGCATGCAGGAACGAGGCTCCCTGCTGAGCCGCGACGGGAGGTTCTTGATCGCCGGGAGCAGCAGCACGCCCCTGGCAAAAGTCTGGGAGGTGGCCACGGGCCGCGAGATGCCGAGCGTGTCATTGACGCAGGGCAAACAATTGGGGAATGCCGCTTTCAACAGCGACGGGAGCGTCGTAGCTTTAGTCGAGAGGGACCCTCAGCAGACCCGACCAGGGCTGGGTCCTATACCTTCCGCCCAACCGGTGCCGGAGACTTCGGCCAAAACGCCGACTCAGCCCATGGGAATGCCCGACATGACCAAGCTCATGGAGCAGATGCGGAAGGACCCGAAGAAAATGCAGGAGCAGATGAAGAAGATGCAGGAGCAGATGAAGAAGGTCCAGGAGGCGATGGAGAAGGGTGATATGAGCGCGGGCGCCACGGCGTTGGAATCGATAGGAATAACAGTACCGGGGCTCAATACGAATAAAAGCTCGAACAGCCTGCGCCTTCTCGATGTGGCTACGGGCCGTCAACTGCAAAACATTCCTCTCTCCGGGGGGCTGCTGAGCGATATGCTGCCCGGAAATTCGCCTTTGTCGAGCGCGTCATTATCCTTCAGCCCTGACGGGCGCGTCGTTGCTTCCGCGTCGGGAATGAACTCTCCCATCGTGCTAAGAGACGTGAAGACAGGGCAAGAGCTTCAAGCCCTAAAGACGGCGAATTCGATGATGGTCTACAGTCTGGCGTGGAGCGCGGACGGACGCCGGCTTGCTTCAGCGCATTTCGGCTTCAAACAAGGTTTTGGCCCCAACAACACGTCCAATACCTTTTCATACGATGATATGACGTTCGCGATCAAGGTTTGGGACGCCCAGACGGGGGCCGAGCTGAACACGCTTGCGGGGCACAACAACCTGGTCAACGGTCTCGCGTTCAGCCGCGATGGGCGCATGGTCGCTTCGGGTGGGTTCGACGGCACCATCAAGCTGTGGGACCTGACGACGGGCCGGGAGTTGCGCACACTCACAGGTCACAGCGGCTCGATTGTCGCGCTGGACTTCGGCGCCGATGGTCGCTTCGTGGTTTCAGGAAGCGACGACGGCAGCGCGCGGTTGTGGAATACGCAAACGGGCGAGCTGATGGCGACGCTGGTGAGCTTGAACAAGGGCGAGGACTGGCTAGTCGTCACGCCCGACGGCCTCTTCGATGGCTCTCCCGGCGGGTGGAATCAGATACTCTGGCGCTTCTCGCCCGGCATCTATGATGTCTCTCCGGTCGAGATTTTCTTCAACGAGTATTACTATCCGGGGTTGCTGCCCGACATAATTGCCGGCAAGAAACCCGCGGCCGTCGCCGACATATCTCAAAAAGACCGCCGCCAACCCAGGCTGGGCCTCGAACTCGCCGACGCCGGGAACGCGACCGTTTCGACTCGAACGGTGAAGGTGAAGATCAACGTTACCGAAGCGCCCGCGGGCGCTCAGGATGTACGCTTGTTCCGCAACGGGTCGCTGGTCAAGGTCTGGCGCGGCGATGTATTGAAAGGCCAACCCGGCGCGACGCTCGAAACCACCGTCAGCATAGTCGCGGGGCAGAACCGGCTTACCGCTTACGGCTTCAATCGCGACAATGTTAAAAGCTCCGACGCAACCCTTTCCGTCAACGGAGCCGACTCCCTGAAGCGCGCCGGCACGCTCCACATTCTCGCCGTGGGCATCAATCAATATGCGAATGCCGGGTATAACCTCAAATACGCGGTGGCGGATGCCCGCGCCTTTGCCGAAGAAGTAGAGCGCCAGCAACGAAAGCTCGGCACCTACTCCCAGATTGAAATCACCCTGCTGCTCGATAAAGACGCGACGAAAGCGAACCTACTCGCCGCGCTCAAACGGCTGGCCGGATCGCCGGACGCCACGCCGCCGCAGGGCGCGCCCCCGGCGCTTGAGAAGATCAAGGCCGCCGAGCCCGAAGACGCGGTGATTATTTACTACGCGGGTCACGGCACGGCGCAGGAGCAGCGGTTCTACTTGATCCCTCACGACCTTGGCTACCAGGGAGCGCGCACCGGGCTTGACGAAGCCGGGTTGAATAAAATTTTGTCGCACAGCGTC
The DNA here is from genome assembly GCA_963832205.1 of Blastocatellia bacterium. Classification (GTDB taxonomy): domain Bacteria; phylum Acidobacteriota; class Blastocatellia; order UBA7656; family UBA7656; genus DATBMY01. Next base: position 149,742 of record CAWHTK010000025.1, on the reverse strand, counting down.
TCGGACCTGGAGATCGAGCAGGCGGGAGAGGGAATAGATGCCGGGCGCATGCTTATAGTGATCGACGCATGCAACAGCGGGCAGGCGCTCGAAGCCGAAGAGAAACGCCGCGGCCCGATGAACTCGAAGGGCCTGGCGCAGCTCGCGTATGAAAAGGGCATGTATATACTGACGGCGGCGCAGAGCTATCAGGCGGCGATGGAGGCCGAGCAACTCGGGCATGGTTACTTGACTTATGCCCTGGTTGAAGAAGGACTGAAGTCGCCGGCCGCGGACCTGCAGCCGAAAGATGATCAGGTCGTGCTGCGCGAGTGGCTCGACTATGCGACCGAGCGCGTGCCCAGAATGCAGGAGGCGCGGATGCGCGAAGGGCGAGAATTGAAGCACAAAGTCGCCTTCGTCGAGGGCGAGGAGAAGGTGGAAGACGTGGAGAAACGGAGCATTCAAAGGCCGCGCGTCTTTTATCGCCGCGAGGCGGAGGCGCAACCGCTCGTCGTCCGAAAACCGTAAAGAGAACATGGCGAGAGGCAAATGATATGCTCGACAAATCAGTGATGAGCAGCGTCAGCCGGATAGTTTTGCCGGCGGCGATAATGATCTGCGTCTCTGGTGTGCTGCCCGCCGGTTCCGCTGCCGGGCAGCAAGACAAAGATCGCGGCCTGCACGTAAAGAAGATCGAGGAGAGCCGGCCCGCGGCCGCAACGCCGAATGACGCTCGACAGCCGCGTAACTATCGCTCTACTACTTCTACCGCCTCGCCTTCTGAAATACGAAAACCGGCATCTGGGTCAGAGGCGATAATCGGCGTGACACTGTGGCGCTTGCGCCCTTCACAGACGGCCGACAATAAGGACGCGAGGATTCTGGAGCACCAGGCGGCAAAGAGCGCGGAATGGACCGCCGAGCGAATCGAAGCCGACACACGCATAAGCGAAGGAGACCACGTGCGTGTCAGCATAGAGTCTCCGAGCACCGGTTATCTCTACGTCATCGATACAGAGCAATACGCCGATGGCAGCACGGGCGACTCGTACTTGATTTTCCCCACGGCGCGCACGCGCGGCGGCAACAACAGCGTCGTCGCGGGCCGAGTCATCGAGTTTCCGGCTCAGGAAGACAATCCGCCTTACTTCACTATGACGCGCAGCCGCCCGGACCATACGGGCGAGATTCTGACTTTGATCGTTGCGTCGCAACCCCTGGCCGACCTGCCGGTCAGCGCCGCGCCCGTCAAGATACCGGCCGAGCGGCTGGCTCAGTGGGAGAAAGAGTGGGGAGGGGCGTCCGAGAAATTCGAGTTGGAAGGCGGCGCGGGCCTGCCGTACACCAAAGAAGAGAAGGCAGCGGGCCGAGACGGCTCCAGGATGCTGACTCAAGGCGAACCGCTTCCTCAAACGATCTTGCGTTTGAACGGGAAGCCGGGCAGCCCGCTGCTAGTCAAGGTCACGTTGCATATCGCTCGATAATCACACCGACGGCAAGGGCCGGCTTAATTCCCCCGCCGACCGAGAATACCTCCCGCCATTCTCAGCAGGTCGTCGAGCGAAGAGCCGTCGCGGTTGCTGTCGAGCATCCCCGATAGCATGTCCGAGATAGGCGAATTGGAAGCGGTCTGCCGGGCCGCGCCTCCAAGAATATCAGGCAGTGAGTTCTCATCCACCTGACCCTGTTGCCGCGATTTACCGAGCGCGCCCATCACGATAGGGGCCAGCATCATCAGAAGCGAGGCGACGCGGCCCAGGTCGAGCCCGCTCGCTTTGCTCACGCCCTTTTGAGCCCCTCCCAGGCTGTTGCCGAATATATGGCCGAGAATCCCCAAGCCGTTGCCCGCCTCGTTCCCCCCAAAGATGCCGCCGAGGTTATCCAGAACGCTTCCGTCGTGTTCTTTATCGAGGGCCGTCAGCAGCGACGAGGCGCCTTCCGGGGTCGAGCTGTTTCGCGTCATGGCGGCGAGCAACAGTGGCAAGGCCGCCTGTACGGCATTATTTGTTGTGCTTTGGTCCGCGCCGATGGCCTCGCTCATTTGGTTGATCGTGTTGCCACCAAGAGCCTGATTCAAGATTGCTTCAAGATTCATAACCTCTCCCTTTCTTTCCCGCCCGCGCTCGCCAGCCCGGCGCGGAATATCTTTAAAAGCCGTTTTATTGCTCGAAAGCGACAGACAAATATCCTTTCGGTTTGATTTGCCGCCTGGTACATCGGGGCGTAGCCTCGGTACAGCCGCTTTAAGGCTTAAGCCATGCTCGGTTTTCTAAACTTGCGCCAGAGAAACAGCAGCAAGATTGCGCCCAGCAAAGAGAGGAATAACCCGCCGGGTTGAAAGAAGCTGCCATCCTCGGGCTTCCAGATGAGGCTGGCAATAAAGCCCCCCAGGACAGACCCGGCTATGCCAAGCAGGATAGTTGCAATAATGCTCATCGGGTCTTTGCCGGGCAGGATCAACCGCGCCAGCGCACCCGCTATAAGCCCTACGATTATCCACCATAAGATCTGCATAACTATTTCCTCCTTAGTCGGCAAGAACGAACGAGACTTTCATGGCGACGCGATACTCTACGATCTTGCCGCCTTCAACCACCACCTTGTGGCTTTTAATCCAGGCGCCCTTCACATTCTTAAGCGTCTTGTTGGCCCTATCAATCCCCTGTTGAATGGCGTCTTCGAAACTGTTGTTCGATGAAGCAATTATCTCAGTCACTTTTGCAACTGCCATGCTATCCTCCTTGGTTTTCGGGTAAATGTTAGTAAGTTGCCGCGCAATTACCGAGGCTCTCCGGGCCTCGCTAGAATTGTTCAGAACTTGCGCCGGGCAAGAAGGGCGCGTGTTGCGGTCCACCGATCAAGCTACGTATGTTATACAGCAATTGATCGATTTCCGCGAGCTTTCCGATGAAGGTGTGTGCGGTGGATAAAAAGCGGTAGTACTTTATAGCCTCACGCAGAACAGGTCCGTAATAGTTGACGTGAGCAGCCGCTTCATACCCTGCCCGAACTCGATGTAAAACAGTGCGCGAGCTCCCGTCTTTAACCCCGACAGAAAAGTGTAAGAGTCGTCCTCGCCCTCTGCCACCGACCCGACCAGGGCCGCGGTAACCCCCAGCCCTTCCAGCCTGCCCCCTGATAAGATGCCGCGCCCCTCGACCGGGTCCGTCAGAGAGAAACTGTATACGCTGTTGCCTGTACGTATCATTATCTCGTCGGCCGCACAGAGCCCTCCGAGTGATAATTCCTTCGCGATATTCTCATTAAATATGGCTTCAGTATTTTCCAATTCTTTATCCCCTTCAATCCGGCGGGCGCGGCTGTCATTTCCCACCTGCCGCGCCCGCTCCGCCTCATACGTTTAAAATATCCCGGCCGCAGTTACCTGCCGCCTCGTCCAATCTCCGACAGGCGCTTATTAGACCATAGCCCCTGAATTGGCGCATCGCACCCGACTGCCTTTCTTATGGCCCGACTGTGCTATTTTTTGCGTAGCGTGGTAGCACCCCGGTGCTACGAGCGTCGCGTGGTAAGGGAAACTTATCCGGGGGGCCTGGCAAGACCCTGACGGTAGGCAAACATTATTAACTCTACGCGGTCCGATACTTCAAGCTTGCTGAATATTGAAGTGATATGGTGGCGGACGGTCCACTCGCTGATGAAAAGGCGCTCGGCTATCTGCTTGTTCTTCAGCCCTTCGGCGATCAGCCCTACCACCTCGCGCTCCCTATCGGTCAGCGTGGCGATTCTTGCGGCTTCCGGGTCGGGCTTCTTCGGCTTGCCGGCTTTCGCCACCTCGCCGAGCAGCCTCGCCGTAAGCAAAGGATCGAGCCAGGCTTCGCCCGCGTGCACCTTTTCGATGGCGGCAAGCAACACCTCCGGAGCCTTCTCTTTATTCACGACGCCCATCGCGCCCAGCCTCAAGGCGCGGTGGTGCTCCTCCGGGTCGCGCGTCCCCGTCAGTATTATTACGCGCGCCCGGCTGGCCGCTTCGAGCAGATCGTGAATAAGGTCGAGGCCGCTTTCGTCGCCCAGGTCGAGGTCGAGCAAGATTACGTCGGGTTGCTCGCTTCCGGCGATTGCTACTGCTTCGCTCCGGTTGCCTGCTTCCCCCACTATCGTCATGCCTTCACGGCTCTGTACGAGCATGCGCACCCCCGCGCGGACCACCCGGTGGTCCTCAACCAGCATGACTCGTATGGGATTTGTGCCCGACGAAACCATCGCGAATCCTAAAGCAATAGCCCGTCGCATTGTACTTTAGGCGTATTCCGAGGGGCAACGCGATTATCTATTCATCGAGCCGGGCGAGCATAGTCGAATGATTCGAAGTAAAAAAAGAGCGCGCTTAACCCATCACAATCTAGGGACCTATCAGTACTTAAGCGCGCTCTCTACTCCGCGCATTAGACCAGTTTTCTCTTTACCGCGCATCGCTCCGCGCTGCTATTTTTATAGCACCTGCGTGCTATTTATCTATTCGATCATGCTTTTTTCAGCTTCTAAAAAGTACCGTACGCGCCCAAACTCCTCTTCCAGTTCCGACAATCTGCCTTCCATGCCTTCTATCGAGCCGGCGCGGCCCATATCTTCAAGCTTGTTGCAAAGGTCAGCCATCCTCGTCGCCGCGACGTAATGACACCCCCCCTTGAGCGCGTGCGCAGTCTTTCCAATCGCGGCGGCATCACCCGCGGTTAGGGCTGCGCGCATCGCCTCCAGGCGCATAGGCGCATCCTCAAGAAAGAGGTTTATCACTTCGACTATGAGTTTGGGGTCAACCGTCCCGGCAAACTTTCGCATGCTTTCAAGTAATTTCATCGCGGGACCCTTCGCGGGACTCTTGTTGGCCGGGGCCGCCGCTGGTCCGGTAGCGGCCGGGTCCCAGCGATCAAGCACGGCGGCGAGCGCCTCGATCTTGACCGGCTTGCTGATGTAATCATCCATTCCCGCTTCTAAACATTTATTCCTGGCTTCTTCCATGGCATGCGCGGTAACCGCGATGATCGGCGTGTGTTTATCTGACCCTTCGCGGCGGCGTATCTCGGCCGTCACTTCGTAGCCGTCCATGCCCGGCATCTGGCAGTCCAGCAGGATCAGATCGTATGCGCGCTTTTCAAGGGCCTCAAGCACCTCAAGGCCGCTCGCCACGGCTTCGGCGCTGTAGCCCAACTGTCGAAGCTGGCCGAGAGCCACCTTTCGATTTACAAGATTGTCGTCCGCGACCAGTATGCGCGCCTGCGATCGCGCGCGCGCAGGAACCGGCTCCCCGGCCGCGCTGTCAGGCTCCTTTGAATGCCCCGCGCCTGTGACGACTTCCGCGAGGCGATCCAAAAGGTGCGCCTGCTTGACGGGCTTGGTGACGCACGCCTGGACGACCGCGCCCCGCACCAGGTCGTCCCCGCGAAACCCGAGCGGCGTCAACATCACTAACTTTGTCGAGGCGATAACGGGGTCCGATTTTATTTCACGGGCCAGCTCCAGCCCATCCATCTCGCCGAGAGCGAGGTCCAGAACGGCAACGTCGTAGGGGCTGCCCTGCCGGGCGCCTGCGCGAAGTATCTCAAGCGCTTCCGCCCCGCTTGAAGCTTCGCCCACGCTCATGGCGTAGTGCGCGCATTCGGAACGCACCATCTGTCGCGTGCCGGGATGCGCCGCCGCCACGAGGAGGCTTAAGCCCTCAAGCTCTCTTCTCGCGGGCCGGATCGAATCGGCGGCCGGCTGTTTTTCAAACCTCGCCGTGAACCAGAAGGTCGAGCCTTTACCCTGCGCGCTGCTCACGCCTATACGGCCGCCCATCATTTCTACGAGCTGTTTAGAGATGGCGAGCCCGAGCCCCGTGCCTCCATACTTACGCGTCGTCGAGCCGTCGGCCTGAGAGAATGGCTCGAAGAGTCGGCCCTGGGCTTCTTCGGCGATGCCTATCCCGGTATCTATAACGTCAAAGCGCAGGACGGCGTGCGTGTCGGTCTCGCCTTCTTTTGAAATGCGAATGACCACTTCTCCCCGGTCAGTAAACTTGACGGCGTTGCCCGCCAGATTCGTGAGCACTTGACGCACCCTGCCCGCGTCGCCGCGTAGCCGCGTGGGCGCATCTCTATCTATAATCGTGACCAGTTCTATCGCCTTTCGACTGCGCCCGCTCCGCGAGCAGGCTCGCCACTCCTTCCACGCTCTCGCGCAGGTCGAAGTCGAGCGTTTCGAACTCGAGCTTGCTTGCTTCGATCTTAGAGAAATCCAGAATGTCATTGATGATCGTCAGCAGCGCGTCGGCGCTCGATCTCACGGTTTCCGCGTATTCTTTCTGCTCCGCGGTCAACCTGGTTGCAAGCAGCAGCCCGGTCATGCCAATGACGCCGTTCATCGGAGACCGAATCTCGTGGCTCATGTTGGCCAGGAATTCGCCCTTGGCGCGGCTGGCGTCGAGCGCCGCCTCGCGCGCGGCGATCAACTCGCGTTCGAGCCGCTTGCGCTTGGTTATGTCACGCACGATGGCGAGAACTTCGTCTTCGCCGCTCGTCACTACGCGCGTCTCGATGTCCCTCGGCTGATCATCCGTCGTGAGGTGGTACTCGAAAACCTCGGTCTCGCCCGTCTGCATGGCGCGCTCGATGCTCCGTATAAACTCTTCGGCCAGCCCCGGCGGCAAAACCTCGGCGACGCTCTTGCCCAGCAGCATGTCCGGGGAGAGGAGCGGAACCGACTTGCGGTCCGCTTTGTAGTCCAGGTAGACGCCGTCTTTGCTGATGCGATACATCACATCCGGTATGGCATTGAGAAGCGCGTGATTCCTGGCTTCGCTCTTGCGCAAAGCCTCTTCCGCGCGGGCGAGGCGCTGGTAATCCAGGCTCTTATCCCTGGCCTTCTGGACTATCGCCTGTACGTCCTCGTGGGTAAATTTGAGGGGCTCTACGAGCAGAACTTTTCTGTTGGCGAGACAGGTTGCGGAGGCTTCAAGATAGTGCTCGACACCCGATGCGTCCGTCTCGCACCAGGAGCCCGACTTTAATCGCCCGCTTTCATTCGCGGCCCAGAAGCCTTCCGCCTCCGAGATAAAACTTTCCAGGAAGATAAGATTTTCGGTGAGCTTTAAGTATTCAGTGTCCGAAACGGCCGCGGGGTACAGCCGCTCGACCCAGGCGGGCACGGCCCCTATGAGCATGAAGGAGCCATCCGGCCGGCGTTCCAGGGCCAGCATATCAAGGGTATTAATCAGGTCTGAGGCGATCCGCTCGGTGGTCATCGCTAATAGGACATAGACCGGCGCGCGCTTAGCCGCCGATGATCTTTTCGGCGAGCGCGTGGAAGGCTTCCTCCACCCCGAGGCCGGTCTTCGCGCTCGTCTTGATAATGCTCCAACCCGCCTCTGATAATCTCTCCACAGCGCCCGCGTCCAGGTCCCATTCGTCGGCCAGGTCAGACTTGTTGAGCAAGAGTATGAACGGCGCGGCCCCGATCTCGCGCTCGACCTTCGCCTGAAGTTCGACCGCGGTCTCCAGCGTCGCGCGGCGCGTCCCGTCGGCAACCAGAAAATAACCTGAAGCGCCGTGCAGATGGGAGAGTCGCAACCCTATGTATTCGTCCTCGCCCGCCAGGTCCCAGAGCAAGAGGTTGACTTGTTTGCCGAAGACTTCGACCACTTTCTTGTCAATCTTCGCGCCTACAGTGGTGAGGTATTTATCCGAGAAGATGCCTTTGACGAAACGCGCGACGAGGCTTGTCTTTCCTACGGCCGACGCTCCCACCATGCATATCTTCTTCTGAATCACGAGCGCAAAGTCCCTTTATCAATTCTCGCTAGAGAAATCGGGTAAGATCACCCTGAATGTCACGCTGCGGAGAGTCTGCATTTCCTGGCCGGCGGCATCCGCCGGCGAAGCGGTCCTTACGCCCAGCCCCTTCGCCGTGATGTCGGTCTGCTTAACCCCTTTCGACGCGAGCGCCGCGAGTGCGCGGGTCGCGCGCTCCTGGCTCAGCCTCATGTTCAGCTCGTTCGTCCCGGTCTTGTCCGCAAACCCCGAAACCTCGATGCGGATGGCTTTTCCTATCGATTGCGAAAACTCGTCGAGCCTGCGCATCCCGGCGGCGGCCACCTCCAGCCGATCCAGTTGGTCCGGAGTGATGTCCGCGCTGCCCGTCGCGAAAGAGATTGTGATTAATTCGATCTCACGCTTGAGCGACTCGATCTCGGTTTCGTCGCTGAGGTTCTCTTCTTTAAACTGGTCCACGCCGGGGACGGCGGGCGCGAGGCGGCGGGCTTCGGCTATCCAGCCGCGCGGGGCGATCCCGCTGGCGTAGAGCGTGTTATCTTGAACCTCCAGCCTCACGCCGCTCGGAGGTTGCAGCAATCGCTTTGCCCTGGCTATAACGAATTCGGGGTAGTGAGCCTGATACGGCTCCCAGCGGCTTACTACCTGTTCCGGGGCGACGCTGGCTTCGCTAAAAAGGCTCGCGGGGTCAATCGCCAGAGGGTCGCGCAAGCCTGATATGAAACGCTTGCCGCCGCGCTTTTCATCCGAGATGACGATGATGCCGGGGCTGGCCTTTAGCTTCCCCACGTAATCATTCCAGCGCTGGTCATCTCGAACCGAAAAAAAGAGCCACACGCCCAGCCCCGCGAGCAGCAGGGCGGGCAATATCCATAACAGCGGCGAGGTCTTCTTTTTTGTCCTCAGTTGTTGCCGGAGGCAGTCTTCCAGATGTACGCGGCTCGCTTCGAATGGGGCCGGGTCGCCGTCGAATGCTTCAAGCTCGTCATACTGCTCGCGCTGTATGTTGAGCGCCGCGTCTTCTATCGCCCGGCGATACTCTTCCGTGGGCTCGCCCTTGATTACCGCCGCTACTAGCGCATGGGTCGTCTGCTCGACCCAGATGTTACGCTCGCCGACTTTGAAATCTTCGAGCACGTCCTCTCTGCCCCCGCCGAAAGAGTCGTGCATGAAGTCCTGTAAGGCGGTCTTTATGGCCGTAAGCATGGCCGAGATTAAATCCGCGTCCTCGGCGGCGCGCGCATCCCGCGCGACGTGCAGGAGCTGCACGCCCGTCTGCCTGTGTATCAGAAAGACGTGTTCAACCTGGTAGACCAGTTTGTGATAGAGCACTATCTCGGCGAACGGTCTGCCCGTGCGATAAGCCTCCCACCTCCATTTCAAGCTCTCAAGCGACAGACTGTGTTCGAGCGTCTGGTTGATCGACTGGACCATCTCTCCCATGGCGCTAGAGATAGCTTTGCGTATGGCGGGCCCCAGGACGGGGAAGATTATATCTACGAGCTTTTGCGGGGCCTTTTTGACCGAGACGGTGAGCGCCTCTTCGACCGTGGGAATCAAGGCGTTGGTAAGCTGGCTGTCCTTGCTCGATCTCAAGGTGACGGCCTCGGGCAGTACCCGGCTCACGTCGTTCACGTTGAACCTGGGATCGTTGAGCCGCTCTTGCAGCCTCACGATCTGCGACTGCTCGGGCTCGAGCAGGAGGTGGCGCAATTCATCCAGCTCGTCCTTTGTGGGAGAACGACCGCTATCGATCTCTCGCTCGGAAAGACTTTGCGCGGAAGAATCACTCACTGCCCAGTTCCTCCGGCTCCGGAATCCTGAACTCGTTGTTGAGTCTCATGGCCATCTCTGTGAAGAGCGCGGCGAGGGCCGCCCGCCCGGCCTTGTCCTCGCGCAGCTCCCGCGAGTCGCGCTCCAGGGCGGCCGAGACCTCTTCGTGCTTGTGCCGTATATCTTCCGAGAGACTCTTGGACTGATCGAGTATCTGCTGCCGGAGCTCGCGCTGGCCGCGGGCTAGCTCGTCGTCGAGCTGGCCGATTCGCTTCTCAAACGCCATGGCGGAGTTCTTCATATCCTGCGAGATCCCCTGCACCGCCTCGACCCGCTCGGTCTGCTCCGCCTTCAGCCGCTGTGTCAGCGATTCGAACTCCTGCTTGATATAGTTTTCGAGCGAGTCGAAATGCCTCTTCACCGACTCCCTCAAATCGGAGGACTCTTTGGTGAGGCGTTCTTCGAGCCGCGCGAACCTCTTATCGTAATCCCGCGCCTGCGCGCCGAAAAGTATGTCCCTGATCTTATCGAGGCTTCCGATGCCGGCCAGGTCGGCGGGCTGGGATTGCGAATTTTTTGCGTCTTCAGTCGCGCTCATTTGTTTAGCTCCTGGGTGTCTAAGTTTGCCGAGCCGTCTCGCGAGAAATGGCGATTAACTCTGAAGAGGCCGGAGGTTATCTCGGATTACACAGCGGGTGGCCTTCATGCTTCCGGCCTGACTGAGGTATCAGCCGGGAGGCTCATTTTCGAGCAGGCTTGCCATCAGCGAGCGGTCGATCCATATTTCGCCCGCGTGAGCGCTGTAAATAGCCTCAATGAGGACCTCCGGATCTTTCTCCTTGAGGACCACGCCAAAGGCCCCGCCGCGCACGGCATGCTTGTGTAGCTCGACCGCATGAAGGCCCGTCAGCGCGAGCACCCTCGCCTTGGGCGCTGCCGCGCGCAGTTTGGGAAGCAGGTCGAGCCCGTTGTCGTCGCCGAGGTTCAGGTCAAGCAGAATTACGTCGGGTTGCTCGCTCGAAGCGAGGGCAAGACCCTCGGCGCTGTTCGCCGCCTCGCCTACAACCGACATACCGGTATCGCTGTTGACGATTACGCGTATGCCGGCGCGGACTACCGGCTGGTCGTCAATGACGAGTATCCGTATGGGCTGTGTGTCCGGCGTAGCCATATGTGTTTGGGTCAAGAGACGACGGAATTATAGGTTGGGAGCCTGCGATAAGCAACGCCATCGTGTGCCTCAATCAGACCCGGCAAAAACGAGGAGCGGCGAGCCCGTCGCCGCGCTTCATACTCATGCGTGCCTTGCTAAATGACAATCGCCCGGAGGTGTTTTATACTCTACGCCACTTCTGCCGGAGGCCGAACGCGCATGCCGAGCGTAAGATTCTGCTTCGAGTGTGGCGAACAATTAAAGAGAGACCGCGTCCCTCTATTCCTATCCGGCGCGCTCTGCCGGGCGTGCGCCCCTTCGCGCCGCCGCGCGCGATTATTGACAGCCTCTTTCCTGCTAATTATCGCCGCGTCGATATTCGCCACGGGGCGGCTGACCGCGCCTCGCCAGACTCACTACGTCATCGGAGCGCCGGTCAATTCCGCCGTCCAGAAATCCCAGCCTGCTGTAACCCCGCCGGGCGAGACGGAACCGAAACAAGTCAGCGCTACGGCTGAACGAATGTGCGGCGCGCCGACTAAACAAGGCCGGCCCTGTCGAAGGAAGGTCAAGGGAGAAGGCTATTGCTGGCAGCACCGCGATAAGAGATCAACAGTCGCGACGGCAAACGGCAGATGATGCCGCTCGACTTTAGAGGGGATAGCTACTTATGAACAGGTTCGTCGGATCATGGAAGCTCGTATCGTTTGAAGAACATCTGCCGGACGGCAGCGTGAGTTATCCGTATGGCCCGGACCCGGCCGGCCTGCTCATGTACGACCAGGCGGGCCGCATGTCGGTCCAGGTGATGCGCCGCGACCGGCCGCCTCTCTCTTCGGAAAAGATCACAGAGGCAGGCGCGGACGAATTGAGGCTCGCGGTCGAAGGCTTCACCGCCTTCTTCGGCACGTATGAAGTCGACGAAGAACGCGCCGTAGTCACTCACCGCGTAGAAGGCCATCTTCTACCGGACAGCGTAGGCAAGGCGCTCGCGCGGCGGTTTGAATTCATCGGCGACCGGTTGATTCTCAAGCCTTCCCCGACTCGCGCGGTCACCTGGGAGCGCACTAAATAAATCGGGACCGCCCTGCGCGTGCGAGCGGTCCCGGTTTTATCTACGCGACTACTGGTCGTCGTTGCCGGACCCAGGCGTGGGCCGCGCCGCCGGCTCGGACATCCCTGCGCCGAGGTGGTTATAGTGGAGCGCGGCGTTGAAGAGTAAAAAGAACGCGCCGTGCGTTTGATGTCTCCACATCGGGTTGGTCGCAAACATAACGACGTGGCCGCGCCCGACCGGTATATCGATGACCGCGGGTTTGCCCGCAAGGTCGCTCCCACCCGCAAGCATCCCGCTCACGAGCAAATCTCTTTCGGTGCTCGCGAACCTCAGCACGACCCGTGGCCTCTGATTCGGCGGCGTGAAGAACGGGCTCAGGCGCGCCTCCTCCGCCGCCACATCGTCGGCGCGGCGCTGTCCGGGCTGCGCGCTCCCCTGCTGCGGCATGCCCTGGATGATGTCCGGTTCACCCGGCCCGCCTCGACCCGACGGCCGCTGGCCCGCGCCGCCGCCCGCGCCCGCGCCGCCTCCGCCGCCCTGCCCGAAGCCTCCGCCCGCGCCCCCAACCTGTATGAGCGGCGCCTGGTTGAAATAGACCTGGAGCGATTCGCCGTAGCCATAGGCAATCGGGCTCTTGCGGTCGGCGAAATTCGCGTTGAAGATCGAGCCGCGCGCCATGCAGACGCTCCGACTGCTGAATGGAGACGCCCGACGTTATGCCGTAATCAATCGGTATCTGCGACATGCTCGTTATGGGGACGAACAGCCCGCCTTCCTCAATGAATCGCTGGAGGTTCAGGATGCCCTGAAGCCCCATGCCGCCGCGCATGTCATCGGTCGTGTCGGGCGATTGCCCCATGTTAGGCGTCAGGTCCGACCCCTTCCAGGGGATAGGCGTCGCCGCGCCTCGGGCTGCCGTTGACGATGGCCTGGGCCGAGCCGCCGACGGGCGGGAAGATTATCACGTCGTACTTCGATTTCAGGTCCGGCGTGTCGCGCAAGACATGGTCGGATATGTATGAGTAAGGTATCTGTAGCCGGTCGAACTCTATGCGGAACCACCCCTCGTTTTGCGTGTTCGTCCACGTGTGGACAATCGCGATGCGCGGGACCGCAAGCTCGTGCGCCTTGACTTCGGGCAACCTGTCAACCGCGTGCGCGGTCAATCCGAGGTCCGCGATTGTCGATTCGAGCCGCTGGCGAAGGTCGGAGGGATTTCCTTCCGCTCGGATTATAAAAGAACCCGCGTTGAAGGATTCGGTCGCCTGCTTTAAACGCCTCTTCCGCCGCGTGCATCCGCACGTCTTTGAGCTTGTAGCGGAGAGTCATCAGCGTGTTGTCCGTGTTGTGATTGATCACGAAACCGGCTGTGGGAGCCGATCCCACGACACGGCCGCGCACCTTTGCGTCGCTCGTCAGCAAGACCATCGGCGCGGCGAGCACGCCCTGGTCGGTTACGCGCACGGTCTTTACGTTGCGCAGCGCGCCCATGCGTCCAGCCCGTGTCGTCATAAGGCCGCGGGTCGTTGACGTTATAAAACTGCGTGTCCATGAGCATATCGGCCATGCGCGAATACGGCTGGTCCATCCTTATGACGTAAGAGCCGGCGGGGAACTTCTGATCCTTCACGCTCAATTCGGCCGTGGCGGTATGCACCTCGACTCCCATCAGCCGGAGCAGGTTCACCATGTCGGCGGCCTCTACCGGGCGCGGCGTGTCGCCGGGTATGACGTAGGCGGCCGGGCCTTCGTTCCGGGCTTTGGCGACTGACCGCTTGCTCTTGATGTAAAAATTATTCAAGAAGCGCTCTTTGTTATTCGCGACGTGGTTTATTGCAAACAGTATGGCCGACTGTTGCAGGTTCACGTTATTGCGCATCGACCAGTTGACGCGGGGCAGCGGCGGGTTGGGCCGAACCATGCGCGCTGCGATTGCTGTCCGACTACGCGGTCGCGGGTGTCGGCCCCGCCGTTGCCGAACGTTTCGTAAAAGCGGCCGATGGAATTATGCCCGTTGGCAACGTAGAACATATAGTTCGGCGCCCATCCGTCGTAAAAGCCGTGCGTCCAGACGCCGGGCACGCCTCGCTTGGTCATCTCTTCGATCTCGTGGTAGGCGAGCCCGTGCCATTCGTCGATGACGAGCGGGTCGAGCCAGGCGTTATATGGCCCCGTGCCGGTCGAGGTGTAAAGAAACGGCACCGATTCGTGCAGGTCATGAAGCACCTGCGGGCGGTACTCCAAAAACGTCTTCATCATGTTGCGCGTGAGCGCGAGCGCCATGCCGAGCCCGTCGCGGTTGTTGTCGTGGGCGACATACTTGCCCCAGTAGAGCAGGCCCGGCGCGGGCTTGTTCGGGTTGGCCCGGCGGTAGTTATAGAGGTCGACCATGCGGTCGCGCCCGTCAACTTCGAGCGTCGGGCGTTATCATCACGATAACGTTCTTGCGAATATCCTGGATGAAGGGCGTCTCTTCGACCGCCAGGCGGTAGGCCATCTCCATGAGCATTTCGGGCGAGCCGGTTTCGGGCGAGTGTATCGACCCCGACGCCCAGTAGAACGCCTTCCCCTCGCCGATTAACTGCTTCGCCTCTTCGTCATTGGTCTTGCGCGGGTCGGCCAGCCGGCTGGTTACCTCTTTATAACGGTCGAGCCGGGCGAGGTTCGCTTCGTCGCTGACGAGCACCAGAATCTGCTCGCGCCCCTCTTCGCTGCGTTCGGGCGCGGTGAATATGCGCACGCGCGGGCTGGCCTTTTCCAGCTCGCGGTAGTAGCGGTACTGGTCTTTCGTGTAAGTGAGCTTGCCGGGCGTGCCCACGACGTAGCCGAGGACCTTGTCGGGCGAAGGGACTTTATCGGAGGCCGGCAGGTGATCGACAAGCTCGGTCAGGAAGAACTTTTCGGTCGTGTACTCCTTGATCTTCGCCGAGTATTCTTCGTTGGCGCGCTGGGCGGCGGCGGCTTTGGGCTTCGCATTCTTTTGCGGGCTGGCGCCGGGGTGCGCGGCGCGAGCCGGCGCGGGCAAAAGCGAGAGCAGCATCGCGCAGGCGGCAAGCAGAGACAATTGCCTGAATGCGAGCATTCGTCCTCGGTTCATAATCTCCTCCATAATTACAAGATGATGATGGGCGGTGAACGGCGAATAATGAATTAGGCACACCGAAGGCAGGAGTTCATCATTCAGCGTTGATAATTCATTGTTTAAGAAGAAGCGGGCTGAGCGCGCTCGCGTCCGCGCCAGTGGAAGCACGTCCGCGAGCACGCCCGCCTGCCGACTAAGACTCAGAAAACTACCAGCCGGTTACATTTTTTTCTACAGAAATCTTGCGAGCCCCTATCGTCGCAGCCGCGATCTTTTTTTGCAAGCCGGGCCGCTGGCCTCATGCCCGCGGGATCAAGTTTTTGCCAGCCCGCACCGGTCAATATTCTCGCGAAATTCTCAATTGATCAGATAACCGCGCGCGAGTTCAGTAAAAATCCTTACTTGCTCCGCCTTCCATTCTTCATCACGTCCAAGCTCTCCGGCTATCAACTCGGCGACCCGGGGGGCCATACCGATTGCCGCGCGGGCGTTGAGCATCAGCGCCCTGGTGCGGCGCGCAAGTACGTCTTCGACCGTCCGAGCCATTTCGTGCCGCGCGGCCCACGTGACCTCGCCTTCGCGATAAGGCAAATCCGGGTCGAGCCTCTCCGCGCCGCCCGCGTCTATCAACTCTCGAATCGCGGGAGCGTCTGAGCCATAAACTGCCAGCTCGCTAAAACCATCCGTGTGATTATGATGGCCATGAATTTTAAGACCCCTGGTGACGGACGGCCTCTCGGGAAGGCCCGCCAGTCTTATTGCCCGATTAACGCAATCTTCAGCCATGCGCCGGTAAGTAGTCCATTTGCCGCCGGTGATGGTGAGCAGCCCAGACCGGTCTATGTGAATGGTGTGATCTCTCGGCAGCGCCGAGGTCTTCATACGGTTCCCGGTCTTGACCAGCGGGCGCAGGCCCGCGAATACGCTCAAGACATCGCTCCTCGCGGGCGGTCTGTCAAAGTAGCTCGCCGCGGTGGTGAGGATGAATTCAATCTCCTCTTCCGTCGCCCTCGGTTCAATCGATGGCTCCGAGATAGGAGTCTCTGTTGTTCCGACGAGCGTATGGTTGTGCCAGGGGATTGCAAACATCACGCGCTTATCGCTGGTCCGCGGGACCATAAGCGCGCTCTTGCCGGGCAGAAATGACCGGTCAAATACGAGGTGGATGCCCTGGCTGCGCGCGATGAGGGCAGCTATTTCGGGATCGGCCAGGCGGCGCACCCCGTCGCAGAAGACGCCGGTCGCGTTTATGATTATCCTGGCCTCTGAATGGAATTCTTCTCCACTCTCCAGGTCCCTGGCGACAACACCGTTGACCGCCCCGCTGCCGTTCCTGGAAAACGCGATCACCGGCGCATAGTTCATGAGCGTCGCGCCTTGCTCTGCCGCGGTCGCCACAAGATTTATAAGCAATCTCGCATCATCAAACTGCCCGTCATAATAGATGACGCCCCCGCGCAGACCTTCGAGCTTGATCGTCGGCAGTTGCCGCAGGATCTCTTTTCGAGCGAGCAGACGCGAGCGGCCGAAGCTATGTTTGCCGGCGAGCAGGTCATAGAGCTTCAGGCCAACGCCGTAAAACGGCCTCCCCCACCACTCATAACTCGGTATGATGAAAGCAAGGCTATGGACAAGGTGAGGGGCGTTTTGCCGCAGAAGGCCGCGTTCCCTGAGCGCCCCCATCACGAGCGAGATGTTTCCTTGCTCCAGGTAACGCACGCCCCCATGCACGAGTTTTGTGCTGCGGCTGGAAGTGGCTTTTCCGAAATCGCTCTGCTCAAGCAGCAAGACTTCATAGCCGCGCGACGCGGCATCGACGGCGCATCCGACGCCTACCGCGCCGCCGCCTACAATTATCATGTCCCACGTTTTTTTTCGGGCGCGAACCCGGTCGAGCATATCCGCACGATTCATAGGTGATAGACAAGTCTAAACATCTTCTTTGCAAGAATCCACAATGCGACCCATTCACTATATCGAAAGACAGAATCCAGCGCGCCGTAGATTGAGGGATCAAAGGGATGCAGGGGTGAAAGAGTGAAAGGGTGAAGGGGCTATTCAGACCCCTTCTATCCCTTTCATTTTTTCACCCCTTCATCGCCCACGGATCACACCTCAGAAGCGGTGCGCTTTTTTATGGAGAGAACAGAAATGGAAAAAACGAGGAAGGTGTTTGCAAGAACGAAGATTCTATTGGCCCTACTGATGTCGCTTATGCTTGCGCCCACGGGCGCGACCCTGGCAAGCTCATCCGGCGATGACACGACCAGCACGCCCGAAGAGCAGAAGTCGGTGAGCATCACTATATATAACGTAAACCTCGGACTAGTGCGCGACCGGCGGGACATAACGCTGCCGCGCGGCGAGTCCTCATTAAAATTCGCCGGCGTAGCGGCGCAGATAAATCCGGCGACGGTCCACATAAAATCGATCACCTCGCCCGACGACCTCGCGATTGTCGAGCAGAACTACGAATACGACCTGCTCTCGCCGCAGAAGCTTCTCGACAAGTATGTCGGTAAAAAGGTCACGCTCGTCTTGCGAAGCTATGAGAACCAGACCGAAAAGCTGACGCCGACCGAGGCGGTGCTGCTCGCCAATAACAACGGCGCGGTCTGGCAGATCGGTGATCACATAATAATCAACCCGTCGAACATAGCCGAGATACGCTTTCCGCAACTGCCTGAAAACCTTATAGCGAAACCGACGCTCGTGTGGCGGCTCTCAAATGAGCGGCCCGCCACTCAAGCAGTAGAGGCATCATACCTGACGGGCGGCATAACCTGGCGCTCCGATTATGTGGTGCTTGTCGATGCGGCCGAGACTCGCGCGGACTTTACGGGCTGGGTGACTATCGATAACACGAGCGGGGCGGAATATCGAAACGCCGAGCTAAAACTGGTTGCCGGAGACGTGCATCGCGCGCCCGACCGCCAGGCTTACGAGCGCAAGATGGCACAGGTAGTGACGGAGTCGGCGGTGCGCCTCGACAGTTTTAAAGAGGAGTCTTTCTTCGAATATCACCTGTACACGCTTCAGCGGCGCACGACGATCAAGAACGCGCAGACCAAGCAGATAAGCCTGCTCGACGCCAAGGGCGTGGGCGCAAACAAGCAGTTTATAATTTATGGCCAGCCGTATTACTACCACGGTTACAACAATCCGGGTGAGCCGATAAAAGAGAAGATCGGCGTCTATATAGAGTTCATCAATTCTGAAAAGAACGGGCTTGGCCAGCCGCTGCCGGCGGGCATTATACGGCTGTATAAAGCAGACTCCGGGGGCGGGCAACAGTTCATAGGCGAAGACCGCATCGATCACACGCCGAAGGATGAGACGGTGAAGGTCAAGGTGGGCGACGCGTTTGATATTGTCGGCGAGCGAAAGATGATGGACTACCGCGTCGTAAGCGACCGCGTCTATGAATACGCTTACCAGATTGTGATACGCAATCACAAGAAAGAGGCGATCAACGTCGTGGTGAACGAACCCATTGGCGGCGACTGGCAGATGATAAGCTCAAGCCACAAATGGGAGAAGACCGCGGCATTCGCGGCGCGCTTCAACGTGCCGGTAGCGCCGGACGGCTCGGCCACGCTCTCCTACCGCGTGCGGATCAGGCACTAGAGTCTATTTTATTTAGACCTATGGAGCGGGCGACTGATACTGTTGCAGGTATCAGCCGCCCGCGTTGTTCGTCAGGCCGCTGCCGTCGCCGACTTCTTTAATCCGATGTACTCCAGACCGGCAAACATCGTGACGCCCAGCGCCTGGGCGACGACGAACGCATAACCGAGTTCGGTCGGAGCGACCCACCCGGTCAGCAAAAGCAGAAGACTATCTACCGTCCAGAGCGCGTTTAAAATAATGACGGCCCAGACCACGGGCTGCGAAAGATGCTCCCGCGTCGCGAGGTAAACAAGAAATGCCGCAAAGGGCAACAGGCTGATCCCCGCATAACGAGCCAGCTCTGCCGGCAACCCTAAAAACTGTTCGACCGGACCGGAGCCGGCCGTCATCAGCAATCCGAATGCGCCGCACGTCGCCGCGTCGGCAAGCAGCACCCGGCGAAGAAAAGTCGATGTAGTAAATGACCGCATAGTAGATTCTCAACCTCCTTTATCACTGTCGCCCCGCATAATTCCATAACGGCGGTTGGAAGACAATTACTTCACAGGTAATGGAGCGTCTTCTCGACTTATGATACCGTTGAGACCTTATGAGCAACGTTCAGACTCAGCCTGTGGGGAACCTGTTGCGCGATTGGCGCAGGCGTCGCCGTCTGAGCCAGCTCCACCTTGCCTGTGAGGCTGATATTTCGGCCAGGCATTTGAGCTTTCTGGAAACGGGGCGTTCGCTGCCGAGCCGCGATATGGTTCTGCGTCTCGCCGAACAACTCGAAATCCCGTTGCGAGAGCGCAACGCCCTGCTGGTTGCGGCCGGATACGCGCCGATCTTTAAGGAGAGACCGCTTGAAGACCCGACGCTACAGGCGGCGCGCAAAGCCATTGACCTGGTGCTGGCGGGGCACGAGCCTTATCCGGCAATCGCCGTTGATAGGCACTGGACCCTGGTCGCGTCAAACCGCGCGATCCCGCTCTTCCTCGCCGGGCTTGAGCCGTCGATGCTGGAACCGCCGGTCAATGTACTTCGTCTCAGCCTGCACCCGCGGGGGCTCGCGCCGCGGATAGTCAATCTGCCGGAGTGGCGTTCGCACCTTCTCGCGCGCCTGCGCCGCCAGATCGACGCGAGCGCGGACCCGGTGCTTGAAGACCTGTTTAACGAACTCGTCAGCTATCCAATAACGGGTGGAAACAGATACAACGCGCCGGACAGTAAAGATTATGCAGGAGTGGCCGTGCCTGTTCAGCTCGCGACCGAAGACGGAATTCTTTCGTTTATCAGTACGACCACCGTGTTTGGAACGCCCGTCGATATAACTTTATCCGAGCTGGCGCTGGAGTCATTCTTTCCGGCCGACGCCGCCACATCGGACACACTGGGAAGGATTCTTAAGCGAGGTCAACAACAGGCAGAGACGGTAAGAGAATAATCGCCGCGTTAAGCCGAAGGCGCCGACCAGATCGATAGCTATACCCGCCGGAATCAAGACCAATCCTCGACCGGCAACCCGTCTGTTAAGGTCCATTCGCCCCGCGCCAGCGCCTTTCTTGACTAGGTGCCCGAGGGCGCTATACTCTAGCTGACCGCTCGGTCAGCAATCATTATTCATCTCTAAGTGAAAGGCAGGGCCACCTATGAATGAGCTTGTATCACTCAGCAGAGACAACGACATCGCCATCATCACCATAAATAATCCGCCCGTCAACGCGCTCAGCCCCGGCGTGCCCGAAGGGATCGCGGCCGCGGTAGAAGCAATATCTAAAGACGATCAGGTCAAAGCCGCCGTGTTGATCGGCGGAGGCCGCACCTTTATTGCCGGGGCCGACATCAAAGAGTTCGGCAAGGTGACATCTGGAGAGAAACGCGGGGGGAGCCTGTTGCCGCTGCTTACCGCGATAGAAGATTGCCCGAAGCCGATGATCGCCGCAATTCACGGGACGGCCTTCGGGGGCGGGCTCGAAGTGGCTATGGCCTTTCACTACCGCGTGGCCGCGCCCACGGCGCAGGTCGGCCAGCCCGAAGTAAAGCTCGGCATCATCCCCGGCGCGGCGGGCACACAACGACTGCCGAGGCTCGCCGGTATTGCCAGAGCGGTCGAGATGTGCGCTTTCGGAGATCCCGTAAGCGCGCCCTCGGCGCTCGAAAGCGGGATCGTCGACCGCGTTATCGAAGGCGAGCTGCTCGCGGGCGCGGTCGAGTTTGCGCGCGAGATCGTGGCGCGCGGCGAGCAGCCGCGCCGCACGCGCGAGCAAAACGCGAAGCTCGGAGACGAGCAGGCCAACGCGCCCATCTTTGCCGCCGCGCGACAGCAGGCGAAAAAGACCCGGCGCGGGCAGATGGCCCCGCTCGCCGCCATAGACGCGGTCGAAGCCGCAACGCGCATGTCATTCGAAGAGGGCTGCCGGAAAGAGGCCGAGCTCTTTCAGCAGTGCCTGTTCTCCGATCAATCGAAGGCACTCATTCACGTCTTTTTCGGCGAGCGCGAAGTCGCTAAGATTCCCGACATCCCTAAAGAGACGGCGACAATTCAGATCAATAAAGCCGCCGTCGTCGGCGCGGGCACCATGGGCGGCGGGATCGCGATGAATTATGCGAACGCCGGCATCCCGGTGCTGCTAAAAGAGAGCACGCAAGAGATGCTTGACCGCGGCCTGGCTACGATCAGAAAGAACTATTCCAATTCCGTGAGCAAGGGGCGCTTTAGCCAGGAAGAGATGGACCGCCGCATGTCGCTCATTCACCCGACGCTCAGCTACGACGGCTTTGGCGAGGTCGACATCGTCGTCGAAGCGGTATTCGAAGGCATGGAGCTAAAAAAGCAGGTCTTCGGCGAGCTTGACCGCGCGTGCAAGCCCGAGGCGATCTTGGCTTCAAACACCTCGACGCTCAACATTGATGAGATAGCCTCAAGCACCTCGCGCCCGCACATGGTCATCGGTCATCATTTCTTCAGCCCGGCAAACGTCATGCGATTGCTCGAAATAGTTCGCGGCAGCAAGACCAGCAAAGAGGTGATCGCGACGTCGATGAAGCTCGCGGGGCGATTGAAAAAAGTAGGCGTGCTTGTCGGCAACTGCCGGGGCTTTGTCGGCAACCGCATGCTTGCGCCTTATCTGCGCGAGGCCCAGTTTCTGGTCGAAGAGGGCGCAAAGCCGGAACAGGTCGACGCGGCGCTATACGGGTTCGGGCTTGCGATGGGGCCGCTCGCGATGGGCGATCTCGCGGGTCTTGATGTCGGCTGGCGCATCCGCAAAGAGTACAAGCACCTGGAAGACCCGAACGAGCGCCACCCAATTATTGCCGACCGGTTGTGCGAGCAGGGGCGCTACGGCCAGAAGACCGGCGCAGGCTGGTATCGCTATGACGAGAACCGCAAAGCCGTTCCCGACCCTGAAGTCGATAAGCTTATAGAGCAGGCCGCCACGGAAGCGGGCATCACCCGGCGCGAGATCGACGATGACGAGATCATCGAGCGCACCATGTACGCGCTCGTAAACGAGGGGGCGAAGATTTTAGAGGAAGGTTTCGCAATGCGCGCCCTCGACATCGACATCATTTATATCAACGGCTACGGCTATCCGGCGTGGCGCGGCGGGCCGATGTGGTATGCCGACACCGTCGGGCTGAAAAAGGTCTATGACCGCATAGTGGAATTCCAGGCCGCGCACGGAGAGGTATGGAAGCCGGCGGCGCTGCTCAAGCAGCTTGCCGAGCAGGGCAAGACATTTGCGGACTTCGATAAAGGCAACATTTCGACGACCGCCTAAAGGAGACTGATGATGGAAGTGGCGATCCTGATTTTCGACAGGTTCACGGCGCTCGACGCCATCGGGCCGTACGAAGTATTGCGCTCGGTGCCCGGCGCGACGGTGAAATTTGTGGCGAAAGAGACAGGCCCTACGCGGACCGATGCGGGCTCGCTCGCGGTCGTGGCGGATTACGCGCTCGACGAAGTCACCGCGCCCGACATCCTCGTCGTGCCGGGCGGGCCGGGGCAGCTCGCGCTGATGGATGACGAGCCGGTGCTCGATTGGGTCCGGCGAGTTCATTCAACCTCACGCTGGACGACTTCGGTCTGCACGGGATCGCTCGTGCTCGGCGCGGCCGGTTTGTTAAGAGGACTGCGCGCAACGACGCACTGGCTCGCCTATGATGTGCTCGGCTCGCTCGGCGCGCACCCGACCTCGGAGCGGGTGGTGATCGAAGGAAAGATAATCACCGCCGCCGGAGTTTCGGCGGGAATCGACATGGCCTTGCGGCTCGTGGCGATGGAATCGGGCGAGCAGATCGCGCAGTCGATACAGCTCGGCATCGAGTACGACCCGCAGCCCCCGTTCAACGCGGGCTCGCCGGGCAAGGCCCCGGCCGAGATCGTCGAGCGCATGCGAAGCCGCAGCCGGTTCATCATGCAGGGCAAAGGCGTATAACGGTTTTTATTAATAACGAGAAAGGAATCTTCATGAAAGAAGCTGTCGTGGTCGCAAGCTCGCGGACCCCGCTTGCGAAATCATTCCGCGGTTCATTCAACCTGACGCGCCCGGACGAGCTTGCGGCGCATTGCATAAAAGACGTTCTCGGCAAAGCGCCCGAGCTTTCGCCGGAAGAGATCACGGACGTAATCCTCGGGTGCGGTCAGCCGAACGGCCCGGCGGGCAACAACGTGGCGCGCGTGGCGACTATACTTTCCGGGTTGCCCGCGTCGGTCGCCGCGACGACGGTAAATCGCTTCTGCTCGTCGGGTCTGCAATCGATAGCGATGGCGGCGCATCAGGTCATGGTCGAAGGCGCGGACGCGGCAATCGGCGGCGGCGTCGAAAGCATCACGATGATGACCCGCGATTACAATCCGCACCCGTGGGTGCTCGAAAACAAGCCCGGCATATATATGGTCATGGGCGACACGGCCGAAGTCGTAGCGAAGCGGTATAAGGTCAGCCGCGAGGCGCAGGACGAGTACTCGCTCGCGAGCCAGCAGCGCACGGCGCGGGCGCAGGCCGAAGGGTTCTTCGAAGAAGAGATTGCGCCGATGAATGTCACGCGCGGCATACTCGACAAGAAGACCGGCGAGATTGTGAGTAAAGAGGAACACGTGTGTGACCGCGACGAGTGCAACCGGCCCGACACTACGCTCGAAGGGCTGCTCGCGCTCAAGCCGCATTTCGATAAGGAGAGCGGGCAAGGATCGGTGACGGCGGGCAACTCGTCTCAGCTATCGGACGGCGCGTCGGCTACGCTCGTTATGTCGCGCGAGCGGGCCGAGCAACTCGGGATAAAACCGAAGCTCATCTTTCGAGGCTTCTCGGTCGCGGGGTGCGAGCCGGACGAGATGGGCATAGGGCCGGTCTTCGCCGTGCCGAAGCTCTTAAAGCGACACGGGCTTACGGTCGACGACATCGACGTGTGGGAGCTTAACGAGGCGTTTGCGGTTCAGGTCCTCTATTGCCGCGACCGGCTCGGCATCCCCGATGAGCGATTAAACGTCAACGGCGGATCGATTGCGATTGGCCACCCGTTCGGGATGACCGGCTCGCGCATGGTCGGGACACTTGCCAACGAGATGCTGCGGCGCAAGGCCAGGTATGGCGTGGTGACGATGTGCGTAGGCGGCGGCCAGGGCGCGGCCGGACTTTTCGAGGCGTGCAATTAAAAAGGGGGTCTTTATAGGTCGCGTCTTTCTGAATCCCGTGGCGACGGATTGCATAAATCAGATGAGCTCCGCAGGGGCGAAGTGTTCACATCCCGCTCCTACGGGGCTCAGAAGTTTATCTACACGGTCTCTTCTATTGAGTTTCGTTGCGGAGTGCTGATAAGCCGCGGATGAGCGCTGAGGTGACGGGTAATCACGGACTGTTCTAAGCAATCGAATTGTGAAGATCGCTCGTATTCGCGCTCATTCGTGGCCTGTTGCCTGGCTGTTTGAGGTAGCCACCCATCGACATTCTTCTCGCCTTGCCATGTCTATTAGACCGGTTCTAATGACTAGTATAGACTGGTGCTCATGTTGCGACTCGTCTCTCTATCTCTGCTCCTGTCTGTTTTGTTTGGGGCCGCGCCGCTCAAGGCCGACGTGCGGGCGGCCGACGTGCGCGTGATGAGCTTCAACATTCGATACGGCACGGCAGCAGACGGCGACAACCACTGGGAGAAGCGGAAGGAATTCCTGATCGAAACGATCAAGGCATTCGACCCGGACCTATTAGGGACGCAGGAGACGCTCGGCTTTCAGCGCGATTATCTGGCCGCGAGCCTTCCCGGCTACGAGGTGCTCGGCGTCGGGCGCGACGACGGCCGGGAGCGCGGCGAGATGATGGCGCTCTATTTCAAGCGGAGCCGGTTTAAAAAACTCGACGGCGGCCATTTCTGGTTGAGCGAAACTCCCGAGCAGGCCGGCAGCAAAAGCTGGGACAGTTCCCTCCCTCGCATGGTGACCTGGGTCAAGCTCGTTGACCGCAAACAGGCTAACGCAAAACCGATTCTGTTTTTCAACACTCACTTCGATCACCGAGGCCCGGAGGCCCGCGCACAGTCGGCCCGGTTGCTGCGCCGCCGGGCGGCCGAGATGGGCAAGGCGTGCCGCGTGATAGTGACGGGGGATTTCAACGAGGGCGAAGGAAGCGAGCCGTACCGGGCGTTGTTCGGTCCCGTCGGCGAAGGCCAATCGCCGCTGCGCGATACGTACCGCATCGCATATCCGGGACGCGCCACAAACGAAGGGACTTTTTCCGGCTTCAAAGCCGACGGGACAAGCGGGCCGCGCATCGACTGGATAGGCGCGTCGAAGGATTGGCAAGTGCTCAAAGCGGCGATTGATCGCACGGCGCGCGACGGGCGCACGCCTTCCGACCATTTTCCGGTGACGGCGGTGCTGCGATCCCGTGAGCGTTAATCATCTCAACTTCATTACGGCTTCGATAAAACTTTTGCATAAACCTCTTTCAGAAAAAGCTCGCAACCAATCGTATCCAACTGAATAGCTTCTTCAGCTTCATGATACTCTGAATAGGTCCAGGTCTTGTCATTTTGTCGCACATATTTTTCTATTCGGAATGGCTCTTGTGACACAAGAATGTATTCACGAAGCGAATCTATGTGCTGATAATTCTCAAACTTCTTTCCTCTATCATAGGCCTCTGTTGATTCCGACAACACCTCGATAATGATCAGGGGATTTAGCAACGTATCCTTATACTCATCCTCAAACTTTTCCTCCCCGCAGGCTACAGCAACATCGGGATATGTGTACTTTCCAGTTTTTATGATTCTGATTCGCATATCACTAGGATAAACATTGCAATCCCTCTCTAGCAGTTGATTGCCAAGCACGCGAATAATATTGGATACAATGATGTTATGCTGCCTGCTAGCGCCAGCCATAGCAAACATCTCGCCTGCATAATACTCACTCTTGAATTCGGCATTGCGCTCGATTGCCAGATATTCTTCAGGAGTCAATAAGTCTTTAGGCCGAGTTGTCATACGCTTATCCCTCCTTGAACTTTGTTCAAGAACAGACTTTAGCGCGAAAGGGGAAGGTGGGCAAAGGGTCTATCCTCTCCGCGGATGGCTTCGCGGTGGTTTACTCTTATACACACTTTTACTTCGCGTACCCGGACGAGTGTTTTCTCGATTCGATATTATCTCATTACGGCTTCTTCACACCCGGCAATCGGCGCGGCTCGTAGTAGGGCTTGTCCTTGAGCTTCTGCACTTCCTTCATGAAACTGGTCCCGTAATCGCGCTCGGCATCCGATAGCGCCCACGCCTGACGTTTGTAATTCCAGTTATCAGGATTCAACCTCTGCGCCTCTTTGTAATGCCGGATTGAAGCCGCACTCTGTCCCTTGTGATAGAGGAACTCCGCGAGCCCGAATTCCGCCGCCGCCAGCGCCCAGTCCGGGTTCTGCGGCGCGAGCCGCTCTCTCAATTCTTTCTCGCCGAGCGCGAACTCGCTACGGTCCCCCTTCGCCGCCCAGTCTCGTATGGCGTCCAGATAAGGCGCGGCGTCCACCCTGTGCATGCCGGTGAACCGGTTGTCGACGTATGCGACTTCGTTCGGGCGAAGGATGCGGCCCTGCTCGTTTATCCAGACGGCGGTCGGGACGTTGACCATGTTGTAGAGCCGCGTGACCACGTGCTTCGTATCGATCAGCACGGTGTATTCGGGTTTTGCCGCCGCGATCCACGGCCCGGCGTCTTTAACTCCGCCCGTGTCCTGCGCTATTGAGATGATCTCGAAATTCTTGCTCTTCAGCTCGGCGTAGAGTTTTTGCCATCCTGGCAAATCAAGACGGCAGCCTCACCACGAGGCCCAGGTGATGAGCAAGACCTTCTTGCCGCGAAAGTCAGACAGGGAATGCGGCTTCCCGTTCACATCGGGCAGGGTGAAGTTTGGGGCTTCGAGCGAATCAAGGTAAGCGTTCTGCTCCTCAGAGCGCGGGCCAAAAAACCATGTCGCCTGCTCCGCGTCAAAGGCCGCGGGCTGGCGGACGAGCCGCGCAAACTCGCTCAGGTTGAACCACGTGATTTTGCCCTGCTTATTCAAAAACGCATCTTTGCGGTTCTTGGGGATCGGAAAGCAAAGCTCGTCACGACAGACGCCCTGCGGCTTGACGACAAACCTCGTCGCGCGCTTCAGGTCGGCGAGCGTGACCCACAGATCACCCTCGGCGGCCGAAACCGACGCGGGCGGCGCGGAAACCACGGTCGCCGCGCCGTCATAGATAACTGTCCTTCGGGCTGATTCGGCCGAATGGCCGGCGCCGATTACCGCCATACAGATCAACGCCGCGCAGGTGACAAACACCGGTCTGATCATCTTGCTCTCCTTTTCAATCGAATCATCCTGCTCACACAAGCTTGTGCTTGCGCAGCGGCAGCTCGCGTATGCGCTTACCGGTTGCCGCGAAGATGGCGTTGCAGATCGCGGGCGACATCAGCGGCACGCCGGGCTCGCCTACGCCCGCCGGCGGCGCTTCGCTCGACACGATATGCACGTTCGTCATAATCGGCGCTTCGTGTATGCGCGCTACTGGATAATCATGGAAATTCGACTGCTGTATCTCGCCCTTCGCCGCCGTTATCTCGCCCATCAACGCGATGCCCGCGCCGAATACGGACGCGCCTTCGAACTGCGCCTTCACTCGATCAGGATTGATGACGCGGCCCGCGTCCAGGGCGATGTCGACGCGCGGGATGCGAATCTTCCCTTCCCCGTCCACCTCGACTTCGACGACCGCCGCGACGTAGGTCAGGAAGCTGTAATGCGCCGCGATGCCGAGCGCGCGGCCTTTGGCCGGCTTCTTACTCGCCCAGCCCGACCGCTCGGCCGCAAGCTCGATGACCCGGCGCAGGCGCCCGGTGTCGAGACGGGTATTTTTCCGACATGCGGTTGCGCTGCTGCGGCTCGATCTTTCGCGCCTGGCCGAGCACGTCGAGCAGGTACTCGACCGGATCGCGCTTCGCCATGTGCGCCAGCTCGTCCAGGAACGAATGAACGGCGAAGGCGTGCTGGATGTTGGCAACCGAGCGCAGCCAGCCGATCCGCACGTGATGCTGCGCCGGGCCGTTCTCCGCTCGAAGGTTCGGGATGTCGAACGGCACGTTGGTCCACCCCATCCCCATCTCGCCGCCGCTCGCGGTAGTAGCCGCCGGGTTGAACGTCGACATCATCGACGGGAACGCGCAGCGCTGCAGCCACGCGGTCGGGCGGCCCTTTTCGTCCACCGCCGCCTTCAAGTACATGGCCGAAACCGTGTGGTAATAATCGAAGCGTATGTCGTCTTCGCGGGTCCAGGTCACCTTGACCGGCTTGCCCATGGCTTTTGAAAGCAGCGCCGCTTCCGCCACGTAATCCGGCTTTGACTTGCGCCCGAACCCGCCGCCCAGCAGCGTGACGTGGCACTCGACATTCTTCTTATCTATGCCGAGCGCGGCCGCGACCGTATCCTGCACGGCCTGCGGGTTCTGCGTCGCCGCATATATCAGCGCCTTGCCGTCCTTGAACTCGGCGACCGCGGCGGGCGGCTCCATCGGCGCGTGCGACTGGTGCGGCACGTAGTATTCGGCCTCGTGCGTCTTGCCGCCCTTCGCGAATTCGGCGTCGACGTCGCCCACGTTGCGCACGACCTTCTGCGGGCTGCGGACGGTTTCAAGCAGTTTCTGTTTATAGGTGACCGAATCGTACTCGGCGTTCTTGCCCGCCTCCCATTCGATCTTTAGCTTCTCGCGCCCTTTATTCGCGGCCCAGGTGTTGTTGGCGATGACCGCCACGCCGCCCAGCGGCTTGAATCCATGCGGCGGCGTGAAGCCTTCCAACACAACCGTCTGCTCGCACGCCCGGCACCTTGCGCGCTTCCTGGTCGTCGTAGCTCTTCAGCTTTCCGCCCAGCACGGGCGAGCGCTCAATCGAGGCATAGACCATGCCGGGCATCTGCGCGTCTATGCCGAATATGCCCTTGCCCGACACAAGGTCTTCGCGATCAACAATCGGAACGTCTTTGCCGATGTAGCGATATTCCGCGGGCAGATTTGTATTTGATCTCTTCCTGCTTTGGGCTTCGACAGCTTCGCGGCGATCGCGACAAGCTCGCCGTAGCCGAGCTTGCGCTTCGCTGCCCGACGTGCACGACCTGATGGTTCTGCGCCTTGCACTCGGCCACGGGCACGCCCCACTTCGCCGCCGCCGCCAGCTCCAGCATCAATCGCGCGGTCGCGCCCGCCTCGCGCATCGCGTCATAGAAGTCGCGAATCGAGCACGAGCCGTCGGTGTTCTGCGAGCCGTACTTCACGTCGCCTATCGCCTGCTCTATCCTCACGCGCTTCCAGTCGGCGTCCAGTTCTTCGGCGACGACGGTCGGCAGCACGCTTCGGATGCCCGTGCCCATCTCCGAGCGGTGAGCCACGATGATGACGGTGCCGTCGGGCTCAAGCCCGAGATAAACGCTCGGCTGCCAGGCGGCCTTATCGGCATCACCCGTCGCGGCCAGGCTCTCGAGCGGCAGCACTCGCGCGGCCAGCACGAATGCCCCGGCTGAAAAGACGCCGCCGAGAAACGCGCGACGACTGACTACTTCGATCCGGCTCATTTCTTCACCCCCGCCTGCCTGCTTGATCGCCGCGCGTATGCGCTGGTAGGTCCCGCACCGGCAGATGTTCCCTCTCATCGCCGCGTCAATATCCGCGTCCGTCGGTTTGGGCTTCTGCTTGAGAAGCGCCGCCGCCTGCATGATCTGCCCGCTCTGGCAGTAGCCGCACTGCGGCACGTTGTGCTGCACCCAGGCGATCTGTAGCGGATGGCTCATGTTCGGCCGAAAGGCCCTCGATGGTCGTGATCTTTTTCCCGACCACGCTTGAAATCGGGGTGACGCACGAGCGCACGGCCTCGCCGTTGACATGCACCGTGCAGGCCCCGCACATCGACATGCCGCAGCCGAATTTCGTGCCGGTCAGATTCATCGTGTCGCGCAAGACCCAGAGCAGCGGCATGTCGGGACTGACATCGACGCTGCGTTCCTTCCCGTTGACGTTGAGCTTTATTGCAGACATCAAACCTCTCCTTAGCTGATCGTGATTCTCTTCTATAAATGTTATGAGGGGCGGCTCGCCTGGTTAATTGTCGCCTCAGAATTTTGCCTCATCAATCTTATCTTGCGGGCCCCCAGGTTTTCAACGCGGCGACACAGGCGGAAGATAAATGTAACAACCTGTCGAGCCGGCGCATTCACATCCTCGGGTCATTGGCGTTGATGAATTTGACGAGACTATCGGGGTACTCTTTCGGCATATAGCCCGCCATGATGGCCGTAAGATGCGACTTGCCGGGCAGCACGATGTTGGTGAAATTTTTCACCTCGCGCCGCAACCGATGGGTCTTCGCGTGCGGCCTGTCATACTCGCCGTTGATCGCAAGCATCGGGATGCTCAGTTTCGTCAGGTCGAGTTGAGGCCCGGCCGGCTGCGGGCGCGGTGTGGAATTGCCGGCCTGGGCGGCTGCCGATTGCTGCGCGGCGCGGCGCTGCTCCATCTGCTTGTTCAGCTCCTCGACCGATATGCCAAGAACCGCCGCGCGGCTGGCGCGCAGCTTTGCCGAAGCCTCCTCTTCCCGCGGGTCGCGCCCCTGCTTGTCGGCAGGAACTTTTGCGCGCCATTGCGGATCGACTTCCGGTATGCCCGAGCCGCCGAAGCTGGCCGTGATGAAGCGGTCAGGTATCAGGGCCAGAAGCCGCGCGACTATGCCGCCGCCCATAGAGTAGCCGTGAAAATGCGCCTTCTTTATCTTGAGATGATCCATCATCTCGATGACGTCTTCCGCCTTTCCCGCTCCCATCGGCTGGGGCTTGTCGCTCTTGCCATGATTGCGGCAATCGATAGCAACGACCATGTGATTTTTGGCTAATTGCTGGGCGATGCCGTTTGTAAACCAGTTACCCAGGGCCGTGCCGGTATAACCATGGATCAATATGACAGGGGTGCCCTTGCCCTCGACGTAATAGTAAATCTTCGTCCCGTCCGACGCGGTGAAGTGACCCTCTTTCGGCTCCCCGGCCAGACCGACGCCGGCTGTCATAGCCATAAACAGAACGACCATAAGTGCCTTCGAGATTCTCATAGTGATCCTCCTTATTGACTGGGCTTAAAAACCGTTGATCCTACGGCGACATTTTGCGGTGCGCGTCGAACCAGTCGAATATATCTTTCACCGAGCTTGCCACGACCGAGATGTGGTCGCCGTCGGGGTATTCAAGGTATTTGACTTCGTGGCCGAGCGCCTTCGCCTTCTCGGCGACCTCGCGGACCCCGGCGACCGGGACGAGCGCGTCTTTGACGCCCGAGACGATGATGAGCGGCATCTTTCGCCCCGCCTTCAAAGCGGCTTCCAGAGCCGGATTCGGGCGGGTGCCCGCTATCGGGGCGAGCGCCGCGAACCGGTCGCGGTACTCAAGCCCGATTGCCCATGTGCCGCCGGAGCCCATGGAATGACCGGCCATATAGACCCGCGCCGGGTCTATGTTGTAGTGCTTCTGCACGAGCGCGGTCACGTCTAAAACGTCCTGCTCCGCGCCGTTCGCCTTGGCATACCCGCTCACCGGGCCGCGCCCGTTCACCGCGACGATGATATAGCCGCGCTGCTCGGCGAGCTTCGGCCACAGCCCATCGTATCGGTCCATGAAATTATTCTCGTCGCCGCCCGCGCCGTGCAGCATCGTGATCATCGGGTAGGCTTTCGACTTGTCGTAGGTGGTCGGCACATAGACACGGTATGGCACGAGCTTGCCGTCGAAGCTCGAACGATAAGCGAGTCTGAGGTGGCCCCTGGCCTCCGACAGTGGATTGCGCCCTTCTTTGAGCGCGGTCGCAAGACCGGTCGCCTCTGTGAGCGCCGCGTCAAAGTCCATCAGCTCGGACGCGGCGAACCCGCGCGCCCGGTAAGAGGTGTGGAGAAAACCCGTGAGGTTTTGAAAGCTGCCGCCGAGATAGGTCTGGCGCGCGAGCCTCAGGGCATCGAGCGAATAGCGCGCCGAAGTCGCGGCAAGGCTCTGGGTGTCGGGCGATAGCTCGATCATCTTTTCGACGGCGGCCATCCGCTTATTGAGATCATTGACGATAAAGAACGAGCGGTAATACTGATAGAGCGCCCTGCCCTGCCCGTCTTTGAGCGTCGCGCGCAAGAGGTGGAGTCCGGGGCCTACGAGCTTCGACGGGTCGAAAGTTAAGCCGATTATCTCCCCGCTTCGACGGCCGCGCACATCGCCCAGAATTATCCCCGGCTCGACCGAGGCCTCGCGGGTATTCTCGTCTTTGAGTATTTCCATATCGAGGCGATAAGGACCGATTGAGGCGGCCGGGGCGTCGAAAAGAAAAGTGGCGCGCGACTGAAGGTGCTCTCCCGCGCCGAGCACTTTGGCGCTTATCGTAAAATCGAGGGCCGTCGCCAGCTCAGCGTCGGGCGTCCACTTACCGCCGGTCATCATCACCGACGCCTGCGTGAAGGCGCGATAGGCTTTGACCGGATCGGTTGCGGCGCTCTTGTTTGCCTCTTCCAGCAACGGCGCGATCAGTTTCATGTCCCCGCCTGATTGCTCGTACGCCATCCTGACGGTGCTGCTCGAAAGGCGGGCGAATAAGACATCGCTCGACGTGACCTGCGCCTCGGCGCTCGTCACGCACGCGAGCAAAATAAGACCTGAAATCAGAACTGGAAGGTGCGGTCTGCGCATGGTCGTGTCTCCTTATCATCCCTTATCATCCCTATCGACGGCGCTGCTGGAACTGCTCCTGAAAGTCGAGCTGCGCTTTCAGCAGGTGATTGCGTAACCCGACTGCGTCGCCGAATTCCATATAGGGTTCGGATTTTTGATCGTAAGGCTTCCATCCGACCAGCCCTTTGCCGTTCGGGTCGCCGGTCGTCGCAAAGTTCACCCAGTAACTCATCATCACATCCGAGAGCTTATAATCCGTCTCCTGCAACAGGGCGTTTTGCCGGTTGAGATTATTAAAGACGTAAGAGATTTCGGCGGCATGGTAGGCCCCGAGATATTTACTGTTCGGGTTGGGCGGAACGCGGCTGAAAAAATAGAGGTAAGCTTTCGAGCGCCCGGTCGCGGTCATGCGCGCCCACGTGCGCATGGGCAGCGTGAAGGTCACGTCGCGAAGGCTGCCGAGGTAAGCGGCTTTTATGTCGGCCTCGCTACTGACCGGATAGAGCGCGTCATATTCTTTGATCATCTCGCCGTACTGCGTCGCGACGCGCTTGCGGTAATCGTCTATCGTCTTAGGCAAAATGGCGGGGGTCGTCAGGGTCGTCATCTCGTCGGCGTTCGATCCCACGATGACGGGCACATCATTATGTTTTCCCTGGGCGAAGATATTACGAATCTCGTCGGGCAAGACCCACCCGTTGACGTTTGGCGAAGTCCTGAATTTTCTCCCTTCAGGGTCCTCATTAAATAGGGCGACAATCTTTTCGGCGGGCACGTCGCGCAGCGCTTTGATCGAGTCTGCGCCGGCGGCTTTGGCAAAGGCCGCGCCGATTTTTTCCGCCGAGGGCATGCTGGGCCGGTCCTGCTTCAGGTAGGTCATCGGCCCGAACGAGCCGCCGCTCTGTCCGATGGCGCGGTGGAAAAGCCCCTTCGCGAGCGGCGACGCGACGAGCGCATTGACGCTCCACGAGCCCGCCGATTCGCCGAATATGGTGACGCGGCCGGGGTCGCCGCCGAAGGCCGCTATGTTCTTCTGCACCCATTTCAGCGCGGCGATCTGATCGAGCACGCCGTAATTGCCCGACGAGTGATTCGGCGATTCGCCGCTCAGCTCCGGGTGCGCCAGATAGCCGAACGGGCCGAGTCTGTAATTGATCGTCACCAGGATGACGCCTCGTTTGGCGAATGCCGCGCCGTCATAGACTCGGTTAGAGCCGGACCCGCGCGTAAGCGCGCCCCCATGAATCCAGACCATAACGGGGCGCTTTTCGCGGGCCTCCGCCGCGGTCCACACGTTCAGGTAGAGGCAATCTTCGCTCTGCTTTTCAGGCGGTGACGCATAAAGCGAGGTCGCCGGGTATGGCGCCTGCGGGCAGGACGGGCCGAAAGCCTCGCACTTGCGGACCCCCTCCCATGCGGCCGCGGGTCGCGGCGCTTTCCATCGCAGATCGCCAGTGGGCGGCGCGGCGAACGGGATGCCTTTGAAGCTGCGAACCCCGTCGGCCTCTACCCCCGAGATGAGCCCGCCTTCCACGCGTACAAAGTTGTTACCAGGGCTTGCGGCAGTAGAAAAGGCCGGGCCGGACAGTGCGAGTATCACGGCAAGCAGAACCAGTCTTCGAATCATCAGTGCCCTCTCGGAAGATTTGATCTAAGGCGCGAAAACGCCTCGCGCATTATTCCATCACTTTACAAATAAATAAACCGGGGCGCGGCCGTGTCGGCTGCCGACGCCCCGGTTAAAAAGCGGTGAGCTAGAAGCTGACACGCGCGGCCAACTGGAACGCGCGCGGGCCGCCCGTGCCGAAGATCGGGCTCACGCGGTCGGTCGGCTGGCCGAAGGTCAATTCAGGGTTGCGGCCGGGCGTGGTCGCCGTCGGCCGTATGTAGGCATTGAGGGTACCGCTGTACCCCGTGAGGTTCGCGATGTTGAAGATGTTGAACCCTTCCGCGATCAGGTTGAGCCGCACTTTCTCGCTTATCGGGATGGTGCGCGTCACGCGCAGGTCGTGTGTGAGGAAGCTGTCGTCTGCGGCGAAGTCATCCGGCAGTACGATGAACGGGTAGGGAGTGCCGAGCGAGTCGCGATTCTCGCGCCGGATCTGGCTCACGGGCGTGTCGGGCGGCGCGGGGAATCTGGCGTTATAAAGCGCCACCCATTTCCTTATGTCGTTGGCGTCATCGCCGCGGCCGAACGAGCCGATGGTCGTGCCGGGGAGCCGGAAGACGAACGTGCCGTCGCCTTCGGGGTCCAGCGTGCCGAGCGTGACCGAGCGCGTGCTGCCGGTCGACATCTGCACGATGGTCGAAAGCTGCCAGTTGTTGAAGACGCCCCGCAGGAGTTTATTGCCGCCGTCATACTTCGGCAGGCTCCATATGCCGCTGAAGGTGAACTGGTGGCGGGGGAGGCCCGAATCGCCAAGCGCGGTCGAAAAGTCGTTGATGTCCGAAAACCCGCCGACGATAAACGACGAGTACTTCTGGAGCGCGTAAGAGCCGGTCATCTGGAAGCCATGATCGAAGCGCTTGTCAACTTTTATCTGAAGGGCGCTGTAGCGCGAGAGTATGCCGGGCATCGCGTAGAGTATCGGCCCGTTCGAGCATTGCGCCGCCGGGTCGTTACGCTGCGCGGGAGTGCAGGCCGGTATTACCGGGTTGCGAATCGGGATGGCGGTCCCGCTCGGCAGCAGCGTATAGCCGCTGAACCGGTTCCATCGGTTGAGGTCGACGAACATGAATTCGTAGGCGCCGAACTTCACGCCGCGGCGCTGGACGAAATCGGCGGAGACCGAAAGATTGCGCATGACCTCGCGCTGGATGCCGGCGTTGAAATGGATCGTGTAGGGCGTGGCGAAGTTCTCGTCGAAGAGCACGTCGAGGTTTTGCGGGCCGGCGGCGGTCTTCGTAAGCTCGATGTTTCGCACCGCGAGGTCCTGGCCGCCGAACTGCGACACGCCCACGGCGAGCACCCCTCGCAGGCTCGGGATCAGGTCGAGCAGTTCCTGGACCCGGAAGTTCTGAGGGGTGGTGAAGCTCAAGGTGGCCGGCTGGCCGGGCTGGCCGAATTTCGGATTCGGCACCGTCTGCGTGTTCAGTTGATTCAAGCCGTTGCCCGCCGGGCTGATAAGTATGCGCTCGTTGAGCTTGAGAAACCCTACGTTGAGCGAGGCGTGGTGGAGCGATGCGCTCGCGCGCAGAACCGTCTTGTTGTTGACCGCCCAGGCGAACCCCAGCGCCGGGTCGAAGTTGTTGTAATCCTGCGGGACCTTGCCGAGGCTGATGCCGAGCGGCGCAAGGTACTGCGGCTTGTCGAGGTCGTGATAGACAACGTTGTTTTCAAACGACCAGCCCAGCCCGAAATTCAGCGTAAAGCCCGGGCGGATCTGCCAGGCGTCCTGGCCGTAGAAGCGTATGTGGTTGTTGCGCGTGAGTCCGTCGTACCCGTAGGCGACGGGCTGTTTGGCGTCGCCTATGCCGAGACTGAGCGTCCCGTTTACGGGGAGCTGTAGCAGTTCCTGAAACGTCGGGCGCGGCCCCGTAAATCCGATCTTTATGCTGGCCGGCAGCGTGGCGTACAGCGCGGGGTTCTGCGAGGCGACCTGCTGCGGGGTGAATACGTCGATAGTCCCCTGGGCGTTCCGGTTCCAGCTCCCGTGGCTGTAGGTATGCTCCCAGTTGCCGCCGAAGCGCAGGCGGTGCGACCCGCGCGTGTAGCTCACGTTGTCGTTGAACTGCCAGGTGCGCGGGTGGCGGTCCTGCGTGACGTTGGTGTCGTTTCCAATCGTCAGGCCGCCGAAGAAGGTTATGCGCGTGCCGCCGAGCCCGAAGCAGTAGAACGGGTCACCGGCCACCGAGGCGCACTCGGATTCGGTCGGGACGCGGAGCCGATTTCTGAAGTAAGAGTAAGAGAAGCGGAAATCGTTTACGAGCCGCGGGCTGAGCACGCTCGTCAGCCCCATCTGCGTCTGGTAGGCGTAATTGCTCGACGCGATCCACGTGGACTCGAGGTTTGTGCCCGAGATGCTGTCGTTCTTGTCGATGTTGCCGCGGAGGAAGGCGGTGTGTTTCGGGGTCACCATATAGTCGAGCCGCGCGCCCACCAGATGCTGATCAAAGGGCACCTGCGCCACGTGATTGAAGGCGAAAAGAAGCGGGTCGCTAAAGGAGAGGCTTCGCGCGCCGACCTGGTCGCTGCGTTCGTAGTTGCCAAAGAAGAAGAGCTTGTCCTTCTTTATCGGGCCGCCGAATGTGGCCCCGTACTGCCGGCGGACAAAGAAGGGGTCTTCCAGCCGCTTCCGCGCCTCGGGGTCGTTGCACAGCGGGTTGAAAGCGCTCTCGTCGCACGGGCGCTTATAGCCCGAGAAGGCCGACATATTATGGTCGCGGAAAAAGTAGAATGCGCTGCCGTGGAAGTCGTTGCTGCCGCTCCGGGATACTATGTTGACCGCCCCGGCCGAGACGGTCCCGGTCGAGAGGTCAAACCCGAAGGTGCTGATCTGAAACTCCTGCACGGACTCGGACGAAAAATTCTGCGAGGTGCCGCCCGTGATTCGGTCATTCGTCCTCGCCCCGTTGACCGATATAACGGTCATAGACTGCGGGGCGCCCGCGACCGATACCTGAAAGAAATTATTATTATTACCGGGACCCGACGTAGCCTGGTAGGTCACGGTCACGCCCGGCTCAAGCCCCGCCACGGATAGAAAACTCCGCCCGTTTAAAGGCAGGTTCTCGATCTGCCGCTTGTTGACTACGCCGCCCAGGTTCGAGTCGGTCGTGTTGATGACCGGGGCCTCCGCCACCACCTCGACCACCTGCGTTACCGCGCCGACCGTGAGCGAGAAGTTGGCCGTCGAGGTGCTGCCCACCTGCACGGTTACCGCTTGAGTGAGCGAGGAAAAACCCGCGGCCTCCACCTTCACCTCGTACTCGCCGGGGGCAAGGTTCTCGAACCAGAACTGGCCGTCACTCCCGGCGTTGATCTTTCTCGCAGCGCCGGTCCCCTTGTTGGTGGCAGTGACGACGGAGTTAGGGATTATCGCGTCGTTTTGGTCCTTTATCATACCGTTGATTGCTCCGGTCGCGTTTTGAGCAAGGGTCGGAACTCCTATGCTCGCAAACACGGCCAACGTCACAACGGCCCGCAGTAGATAGCTGAGCTTAGGCTGCATACACGTTCCTCCTTCTGCTAGCACCATTGGAGAATGATGCTCGTGTAAAAGGTGTGCATAGATTACAACCCTGACGGGAGGACGAAACGAGCGCTGAGGCCCTCGGGCCGGGCTGCAAGTCGAGCTAGATTGCCAACTTCCTCAAGTCAGAAACTATCAATGCGTGGGCTGTATAATAGCAGTCACTACAGTATGAAAATACAAGCGAGTGAGGAGTTCTTCCGAGCGACGGGCGCGCCCGCGCGGCGCACCTGTAACAATTACCCTACCGGCCGGCAAGTTTACGCCCTGGCCGTTTTCCTGTCAATTGATCAATCGATTTTGGGGCGAGAATTTAAAGCGAGCGCTGTTGGACCGAGTCCTCCGGGCCTTGATGACCTCGCCACACGCTTTTGCGGCCGAAAAACCTTATCGCTCAGATTTGACAGCCTTGGCGGGGCTTGTGTAAGCTAATCAGCTTGGGGCCAATTCGATTTTTCATCGGATAGTTTACAATGAAACGATTATGACGGAGGTATTGAGTGGCAAGGATACAGGTTCACGACAACGAGAGTATTGAGAGCGCTATACGACGCTTTAAGCGGGCGGTGGCCCGCGAGGGAATTATTACCGATACCAAAAAGCATGCATTCTATCTGAAACCCGGCGAGCGCCGCCGCCTGAAGTCTCAGGTCGCAAGGCGACGGGCCAGAAAGAGCCTCCGCAAGCGCAATACCAGCGACGAGTAAGACGGGTCTTTGGCGGGCGTCAGGTCGGGCCGGTGAGCATATTTTCAGACGGCCGCCACGGCGCGCATTCGACGCCTGCCGCTCAGTTCATTGTCCGGAGCCGCCTTCAACCTCTGAAGGGCCTCTTTCATCTGCGACCGAGCCTCCTCGTTACTCTCTCCATTAATGGCCTCGTCGAGCGCCGCAACCGCGCGCTTGTCGCCTATGTCGGCGAGCGCTATGGCGCTGGCTACCTTCACTACGACTTCCCTGTCTTTTAGCAGATTCATCAGCGGGTTGACCGCCTTGCGGTTATGAAATCGGCCGAGCGACAGCGCCGCCGAAACCCTCACGTCGGGCGCTTCGTCGGCGAGCCTGGATACAAGCTCCGCAAATGACCGTTCATCTTTTAACACGCCGAGTGAAACGGCCGCCGCCGCCCGCACGTTGGGGCTCGCGTCCTTAAGCGCCTCCATCAGCGGATCGACCACTCGCGCGTCGGGCAACTCGCAGAGCACGCGCGCCGCCGCCGCGCGCACGAAAGCTACCTGATCTTTTAGCATCGCGATGACGGGCTCGACCGCGCGGGCGTCGCCGAACTGACCAAGCGCCCCGGCCGCCGCCGCCCGCACGTCCGCCTTCGCGTCCGCAAGCAGCGGTATCAAATGCTCGACCGCGCGCCGGTCTTCCATCTCCACTAACTGCTCGATGGCTTCTCGGCGCGCGGTCGCCGATCCGCTCTTGAGCTGCGCGAGTAGCCTGGAAAACTCTTCCGAATTCTTTGCGCCGGGCTTCTGAGGTTCGGGCGGGGGCGCGGTATCTTGCGCCGCCGTTTGCAGGCTGAGCAGAAGAACTGATGTTAGCAATAACGCTAGAGGCTTCATACGATGGTGGGGCCGGTTGATTCGATCGATCGAATCAACCGGCAGTCGAACTCGAACGGCTATCCGCCGAACATGCCGCCGAGCTTGTCGCCGATGCCGCCGGGCAGCTTGCCCAGATACTCGGTCAACTGCTGCGGGTTATTCTTGAAGAAGTCCAGCACGGTATCGACCGCCTGGTTTGCCTTCTCCGCGTCGAGCCCTACTTTTGATTGTAGCAATGAAACGAGCTGTTCTTTCACTGTTGACCTCCTTCGTACAGGTTATATGCCTAATAAGTTCAAGCGATCTGCTCGAGGAAACTGTGACCCGATTGTAGCTCAAGGCCGAAGTTCTCGGCTATGGTCTGACCGACATCGGCAAGCGAGCTGAGCGTGCCCAGATGGACATCCCGACGCGCGTTGCGCCCCCAGGTAAGAACCGGCACGTACTCGCGCGTGTGATCGGTCGATACGTCTCCGGGGTCGCATCCGTGATCGGCCGTTATTATCAAAAGGTCGTTTTTGCCCATCATGTTTTGTATCTGTGGTAAGCGCTGGTCGAACTGTTCGAGCGCGCGCGCGTACCCTTCAACGTCGTTGCGGTGGCCGTAAAGCATGTCGAAATCGACAAGGTTCGTGAATATCAGCCCGTTCTCCCCCTTGCTCAACGCCCAGATGGTCTGATTTATGCTTGCGTCGTTATTGCCCGCGGGAAACTCACAGGTCGTCCCGCGGTGGCAGAATATTGACCCGATCTTGCCGACGGCCATCACCGCGAACCCGGCCGACTTCATCCTGTCGAGTAACGTCTGCTCGGGCGGGTCAATCGCGTAATCCTTTCGCGCCTCCGTGCGCCGGAAGCTCCCCGGCGAGCCTACGAACGGGCGCGCTATCACGCGCCCGACCTCATCTTCACCCGTCAAAAGCTCGCGCGCAATCTCGGACCAGCGGTAAAGCTCTTCCAAACCGACGACCTCTTCGTGCGCCGCAATCTGGAATACGCTGTCAGCCGATGTGTAAACTATGGGCCGGCCGGTTCGCACGTGCTCTTCGCCAAGCTCTTTTATTATCTCGGTCCCGGAAGCGGGCTTATTGCCGAGGACCGGGCGGCCTATCGCGCGCTCGAACGGCTCGATCACTCGCGGCGGAAACCCGTTCGGATAAGTAGGGAAAGGTCGCCGGGTTATTATGCCGCCCATCTCCCAATGCCCCGTGGTAGTGTCCTTACCCTGCGACATCGTCGCCGCGCGACCGTATGTGCCCGTGGGGTTTTCGACCCGCTCGACCGGCAGCGGCAGTATGTTGCCCAGGCCTATCTCCCGAAGGTTTGGGATCTCGACCCTGCGCGAGCCGAGCGTGTGGCCGAGCGTGTTGGCCCCCGCGTCGCCATACTCCGCCGCGTCGGGCATCTCGCCGATCCCGACGCTGTCAAGCACCATAAGCACTATGCGGTTGAAATACTTTACCTTGCCCATCCTTCAATCCTCTGCAGGATTCTATAGCCAGCCCGCGACGAGTTACAAGGCGGCAAGTCTAATCGCGGGCGGGCCGAGGGCTAATTCCACCGGCAAACTCAATTCGTGCAACACCACACCTGATACACATCAGTTTTTCTACGTCTCATGTT
This sequence comes from Blastocatellia bacterium, assembly GCA_963832205.1. Lineage (GTDB taxonomy): Bacteria > Acidobacteriota > Blastocatellia > UBA7656 > UBA7656 > DATBMY01. The sequence goes on along the minus strand of CAWHTK010000025.1, from coordinate 108,740 downwards.
ATGACCGTGCCACTCGCGGTGGCCGTGCCACTCGCAGTGGCCGTGCCACATTCTCGCTCTTTGCCAATCTCTGGCGCACCAGGTCGGTGACGGCCCGGTAAAGTTCTTGAAGTGTATCCTGGCGTTCGCGCTCGTCGGTGAAGCCGATTGCTTCAAGCATCAGCGCGTCAAGCTCCATGCGGTCCGCGCGCTTCGTCTCTTCAAATACCGACAGGACCGGCCGCCGCGCCAGTCGCGCAAGCGCGCGTTCAAGCCGTCTCCTCATCCGCGCGGTCAGCTCGCGCGGGTCGGGCAGCATGATCTGTTCGGCCACCGTCACGTCGATGTCGGCAATCGCCTGCGCGCCGGTCATCTGCCGGCAGGTCACCTCCGTGTAGTACCTGGCCCACGTAGAGTTGAGCAGCGCGGCGAGCGCGAGCTTCCCCACCCCGCGCCGTGGGAATATCCCGTAGAGCTTCTTGTCTTCAAAGACGCGCGCGCGATTCACCGCCACAAGCCACCGCTCGCCCACCTTTGATGGGAATATCAGCGGCGCGGGCTTCATAGACCTCGCCACCGCGTACCACGGGTCGCGCGCCGCGCACGTGGGTCTGAGGTGGTATCCGGCGCGCTCGCCGCTCCGTATGTAGCGACGCGTGCCCGCGTGCTCGATCTCTTCAGGCGCGACGGCGCAGTTGAAAAAGAGCCTGCTGAACCCGTCGCGGTTGAGAATCACCCCGGCGATCTCTCTCAAGGAGAATAGGACCGGCGACAAGTACCTGGATTCGATCAGGTGTTGCCCGCCTTCCGAGTCCAGTACGCGAGTCAAGCAACCGTCGGGCGTGGCGTCGCCGAGCCTGCGCAGGTAGAAGAACTCGTTAGCGCCGGTCGTCAGCCCCCGGCGTACCGACGCAACTTCCCCGAGACGTTTTACCCGGTCGCCGGCCGAGCCGTCGTTGATACTTGATCCCGCGTCCCTCACATAAAAGAAGCTGTTTGCCCCGGTCTTCACGCCGAACCTGACGCGGGCGATGTCGGAAAGCGATCTGAGCCGGGTATTGCCCCGGTCAACGATGCGAAAAAAGACATCCTCGGCGCGCAGGTAGCGACCCCAGCCGCCCGGCGCTTGCTCGTTCAAGTCGGAGTGCTTGATTGTCCTCACACGCATGTCGCCCGCGCCGTCGCCGCGCCGCGATTTTTCGATGGAGCGCGCCAGATGAATAAACCCGTCGAACAGATTGCGGGGCTTGTCCCGGCTGCCGACGATCTGGCTGATCGGTCTTTGCAATTGGACGAAGCGGACCTCGCTCGACTCTCTCGCGGCCCGGCGCGGCTCGCGCTCGACCACCGTGATGGTCGTGTTGATCGAGGCGTCGCTGAAAAAGCTTTCGGCCGCCGATTCGATTACGGCAAGCACGCGGAAGTTTTGCAGCAGGAACTCTCTGAGCGGCGCGCCGTACGCCACGTCGAGCCAGCTGCTCGACGTGAGAAAGACGAGCCTGCCGCGCGGCCTCAAGAACCGCGCCGCGTGCGCGAAGAAGAATACGTATATGTCAGAGCGCCCGGACCAGCGCGGCCAGTGAAGATCGGGCGCCGCGGCGCGGTCCTTATCAAGCGTTCGGCGTATTCGCTCTTTGTCGAGTGCGCCGACGATCTCCTGCCGTATGTAAGGCGGGTTTGCGATTACCGCATCCAAGCGCAGCGGGCAGGCGCAGCCCGGCGGCGAGTTTGTCGCCCGGCGCGACGTCGAAGAAATCCGATACCGCGACGCGCGCCCCGGTCTCGTCGGCAAGTCGTATGGCATCAGGCGAGCGGTCTATTCCGAATACTTCTCTGTTTCGACCGGCTGATCCACTCGTCCGCGAAAACTCGCGCTTGAGCCGGAGCGATTCAGCCAGCAGGCGGCCGTCGCCGCAAGCCGGGTCGAGCACGATGTCGGCCGCGGAGCGCACGGCAAAGGCCGCGAGCAATCGCGCCACCTCGCCCGGCGTGTAGTGCTGACCGTAACGGTGTCGCTCATCTCGCAGTGGTCATAATGATTCAAACCCTGGCGTGTGACTCTGCAGTGGTCGTACCACTCGCAGTGGTCGTGCCACTCGCGGTGGCTTGATACGCGCCAGAGCGGCGACTAGAATTTTAATGATCGCAGTTGATGAGTCTAGCAACAGAACGCGCGATGATTAAAGAGAAGATAATCGAGCGGCTATCTGAAACGCCCTTCGTACCGCACCCGGCGTTGCGCAACCCGCACGCGCAGACAATCGCGGGCGCCTTCATCCGGCGCAGGACGGGGCCCGCGATAAAGACCGCCGAGCCGCGCCTGTTCGACGTATCCGCTGACGCGCAGGTGCTGGCGCTCTGCTCCTGGCAGCCGGACGCTTCCGAGAGGCCCACCGTGCTCATCGCCCACGGGATGGAAGGGTCTGCCGACTCGCGCTACATGATCGGCACCGCGGAAAAGGCTCTGGAAGCCGGTTTCAACGCCATAAGGGTAAACTTTCGCAACTGCGGAGGGACCGAGCACCTTACGCCTACGCTTTATCACGCGGGGCTCACCGACGACCTGCGCCACATAATCGGCGAGCTTATAGAGAAAGACGGCCTCAAAGAAATCTACCTCGTAGGCTTTTCGCTCGGGGGCAACGTAGCGTTGAAGCTCGCGGGTGAATACGGCGCGGCGGCTCCCGAACAGATGCGGGGCATCGTCGCCGTGTCGCCCTCGATTGACCTCGCGGCCTGCGCCGATGCAATCGAGATGCGGTCGAACGCGGTCTATCACCTGCGATTTATACTAAGCCTCAGAAACCGCATGCGCCGCAAGGCCCGGTTATTCCCCGACCGTTACGACGCGTCGCTTTTGCGAAAGATATGGAGCATCAGAAAATTCGACGACACGTTCACGGCCCCTCACGCGGGGTTCCGGGGCGTCGCCCATTATTATGAGCGCGCGAGCGCGCTCCGCGTGATAGACCGCATCGGGCTTACCACGCTGATAATCCACGCCAAGGACGACCCGTTTATTCCCTTCAGCCAGTTTGACGCCCCCGAAGTGTCGCGCAATCCCAACATCGCGTTGCTTGCGCCCGACCGCGGCGGACACGTCGGCTTCATACGCGGCGACGCCGAAGGCGAAGCGCGCTTCTGGGCCGAAGTTATGGCTGTAGAGTTTTTGAAGCTAACGAGCGGTGAGTCACGATAACTTGATTCCCTGGCGCATCAAGCTTTTTATGACGGTGAATCGCAAAATCAATCAGCTACCAGTTCGATTGAATCGTCTTTTTTAATAAGCCTTCGACTAATACCGCGCAATAAACACCGGCAAAATTACCGTGTGCTTGCGAGACCTTCCGTAATGACTGATCAGGAGCTGTCGTTCACTATAGGTATCCGGGTCGAGCCGAAATTTCTACATCTTGCAGCGCGGGTCGCGCTTCAAGAACCATAATTGTCGCCTTTAGAGACCGATACGCTAGGACGGCGACCGACAAGATTATCGTTCCGGCTTATTCAAATCCGCTGCTGTCAGACGCGAACATTGAGATAATGATGTTTGCTCGAAAACGACCGCCAATCGGCATGCTTAATTCCAGAGCTTCGATCTGACGAATAGTCTATATGCAAGCTGATTAACGAAACGGGGCGGCAATCAGTTAAAGCGCGGTCTGACCGCACAAGTTTTAGTTGATTCTTTTCGTTGATTCCTTCGCCCAGTAGTTTTATGAGTTCCGGGTCATCAATGGAAACGATTTCGCCTGACGGCGTAACAATGTCTAAAACCATATCTTCCGCATCACCGTTTGCGGGGGTGACGCCGGGTGCGATAACCGTTCCGTGCTCCATTGCCACCTTACCGCCTCCTGTTTACCATTGCTCACAAAAAAAGATTGGTATTCTGGCGTTTTTGACGCCCACGTTCCTTCTTGGGTAACGGTGATTGCGAACCGGTGATAAAGAACGCCATATCCGATTGATACACATTTCCACGTATCAGACTAATTGGCCTTCCGCCCGCTGGCAGCGGCGTTCAAAGTACCTATTGGTGCCAAGGTGGATGAACAGCCCCCGATCCTGTGCCACCGGCTTGAGCTCATCCAGAACCTGCGCATCAGTTCGTTACCATCGTCCCACACCGTTCAGGAAGTGCGTTCACGATGGTCTGCAACAGCTCAATCAACTATTTGTCGATTTCGTTGAAATCATGTTCTGTTTTCTTTCGTAGTTGGGGTTCCTGCTAGAGACATCTTCTAACCGTTGATCCACCAACTGCTTCGTTGACCATAGAAGCTAACGCCATATTGCAAGCAGCGAATCGGAATATGCCCGGCAGAATACGCTTAAGATTTCAGGCCATTTTTCCTGATCATAGTTGTTCTTGTCCTTTAGCCATTCTCTATCTCCCACTTGCTCGTACGCAGCGGAGACTTGGTCAAAGCCGATCTTATTTTTAATAGATCTGCCTCGAGATATTTCACGGAAATCCGGAGGTCCTTGCCGTCTCTAGAGGGCGGTTTTCAGACGGTTAGCAATGTTGATTTTACCGTGTAGATCGTAGCCTTATATTCCTTGACTGCCTTACTATCCTCCTTGTAGTGTTCGGAGCCTGGTATCTGCAGTAAATCTCTAATCGCATCGAAGATCTGTTCTTCACGAGGGTTGTTTCGGCCCGAAGTAGGTCAGGAGTTGAAAGACTATGTGAGACTTCCCGAGAACCGTACCACAAGGGCCAGCCGCCGCGGACAAGCTGCCGATCATCTGCGCCCCGGAGGCGCAGATGTCCATGATCGCGGCACTGCCGTTTATGTAATCGCCCGACTTGAAGGCTGAAGCCAGGCCGCACATACACAGCCTTTGTAATGTTAGGTAAGTTCTTGCTTATCGCGTCCGTGACGTCCTTCGCTATTCTTCTTCTCGGCTTCGCTTGCGTTTTTCTATGTCGAATTTACTCCGCTAGCCGCCTCATATTCAGATTCTATTGGTTCGAGGCTAGCCTCGATGTTTTCTTGTCATAATCCTGTTATCACGGCCCATTCTTTCACTGAGCGTCGTCGATGATCACTTAAAGGAGCGCATTGATGCGATGAGATCTGTGTTCATATTGCTCTCCTTTCAGGGCTCCTGAAGCCAGACGCTGTATAAACAAACCATGGCTATTCCGAATAATGAGAAAACAGATTCTCTGCTTATGCATGCACGAATACCTGAGAAAACCTTGCGCTAACAGCGAACCGTCTTGTTTTTTATAGAATCTGTAGACCGATCGATGATTACTCCCGCTTTCCGGTTTCACAGCCTTCCGCTGCCTCATCGTAACCAAATATTACTGGTGACAGCGGGGTTGATAAAATCCTCAAATACTTCGTCGCAGGTTTGCGATACGCATTTCTGCTGTCAAAAAGCGTGACGGTTACGTCGTGGTCCTATTAGATTTGAGTCCCAAAGCGCGTGCCCCCCTCGCCTTATCTATCATCACCATTCTCAACATACTACTAGCTCATGCACTTTCTTGTCCATTCCTCATTATAAACTCTCAAAAAGATCTGCGTCTACAACAGCACCGACTGCGCTCGTCAATCGGCCCATGCCATGGTTTGACTTCGCGTAAGCGCCTAACGTCGGCCGGCACCCGCGTATCCAATTCTATCTAAACCGGCAAAGGTTGATTCTTGCCGATCTGCTCACCTCGGAGAGCGCGACGGAGGGACCCTCGCGGAGTTGATCCCGTTCCCCGTCAGCGCTATCTTCTGCGGGCTGTCTGCCGCGTTATCCATTAAACCCAGCTCAGCTTTTCGCCCCCCTACCTCTACCGGCGTGAAACTTACGTCGATGACGCAACTCTTCTGGCTTGCGACCGTCGCCCCGGTACAGGTGTCACTCACGACGGCAAAATCCTCCCTGTTGTCCCCTCCCATAGTGACGCTGTTTATGTAGAGCTGCTTCTCGCCCGTGTTGGTGATCGTTATCCTCTGCGGCTTGCTCGCCTTTTTCGTCACCTGGTCGCCGAAGCTGAGGCTGCCCGGACTTGCGAGCACCACGGGAGGCGCCTTCTCTTGCTGAGGATTGCTGCTCTTGTCTGCTTGAGCGGAAGAAGGCTGCTGCGCGTGGGGTAAAGCTAGAAGAAAAACTAGAAACCCAAAAACCATTGTTCGCTTCATACGTCCCTCCAATCCTGAAATGATTATAAATCCGCGCGGGTGGATGAGGAAATAGCTGGCTGTAGCGATACGGAATCGAAAGCGTATGCAACACGGTATAAGAGGATGGCTCCTAGCCGGCGAGCTTGCTGAAACGGGCAACGAACTCTTCGCGCGAAAGGCCCGCCGCGCGGGCGAGCTTTTCGGTCCATTCCTCGTCGGCAAAATCTTTCTTATCGAGCCTCACCATGTAATCGCGCGCGACGCGATAGCTTTCCGTATCGATGCTCACGGCGCGCTGGCGGCCGCGACCGCTCGCCTCGTCGACCACCTCGGCAAACGGCACCGGCGTGAACTCGCCTCCCTGAATCGTTATCATCGCCCCCGACCCGCCGCCCACCAGATAACGCACAGTGGCATAGCCCAGGTCGCGGGCGTATTCGGCGTCGAGCGGAATTGGCGGCGCGCATCGCAGCTCATAGCCTATAGTCTTATCGACTATCGTCACCTTGATGCCCCGGCGCTCTAACCGCGTCTGCACCTCGCTTTTCACCTTGCGCCCCAGGTCGATCTCGGTGACGCGTATATTGCCCTGCGCGTCGCGGTCGACGTCCTGTAGCTCGGTCATCTCTTCGTGGCTGAACCGCTCGACCAGCGCCTCCGATAGCAGCACTACCCCGTGAGGCCGCCCCATCGCGCGCCGCTTTATTATCGTCCCCTCGACGATGTCGCTGATGTCGCCGAGCGAGATCGTGGCGGTCGAAAACTCTTCGGGGATGATGGTGCACGTAGCGCTGGCCGCCTTGCCGATGCCGAGCGTCAGGTGTCCGGTCGGGCGGCCCATCGTCACGCCAAAGTACCACCGCCCCGTCGTCTTCGCGTCCTCCATCAATCGCTTCACAAGCTCGACGCCGACGTGCCGCGCCGTTTCGTAGCCGAGCGTCGGGATCCCCACCGGGAGCCACAGGTCGTTATCAACGCTCTTGGGCACCTGCACGGTCTTTATCGCGCCGCGCGTCTCGCGCTCGATGGCGATGGTGCTGCGCATGAGATCGTCGCCGCCGATGGTCACCAGCGCGTCGATGCCCAGCTTCTTGAGCGCCGCTATGGCGTTCTCCGTTGACTGCTCGTCGCGCGTTATGTCGGCGCGCGAGGTGCCGAGCATCACGCCGCCATCAAGATGCACGCGCGCCACTTCGTTAATCGTCAGCTCGTGCTGCTCATCCGTATAGCGCTCGGCCAGCCACTGGAACCCGTCGTGAAGCCCGATGGGCGTGCAGCCCATCTTTATCGCTTCGATGGCCACGGCCGAGATGACTCCGTTCGTCCCCGGCGCGGGGCCGCCGCCTACGAGTATGCCTATGCGTTTTATCGCCATGTTAAGAAGACCTTTATGAGCGGACCGCGCCGCCCAGGTGCCCAAACTTGTCGCGGAATTCCTGCACGCTCAGGTTGCCGGCCGCCGCGAGTTTTTCAACCCAATCGGGCTCCCGGAAGTCTTCAGGCTCGAGCCTGATCATGTATTCGCGCGCCACGCGGAAGCCTTCGCTGTCGACGTTGACCATTCGCACGCGCGTCTTGCCGGTGCCCGGCTCCACTATGTCGCGAAACGGGATGGCGACCAGCCGCCCGTCCTGTATGCTCACGAGCGCTTCGCTGCCGCCCCCGACGAGGAACCGAACGGCGCTGTAACCGAGGTCGCGACAGTAGGCGGCGTCGAACGGTATGGGATCGGCGCACCGCAGCTCGTAGCCGATATTCTTGTTCGTAATCGTCACGCGGATACCGCGCCCGCCAAGCCTCCCCTGAACTTCGGCCTTCACTTTTCGCGCGAGGTTGACTTCGGCAAAACGTATGTGCCCGTGCTCGTCGCGCTCCACGTCCTGAAGACCGGCGACCTCCCGCGGGTCGAGCTTTTCGATAAGCCCTTCGGCCAGTATCGCGACCCCGAACAGCCGGTTCATTGCTCGGCGCTTGATTATCGCGCCCTCGACTATGTCGCATATGTCGGAGAAAGCGATTGTCTCGCGGCGGAACTCTTCGCCGATCACCGTCAGCGTCGCGCCCGCGGCTTTGCCTATGCCGAGCGCGAGGTGTCCCGCCTTGCGCCCCATCGCGACGACCACATACCATCGCTTTGTCGAGCGCGCGTCCTCCATCAAGTTATGCACAAGCTCGACGCCGACATGCCGGGCGGTCTGGTAACCGAAGGTCGGTATGTGCGCGGGAAGCGGCAGGTCGTTATCAATCGTCTTCGGGACGTGCGCGGTCTTTATCGAGTGCCCCGACCGCTCGGCGACAAAGCTCGAAGAGAGCGCCGTGTCGTCGCCGCCTATCGTCACAAGATGGTTTACGCCCAGAGAGACGAGCGTATCGACCACGCTCCGCATGGCCTTTTCCGACTTCGTGGGATTATCGCGCGCGGTGCCGAGTATGGAGCCGCCGTCGAGGTGTATGCGCGATACGTCGGCTATCGTGAGGGGGCGCACGCGCGTTCTGTCCTCGCGCATAAGGTACTTGAAGCCGTCCTGCACGCCGAGGACTTCAAACCCTTCGTTTATCGCTTCGATGGCCGCGGCCGATATGACCGAGTTGATGCCGGGCGCGGGCCCGCCGCCCACCAGAATCGCAAGCCTGTTTGATGAAGACATTAGACCCTCTCTTCTCCAGATTGAATTCTACCCGAAACAAAAGCCGGGCAGAAACGACTACCCAAAGGCAAGACGTTGATGTATAAAATCACGCGACCGATGCGTCCGCCTCTGGGGGTATGATGGGAATCGCGCCGTTGCTCTTTCAAAACACGCCCGCCCGGCTCATCACGCTCGATTATCTGGTAATCGGGCTCTATTTTCTTGCGGTCTTTGCGATCGGTTATTACCACTCGCGAAAAGAGCGCACGGCGGCCGGTTACTTCCTGGCGAGCCGCGATGTCGCCTGGTGGGCCATAGGCGCGTCGCTTTTCTCTTCCAACATCGGCAGCGAGCATTTCATCGGGCTCGCGGGCACGGGCGCCGCCTCGGGGCTCGCCGTCGGCCACTTTGAATGGCTCGCTTCGATAATATTGCTGATACTCGGCTGGGTATTCGTCCCGTTCTACCTGCGCTCGAACGTCTATACGATGCCGGAGTTCTTAGAGCGCCGATATAACCGCGCGTGCCGGACCTATCTGGCGAGCATATCGCTCATTGCTTACATATTCACAAAGATCGCGGTCGGAATCTTCGCGGGCGCGATAGTGCTCGAAAAGGTGCTCGGCTGGACGATGTGGCAGAGCGCGTTCGCGCTCATCATAGCCACCGGCATCTACACCGTGGCGGGCGGGCTCGCGGCGGTCATCTACACCGAAGTCATCCAGACGGTCATTCTCGTCCTCGGCGCATTCGTGCTGATGTTCATAGGGCTCTCGGAGGTCGGCGGCTGGTCGGGTCTGCGGGCGGCCGTGCCCCCGGACTTCTTTCATATGATGAAGCCCGCCGACCACGCGGACTTCCCGTGGACCGGGATATTTTTCGGCGCGCCGCTGCTCGGGATATGGTACTGGTGTACCGACCAGGTTATTGTACAGCGCGTCCTTTCGGCAAAAGATATATCGCACGCAAAGCGCGGGACCGTCCTCGCGGGCTTCCTGAAAATATTGCCGGTCTTTATGCTGGTCGTCCCCGGCATGATCGCTCGCGCCAAGTTCCCCGCCCAGATGGAGGCCAATTCGAACTCGGCTTTCCCGACGCTCGTCGTCGAGCTTTTGCCGTCGGGGCTTCTCGGCGTTATGGTCGCCGCAATGCTCGCCGCGCTCATGTCGAGCCTGAGCGCCGTCTTCAACTCAAGCTCGACGATCTTCACCATGGATTTTTATAAGCGGTGGCGCCCGGAGGCGACCGATGCTCACCTGGTCACGGTCGGCCGATTCGCGACGGTGATAATGGTGGCGCTCGGGCTCGCCTGGATACCCTTCATGAGCCGCATAAGCGACGAGCTCGTATGTTTATCTGCAGAGCGTGCAGGCATACATCTCGCCGCCGATTGCGGCGGTCTTTCTGCTCGGCGTCTTCTGGAAACGCATAAACGGTCAGGGAGCGATCTCGGCGCTGCTCGTGGGCTTTCTTCTCGGCGCAAGCCGCTTCATTCTGGAAGTGGCCTTTCCGAGGGCCGTGGGGCTCGACGGGCTCGCGGCCTCTTTCGTCAGCATGAACTTCCTCCACTTCGCGATATTGATGTTCGTCGTGTGCGTGGTCGTGCTGGTCGGCGTCAGCCTTGCCACGCCCGCGCCCGAAAGGCGAAAGGTCTCGGGCTTAACCTTCCAGACCGTAAACGAGAAGATCGATTTGACCGGGGTGGAATCTAGCAGCGTTCTCGAAGCGCCCGCCGAAGAAGAGACGCCGGCCGTGCGCCGGGTCAACCACGCGCTCGCCTTTATCCTCATAGCGGTTATGATCGCGCTCTGGGTCTATTTCGCATAGCGGGCCGCTTATGTTGATCAGCGCCCTCAAGCCTCGCCTCGACCGACCGCAAGCCGCCTCCAAACTCAAGGGGCGGCTGCGAGAGATGAGGATCGGCAGCCTCGCCTCGCTCATCGACTTCTACATCCCGTTCAGGATTTTCGCCGTCGATATGACGAACGCCGGGCGAAGGACCCGCGGCGTTTTCGGGATAGACGCGGCAACCGGCGCGCTCGACCTGTTTTGCTTCGACGGCCCGCCCGGCGAAGACGAAAAAGTGCGGGTAGAGACCTCGCGGTTTGCGCCCGTGGCAATCGAAGAATCGCGCGCGGCCGGGGTGCTCGAAGATCGGCTGAAGCGCGAGGTTTATCTGAAAGGGTTTTTCAGGGTATCGGGGTTGAAGATCGAGCCCCGTTTTTTTGAGACCCTTTACATGCCCTACTGGGTCGGGTTATACGCTCGCGCGGGCCGGGTCCAGGTCGACGTGGTGAACGCGCTCAACGGCTCGCTCGAAGGCGGGAAGATACGCGAGCTGATCGCCGAATGGTTCGAATCGCCCTCCCGGTCAGACCCCGCGCAAGGGCATAAAGATCACAAAGCGGCTGAGGGCGGCGAGGAACCCGTGCCGCAATAATCCCGCCCGTCCCACCGGCAGGCCGATTCATCACAGTTCTATTCCAACTTCGCGCCATACAACTAAAATGTATCGCGTACTCTGGCGAAAGATTCAACTTCGCGCAGGCCGCACACAGTGGAAAGATCTGTAGCGCCACGAACTTCGGCGCGCGTCTTCATAAAAAATCCCGGCATTCTGCCCTGGCTCTTCTTCTATGTCTCTGGGCCTATGTATTGACATGAGATTGGAAGCGATTGTCATTGAGACAACGAAGACTGGCCAGGGCAGAATTATTAAACAATAAGTATTGCCGCGGCAATCCGAGCGGCAGGAGGCCGAAAAGATGACACGATGCCTGTCTGCTATACTAAGCACCACATCGTTAACTCTGATTGATCTATCAACGAGGGAAGAGACAGCGCCTCCGAGAAAGTGAAGAGGTTGAAGGGACAGTAAGACAGAAGCCGTTTAAGGAGTCGATATGCCCGGAAGGACCATCCTGTTTATAGCAATGTCATTTTATTTAGTCGCGGCCGTCTTCGCGCAGAAAAATGAGGAGCGGTCGAGCCTCGAAGAGATGATAGACGCGGAGCGACGGTTCGCGAAAACGTCGGTCGAGACAAACACGCGCGATGCGTTCATAGCCTTTATCGCCGACGACGGCGTGATGTTTATGCCGCACGCCGTACAGGCGAAGAAGCTTTTTGTCGAAAGCCCCCCTTCGAAATCGTTCCTTACCTGGGAGCCCGCATTTGCCGACATGGCCGCGAGCGGCGATTTTGGATATACGACCGGCCCGTGGGCGTTGAAACGCGACCGCTCGTCCGACAAGTTCGATGCCTTCGGGCAGTTCTTCACCGTGTGGAAGCGGCAGCCTGATGGAAGCTGGAAGTTCGCCGTTGACATCGGTATAAGCCACTCGCCTCACGTCGGCAAGACCGCCCGAGTCGAAAGCCCCTCCGCGACCCGGCGATGGAAAGGCAAGGCCGACCAGCAATCGGAGCGCGCAGCGCTGATAGACCTCGACCGCAAGTATTCCGAATCGTCGCTTCGCAAGGGGATCGGCGAATCATTTCTGGAATACTCGGCCGCGGACATTCGCGTGTTGCGCGAAGGGTCGTTCCCCGTCTCCGGCAAACAGGCCGCGCGCAAGTTGATCGAGCAGAAGAAAGGTCAGTATAGCTGGACCGTTGCCTCGTCCGACGTTTCGCGCGCGGCGGACCTCGGCTACACTTATGGTCTCGGGCAGGTGAAGACCACAGATGACAAGACGGAGCATTTCAATTACACGCGCGTGTGGAAACGCCAGCCCGATGGCGCGTGGAAGGTTGTAGTAGACCTTGCGAGCCCCGCGCCCGCGCCGGGCAGCTCAGGCCAGTAAGCAAAGCGACCTCAAATATGAAAAGAATCCTTTCTATTCTGCTCGTGTTGATGGCGGCGACAGCCGCGCCCGCCCGAAACGCCTCGCAATCGGCTCGCCCGAGCGGGGATGTCGAGCTTGATCGACTTCGCCAGTTGATCGAGGCGAAGCTCGTCGAGCTGCACAAGGCGGCGGAATTTCCCGGCGCGACCGTCGGCTTTGTCCTGCCCGATGGCCGCTCGGCTTCGGTTTCGGTAGGTATGGCCGACCTTGAGCGAAAGACACAGCTCACGCCGAAAGATCGCATGCTCGCCGGGAGCATAGGCAAGACCTTTGCCTCGGCGGTCACGCTACAGGTCGCCGCCGAAGGCAAAATAAACCTCGATGACCGGCTGGAGCGATGGTTTGGACGAGAGCCGTGGTTCGCCCGCCTGCCGAACGCGCGCGAGATAACCCTGCGCATGCTGATGAATCACACGAGCGGCATCCCTGAACACGTGCTTGATGAAAAGTTCATCGCGGCGCTCAGAGCAGACCCGGACAAGGTCTGGAAACCGGAAGAGCTGATCGCATACGTGCTCGACAAGAAGCCGCTTTTTGCCGCGGGCAAGGGCTGGTCTTACGCCGACACGAATTACATACTGGTCGGCATGGTCTTCGAGCGGGTGACGCGAAAAAATCTTTACGCCGAGGTTACGCGGCGCATACTGAGGCCGCTCGCCTTGAGTAACACGATCCCTTCCGACCGCCGCGCGCTGCCCGGCGTCATCACGGGATATTCGCGGCCCAACAGCCCGTTCGGGTTCGAAGGTCGGGTGATCGTTCGACGGCAAATTCGTCATCAACCCTCAGATGGAATGGACGGGCGGAGGGTTTGCCTCGACCGCGGGTGATCTTGCCCGATGGGCAAAGGCGCTGTACGAAGGGAAGGTGCTGAAGAAGGCCGAGCTGGACCAGATGCTCGCGGGCGTTGATGCGACCCAAGGGCGCGGCGCCGGCGGCAGCTACGGGCTGGCGGTACAGATTCGCAACAGCGACTGGGGCACGAGCTTCGGGCATGGCGGCTGGTTTCCCGGCTACCTTTCAGAGATGGAGTATTTCCCGGAAAAGAAGACGGCCGTCGCCATCCAGTTCAACACCGATAACGGCCGCCAGTTGAAGCGCGGGCCGCGCGCATACATAGCCGAAGTGATGCGGATCATACTCAACGAGGCCGCGATGAAAAAAGCGGCATGACGAGAACAAACAGAGTGGAGGACGAATCGAATGAAAGCCAGGCTCAGCCTTCTGGTCTTAACGGCGCTTCTCGTAAGCGGGATCAGCTTCGCGCAGGATAAGACACCGCCCGCCGCGCGAAACCCTCAACAGGTCATCGCCTTCGTCAACGTAAACGTCTTGCCGATGGACCGCGAGCGCGTGATCGAAAACCAGAATGTCCTCGTTCGCGGCGACCGCATATACGCCATCGGCCCGCCCGCCGAAGTGAAGATTCCCGAAGGCGCGCTTCGCATCGACGGCCGCGGCAAGTACCTCATGCCGGGTCTCGCGGAGATGCATGGCCATCTGCCGCACCCCAACCAGGGCGAGCAGATGACCGCGAACTTCTTAAAGCTTTTTGTGGCAAACGGGGTGACGACGGTCCGCGTGATGTACGGCTTTGAAAATTCCATAAGCGTGCGCGACCGCGTGGCCCGAGGCGAATTGACGGGCCCAAAGCTCGCGGTCGCCTGTCCCGCCATGCACGGCAACGCGGTCAAATCGCCGGAAGAAGGCGACCGCATGGTCCGCGAGTACAAGAAGGCGGGCTACGACCTGCTCAAGATACACGAAGGATTGAGCCCGGCGACCTATGATCGCATCGTGGCGACGGCCAACGAAGTCGGCATACAGTTCGGCGGTCACGTGCCGAACGATGTGGGCGTCGAGCACGCGATAAAATCGAGACAGTATTCGATAGACCACATCGATGGCTATGTCGAGGCGCTCGAGGCCGACGACTCGCCGGTGCGAGGGGCCGACGCTCAAACGAGGGCGCAGAAGTGGTTTGAATACCTCGACGAGAAAAAGATACCGCGGCTTGTCGCGGCCACGCGCGACGCGAAAATCTGGGTCGTGCCGACTCAGGATTTATGGAGAACGCTGATGGGCGTCGCACAGCTTGATGACTTGAAGCAGCGCCCCGAGCTGAAGTACGTCCCGCATCAAATGGTCAACCAGTGGACCCAGCAACAGGGCAACACGCTCGGCGCTAACAACCCCGGAGCAGCCCGGCGCATAGTCGAGCTGCGCGACAAGGTGCTCAAGGCGCTCTTCGACGGCGGGGCGCGCATTGCGCTCGGCTCGGACGCGCCGCAGCGGTTCAGCGTACCCGGCTTTTCGCTGGTCCGAGAGATGCAGGCGATGGTGAAAGCGGGGATCACGCCTTTTCAAGCGCTCCAATCGGGCACATACAACGCGTCGCTGTATTTCAACGCGGAAGACGAATTCGGCACCGTCCGGGTGGGCCGCCGCGCCGACCTGATTCTGCTCGATGAGAACCCGTTCAAAGACGTGGCGAACGTCGGCAGGCGCGCGGGCGTGATGCTGCGCGGCAGGTGGATGCCCGAAACCGAAATTCAAAAGATGCTCGGCGAGATAGCCTCTTCGTTCGCGCAGAATAATTGATGGCGCAGGCGGCAGGCTTCTTGCCACTTGTTATGCACAACATGCCCAGGCCCAGAATACTCGTCGTGGAAGACGACCAGAAGATTGCCGCTTCGATAAAGCTATACCTTGAGCACGCCGGGTTCGACGCGACGACAACCGGCGACGGGCGGCGCGCTCTTGAGCTTGCGCGCGAGCGCGCGCCTGGCCTTATCATACTCGACCTGATGCTGCCGGGGATGGGCGGGTTTGATGTTTGCCGCGAGCTGAGGCGCGCCTCGCGCGTGCCGATCATCATGCTCACGGCCCGCGGCGCCGAGCAGGATAAGCTGCGCGGGCTCGACCTCGGGGCAGACGATTACATAACGAAGCCATTCAGCCTTCGCGAGCTTGTCGCGCGTGTCCGCGCGGTGTTGAGGCGCGCCAGCGGCGAAGCAAGCACCGCGCAAATACGGCTCGACGGCCTGATGATCGATCTCGAAAAGCGCGAGGTAGAGGTGAGAGGAAAGCCGATCAGCCTGACGCCCACCGAGTTCAAGCTGCTCGAAACACTCGCCACTTCGCCGGGCCGCGTATTTACGAGGCAGCAGCTTATGGAGTCCGCGCTCGGCTGGGGCTCGGAGGCGCTCGACCGGACGGTTGACGCGCACATAATGAATCTTCGAAAGAAGATCGGGCCTGCCCGCGACCACCCGTCCTTTATCACTACCGTTTTTGGAGTCGGGTACAAATTCCGCGAGGGAGATGATGCGGCGTAGCCTCAGAGTGCGAATATTGCTGATGACCCTGATGGTATCGCTCGCGGCCATCGCGGCGGTGGGTCTGCTTTCGAGCCGCGCCACGTCCGAGCGATTCGAGCAATACGTCGCGGCGGGCGAGCGCATCGACCTCGAAAGATTCCGCGAGGTTTTATCCGAACACCATGTCAAAACCGGCGGCTGGCAAAATGTCGAGCCGCTGCTCGCGCGAATAAAAAACATCAGCGGCAAAGAAGTATTGCTCCTGGACGGCGAAGGCAATCTTGTAGCCGTCTCTTCGGAAAGCGTCGGAAAACCGGAGGTCGAGATAAGGCCGAACAATACGCTCCTCATAAATATCAACGTGGTCGAGGAAAGCCCTGATCATAAACCGGGCCAGCCGCGCATGGTCCGACAGGAGGAGCGGGTGCTGGTCAACCCTCCGCGCATCGATCTCAATAATGCGGCCGGGCAGGCCATAGGGACGCTCTATGTTGCTTCCATAAACCCGGACCGGGCGACAGAGCCGCAAGCGGTATTTATCGGCTCGGTCAACCGCTCGCTGATAATTTCGGCGCTGGCCGCGGCGGCAATCGCGATGATAGCGACTCTGGTTTTGTCGCGCCGGATACTCGCACCCGTGGAGGCGCTGACGACGGCCGCGCGAAAGATGGGTAGCGGCGACCTTGGTCAGAGAGTTGAGGTCCGCTCATCCGACGAGATAGGCGAGCTCGCGCGCGCATTCAACACGATGAGCGAAAGCCTTGAGCGCGCCGAACAGCTTCGCCGCCAGATGGTCAATGACATTGCTCACGAGCTGCGCACGCCGCTCACGAACATTCGATGCCAGATCGAGATGCTTCAAGAGGGTCTTGTCGCCGCGGGCCCCGCCACGCTCGCGCTCTTTGAGGAAGAGGCGATGCTTTTGCAGAGGTTGATTGACGACCTCGAAGACCTGGCGCGCGCCGAGGCCGGGCATCTGAAGCTTGAAAGAATTCCTCTCGCCGTGGATGAAGAGATTGAAAGCATCGTGTCGGCAATGCGGCCTGTCGCGTCGGAGAGAAAGCTCTATTTGAGGACGCAAGTCGACGAGCGGTTGCCGCAAATTTATGCGGACCCTGCGCGCGTAAGGCAGGCAATCGGAAACCTTTTAAGCAACGCGCTCAAGCACACCCCGGCGGGCGGGGAGATTCTGGTCAGCGCGCTCGTCAAGGGCGGCGAAATCGAGATAAGAGTCAGGGACAACGGCGCGGGAATCTCATCCGAGCACCTCCCCTTTATCTTCGAGCGGTTTTATCGCGCCGACCAATCGCGCGCGCGCGCGACAGGAGGCGCGGGGCTTGGGCTCGCCATAGTAAAACACCTTGCCGAAGCGCACGGCGGGCGCGCCTGGGCCGAAAGCGCCGAGGGACGCGGCTCTTCGTTTTTCATATCGTTCCCTGTCTTCGCTCCCGACGAGCGAGCCCGTTAATCGCCGCGCTCGACCATCATTCGTCTCTTCATAAAATCTTCACAACTTGCTGTTACACTCTAAAAACTGAGGCGATTATTTGTGTCATATCAAAGCCCGAAAGAAAGCGTTGGAAGCTATGAAGAGCATAAAGCTATCGAGACTGATTTCACTGTTCGCGGTAATGATCCTCGTCACGCTACCTGCTAATGCCGCCGGGCAGCGCGATGCCGCAGAAGCGCAACTGCCGGACAACGTACGGGGACGGCGCGTGGCAGAGTACATAAAGGCATTCAACTCAGGCGACGAGCAAGTGATGAGAAGCTATATCCTCGCCAACGTATCAAGCGAAGCGCTAAAGCGCCGCCCCGCGGAAGCGCGGGTCGAAGTTTATCGCGAGATGCGCGCGGAGATGGGCAAGATCAAACCGCATCGGCTGATCAGGGAGCAGGCTGACGAGATCACAATCCTATTCTCGACGAGCAACGGCGGGTGGTTTGAAATCGGATTCCTCCTTGAGCAAGAGCCGCCGCATCACCTCCTCGCCCTGCGCGTAGAGGATGCGGACCCGCCACAGAACACGCCACAGAGCGCGCAGGCGAATGCCGGCGCCGAAGGGGATAGTCGAACTCCCATGAGCCGGCAGGAGTTCCTGTCGTCAGTAGAAAAACATATCGACGAGCTTTCAAGGGCAGATGCGTTTTCGGGCGTCGTCCTGATCGCCAGCGGCGACAAGCCGATCTTTCAGAAAGCGGTCGGGCAAGCGAGCAAAGTCTATAACGTCCCGAACCGCCCGGACACGAAGTTCAATCTCGGATCTATAAACAAGATCTTTACGCAGGTCGCCGTCGCGCAGTTGATCGAGAAGGGCAAGCTCGCGCTTGACGACACAATCGGCAAGCACCTGCCCGATTATCCTAACCGGCGGGCGGCCGAGAAAGTGACCATCAAGCATTTGCTGGAGATGTCGTCAGGGATTGGAGATTTTTTCGGCGGCAAATTCGACGCTTCGCCCAAGAACAGGGTGAGAAGGCTTGAGGACTATCTACAGTTCTTCGCCGCCGAGCCTTTGAAGTTCGAGCCGGGAGCGAACCGGCAGTATTCCAACGGCGGCTATATAGTGCTGGGGGCGATAATTGAAAAAGTCGCGGGGCAGGATTACTACCAATACGTCCGCGAGAACATATTCAAGCCCGCCGGGCATGAACAGTAGCGATTGGTATGAGCTTGACTCGACGGAACCGAATATCGCCACGGGGTACACTAAGAGATCGGGCGTGAGCGGCGGCGAGCGGCGAGCAAATATATATATGTTGCCGGCGCGCGGCAGTTCGGCCGGGGGCGGTTATTCGACCGCCGAAGACCTACTCAGGTTTGCGATTGCCTTAAAGGGGAACAGGCTCGTCGGAGCGGATACGCTTTCGAAGACGAGTCCCCAGACTACGGGGGCGTTCGGCATCGCCGGCGGCTCGCCGGGCGTGAACGCCGAGCTTCTTTTTGAGACCGGATACACCGTAGTTGTGCTGTCGAATTATGACCCGCCAATCGCGGAAAGAGTCAGCAGGCAGATTCGAGGATGGCTCGCCAGGGTGAAGGAGTGAGACGAGGCTGAAGCATTGGTGAGCCCCGGAGGGGCGAAATGCGAACATCCCGCTCCTGACGGAGCTCCGAATAGTATCCAGCCGGTTTCTATAAACATCTCGCCCCTACGGGGCTGTCATTCACCCTTTATAGCGACAGGCGTGGATAAAACCTGATCTCCGTCAGGAGCGGAATCTCAGAAGTGCTTCTTTAGTTTTTCAAACGTGGTGGTCATCTCTTCGGGCAGGACGCGGGTCTCGCCGATGATCGATACGAAGTTCGCGTCGCCCGTCCATCTGGGGACCACGTGCAGGTGCAGGTGATCGGCCACGCCCGCGCCGGCGCTGCGCCCAAGGTTCATCCCTATGTTGAATCCATCCGGGTGATATTCGGTCTCAAGCGATACTTGCGCACGCTTGGCAAGCTCCATCATCTCGGCCGTCACCTCCGGGCTTACGGAAGCGAGCGAGGCGGCGTGCTCGTAGGGCACTATCATCAGGTGGCCGCTCGTATAAGGGTAGAGATTGAGGACTACAAAGTTGTGCCGGGCGCGGTGTACTACAAAGTTCTTTTCGTCGTCGCCTTGAAGTATGCGGCAGAAGACGCAACCCGTCTCTCGGTCGGCCGTGGCAATATAGCGGTACCGCCAGGGGCTCCATATGTGTTCCATAAGACAAACTTTACACAAGCCTCGGCAACTATGAAATCAGCGGAGGGCTCTTGCGGCAAACAGAATGATTATCATGAAAAGCGCGAAGGCCAGCGCGGCCAGCACCGATACCCGCTTGAGATTGAAATCCTTTAATACCATTCAGCTCATAAACGGCGAGCGGCAGGTGTCGCGCGACAATCCATATAGGACGGTCGCGCGACACCTGCCGCTTGAGCACCGTTGGCAGATGAGGTAAAGACCGGCGGCCTCGCCGCCGTCGAGCGCGCGGGCTTACTCTTCTTTCTTCTCGTCGGCGATGCCCGCCCGCAGGTTACGCATCATGTCGCCGAGCGTAGCGATCCCGCCGCCCGTCTCCTGATAGGTCCGAACGTCTTCCGGGTCGTTCTCCTTGCCGACCGCGCGCGCCGATAAGCCTATCTTCTTTTGACCCGGGTCGAGCTTCAGTATCTTGAACGGCAACACCTGGCCGATCTTTACGGCGTCTTCAGGCTTTTCTACCCGCTCGTCGCTAAGCTCCGACACGTGGCACAAGTCCTTCGATGCCTTCTTCGATCTCGATGAATGCGCCGAAGTTGGCAAAGCGCACGACCTTGCCTTTGACCACGTTGCCCAGCCGGTGCGTTTCGAAGAAGCGATCCCAGGCATTCGGCTCAAGGTCTTTGATCGAGAGGCTGAGGCGGCGATTTTCGAGGTCGATATTGGTGATGACCGCATCGACCTGCTGCCCCTTCTTCAAAACGTCGGACGGATGCTTGACGCGCTTGGTCCACGAGATGTCGGATACGTGAACAAGCCCGTCGATGCCATCCTCTATTTCGACGAAAGCGCCGAAGTCGGTAAGCGAGCGGACCTTGCCCGATACGCGCGAGCCGACGTGATAGCGCTCGGGCAGCGTCTCCCACGGGTCGGGCGAAGCCTGCTTCACGCCCAGGCTGATGCGGCGATTATTCGGGTCGACTTCAAGGACGATAGCTTCGACGTCCTGCCCGATAGAGAGAATCTTAGACGGATGCTTCAGCCGCTTCGACCATGTCATCTCCGAGACATGCACGAGGCCCTCGATGCCGGGCTCGATCTCGATGAAGGCGCCGTAATCGGTAAGGCTCACGACTTTGCCGTTCACCTTCGACCCGCGCGGGAAGCGCTCGGCCACCGACTGCCAGGGGTCGGGCATCAGTTGTTTATAGCCTAAGGATATGCGCTCCTTGTCGCGGTCGAACTTCAGGACCTTGACCTGCACCGTGTCGCCCACTTTGAGGATGTCGTGCGGGGAGTTGATGCGGCCCCAGCTCATATCGATGATGTGGAGCAGCCCATCAATCCCGCCCAGGTCGACGAACGCGCCGTAGTCGGTGATATTCTTGACCGCGCCTTCCATGATGACGCCCTCTTCGATCTCGCCCAGCGTCTCGGCCTTCTTGAGGTTGGCCGACTCTTCGAGCACCGCCTTGCGCGAGACAACGACGTTGCCGCGCTTGCGGTTGAGCTTGATGACGCGCACTTCGATATCCTGAGCGATGAAGGTCTCGAGGTTGCGCACGGGGCGAACGTCAACTTGCGAGCCGGGCAAGAAAGCGCTCACTCCTTCGAGGTCGATCCTGAGCCCGCCTTTGATGCGCTCGACGACGCGGCCGGTTATCGTCTCGTGTGACTGATGCGCGTGGCGCAGCTTCTCCCAGGATTGCATCTGCACGGCCGCCGCTCGCGAGAGCACGGCGTAGCCGTCCTGGTTTTCGAGGCTCTTGATCAGCACGTCAACCTCGTCGCCGCGCTTGACCTGTAGATTGCCCGCGCGGTCAACGAACTCCTCGCGCGGGACGACGCCCTCGGACTTATAGCCGATGTCGACGAGAACATTCTGGTCCGATATGCCCACGACTATGCCGCGTACGATATCGCCCTCCTGTTTAGAGACCGCGCTCTCTTTCTCGTAATCGTCGAGCATCGTGCTGAAGTCCGGCCCGCCGCCGCTTCCGAATCGCTCGTCGCTTCGGCGGTCGCTTCGGCCGTTGATTCGGCTGATGTCTCTTTGGTGCCCTCGTTTTGAGCCGTGTCGCCCGTCTCGGCCGCAGCGCGTGGCTCTTCGGCTGCGTTGTCTGGGCCGGTGCTAGTGTCGGGCGTGGCGGTTTCTTGTCTGGCGCTGTCTGCCGCCGTGCTCGCACCGGACTGGTTTATGTTATCTGTCGCCATGAGATTGCTACCCCTCCTCAACTGCCGTATTCAGATGTCATCGGAGATTGTAATGACCGATGGATTTTCTTGTCCCATAGTATGCTAGATCAGCCCTCAAGGTTCAAGCTTTTCCGAGAGACGAGTGCAGCATCTGCTCGTTAACAGGTGCGCGAGCGAGCACGACAACTTTAGATATAAGATGTCGCTGATGCTACGGAACTCTTTTCGATGAAGAGATCGTGGCAGGAGTCTTGATCGAAGCGCCTGTCTACTCGTCGTTTCATACTTAATGAGGCAAGGCACAACTCTACACGCTCGCATAAAGGGTGTCAAGCAAAGGCGGCCCCGCCCGCGCGGGCGAAACGGCCCAGATAATATATTTGCAATAGCTTTCCTTCTTGATAGCGACCGCGGCCTTAATGTATACTCGCCTCCTTGCGCGGAGAGATTAACGATCTGGCCTTCAATCGCAAAAGCAGGCTCCGCGTATTCACGTTAATCCGGTGTATTCGTCGTAATGAGGAGCGGGCAACAATAAGAAGGTCAGGCTGAAAACAATCCATAATTAGCTCTATTAATTCTCAGGTAAAGAGTGACGGTTAGCCCGGGCCCCCTCAGGTGACGCTACAGGCCGGTATTCGACACTCTCCTCCCACGGCTCTGAGCAGGCAGTACATGCTGTGGGCTTCAAGCGTTTTTGAGGTCTCTGTTAATGCTTTGTGCTGTTATTCGCTGTGTAGCTTCTCTGCTAATCCTGCTCACGCCAACCGCGTTGGCGCACACGCACGCCCAGAAGCGCTCGCCCGTCGAGTGGATGAGGGGACTGACCCTCGTGCTCGTGGACGCAAACTCAAACGACGAGCTCGCGCGCGCGCGCGAATTTATAGTTGCCGAAGGCGGGACGGTCTCCGTCGTGCTGCCGCCCCACGCTATATTCGGATGGATAAGTCCTGAAGTCGCTTCGAGGATCGTCGGCAGGCATAAGATCCGAGAGGTCCATCACGGCACGGTTCCGCCCGGGCGCGCCCGCTTCGGCGACCGCGAAACAGAGATAGCCATAAATTTCTTCAACGAAGTAGCGTCGGGCCGGCGCGCCGCCAGCCTCATGCGCGAGATGGCCGCACAGTCGGCTCAGACGGCGGACCGCCCGCCCATGCAAAACTGCTCGCTGCCGCGCCCCGATATTCGCAAGGACGAAGTCATAAGAAACCTCCAGGCGATGGGGGCCCACGAATCTGTCCGGAGACTTCAACAGCCCGGCTTTGCGCCTCAATACCTCGGCAACAGCGACGTGATGGATGGCACGGTCGCCGTCGGGTTATTCCTCATAGAGAGCAACGGGGCCACCGACCCGAATATTTATGACTGGACGCAGGCGGACCAGAATCTCGCCGTGAGCCAGGTCATCGAAGGGTTGAACTGGTGGGTCGATCAGTCGCGCGCCTTCACGCTGGGCCGGCCGCTTCAGTTTACGGTCATCCCATTTCTGCCGACGAGCGCCGCGTCACAGTCGCCTTACGAGCCCGCGCTCAGGCCGGGCAGCGACTCGACCTTCTGGATAGACTCTATAATGAGCAACGTCGGCGCGACGTCGGGCCGAACCTACGAGCGGGTCGCGGCATTCAACCAGAGGATCAGGGACGAGAACCGCGCGCAGTGGGGCTTTTCGATGTTCATGGCCTACAACCCGCCGCCCGCGCGCTCTTCCTTCTCCGACGGCCTCGCCTCGTGGGCATACATCGGCGGCCCTTATACGGTCGTGCTGTTCCGCAGCTTTGGGTGGTTGATCTCGCAGCTCACCAGCCACGAGACCGGCCATATTTTCTACGCCTGCGACGAGTACTATCAACCGGGGTATCAGACCTGTAGCTGTAGCTGCGCGCCGGAGGTCAGGACTGACGCGGTAAACGGGAACTGCCAGGATACGGCCTGCAACCGCAACTCGACCCAGTGCATGATGCGGACTAACGAGGCCGCGCTCTGCCCGTTCACCGTCGCTCAGATAGGGTGGACGTCGGTGATCCCGCGGCCCGCGCCATCCGCGCCCACGGGGCTCGTCGCGACGGCCCTGTCGCCGACACAGGTGAACCTCGTCTGGCAAGACACCGCGACGACCGAAGACGGATTTCAGATAGAGCGACGCGGAGGGTCGAGCGCCGACTTCAGCCAGATCGGCGTCGTAGCGGCCGACGCGACAAGTTTTATAGATACGACCGCGCTTTCAAATACCGCTTATGCTTACCGGCTGCGAGCGTTCAATAACGCCGGGACATCGGAATTCTCTTCGTCGGCAAGCGTCATCACGCCGACGACTGCGCCGGTGCTGACGGTCGAGACGGCAAGCCTCGCCGACGCGACGGTCAACGTTCCTTACAGCCGGTCGCTGGTCGCGAGCGGCGGCGGCACATCTTACTCATGGCTGGTCGAAAGCGGCCAGCTTCCGCCGGGGCTGTCGCTCTCGCAATCGGGCACGCTTTCCGGGACGCCGACCAACGCGGGCACATACAATTTCGTCACGCGCGTCAGCGACGGCAGTAATTCAGCGACGAAGGCGCTCACGCTCATCGTCAAGCCGTCCGCGCCGCTTACGATAACCACGTCTCAGTTGCCGCGCGGCTCGGTCGGCACCAGCTACAGCCAGAGCATCGGCGTGTCGGGCGGCCAGACGCCTTACAGTTACGCGCTTCAAACGGGAAACCTGCCCGACGGGCTCACACTGAACCAGACGACGGGGAGCATATCGGGTTCGCCCGAGCGGGCCGGCACGTCGAGCTTCTCGATAAAGGTCACCGACGCGACGAGCGCGTCAGTTAGCGCAACGCTATCGCTAATAGTCAACCCGGCCGTAATTGCCTTGACCATAGAGACGGAATTTCTGCCGGACACCGTGGCCGGGCAGAATTACGAGCAGACGATCAAGGCCAACGGCGGCAACGCGCCCTACCGATGGGAGATCAGATCGGGCCGTTTGCCCGACGGGTTGCAGCTATCGGAAGACGGCAAGATAACGGGTCGGGCCACGGCTACGGGCGAATTCGCTTTCGAAGTTCGCGTATCGGACCAGGCCGGACAGTTCGCGACGGCGGCGCTCGATATTGAAGTAGAGCCCGCGCCCGAGCTGACCATACTGACGGCGAATTCACTGCCGCCGGCCGCGGTGGGCGTACCTTACCGCGTCGAGCTGAGGGCGACCGCCGGCTCGCAGCCTTACAGATGGGTCAAGAAGAAGAAGAAGAAATTCGGCACTATGCCCGAGGGCATAACTCTGGGGGCGGACGGGATGCTTTCGGGCACGCCGTCGGCGCAGGGCACATTTAACTTCACGGTGCGTGTGTATGACGCTACCGACAAGCGGGCGTCAAAACCGCTGACCGTCGAAGTAGGCCCGCCGCCGCCGCCGCTCGCCATCTTGACCGAGCAGCTTCCGCAGGCGTCACAAAACATCCCCTATACCGCAAGGGTGGAAGCCGGCGGCGGGGTGCCGCCTTATACATGGGCCGTCGAAAACGGCGCGCTGCCCGACGGGTTGACGATAAGCGAGACGGGGGCCATATCAGGCAGGCCCACGACCGTAGGCTCGGTGACCTTCACCATACGCGTGAAGGACGCCATCGGGACTACGAGCGCCAGGCAGTTCTTTATAAGCATAGTGCCGCCGCCGCCGCCGCTAGTCATCCAGACAATATCGCTACCGGAGACTTCGGCCGAGCGGGCCTACTCGCAGAGGCTTCTGGCAACGGGCGGGGTGCCGCCTTATACATGGACGGTTGCGAGCGGCAGTCTGGGCGAAGGGCTGAACCTGTCGGCCGACGGCCTCATATCCGGGTCGCCCGTCCGCGCGGGCACGAGCGTCTTCGTCGTTCGGGTGACCGACTCGGCGCAGCAGTCCTCCACCCGGACGCTTGCAATCTTGATCAAGCCCGCCGACAAGCTCTCGCCGTTCGGCGCGCTCGAGACGCCGGACCACCGCGCCACGCTCAACAACACGGCGAGCGGGTCGGGATGGGCGCTAGACAACGTGGCCATCGAGACAATCGAAGTGCTCGTCGATAACAATAAAGTCGCCGAGGCGATATACGGACTGAACCGACCTGACATCGGCGCGGTCTGGGGCACGTTCCCGAACGCCGGCCGCTCAGGCTTCAACTTCACTTTCGACACCACCAGGTTGTCCAACGGCGACCACACGCTCGTCGTGCGCCTGATCGACACGTCGGGCAATGTGACGGTCATCGGAGCGCGCACGATTGTTTTGCAGAACCGCGTCTTCTCAATCACCACAACCGAATTGCCGCGCGGGCGCAAAGGCGAGCCTTTCAACGCGCAGCTCGCGGCGGCCAACGGGCGGCCTCCCTATACATGGTCGCTCGCTTCCGGCGCGCTCCCGGCGGGGCTCTCTATGTCCGCATCGGGGTTGATCTCCGGCACGCCCTCGGTCTTCGGGAACTTCACATTCGGGGTGCGCGCGGTTGACTCCGGCGGAATCCCCGCGGTGGCAAACTTCGCGCTGACCATACTGCCCGACGTAGAGCCGCTCAGGGTTATAAGCACTGGCGAGCTTACGACCGGCTTGACCGGCATAGATTACCGTCACCAGTTGCTATTTGCGGGCGGCCGCGCGCCGATCACCTGGGTGCTCAACAGCGGGGCTTTACCACCCGGGCTCGCGCTCAGCACCGCGGGGATTATCACAGGCAGACCGCTGACGGTCGGCACATACAACTTCACAGTGCGCATCGTCGATCACGAAACGCAAAGCGCCATCTCAAACGTGCTGACGATTGAAGTCGTCCTGGGACCGCTCGGGGTTATAAACACCGGCGATCAGCCGAACGCGCAGACCGGGGTGAACTATACGCTGCAACTGCTCGGCACGGGCGGGACCACGCCTTACACGTGGAGCCTCAACGGAGGGCAGATGCCTCCGGGTCTGTCACTGGGCGCAAACAACGGGCGCATCACCGGCAAGCCGACCGATGTAGGGAGTTGGACATTCACGATCAAGATAACCGATTCGCAGAATGGAATCGCCGTTTCAGATACGCTGAGGTTAGCAGTTCAGCCCGGCCCGCTTTCAGTGACGACCACGGGCGACCTGACAGGCGGACAGGTCAACTCGGATTACAGCTTTCAGCTACAGGCGGCCGGAGGGCGACCCTCCTACACGTGGAGTCTGTTTAGCGGCGCGCTGCCCGCGGGGCTTACGCTCAACCCCGGCACCGGCGTTGTCACCGGCAGACCTACGGCGAGCGGCACCTTCACCTTTGTCGTGAGGGTGGTCGACTCGGATAACAGAAACGCTACCTCTACTACCTTGAGGCTGATCGTCGCCCCTTGATAAGGCATCGCGGGGGCGCCAGGTCAGAAGCGAGATTCTACATTCAGCCGTCAGCGGCTCTTACCCGTAAATCCGGCGAGCATCACCGCGATTGAATCAATATCTTCACGCGGCGAAGCATTACGATCAGCGTTGTAATAGTTATTGATCATAATAGAGAAGGCCAGGCGCTCGCCCGCCGCCGTCGTGACATAGCCCGACAACGTGTTGACGAAGCGCAGCGTGCCGGTCTTTGCGCGGACGTTTCCGGCCGCGACTGTCCCCTTCATCCGATTCTGCAACGTCCCGTCAACCCCGGCTACCGGCAGCGAAGCGTGATAGACATCCGACCACTTGTGGCCGCGCATGAACTTAAGGAGTTCTACCGTAGCATTCGGCGTTATCAGGTCGGCGCGCGATAGCCCCGACCCTTCTTCGAGCAGCACGTCGCCTTTCCTCACGCCTACTTCGTCCAGAAACTCCGTCATCACGTTGAGCCCGATTGTCTCGGTGCTCGCGCGTGTCTCCGTCGCCTCTGGCCCGTAAGCTCGCGCCGCGCCGACCTGAAGCAGCAACAGTTGAGCGTAGAGATTCTGCGACGGCTTCATCATCTCGCGGAGTATATCTTTCGCGGGCATCGATTCGACAAAGCCGAGTTCAAAAAGCTTCGAAAAATCTATCGGCGTAACTTCGCGGTACTTCCAATCAATAGTGCGCGCGCGTCCCTTCAGCGTGATGCCCCGCCGCGCGAGGGTGTCTTTGAATAATGTGGCGAAGAGACCCGCCGGGTTATGAACCGCGATTGACCCTTGATAGCCCGGACCCGGCGAATCAACCGGCAGGCGGCCCGACACATAGATTATGTTCTCTCCGACAGGCCGATATACCGAAACGCGCGACTCGGACCCCTTCGGCCCGGTCTGGGTGCGGTTCATTATCGTCACGTAAGAGGTTGAGGGGCCGGTACTGACCTGGCAAGGTATGCCGACCCGCGCGCCGGGCTTAACAAACAGGTCGAGCGAATTATCGTTTAGCGTGAGCGCGGAGACTTCCGCTCCGTAATAAGCCTGCAAATCGTCCCATTGCCAGCCCGAGCCGAACGGCGGTCCCTTGAAATAGCTGTCGTCCGCTACGAGGTCGCCATCGATATGGCGCACGCCCGCGGCGACTAGGCGCTCGACCAGCGGCTCAAGCCCGGCGGCGTAATCGCCTCCATAAAGGCGCGCGGCCATGGTCGGGTCGCCCCGGCCATAAATCACGAGGTCGCCTTTAAGCGTGCCGGCCGCGTCGGGCCGCGCCGCCGAGTAGAGCGAAGTCCTTATTCGGAAGTCTGGGCCGAGCCGCGCGAGCGCGAGCGCCCCGGTGTATAACTTGGCGTTTGACGCCGGGCTGAAATACTTTTCGGCGTTGTGCGCGAATATGACCTTGCCGGTGTCGAGCGAAACGATCTTCACGCCCCACGCTGCGGGGGCATAGCGCGGCTGCGTGATGACGGCGGCAACGCGCGACTGTAGAGATTCAATCGTTTCCGGTTGAGCGACGGCCGCCTGCTCTTGCCAGGATGCCGGCGCCGGCGCGGGCGAAATCAGCAGAGCCGCGACCAGCGTTAGAACGATCAACGGACGAGGTAACATATAATTGATCACCCGGCTTTGATTCAGATTTACGACGATAGGTTTGTTAGATTAGCACACGCGCGCGGATAATTTCAGGGGAAGGTTGAATCTATTCGGCGAGGATGCGATGATAGCGGGCCTCCACGAGCATGTATATGCCGTAAGAGATGAGACCGGCGGCGACGACCGCAAGCACCCACGGGCCGAACGACTGGCTCTCAAGCGCGCGCAACGCCTTTCCGAGTCCGCCCGCTTCCTGCGGGTTATAATCTATCGCGGCCCTTATAAGAAAAACCCCCATGACGCCGAAGACAATGCCGCGAGCCGCGAGCCCGAACTGGGCGATTCGACTGATCCATACCGCTTTCGCGCCCCCCATCTCCCGCATCTCAAGATGCTTGCGAAATTTGCGCTTGTACCCCTTATACATCTGGTACAGGCCGAAAAGTATTAGCCCGGCCCCGGCCAGCGCCACGAGCAGCGGCCCGAACGGCAGGGCCAGGAATCGCGCCGCCAATCCCCGCTCATCACTGTCGCCGTCGCCGCCAGGCGATCCCACCGCGGTCTTGATCGCGCTCAGCGCCAGCCCCGCGTGAATGAGTCCGCTCATAAAGTATGTGCCGCGGATGGCAAGCCCTTTCGCGTCGCCACCCTTCCCTTCCGCGTTGACGATGCCCTGGGTTGCGCGCCACAGGGAATACCCGGCGAGACCGACCACGACTGCCCAGAGCAACACGTCGCCGAGCGGTTGCGACAATATCTCTTCAAAGACGCCTTTGGCATCCGTGGGCCTGCCTCCTAATCGAAAGGCCCCGAGAGTCGCAAGCACGCCGACAATGATATAGACCACGCCCTTGGTCGCATAACCAAAGCGCGCGAGCTTTTCAATCCATGGGGAGACGGGTTTTCTTTCGGGCAAGGGAGAAGCCTGCCTTTAAAGGTTGATCATCACAACCTTAATTCGACAAGCGTCACTCAACTCAGAGTCTATCATCAAACCGGGCGAGAGCCCTAAGAGCCGCGCGTCACCCGAGGCGGTCGGCGAGCTCTCTGGCGTAATAAGTCAGGATTATATCCGCGCCCGCCCGCTTGATGGCCAGCAGCGATTCCAGGGCGACGCGTTGCTCATCTATCCACCCGAGCCGCGCCGCCGCCTTTATCATCGCGTACTCGCCCGACACCTGATAAGCGGCTACGGGCACGTCAAACCGGTCGCGCACCATGCGTATGATGTCGAGATAAGGCGATGGCCGGCTTGACCATAAGCATGTCGGCGCCCTGCGCTATATCGAGTTCGGCCTCGCGCATCGCTTCGCGCGAGTTTGCCGGGTCCATCTGATAGCCGCGCCTATCCCCGAACTGCGGCGCTGATTGCGCGGCTTCGCGAAACGGGCCGTAAAACCCCGACGCGTACTTCACGGCATAAGACATTATCGGTATCTGCTCGAACCCGGACTCATCGAGCGCCGCGCGAATGCCCGCGACAAACCCGTCCATCATGTTCGACGGGGCGATGATGTCCGCGCCCGGCCTCGGCCTGCGACACGGCGGTCCGCGCAAGCAGGTCCAGAGTGGGGTCGTTTAACACCTCGCCTTCTTTTATGACTCCGCAATGGCCGTGGTCGGTGTACTCGCAAAGACAGTTGTCGGCTATGACGAGCACGTCTTTGACCTCGCGCTTGACGGCGCGGACGGCGCGCTGGACTATTCCGTTTTCGGCGTAAGCCTGGCTGCCCGAGGCGTCCTTCTCGTCGGGCACGCCGAACAGTATCACCGAACGAACGCCGACGCGGCGGGCCGACTCTACTTCGCGCACTATCTCGTCAACCGAAAGATTAAAACGCCCGGCATCGAGTTGATCTCGCGGCGCACGCCCTCGCCCTCGCAAGCAAACAGCGGATAGACGAAATCATCCGGCGTAAGTCTGGTCTCGCGCACCATCGCGCGAATCGCCTCGTTTCGCCGCAACCGCCTGGGCCTCTCGATTAATTCCATGACTTCAACTCCTGAGATCGAATACTACGCTCCCTCCTCCCCGTCGTCGTCGTAGAAGAAAAACCGCGCGCAGTTGTCCGAGCAGAATACTTTGGCATAGCGGCGCGTGGCGCACTTCTCGCACACAGCCTTAAAGCACTGCACGCACTTTAAGAGGCGGTAAACGTCGGGCGCTTTATTGCACTTGGAGCAGGTGGCCATTCCAGCAAGGGAGTATAGCAGATCAGCGCGCGGTTAAGGTTGATCGAGTGGCATATAGATAAGCCGGCGCTTATTCAGGCGGGTTCTTTCCCCGGATTACCGCCCCCCAATTCGCAAGCAGGTCAGCCGGGTCGTCATATATAGAGATCGCGCCCCGTAACCCTTCGTCGTCCCAGCCGCCGCAGCGAAGCGCAATCACGTTTACCCCGGCGCGGCCCGCCGCCTCTATGTCGTAAGGCGTATCGCCGAGCATGAATACTTCATCGGGCCTGTGCCCGAGCCCGTCGAGCGCCGCATGCACTATGTCAGGGTCGGGCTTTGAATTCTCGGCGTCGTCGGAGGAAGTCTTCTCTGCCACAAGATGGTCGGCGCCCGCAATCTTGAGCAACGGCTTCAGCTCATCCTCTTTGGCCGAGCTTGCGACGGCTAGCTTCAAGCCGTCTTCTTCCATGCGCTTGAGCAGCTCGCTCGTTTTTGGAAATGCTTTGATGTCCGGCAGGTATTTTTCTTTGAATATCTCGCCCCGTCGCTTGCTGATCTTTTTGCCCAGTTCGCTCTCT
This sequence comes from Blastocatellia bacterium, assembly GCA_963832205.1. Lineage (GTDB taxonomy): Bacteria > Acidobacteriota > Blastocatellia > UBA7656 > UBA7656 > DATBMY01. Next base: position 77,270 of record CAWHTK010000025.1, on the reverse strand, counting down.
TCTTCGATTCCCGACACCGCCGGCATAAGCTTGTCGCCGCCCATCCCGATAAGCCGTCTCACTTTTTCGAACTCTACCGTCACGCCATATTCGGCGAACGCTTCCACCCACGCGTGCGCGTGCGCGTCGTTGCTGTCGACGAGCGTGCCGTCAACATCGAGTATGACGCCCCGTAGCTTACCCATCTGTTCTCCTCGTCCTATCGTGAATGATGCGCGAGAGCGGACCACAGTCAGCCACGGCCTGCCCTCGCGCATCAATTATTCTTTTACGTGTTAACGGGCTTTGATGTCATAGCTGGTCAGCGTGCCCTGGTTGCGTATGTAGAGCTTGCCTGCCGCAGACTACCGGGTGCGCCCAGCTCGGCCACCCTGATCGGCTATTTTAAACCGCCCTTTCTCTTTGTACCCGGTCGGCGTGGCCTCGGCCAGCCCCACGGTGTTGTTCTCGCCGAGCAGGTAGAGATGGCCGTCGGCGTAGGTGACCGAGCCTTTGCCGACGCTGCGATCTTTCCAAATGGTCTTGCCCGTCGCGAATTCCATGCAGGTCAATATCGAGTTGGAGAATCCATAAAGATAGCCGTTGACGAGCACCACCCCGCCGTGATGATTCTGCATCTCGCGGCTGAAATATATCTCTTCGGCCTTCACCTCACCGTTCTGGGCCTTAAGACCGAGCAGCGCGCAGCCCGTGTCATACGCCGAGGTGTAGAAGACTTTGTTGTCATGAATGATGGGCGTGGTGATGTTGGCCGTCCTATTGGCTACCGGCTCGTACCTCCACATAAGCTTTCCGTCCGTCGGCGCGCACGCCGACGGCCGCGCCGGCAGTAAACCCTATGATGGTGCGCACGCCCTGAACGTCGGCCGCGAGACAAGAAGAATAGCCGGCCTGATCGCTCAGCTCTTTACTCGTCCAGACGGTCTTGCCGCTCGTCTTGTCGAGCGCGACGAGGCTCGCTCCCTGGCCGCCCGGCGTGACAATCAGGTTGTTGCCGTCTACCAGCGGCGATTCGCTTATGAGCCAGCCGGGGTTCTTCCCGCCGAAATCTTTAAGAATATTTCGCCGCCAGACCACCGCCCCATCATTGATCTTCAGGCAGGCGAGGTCGCCGTTTTCCGAGAGCGCATAGAGCTTATCGCCGTCTATTGTCGGCGTGCCGCGCGGCCCGCCGCCCCGGCTGTCATCGCCCTTGGGGCCGAGCGCCTGCGACCACGCGATCTTCCCGTCGGCGCGGTTGAGCGCGAAGACCAGGCTGTCGGAGCCCTTCGCGCCCTGCACAAAGACTCGCTCGCCCTGCATTGATACGGAGCCGTATCCCTCGCCAATGTTCGACGCGGTCCAGGTGACGGCGGGCCCCGTCGCGGGCCACGATTTCATCAACCCCGTCTCTTTCGACAACCCTGTGCGGTCAGGCCCGTGCCATTGTGTCCAGTCGGCCACATTGCCCGCGCTTTTGGCAGCGCCCTGAACAAGGACGAGAGAAAGGATTACAGAAAACAGCCTTCCATGTTTCATAGCGATTCTCCTTGATCTGAATTACCCGCTCCGCCCCAGGACTCGAAGAGGACAAACTCGGTGGGCACGCGTCTGGAGTCCATCTATTTTGCGCGGTGGCACAACAGCTTTAACGCCGCAAGGTGGCGGCCGGTTTCTAAGAGATTATACCTTTTTCGCGAAGCGCGCCTTCGAGTTCCCGGTCGTCGGGGACCGCAAGCACCTTCTCGCCTATCTTGATGGTCGGTTTTCTCTCTTTTTCCATCGTTCTGCTGCTTGACCCATCGGGCGGCTTCGCTCTCCTGCTCGATATTTATATATTGATAAGATACGTTCAAGCTGTCGAGCAGCTTTCGCGCCTGATTCGTATCTTCGCACCAGTCCGCCCCGTAAACTTCTACCTTGTCCATCCCTTGCTCCTTTAACTGCTCCGCTCACCTCCTGGCATACGATGCCTGCGAGGCAAATCCTCGGTGCGCTCAAGCGACGCGCGATCCCAGCCGCCCGAATCGGCGGCGGCCTCGTAGGTGCTTTGAAAAAATTCAAGCAACGCGGCGTCGGGCGACGCGGCCCGCCTCACTGCGTCATAAGGCAAGACGAACTCTCTTAGCTGCAAGTCGTAGCTTGCGCCTTCGGGGCCGACTTTCGCCGCGGAAAACCCGTCAGGCTCCGGGTAGGCATACGAATAGAACGCCGGATAAGGCACCTGTTCGCTCCCCGGCCAGAAGCCCGCGCTGCTCACCTCGTGCGAATAGGCTTCGCGCACGACCCAGTCCGGCAGGTGAGGCACGCCGCCGGGATGCTCCGGCGCTCTGCGCCCGGAAAAACGCGTGACAGCCATATCGAAGCTGCCCCAGAAAAAATGAACGGGGCTGCATTTACCTATAAAGCGCGCGCGGAAGGTCTTCATCACCCGGTCGACCCCGACCAGCGCGCGCCAGAACCTGTTGGCGTAATCGGCGTCGTAGGAAGCATGCACGCGGTCTTTATCAAACGGTATGGGGTCGGCAACCTCGTTCGGCGTCATGTTTATTTTAACGTCGATGCCCATCTCGCCGAGTCGCGCGAACAGCTCTTCGTAAAAATCGGCGACCGAGCGCGGCCCGAGCGCGAGCGTGCTGGTCGCGCCGTCGCTCGTCTCTATCAACACCCGGTGATCGATAAAATCAAAATCGATCTGAAACGTCCGCGCCCCGTCCGAGATCGGCGACGTAGTCAATCCGCGCGGCGTGACGTAGAGCGTGACGTGCCACGAATGGTTGACCCAGGGCGTGCGCGCCAGCCTGATCTTGCCGACTATCTGCGTCCACATGTGCAGCGTCGCGCAGGTCTCTTTCCATTCATTGAACGGCAGGTCGGGCCACTCGTCATTTTTAGAGGTCGCATCCGAAGAACTCATCGGGTTCATTTCTTGCCTCCCGCTCACCGGCCGCTACATCGAGATGGGGCTCGCCTGTATGGCCACTATTTGCCATTTTCCGTCGATCTTTGAATAGACGTGTATGGTTCGATAATACCCCTGTATGTGCGTGCCCTTGTAATTCCAGTCGGCGGTGTCGTGCGCGAACATCACCCCGGTCGGGCCGTACACTCGCACCTCGACGTTGTCGCGCCTGAGCGACTTGGCGCGAAGCGCGCCCGAAGCGATGTCGGATATGAACTGCGCTTTGTCGTCGCCATCCAGGGCGTAAGTAAATATGCAGCCTTCGGCCATCAAACGATCAAGCGTCGCGGTATCGCCTTCGACGAAGGCGGCGACCCATTCTTCGTTTAACCGTCTCAGTTCTTGTTCGGCCCGGCTATCAAAATCTCCGCTCGCATTATCAATAAGGCTGGCCATATCGTCGGCTCCTTTCGGATACTTTCACCCCAAATCAATAAACCTCGCCCTCTGTTCCGGCGACGGCAGCATACAGCTGTCGAACTTTCCGAAGATGTTATACCTGCGTTTTGCGAATTGATCATAAAAGAAATCGCGTATGAATGCGGGCACTATATAAGCGACGAGCGCAAGCTTCCACATCCCGCCCAGGTATCTTGCCACGCGCAGGGCCGCGCTAGAGCGCGTAAAAACCCGTTCCTCTCCCGCGCCCGTGCCCGCTCTACGAGAATGACCGAATCGATATTTTGAAGCTCCGGGTGGCGCCCTATAATCGCCTTGGCATAGCTGCTTTGTAGCGGGGCGAACCGCAGAGTCTTGCGCCTGTCATGCCTTAATATTAGCTGGATGCTCTTATCGCAGAACCCGCAGAGCCCGTCGTAGAGCAGCACCGGGTGAGAATTCCGCATCTCGTCCATCACAAAGCCTCGCGAGCCACATCCTCGTCAAAGCTGCTGGCGCTCAGATCGACCCGCGCGGGCCCGGACCGATATTTTTCGTCGAAGGTCTGAATAATCTCGTCGAGCGGCAAGTCCGCGTATGTTGCCGCGCAGCGTCACGTATTCCATGTGCCGCCGGCCCTCGGCGTCGAATGCGTGATAGAGCGAATCCTCCATGCCGTCGAACTCCAGAGGCAACAGGCGGAACTTTTCGCACAGCTCGATATTGAACGCGGGGGTCGCCTTCACCCACTTGCCGGAAAGAAATATATCGGTGTACCCATGCCAGTAAAATATGTCTGTGCGCATCCTCTCTCTGAGCCGCTCGGTCGAAAGATGATTGCGCACGTCGGCGAACCCGAGCCGCGCCGGTATCCCAAGCGACCGGCAGCAGGCCGCGAGCAGCACGGCCTTTGACACGCACCACCCGTGCTTGATCTGTAGCGTCGCGCTCGCCTTCATCGCCTCGACGGTGAGGTCGATGCGATAAGGGTCGTAGCGAATGCGGTCCCTGACGGCGTAATAAAGTCTGACCGCTCGCTCGCGCTCGCCCTCGGCCGCGCCCGCGGCTTCGCGCGCGAATTCGACCACGGCCGCGTGCGTCGATTCGATGACGGGCGTGGCCGAGATGAACTCTTTTATATTCTCATGGTCCATACGGGTTTTAGCTTATCGGAATGCGCCCGGTGAATCCAGCACATCGGCCCCCGGTCAAGCGTCTATGATTTGCGACGGCTTGCCTCGTACCGGTCGATGAACTCATCCGGCGCGGTGCTCGCGACAACGCGGCCGATGACATCGAGCGGCAGGTCTTCAAGCTTTCGGAATCGAAGGCAGGATTTGCCCATATCGAGCTTCTTGCCCGCCGCGCCGTATGCTTCTCTCAGCCATTTTTCCTGCTCGGAATCTTGATAGACCCCCGTGAGATACAGGGCGTAATAATTCTTCTGCGCCGCGAGCGCGAGGTAAGCGAGCGGCTGGCCGTTATATGTATTCGGGTATCTCTCAGGCGGCACTTCATAAGTAATCATTCCCCAGTTGATCGATTCGCGATACCCGGCCGGCAGGTTGCGAAGTATTACATCTCTCACCCGCGAAAGGATCGCGCGGCGCTCTTCCGGCAGCTCGCTCAAATATTGATCCACGGTTGCGGCGTTGCTTTTAGCCATATGTATTCCCTCGCCCGCGAAAAGACTATTCGGGCTTCTTCTCCATGGTCGGGTTTTGATTGTACTGCTGAGACTGACCCCTTGGTATGCTGATCCACTCCCAACGGTTCCCTTTGAGTATCCGCGCGAGCAAGACTATCTGCCCGACGTGATACGCGATGTGCGCGAGCGATCTCGACAGCGCCTCGTGTACGGTGAACGCCTGTCCGCGGATAGTGATCTGGCGCTCAAGGTCGGCGTCGCTCAAGCGGGCGAGCTCCCGCTCAAGCACAGCCCAGCCGCCCTCCCAGACGCGTTCGATTTCGCCTCGGCCGTACTCGTTCTGCCCGAACTCGGCTTCGCGGTCTCGCCACGGCTTCTCCCCGTCGGTTGTGAGAAAGTCGGTAAATCTCGATTCCAGGTTCCCGCCTATGTGGCGAACGATGACGGCTATCGAGTTTGCGTCCTCGCCGATCACGCGGTTCAAATCCGCGTCCGGCACCTGATCAATCGCCTTGCGGCCGATTATTTTATAGCGGAGGTATTCGTCGATGAAATCTTTGATCATTTCAAGCCTCGCTATGCGCTTTTCCCAAGCCTCGATTGAGCCCCTTCGCGCTTCGGCTTTTTGTCGATGATCTGCCCCGTGAATGCGAGCGCGAAGCAGGCCGCGCAAGAGAGCATCATCGAAAGCTTCCAGGTCTCGAAGCTCTCGTACTCTTGCGCCGTATAAACCTTGCCGAGCTTATCCTTGAAGATCGCCCCGTCGGGCCGGATCGGGGCGGCCGGATATTTTGATATGCCGTAAATACACGCGGCGACAAAGATGACGCCGGCCGCCGTCGCCGCGATGTAAAAAATGTGTGCGATCCTCTTTCTCATTGCTTAGCTTTATCCCGTTTTAGCATCCCGGTCTGCACCGAGCTGAAGCGATAAGATGCCACCTCGATGTCGCCTCCGGTCAGCTTGCTGCGGCGCGGTTCGTTCATGGAAAATAGCAACAACTCTACTTTCATGCTGTCGCCGAGATTTTCAAATCGCGTAGTCACCAGGTTGGTGGTGACCATGAATTGCGAATAGAGTGTTTTGCCCGCGAGATGATTATCGATAAACAAGCCGTTCTTCTCGTCGACGACGAACCGGCCTGGCCCGCCCGCGACCGGCCCAATATCATAAGGGCGCGTGGTCTGTTTTGTCCCCTCGCCATAAAGTATCTTCCAGGTTTTGCGATTCCCGCCCGCCACTGGAAGGACGTGAAGCTCCATGGCCAGTTCCTGCCGGGTCCCGTCGGCTGAGACTATCGCGAGGGTTCCTTTCCATATGCCGTCCCATTCGGCCGGCAGCGCCTCAGACTGGGCCGCCGCCTGTGCGAGCATCATAAAAGAGAAGGTCGTCAGCAAGACTGCTTTAATGAATATTCGCATCGTTCCTCCGAGTTTATAAATGCTATTTCGCGCGCTCGGAAAACTCCAGGGCTTGTTGTAAGGAAGCTTTGCGCGGGCCGTCCTCGACATTGGCAAGAAATCTCCTGAGCCAGTCTCTCTGCTCTTTGTCGCCGGTGCGAGCAATCGCCATAAGCTCACCTTGATTCGACTCGACGAACTGCCGGGCTGTCGGCATCCGGGCGTTTGAAAGATTGATGATTTCGCTTTCGGTAATTTCGGAGCGCGCAGGATCGAGAACGAACTTATCCGCGGCGGCGTCCCAGACATAATATGCCCTGCGCCCCATGGCAAAGAGCCCGTGTGAAAGCTTGCCCTTCTCGCAATCTGAAATATCATAAGAGACCAAAAACTGCGCCGGTACGGTATAGACCCCGTTCTCCAGCTCGTGGCGTACGATCAGGGTTTTGAACGAGCGGCCCAGCGCTTTCTGACAAGGTTTGTGCTCGCCCCGGACGGGGTAGGAGAGGACACGTTTCAGCCCGCCCGCTTTTATCTCGTACCACGCTTCGCCGTAGTGCTCGGCCGCCGACCGGGCCGAGCGCAGGTCTTTGACCACGAGCCAGGTTCGGCCATCGCCCGTCTCGATTCGATGAGACGGCGGGTCGAAGCGGCTTCCCCGCGCGGAGATCGCCCCGATAAACTCCCATGCGCGGCCGGGCAAATCCTTACCGGGCTGTTTGAAGAGCAGGTACTGGTAAGCATCGCCGTCATCAAATGAGATTCTGAGCGCCACGGCCTTGTCGTCGCCTTGCTCGCCCGTGACGACATCAAAAGTCTCGGCGCTGCAATCGCCCCCGCATTTGTAAGGCAGGTCGTCAGGCGCATCCATCTTGAGCAATCGCCACACCCGCCTCATATCGACCTCTTCATTGATGTCAATGAGCAACTCGATCACGTAAGGCGAAAGCGACCTGAGAATAAAAGCGTCTTTATCATCGGCGGGAGGTATGGGCTGATTCTGTTCGGGCTTCTGCTGATAAGGAAAGGCCGCGAGGCCGAGGAGTAGAATGATTGTCGATACGTATTGCATAAGGCACAACCAGTATAAATCATTCGCGGGCCGCGCTACAGATCGCGTTTGCCGATGCGCTTCTTGCAAAACATTTCAGGTTTCGTCTATCATAAGTTCTTGCGATTGAGCAGACATACCCGACAGGGAGCGGGCAGTTTAGATTTACCGAAGTTCTTTTAACGACTCGTTCGTCTAGGGGCCTAGGACACCGCCCTTTCACGGCGGTAACACGGGTTCAAATCCCGTACGAGTCATCCTTTAATTAATTACGCTTACAGCCGCGCCGGAGGCCAACGCTTGCGGCGCGGTAACGTCTTGGTAACAAACTCCCTGTAGTGATATTCTGCAAGGCCGCGCCTAACAAGTGCGTGCGGCGGAGCGCGGAGACAAACTTCTTATTATCCCTACTGCCCCCCGCGCCCGCTGACGCTGGAGCGTCAGGCCTCTATCTCATGAGCCGTAGCGGACGAACAAAGAAGGGAGTATTCCTACGCGGCATGACTGCCGGGATAGCCCGCCTGCCCTTCATGGAAGACCTGCTGATGGATATTCGTTATGCGCTGCGCGTGCTTCGGAAGTCGCCCGCGTTCACGCTCGTAGCGACTCTCACTCTGATGCTGGGGATTGGGGCAAACGTCGTCGTCTTCGGAGTGGTGAATGCCGTCCTGCTGCGCCCGCTGGAGGTGAGCGACCCACAGAACCTCTACGAGATTCGTCTCAAGCCGTGGACGAGCTTTAAAGCTACTTACTACATCGTATCCTGCGTTTGAAGACTTGCGGCAGCGAAACACCACCTTCAGCGGGATGGCCGGCTTCTACGGATATTGTACTGGCGAGACTCAAACTGGCGGGACACAGTGAAGAGTGTCTACGGCCATGCGGTCACCGGGAATTATTTCGATCTGCTGGGCGTGCAGCCGGAGGCTGGGCCGCTTCTTCCAGGCGGCGGACGAGCATGGCCCGAATTCAGCGCCGTATGTGGTGTTGAGTAATCAACTATGGCGAAGCGCATTTAACGGCGATCCGGGCGTAGTCGGGACGACCGTGCGGCTCAACAAATCTCCGTTCACTGGTCGTGGGCGTGGCCCCGGCGCGGTTCCACGGCACAGAGCGATTTGTCTGGCCGGACTATTGGATACCTATTGTGAACTACTTCGAGCCGGATTCCCTGCGTAACCGGACACGCGTAACTTTGACGGTGGTTGGCCGGCTGAAGCCAGGCGTGACGCCCCAGCAGGCTAGCGAAAATCTGAGTGCGATCGCGACGCAGTTGGCAAAGGAGTCCCCGGAGACAGACAGCGGAATGCCACTGCGGCTGGTCCGTCCAGGACTCTACGCAGACACCGGTGACGTCATTCGCGGATTCCTTTACAGCGTGACCGGGCTGGCGTCTGCTGGTGCTGGTGGCGGCGTGCGCCAATCTCGCGAGCCTGTTTGCCGCGCGCGCGGCGGATCGGAGTCGGGAACTGGCGATCCGCGCCGCCTTGGGCGCGACCCGGTGGCGGCTGGTGCGGCAACTGATGAGCGAGGCGATGGTGGTGTCGCTGATGGGCGGAGCAGCGGGACTGGTGAGCGCGAGCCTGTTGCTGGGTGCGCTGAACCGGTGGGAATCGCCTTATGGCGGTCCTCGCAGCCAGTGTCGATGCGCGTGTCTACCTGGCAGCTCTGACCTTTACCGTGGTCAGCGGGCTGCTTCTTTGGGATGACTCCGGCGCGGCAGGTGTGGCAGCGCAGTCCGTTGCACGCGATGAAGAGCGGACCGGTGGATGCAGTCCACCGGCGCCGTTTTGCCCTGCGCGACCTGCTGCTGGGCGCACAAATCGCCATCTGCACGCTGCTAGTCACGGCCTCCCTGGTCGCGGTGCGCGGCATGGTGCGCATGCTGCACGCTCCGCTGGGCTTCCAGCCACAGGGCGCGATGCTGGCCGAGATGGACCTGAGCCTGGTGGAACCGGGAGGCGACGTGCCGCTCGAGAAAAAGAAAGCGATGATCGAGGCGGTGCGCAGCATCCCCGGTGTGGCGGCAGCGGGCATCGTGAGCCGAGTGCCCTTTACCGGCGGTCTGCGTGGCGTTCCGGTTTTCCAGCCAGGGACGACCGAGTTCACACTGAACAATTCCGTGCTGGCGCCCTACGTATTCACGATGTCGCCGGGATACCTGGAGGCTGCCGGCACTCGGCTTCTGGGCGGACGGGATTTCTCCTGGCACGACACCACCGAGACGCCCTATGTGGCGATCGTAAACCAAACCTTTGCGCGGAAGATGTGGGGCGACACGCCGGCGATCGGGCAACGCTTCATTTTACGGAGCCGCTTGACCGAAGTGGTCGGCGTGGCGGAGGACGGCAAGTACCACAACATGCAAGAGTCGCCACAGCCGGTGGTGTATCTGTCGTTGTCGCAAAACGAGCAGAGCTACCATGATTTTCGTGGTGCGGTCGCGCCGGGCGCACAACGAGATGGCGGCGGCGCTCGAACGCACCCTGAGCGGCCTCGAGCCGAATGCGCAGATCACGGTCCGGAGCTGGCGCGATGCGATCGGGGGCGCGCTGTTCCCGGCACGGGCGGCGACCGTCGCACTGGGCGTCATGGGCCTGCTGGGGGCGATGCTGGCGGTGACGGGCATCTTCGGCATGGCCGCCTACAACGTGAGCCGCCGAATGAAGGAGCTGGGCATCCGCGTGGCATTGGGCGCGCGCACGAGGAATGTAATGAGCACCGCGGTGGGACGGCCAATCGTGCTGCTTGCGATCGGATCGTTGGTGGGGCTGCTGTCAGGTGTCTTCGCCAGCCGGTTGCTGGGACAGATTGTGTATCAGGCGAATCCAAGGGATCCCGTGGTCGTGGGCGGCGCGGTGCTAACGATGGCGCTGCTGGGCATTGCAGCGTCCGCCATTCCGGCCCTGCGAGCGCTTGCTGTCGATCCATCCAAACTCATGCGGGAAGAGTGAGGTTTGCCGTTGCGCGCCTTCGTGCCCGCAGCTGATCTTGTGTCTCGTTAGGTGCCTGAGTGTGGCGTTAAGATGAGACATGGAGTAACTATTGCGAGTCTGTTGGCTCTCCTGACGATTGCTTGCCAGAGCATTTACACCCATCCTCAGGGTGCGAATGCTCCTCAACCTTCCATCAATCATTTGATCGATTTAGGGGGCTACAAGCTCCACATCAGTTGCTCTGGCAAGCATGTCAATGGTAGCCCGACTGTAGTTCTGGAATCAGGGTTAAATTCGTCCTCTGAAACTTGGAACGACATTCAACCTGAAATAGCAAAGCTCAGCCGCGTCTGTACCTACGACAGGGCTGGCTTGGGGAGGAGTGATCCGCCGCCCCATGCGCTCAGGACCAGTTCGCAGATCACCGGAGACTTACACACTCTACTAACCAAGGCAGGTGTGGCTGGCCCAATTGTACTAGTCGGCCACTCCTTCGGAGGGATCAACGTCCGGATGTATGCCAGCCTCTATCCAAGGGACGTAGTCGGTATGGTGTTGATTGATTCATCTCACGAAGAAGAGACCGCGAAGTGGGAAGCCATGATTCCGCCCGAGATTAGAAAAGACCTGGGGGGCGCTAGCGGTAGGAGAGTACTGGGAGGTGAGCAGATAGATCTGGAGGAGAGCCAACGTCAGATGAAGGAGGCCAATTGGCACACCGACATACCCTTGATCGTACTGTCGCGCGGGAGATCGTCTTACAGCCCGGATGATTATCCCCCTCGATTACGGGAGTTCGCTCCGAAGGGAGAGGAACTGCGCATCAAGTTGCAAGAGGACCTGGCCAGCCGTTCAAGCAAAAGCAAACACATATTTGCCGAAAGGAGCGGTCACATGATTCACCGCGATCAACCTGAACTGGTCATAGATGCCATTCGTCAGGTAGTGGAAGCAACAAGGGTGAATGGTCGGAAGGGTTTCTGACGCGGCAGCGGCAGGAATGAATAACTTGATTGGAGGTATGGTCAGCTGAAGCAGACAAACATAACGCTGGAAAGTATTGAGCGAGGGCAGCAACGACTTATGCGCCGCTTCAGGACAGTAGAGAATGAATCATTGCTGGATGTGCTAGAGCGAGAGATCAAACAGGCAGAAGCGGAAAAGGCTCAAGTCAGAGTGACACTGGCAGAATTAGAGGCGCAACTTCACACCAAGCGAAACGTGGCCTTTGAACTAGAATCCCTTGAAGAGTTTTGCAAAACCGTGCGCGGGCGGGTTGGTTCTATGAACCTGGATGAGAGAAGAGTGATCCTAAGACGCTTGAGTGCTCGCATCTGTGTTTTACGGAGACAGGGAGGGCCTCACTTCGGTGTAAGGTCAGTTGAGTGGTGGTACTTGCGCTCTTGTTCCATTCCATTTCTCGGCATTCCGGGTATAGAACAATACGACAAGGAGCACAGTCACTCTCAGGTTACTTACGTCACCAGGAATAATAAGAATTAATTCGGGCTCTCCAAAGAACCGGCCCTGGAAAAGTCTGCTTGCATAATTACCTGGTAGTAATAAACTATACCCTGCGATAACGGACAATTTGAGTCATTTGTTAAGTTCAAAAGGACGGTCGATGCAGGCCCATGCGAAAGAGATCTTTATCAGCTACGACAACTCTGACAGAGAGAGGGTTCGGAAGCTCGTTGCTTTCCTGGAAGGCTCAGGGTTGTCTGTTTGGTGGGATAAGAGGATACCACCGGGGAAAACATTCCACGAAGTCATTGAACAGGCAATCGGGTCTGCTAAATGTGTCATTGTAGTGTGGAGCAAAGAATCCGTAAAATCGCGCTGGGTGAGGGAAGAAGCAGAAATCGGCAAGGAAAGAGAGATACTTGTTCCGGTACTAATTGACCAAATAGGTCTCCCCATCGGCTTCAGGAGTATTCAAGCTGCTAGATTATTAAACTGGCCGGAGGTTCAAGATGAAGAGCAACTTAATGAGTTGCTCGATTCTGTAAAAGCGATACTTGGCCACAAAGAAGTACCGGAAACCGATAATCAACCGGCACTCATTATTCAACCAGAGGAACCGTCCGCAAAGATACCACCTGAGCCGGTGGCACAACCCAAGCAGCTTCATCCGCACCAAGAAGCAAAACAAGCAATAGAGAGGCAGGACTGGGAAGAGGCCCGGCTAATGCTCACCCAGGCTCTGGGGCTTAATCCGGACGACCCAAGGCTGCACTCGGATCTCGGTTATGTTCTCTCCAGAGAACAGAATTGGAAAGAAGCAGAAGCAACATATAGGAAAGCTGTAGAATTAGTCCCGGATAAGGCTCGCTATCGTGGCGCTCTAGGCCTCGCGCTCTATAACCAGGGGAAATGGGAGGAAGCAGAATCAGAATACCGGCAAGCTGTGAAGCTGGAACCTGATAAAGTTGTCTGGTATGGCTGCCTGGCCGACGCTTTAGCCAAGCAACAGAAGTGGCAAGAGACCGTTGAGAATCTACGAACCGTGTTACGCATTGATCCTTCTGACAGCGAGGCACAAAACAAACTAGAAGATGCACAGCGGCGATTAGTATTAGAAAAGCGTAGAGAACTCATCATTCAGACTAGCCCACTCACGCCTTCTTATCATAAGGACCTCCCTATTCCGACACCTCCGCTGCCAGCGCCCGTAGCAGTATCAGAGCCATCTGAGAGATTTTCACCGGCCCACCCAGTAAGGCCGTATATGACTATTTCATCATCTCGGCCTACAAGAGGTTTAGTAGTGGCGGGCGCGGGACTCGTATTAGCCCTTGCGGCAGGCGCGGTCCTGTGGGTGCTAAATAGTCAGAGGGCGACCGAAAACTTATCGCAATCGTCTGATCAGATGGCGTCCACAAACGCGAATGATGCCCTGAACCGAAACACAACGCCTAACAACAACCTGAATAATATAACTTCGACGATCTCACCCTTAGATAACTCAAACCGCCTCGAAAACGATGCTGAGCCATCCCAACCTCCGACGAATCCCGAACCGCCGAAGATGATCCGCAAGTCGGGCGGCGTGCTCGCGGGCGAGGCGATCAAGAGGGTCGAGCCGACTTATCCGCCGGTTGCGAAGGCGACCCGCGTCTCAGGCGAAGTCGTCGTCGAGGTGATAATCGATGAGAACGGCGGCGTTGTGTCGGCGCGGGCCGTCTCTGGCGACTCGCTGTTTCGCGAGGCAGCCGCCAACGCCGCGCGCGGCTGGCGCTTCAAGCCGACCCTGCTAAGCGGGCAGCCCGTTAAGGTCGTCGGCACAATCACGTTCAACTTCAATCCTTAGACATAACCTATGCAATGGTCCAAACCGCCGGGCAGCACGCTTTGTACGATCACCGACAAGGACATTACCAACAACACCTGCGTCTGCGCTGCCGTAAACGGTAACTGTGGGCAGAGTCATACCAATCCTGCCCTCCCGCAATGGGCTGAAACAACCTTGAAGTGTGAATAACCGGCCTGCCGATTACGTCTATCGGTGAAGGGCGGCAAGACTCTGCCTTCAGGTTTCCCTGCCTGTGAATAGTCCAATAAAGAATTGTGACGGAGACCGCTGATGCTATTTAAGACCTTGAGCGCCGCCGTGTTTGGGATAGAGGCTTACCTGGTCGAGGTAGAGGTTGATTTGAGCCCGAAGGCGAGCGACGGGATGTCGCCTTCGTTTACCATGGTAGGGCTGCCTGACGCGACCGTGCGAGAAAGCCGCGAGCGGATACGCGCCGCGATAAACAACTGCGGATTCTTCTTCCCGATTCACAGGATGACGGTCAACCTCGCGCCCGCCGACGTAAAGAAGGAGGGGTCGAGTTTCGACCTGCCGATAGCGGTCGGGATACTGGGGGCGAACGGCGATCTCAAGCTTGAGCAACTGGACGACACGCTGATTGCGGGCGAGCTATCGCTCGATGGGCGACTGCGGCCGGTAAAGGGGGCGCTGCCGATTGCGGTGGCGGCACGAAGCCACGGGGCGCGACGAATAATACTCCCCGAAGAGAACGCGCAGGAGGCGGGGGTCGTCAAGGGGCTTGAGGTCTATCCGGTCGGCTCATTACGGGCGGTCGTGGAGCTGCTGAACGCCGACACGCCGCCTGAGCCGCTTAAAGTGGATACGGCTTCGATGCTAAACGGCAACGCCAACTACGCGGTTGACTTCAAGGAGGTGCGCGGGCAGATGGCGGCAAAGCGGGCCATCGAGGTGGCGACGGCGGGCGGCCATAACATAATCCTGATCGGCCCGCCGGGTTCGGGCAAGACGATGCTTGCGCGACGGATTCCGACCATACTGCCCCCGCTCGAATTCGAGGAAGCTTTGGAGTGTACGAAGGTCCATAGCGTATCGGGTTTGATCGAGCACCGCGGTCTTGTTACGACGCGCCCCTTCCGCGCCCCCCATCACACCATCTCGGACGCGGGCCTGATCGGCGGCGGCAGCATACCCCGGCCGGGAGAAGTCTCGCTTGCTCATAACGGCGTGCTGTTTCTTGACGAGCTGCCCGAGTTCGACCGCAATGTGCTTGAGGTATTGAGACAGCCGCTCGAAGACGGCCGCGTGACGATAAGCAGGGCCGCCATGTCGCTCACTTTCCCTTCGCGCTTTATGCTGACCTCGGCGATGAATCCTTGCCCTTGCGGCCATTTCTCGGACCCCACACGGGAATGCAAATGCACGCCGCTTCAGATACAGCGATATGTCTCGAAGATATCGGGTCCGCTGCTCGACCGCATCGACATACACATAGACGTGCCGGCCGTCAGGTTTAAGGACCTGGCCAGCGACACGCCGGCGGAAAGCTCGGCCGACATTCGAGAACGTATAATCACTGCGCGCCGCGTGCAGATGGAGAGGCTGAAAGGTGAAAAAGTATTCTGCAACGCGCAGATGACTACGAGACTGATCAGGAAGTATTGCGTGCTCGACAGGGAATCGAAGGCGCTGCTGGAAAACGCGATCACTCGACTCGGGCTCTCGGCGCGGGCTTATGATCGCATATTGAAAGTCAGCCGCACGCTCGCGGACCTCGAAGGCAAAGAGTCCGTGGAGACGACTCACGTAAGCGAGGCTATTCAGTACCGCAGCCTCGACCGTAATTTCTGGTCCTAGCAATCCGTTTCCGCCCAGAACCTCACGGGCAGCGAGAGGACCGGATAGCGGTTGCGGAGAGATTCGACGTGAGAGGCGTACTCGTTTTTCGGAATGAGCCCGGCGAGCAGGCGCGATTTGAGGGAGCGAATCTCATATAGATAAAGCGAGTTTATATAATCATGCGCAAGCTCCGGAGGCGTATCGCTGCGCGGCATAATGCCGTGTCGTGAGAGTTCGGCGAGCACCGTCTGCCTGTACCTGTAATTCATGTAGATTCGATTTTACAGGTGACTATTTGCGCGTTCAATATTCGCGGATGGCGCGGGGCAGTTAATACACTGCTTGACTATTAAGATAAAAGCGGTAGAATCGGGCCGCTCAAGATGAGGAGTAAAGTCCCGCGGACGCCGTTGCCTTTAACCTGAATGCATCTCGACAGCCGATGCCTTTAAGCTCTGAAAACCAACTGCTCGACTGGGTCGCGTTAAGCCTCGTATCAGGAGTCGGCTCGCGCACGGCGGCGGCGCTGATCGACCGCTTCGGCTCGCCCTCGGCCTGCTTTCAAGCCGGTCCGGCGCGTCTGGGCGAGGCGGGGCTGAAACGCGAACAGGTTGAGGCAATCGCGAGTCGCGAAACGCGGGAGGAGGCGGCCCGACAGATCGATGAGATCGAACGGCTTGGCGGGGAGATCATCTCTCTTCATGACTCTCGCTACCCCGCGCTGCTCAAGGAGATTTACGACCCGCCGATTCTCATATACGTCAAAGGCGACCTCGCGCGCGCGCTGGAGCAGCCGGCCGTAGCCGTAGTAGGCTCGCGCCATTGCTCGACCTATGGGCGGAATGTATCGGAGATGCTCGCTCGCGATCTGGCCGAGCGGGGCGTGACTATTGTGTCGGGTCTCGCGCGGGGGATCGATTCGGCGGCGCATCAGGGCGCGCTCGATGCCAAAGGCGTGACGGTCGCCGTAATGGCTACGGGGCTCGATGCGGTCTATCCGAAAGAGAATCGAAAGCTGGCCGAGCAGATAGCCGAGCGGGGCGCGCTCGTGACGGAGTTTTGCGCGCGCACGCCCCCGCTCTCGCAAAACTTTCCATTTCGCAATCGTATCATCAGCGGTATCTCTCGGGGCGTGCTGGTCATCGAAGGGGCGGAACGAAGCGGCTCGCTTATCACGGCTCGGATGGCGTACGAGCAAGGGCGCGATGTTTTCGCCGTGCCCGGCAACATTACTTCATCCAAGAGCTTCGGCCCGAACTATCTAATAAAGGATGGCGCAAAGCTCGTGCAGACCTGGCGGGATGTCGTCGAAGAGTTCCCGCTGGACCTCAAGTCCGAGATTCTTTCTGCCGAACGCGCGGGGCTGGAGCAAAAACAGTTGGAGATGGATGAGATCGCGCTTTCCGAAAACGAGCGGCGATTGATGACGTGGCTCAGGCCCGACGAGCCGACTCATATCGACGCGCTCATCACTCAATCAAAGCTATCGTCGGGCGAGCTGATGGGCGCGCTTTTGCGGCTCGAAATGCTCGACCGCATAAAACAACTGCCGGGAAAGAGCTTTGTGCGAAAGCTTTGATGAGGCAGGGGTTGGGCCTTTTTTTGCGGCCCTCGAATTTGGCGATGCTTGACACGCTCCGCCACCGACTGTAGCATCGGTTATTTGACGGCAGCACGAAATCGTTGCATGTGTATCTGGCTTTATTCCGTAAACGGGAAATATTGATATGGCAAAATCACTGGTCGTAGTCGAATCACCCTCCAAAGCTAAAACAATTAACAAATACCTCGGCCCTGGCTACAAGGTCATGGCAAGCGTGGGTCACATTAAAGACCTCCCAAAGAAAGGGATCGGGATAGATTTCGATAATGAATTCGCGCCGACTTACGAGACGATACCCGGCAAAGAGAAGGTAATAAGAGAGCTGAAGAGCGCGGCCAAGGAAGCCGAAACCATCTTTGTGGCGACCGACCCGGACCGTGAAGGCGAGGCGATCGGGTGGCATATCAAAGAGGAGCTTGAGGGGCGCGGCAAGAACCGAAAGACGGTAAAGCGCGTGCTGTTTAACGAGATTACCAAGAACGCCATCCAGGAGTCGTTCAAACACCCGACCGACATCGACGAAAACCTCGTCAGCGCGCAACAGGCGCGCCGCCTGCTCGACCGGATAGTAGGTTATCAGGTAAGCCCGCTACTCTGGGACAAGGTGCGCCGCGGGCTTTCGGCCGGGCGCGTTCAATCGGTAGCGCTCAGGCTCGTCGTCGAGCGCGAGCGCGAGATATTGGCGTTTATCCCTTCGGAGTACTGGACTGTCACTGCTAACCTGTCGTCTAAGCTCCCGCCGGCCTTTGATGCGAGGCTTCTGCGCATCGAAGATAAGACCGTAAAGACGACCGACTTCAATCCGTCAATGGTTGATGAGGTGATTGCCGATTACGGAGTGAAGAAGAACGAGGTCCACATACGTGAAGAGAAGCAGGCGAAAGATATTGTCGCCGACATCGAGCGGCAGGAGTTCGTCGTCTCCTCGGTGACGACAAAAGAGAAGAAGCGAAACCCGGTCCCGCCATTCATTACTTCCAAGCTCCAGCAGGAGGCTTCGCGCAAGCTGAGATTCCCGGTCAAAAAGACCATGCAGATTGCCCAGCGACTTTACGAAGGGATCGAGATAGGCGAGGAGGGCGCGGTCGGCCTCATCACCTACATGAGGACCGATTCGATCCGCGTGGCCGACACGGCGCTGGCGGAAGTGCGCGACCTCATAGGCACGCAGTACGGCGTAGAATACCTTCCCGAGCGAGCGATCCAGTACCGTTCAAAGAAGGACGCGCAGGACGCGCACGAAGCTATACGGCCGACCTCCGCGCTGCGCACGCCGGACGCGATGGCGCGATTTCTGGGCAAGGATGAGCTGGCGCTATACAAATTGATATGGCAGCGGTTCGTGGCGTCACAGATGATGCCGGCCCTGCTTGACCAGACGACGATCGACATAAAAGCGGGAGAGCGATACCTGTTCCGCGCGAGCGGCTCGGTCGTAAAGTTCAACGGTTTTATGGCCGTCTATGAAGAGGGAAAAGACGAGAAGGACGAAGAAGACGACGAGGCGGCGCGCAAGCTGCCCGCGGTCGAACAGGGCGAGCGGCTGAAGCTCAACACTATTTCGCCGGAGCAGCACTTCACAGAGCCGCCCCCGCGCTACACCGAGGCGACGCTCGTAAAGACGCTCGAAGAGAAAGGAATTGGCCGCCCCTCGACTTACGCGTCGATCATGACCGTGATACAGGATAGGGAGTATGCCGCCCGAAAAGAGGGCCGGTTCTTCCCCACGGAGCTTGGCACGATAGTAAATGATCTGCTGGTCGAGAGTTTTGACGACCTCTTCAACGTCGAGTACACCGCCCACATGGAAGAGGAGCTTGACGAGATCGAAGAAGGGAAGATGCGCTGGACCGAAGCGCTGTCGGAGTTTTATGAAAAGTTCACCCGCGACCTTGAGCACGCAAAGGTCAATATGCGGGACATCAAGCGCCAGGAGATATTGACCGACGAAGAGTGCGAAGCCTGCGGCTCGAAGATGGCGAAGAAGTGGGGCCGCTACGGCGAATTCCTCGCCTGCACGAACTACCCCGATTGCAAGACGACGCGCGACCTGCCAAAGGTCCACGACGAGCTGAGCGAGGAAGCGCACGCCGAGGCGGGTGAAGAGACGTGCGAGAGTTGCGGAAAGCCGATGACGATGAAGCGCGGCCGCTTCGGCCAGTTCATGGCCTGCACGGGATATCCCGATTGCAAGACCACGCGCAAGATTCAGAAAGGCGGCAAAGTCGCCAAGGCCGACATCGCGCTCGAAGAGTTGTGTCCGAACTGCGGCAAACATCTGGTAGTCAAGGAAGGTCGCTTCGGCCCGTTCACCGCCTGCTCGAATTACCCCGAGTGCAAGTACATCAAGCAGGAGACGACGGGCGTCGCCTGCCCGGAAGACGGGGGCGAGATTATAGTCAGGAAGACGAAGCGAGGTAAGGTCTTTTACGGCTGCTCGAATTACCCGAAGTGCAACTTTACGACGTGGGACAAGCCCGTCGCGCAGCCTTGCCCCGTCTGCGGGGCGCGGTTCGTCGTCGAAAAGGTGAGCAAGGACGGCTCGCGTCATCTGACCTGCCGTGAAGAAGGGTGCAAATACAAAGAACTGATCCCGGGCACCGACCCGAAAGAGGAGCCGCGCCAGCGGTCGCGGGTCTCAGCCTGAGAGCCCGTCCTGAAATAGTGTGATGGGTGACGGGGCGGCGCGGGTCGTCATCACATTTTTTCACCTCTTCGTTGACGGGCCGTTTGTCAAATAGTAGATTAGGGCATCTTCTCGTAAAGGCGGAAACTGCCATTTGTCTGCTAACGTCAGAAAGCGCGCCACGCTGATATTTCTCTCCATTCTGTCACTCTTTGCGCTATATCTCTGCTACCTGTTGTTTCGCCCATTTTTAAAACCGCTGCTTTCGGCTCTGGTCATCGCGATAGTATTCTTCCCGGCGCATCGGCGCGTTCAGGCTGTTATTCGCAAGCCGAGCCTGGCCGCGCTTTTTTCGACCGTTCTTGTTATGTTCGTGATAATCGTCCCCGCGATCCTGATGTCGGTGGCAATTGCCAACGAGCTAAAGGACCTCGTCAATCTGGTTCAGCAGGAGGCGGTCGAAAGCGGCGGGTTTACCGCGTTAATAAATGAGGTCTTGGAGCGACCGCTGCAATGGGCGAGTCAATACGTCGATGTCTCGCAGTTTAAGCCGCGGGAAGAGATTGTGAGCAGGCTCGGGCAGATAAGCTCGTTTGTGGCCGAAGAGGTCCAACTCATTCTCGGCGGGCTCTTTACGTTTTTAGTCAACATCGCCATCGCCTTATTCACGCTCTTTTTCATGTTCCGGGAAGGCCAGACCGTCCGCCGCCGCCTCGCCGCGATCCTGCCCTTGACGCGCGAGCAGGTAGAGCGACTCTTTAGCGGGATCGAGAATACGATCATTGGAACAGTTTATGGCGGGCTGGTCGTTGCCGCGGTGCAGGGAGCGCTCATCGGGTTGGCGCTATGGGTTTTCGGTATCCCGTCCGCTCTGCTATGGGCCGTCGCGGCAGCATTTTTCGCGCTGATCCCGCTTGTCGGGACCGCGGCCGTGTGGGTCCCGTCCGCAATATACCTGCTTGCCACGGGCCATTACATACAGGCAATCATGCTCGCAGCGTGGGGCGCCGCCGTGGTTGGATCGGTCGATAACATACTGAGGCCGTTGCTTATGGCCGGTCGCGTGCAGATGCACACGCTGTTGATCTTTTTCGCGGTATTCGGCGGCGTCACGGTATTTGGTTTTTTGGGGTTGTTTATCGGGCCGGTCATACTGGCCGTTACGATGACGCTTCTTGCCATGCTCCGGGACGAAGCGCGGACATGGCTCGAAGACGCCCCGGCCGAGAGCGCGGTAAGCGGGCCAACTCTGGAAAGATAATTCTCACCCGCTAGCAATCGAATCACCGCTAACTTTACGGATCGTGGCCAACCCTGACGGGAAAATGGGCATCGAAAGCGTTGCTTTACAATGGAAGCGGCGCTGCTGTACCCTTAATTGAGGTCGAAGCTCACAAATTTAACCATTAACATAACCTGCGAGAGGCCATTATGTTTTTCAAGAAGAGAGAGGGCGCTGGTTTTATAAGAGATTCGTCTTCAACCTGGCTTCAGGATTTCTTCCGCCGGTATACGTTTTTATCGCTGGCCGCGCTTTCGGTAGTCGCGGGCGTCATGTTTGGCGCAACGGTCGCATTCCAGGCCAGCATGACGAGCGAAGCGCGCGAGGTCGCGGCCATGGCCAATTACCGGCCGAGCCTTGTCACCCGCGTGCTGGCCGACGACGGAAAGTCTGTCATCGGCGAGTTCTCGCTTGAGCGCCGTCTTCCCGTCACTTACGACGAGATACCCGAGACGCTAAAGAACGCCATATGGGCCATCGAAGATGACAGGTTCTTTCAACATGTCGGCGTCGACCCCATCCGCATGGTCATGGCCGTTTTCAAAAACGTCACGAAGGGGCGCAAGGCCGAAGGCGCTTCGACCCTTACGCAACAACTCGCCCGCGCCCTGTTTCTGACGCCCGAAAAGACATATACGCGCAAGGTCAAAGAGATTCTGCTCGCGCTTCAAATAGAGCGTTATTTCACAAAAGAGCAGATAATGGAGATGTATTGTAACCAGATGTTTTTGGGCGGCGGCTCCTACGGGTTCGAGGCCGCTTCGCAGTATTACTTCTCAAAATCGCTCAAAGACCTGTCTCTCGAAGAGTGCGCGCTGCTTGCCGGGTTGCCGCAGGCCCCAAGCCTCTATTCGCCGACTCGCGATCTGAGGACGTCGACCGAGCGCCGCAACGTCGTGTTGTATCGTATGATGGAGACGGGCTACATAACCGAGGAAGAATACAACCGGGCGAAGCAGACAAAGATAAACCTGAACGTTAATCCTCAACAGACCAATAACAATTCGATATACGGCCATTTCGTCGAAGAGGTGCGCCAGGAGTGCGAAGAGAAGTTCGGCACTCAGGAGATACACACCGGCGGGATGAACATCTACACCACGATTGACGTGGTTGCACAGCGCGAGGCCTTGCGCGCCGTGCGCAAGGGGCTGCATTCATACGAAGACCGTCACGGCAAGAAATGGCGAGGCAAGCTCCTGAACGTCATCGACCAGAAGATGGCCAACGACCTGACGCATTACCAGCACCCCGACTGGATGGGCAATTACATCGTAGGCGAGTACATTTTCGGCCTGGTCACGGAGGTCGGCCCTACCGAGGCGCAGGTGAGAATCGGCGACTATAAAACGACGCTCACGGAGGCCGTCACGAAGTGGGCCGGAGGAGCGCCGGGCAGGCTGCTAAAGCGCGGAGACCTCGCGGTGTTCAAAGTCCTCAAAGTGGACAATGATAAAAAGACGCTCGAAGTGAATCTCGATCAGGTGCCGGCCGTTGACGGCTCGCTCGTGTGCATCGAATCGAAGACCGGCGACATAAAGGCGATGGTCGGCGGGTACGATTTTTCGACCAGAAAATTCAACAACGCGACGCAGGCCGAGCGTCAGACCGGCTCGACCTTCAAGCCTTTCATATACGCGGCGGCGGTCGAGGAAGGGTTCACGCCCGACACGGTAATCAGCGCAGGATCATTCACGGACCCGGTGACCGGGTGGTCGCCTTCAAATTATGACGGCTCGTCCGGTGGCGGCGCGATAACGCTCAGGGGCGCTCTGCAACAATCGCTCAACGTGGCGGCGGTGCGGTTGCTCTCTATAGTCGGGGTTCAGAAAGGCGCGGAGATGGTAAAGCGGTTCGGGCTGCCTAACCCGATGAAGCGGGTGCTTCCCTCGGCGCTTGGCGCGACCGAAGAGCCGCTGCTCGATATGGTGAGCGCCTACTCGGTATTCTCAAACCTCGGCTCGCGCGTGAAGCCGCACCTTATCAAAGAAGTGACCGACGCGGACGGCAACGTTCGTCAGCGGTGGGAGCCGCAAGAGGAGAGAGTCCTGTCGCCTTATGTCGCGTGGCAGATGCAGAGCATCATGCGCAGCGTCGTGACGGGCGGCACCGCCGGCTCGATCAATTCCAGCAAGGAGCTTGCGCAGCGATACATCTGCGGCAAGACCGGCACCGTCAACGATTTCACCGACGCGTGGTTTATAGGCTACACGCCTTCTTATACGGCGGGGGTCTGGATAGGGTATCCGGGGTTGAAGAAGTCGCTCGGCAACAAGGAGGCCGGCTCGGTCGCGGCGTTGCCGATGTGGATAGGCTTCATGGACAAGTTCATGAAGGGCAAGCCGAAAGACGAGTTCCCCAAGACCGCTCCACAGATGGACCGCGAGATAGCCCAGAAAAGACAGGTGACCGAGAACCGGATTCGCAGGGCGCAGGAAGAAGAAGCGCTGACGCGCGCCGAGGACGAGACGGCCGATAAGGCGAAGGACGCGGCCCAGGAAGGCGAGACGCCCACCGAGGTTACGCCGACGACGCCCAGGATGGTCGAGCCCGAGAGCGGGCTGCCGCCGAGGATGGACCGCACGCCTTCGAATAGACGAAATGACAAGCCTGTGGTTATAAAGCCCGAGTCGCGCCCGATCTACAGGACCGAGTCTCGGCCGTTCGAGGACAGGGACGAGAAGAAGGACAAGAAAGATAAGAAGGAAAAGAAGGATAAGAAGCGGGGGAAGAACGGCAATTAGCTTCGATCTGCCTGTTTGAAGTTAAGATCATTGGACCTCACCTCGACGATGTTTTACGTAGTTACGCTTGTGATAATCCTCGCCGCGGCCATCTGGTGGAAAAGAGGCAACGACCGCCTGAGCCGCAACGAAAGACTCTATCTGAAGCGGCGCGGGTACGACTCGGGTGAAGCGCCCGAACGCGCCCGGCCTTTATCGAAAGATTCAAGACTCTTCAGCCTCATCGAATCGCTCGAAGACGTATCGCCTTATTCTCGCCAGCGCGCTGCCGAAGAGCTTTCCAAGATGTGTGAAGCGGGAGACCCCGACAGCCGGATGCTATCGTCGTTGGTCTTCGCGCTTGATGACTGCGAGCCGGCCGTGCGCACCGCGGTCGCGAAAGCGCTTGGAAAACTAAATGACCCGGCGGCAATCGATCACATGAAACGTCGCCTCGATGTCGAAGAGTCCATACAGGTGCGGGCCGCGCTACAGCGCGTGATCGAGAGTCTTGAAGTCAGAGGTTAAGACCTGGCGGTTTTTGAGTAAACCCGTTTATAGCTTATGCTCGCCGCGGACGTAGTATTTTATTGCCATCTTCGCAAGCTTCCAGACCTTCCCCCATTCGATCTTGCCCGTCTCGCCTCTTATTAATTGATTGATGATGAGCCCGCGCAAGTACCGGCCTTCACGCATGAACATGAACTTTTTGGCGTAGGGGCGCGCGACCTCGAAGAAGTTGAACTCCGGGTTGACCATCGTCCCGATGCCTTCAAGCGTCATGATGGTGCGGACGATGTAGGTGAAGCTCGCGGGGATGCGGAAGGGAAACTCGTATATGACGTGCGCGAGGTCGAAGAGCAGCTCTTTGAAATTCACTTCCTTGAGCTTCAAACTCAAGTAGCGATCAAAAAGGGCCTCTATTATCGGCTTAAAACGCGCCTCTTCGTCCGGCGACAGCTCTATGAATCCGAGCCTGACCATGTCTTCCACAAGGCCGTGAACGTCGCGCTCGACTATGTGAAAGAAGGCGTTGATAAGATTCGACTGCAACTCCATCGAGAGCCGGCCCGTCATGCCGAAGTCGAAGAATGCGAGGCGGCCGTCAGGCATCACTCGCAAATTACCTGGGTGGGGATCGGCATGAAAGAACCCGTCTTCGAGAAGCTGTTTCAGGTAGGTCCGCGCCAGCAGCCTTACCATCAATGGAGGGTTGAAGCCCGCCGCCTTGAGGCCCTCGATGTCGATAATCTTCAGCCCCTCGATAAACTCCATCACGATCAGTCTTCGAGTCGAGAAGACCCCGTAGATTTGCGGGACATAAACGTCCTTCCACCCCGCGAAGTTCTTCCTGAATATCTCCGCGTTGCGCGTCTCCTGCTCATAGTCGAGTTCTTGAACGATGGTAGCGTTGAACTCGCGGGCCACGCCCACCCAGTCGACCCCGCGTATCAGGTTCGGGTACCGGGCGAGCCGGCGCGCTATGCGAGTCACGATCTTGATATCGAAGTTTATCTGTTCTTCGATACCGGGCCGCTGAATCTTCACGGCGACAACCGGCCCTCCCATGAGCCGCGCGCGGTGGACCTGAGCGAGACTTGCCGCGGCTACAGGCTCGTTCTCGAAATCGGCGAAAACATCTTCTATTCTTGCGCGCAACTCCGACTCGACGACCGCGCGCGCCTGTTCGGCGGGGAAGGGAGGCACCTCGTCCTGAAGCTTGGATAATTCCTGGATATACTCTACGGGCAACAGATCAGCGCGGGTGGCAAGCGATTGGCCGATCTTTATAAAGGTAGCCCCGAGTCGGATAAGTTTTTCACGCAGGATCGCGCCTTCGCGGTGGCGCAAATCTTTTTCGGCGATCTTTCTTCTGCCGAACCAGCCGCGCTTGTTTATATAAACGGTTAATGCAAAAAGGAGGACCGTGATAAGAATTCGGGCGAGGCGCAGGTATCCTCGAAAGCCTATCTTTTCATCTTGCTCGGGTGGTTCGGGTATTACCTGTATCTCAGCCGGCGCGGTCGCGGCAGGCTGCGCCCCTGTTGGTATTGTCTGAATGGAGTTGCTGCTTCGATGTTCCATTTACCAGCTATACGATAACGGTCTGCTGATCGTTGCCCAATACAATTCTAGCATAGCGACTCGAATGTGTGGGCCGCTGGGTCGTGGCTTACTTGAATAAGACGCGAAGGAATTTCCTCTTGCCGACCTGGATTAAGTGGTCTTCGCCCGCCGCGCCGCCTATCTCTAACTTCAGGTCCCCGACAGGCTCGTTGTCGATTCTCACGCCGCCCTGCGAAATCAGCCTCTGGGCTTCCGCCACCGAGGGCGCAAGTCCCTGAACGGCTAGGAGCTTCGCGAGCCTTATTGGTCCGGCCTCAAGCTCTGCTACTGGAACATCGGTCGGCGCCTGGTGTTCTCGGAACATCCGGTCGAATTCATCGCTCGCCTGGCGGGCCAGCTCGTCCGAATGAAAGTCCGCGATTATACGGCGCGCAAGCTCCGCCTTTACTTCGCGCGGGTGCCGCACTCCTCCCGCGACCGCCTCGCGCAGTTGTTCAACTTCCGCGGGCGTCAGGTCTGTCAGTAGCTCGTAATAGCGCCACATCAGATCGTCGCTCACGGACATTATTTTTCCGAACATCTCGCGCGGCGGCTCGGTGATGCCGACGTAATTACCGAGGCTCTTCGACATCTTCTGCACGCCGTCGAGCCCTTCGAGCAGCGGCGTCGTCATGATCAACTGCGGGTCTTTTATCCCATAACCTTGCTGAATCTGGCGGCCCATCAGAAGGTTGAATTTCTGGTCCGTGCCGCCAAGCTCGACGTTGGCTTCGAGCGCGACCGAATCATAGCCCTGCGATATTGGATAGAGCAGTTCATGCACGCTTATTGGCGCATGCGTTTCGAACCGCTTTTTGAAATCGTCGCGCTCAAGAATCTGGTGGAGCGTGACCTTCGCGGTAAGCCTGACAAAGTCTTCGCCCGTGAGGCTCGACAGCCACTCGCTGTTAAACCTCAGCTCGGTTCGTTCAGGGTCGAGGAGCTTGAATATCTGCTGCTTGTAGGTCTCCGCATTCTCGCGCACCTGCTCGCGGGTGAGCGCGGGGCGGGTGGCGGAGCGTCCCGTGGGGTCGCCGATCAGCCCGGTGAAATCGCCTATGAGAAAAATGACCTGATGACCGAGCTGCTGAAAATGGCGCATCTTTCTAATCAGAACGGTATGGCCGATGTGAAGGTCCGGCGCGGTCGGGTCGAAGCCCGCCTTGACCCGCAGAGGCTTCCCGGTATTGAGAGATCGCTCTAGCTTGCGGCGCAAATCCTCTTCCGGTACGCAATGGACAGTCCCCTTTTTCAGAAATGCAATTTGCTCGTCGATGTTCATATGAAGTAAGAGTTCGGCTGGCTTAATAACCGACCGGCACGCCCCCGAGCCGAGGGTCGGATGCGCCTAACCGCATCCCGGTTTGTGGCTCGATCATTATCCCTTCGGCGTCGCCCATATAACCGGGTTTCTCGGCAAAGAGCGTGCCCTCGTTTTGCGAGCGCGGCGCGCGTGTCCTGATTCAGCCCGTATGGCTCCCACCGCACGTGGTCGGGCATCCACTGATGATGAATGCGCGGGTAATCTATGGCCTGCTGCAGATTCATCTTGAAATCTATCACGTTGACCATGACCTGCAGCACCGTGTTGATGATGGTGGGACCGCCGGGGCTGCCGACCGCGAAAAAGAGTTTGCCGTCCTTTAGCACAATCGTCGGCGTCATCGCCGACAGCGGCCGTTTTCGCGGGGCGATTGCGTTCGCCTCGCCCTGCAAGAGCCCGTATGCGTTCGGCACTCCCGGCTTCGATGTGAAATCGTCCATCTCGTTATTGAGCAAGATGCCGGTCCCGCGCGCGGTCACGCCCGAGCCATAGCTGTTATTAAGCGTGTAGGTGTTCGTAACGACATTGCCCTCGGAATCGACGACCGTGTAATGCGTAGTGTTCTCGGGCTCAAACGCGGTCGCTTTGCCGGCCTTGATCTGATCGCTCGGCGTCGCTCGTTCCGGGTCGATGGTCCTTACAAGCTCGGCGGCGTACTTTTTAGACGTCAGTCCCTCGACCGGCACCTTTACAAAATCGGCATCGCCCATATACTCCGCTCGGTCGGCAAACGCGCGCCGCTGTACCTCTACAAGCAGGTGCAGAAAATCGGACGAGCCCGGTTGCATATCGCCGAGCTTGAAGTTTTCGAGCATGTTTAGCATCTCAAGCAGCGCCGCGCCGCCCGACGACGGCGGCGGCATGGTCAAAATCTCGTACCCTCGATACGTCCCCTTGAGCGGCTTGCGCAGGGTAGGCTCGTACTCTTTGAGGTCGCGGCTGGTGATCAGGCCGCCGTTCGCTTTCATATCCGCCGCGATCATCTGGGCGGTCCTGCCTTCGTAAAACTCGCGCGGCCCTTGAAGCTTGAGCCTCGCGAGCGTCGCGGCAAGCTCGGGCTGCACGAACCGCTCGCCTTCTTTGTAATGGCGCCCGTCGCGCAAAAATATGCGCTTGCTGTCGGCAAACTTTTCGAGCAGCTTCGCGCTGCCGCGAATACTGCGAGCAGTGTGATAATTGACTATAAACCCCTCGGCCGCGAGCCTGCGCGCCGGCTCTATCACTTCGGCCCAGCTCATCTTCCCGTGCCGCTTGAGCGCGAGCGAGAGCCCGGCGATAGTGCCCGGCACGCCTACGGCTTTATACCCCACGGTCGAGAGGTCTTCGACCACATCGCCTTTCCGGTCAAGGTACATATCGCGGTGAGCGGCAAGCGGCGCGCGCTCTCGATAATCGACGACCTCGGTCTCTCCACGGGCGCGGCGGATCATCATAAAGCCGCCGCCGCCAAGATTGCCTGCCGATGGCCAGGTCACGGCAAGGGCAAGTCCGACGGCGACCGCCGCGTCTATGGCATTGCCGCCGCGCTTCATTATCTCGACGCCTACGCGCGAGGCGAGTTCGCTGGTCGAAGCCACCATCGCGTGGCGCGCCCGGACGGGCTCGCGCGAAGCCGCCCTCACAGGCGGAGGAGTAGAGATGGAGATCAGGAGGACGAGGAAGACTACAATGGCTCGCTTCGTCATAGTCGTTTACCTCAGATTTGACATGTACCAGTCGATCAACGAAGGCCCGATGAATAGAGAAATAATTGCCGCCAGACCGAGATAGACGCCGAAAGGAATCTCGGTCTTCATGTTTGCCCTGCCAATCGCTATCAGCATTATGCCAATTATCGAGCCTAGAAGCGACCCGACGAATATCGTGAGCAGCGCGAGCTGCCACCCCAGGTAGGCCCCAACCATCAGCATCATCTTCACATCGCCGAGGCCCATGCCTTCAATTCGCCGCATGCGAAAATAGGCTTCCGCGATCAGCCATAAAAGGCCGCCTCCGGCAAGCATTCCGAGCACGGAGGCAATAATCGATATAGGCCAGACGGGCGGCGGTCTCATGCCGAAAGCGGGGGTGTTGGCAAGTATCCAGGCGTCCGGCGCGATTACCCTGAGCGCGAACAACACTATTATGCCGGGGTAAGTGATAGCGTTCGGAAGGAGCTTGTGCTCGAAATCTATAAACACAAGCGGGATGATGAAAGAGACGAATACGAGGTCGGCGCCGAGCGAGAGCCAGAACCGGGCGGGCGGTTCTGAAGCGCCCCCGCCAAGTATCCCATAATCGCCCGCGACTTTTAGGAAGACGAGAAAATAGACCACGCCGACCAGCAGCTCTACGAGCGGGTACCTGATTGAGATCTTTGCGCCGCAGTTGCGACAACGGCCGCGAAGGAGCAGGTAGCTTATAATGGGGATGTTGTCGTAGGGCTTTATCGCCGCGTTGCATTTTGTACAGTGCGAGCCTGGAAAGGCGACTGATTCGCGCCTCGGCACCCTGTAGATGATGACGTTCATGAAACTGCCGAAGAGAAGCCCGAATATGAACACAATCAGGCCGATGAAGAAGTCCGGGATGTTTCCCATCTTTGCCTTTCTCGGATGAGCCGTCTTTGTCGAAGTGGGGCTATAAAAACTGGGGCCGAGGCCCGACCATTCTAACTTTTAACTCATCGCCGCTTCTTTGGTTTGCGACTTCCGAACAACTGGATTAAATTAGCGCGACACATTGTTGTCAAGTGGCCGGACGGGTCGCGCTTGATATTGCGGGCTCCTATGAAGATTCTACAAGTCTGTTCCGCGAGCGAGATGGGGGGCGGGGAAGTCCACGTGGCTGGTCTCGTGCGCGGACTCGCCTCGCGCAGTCACGCGGTCTATCTTGCGGTGAGGCCCGATAGCCCGCTGCGCGGCCCGCTCGCCGGGGTCATTGCGTCCTGGCACGAAATGCCATTAAGGAACTCTTTAGACCTGGTCTCGGCCAACGCCATCGCGGACTTGATCAGACAACACGGCATCAACATAGTCCACGCGCACATGGGACGCGATTACCTGATTGCCGCGTTAGCTTGTCGAAAGGCCCCGTCCGCGAGATTGATACTTACCAGGCATCATTACCTGCCACTCCAGCGAAATGCGCTCTACAGGTGGTTGCTCGGTGGAGTGTCGTCATTCATCGCCGTATCTGATAGCGTGCGGGCGTCGATACTCGAACGGCTACAGCTTCCGCCAGACCGTGTGCGGACGATTCCCAACTGGATCGACCCGGAGCGCTTTCAGCCGATCGAGCGCGACGCCGCCCGCGCGATGTTTCGATTGCGCGGCAGCGTAGTCATCGCCTGTATCGGTCAGATCATTTCGGCGAAGGGTCAGGAGGAGTTCGTCAGGGCGGCCGCCCGCCTTGCGCAGATAAGGTCCAACGTAGAATTCCTGATTGCCGGCGAGGAGCAAGACGACGAGAAGCCGTTCACGGAACACCTCACGCGGCTTGTCGAAACACTGGGCCTTTCCACCCGCTTGAGGTTTTTGGGACACGTGAGCCACATACCCGAACTGCTGGCCGCGGTGGATGCGGTCGTCGTGCCGTCGTGGGACGAAGGTTTTTCCCTTGTGACAATAGAAGCGATGGCCGCGCGGCGTCCCGTCATTGCTTCCGACGTAGGCGGCATATCGGGAATAATAAAAGACAACGTGACGGGGCTTGCTCGTTCCACCCCGCGATATACAGGCGCTTACGGAAAGAATGCTGTGGCTAGTTTCCGACGCGCCTCTGCGCGAAAGATTGGCGATTGCGGCGCAACGCGAAGTTTATGGCAAGTATGGCAGGGAACAGATCATCGACAGGATTGAGAGCCTATATAAAGAGGTTCTTGAGAAGCAGGGTTGAGAGGTCCGCTTTAGGATTTTCGCCTCGGACTTTGAACGCAGCTCCCATAGCTTCAGGTTCTTGAGGAACACATAGTAAGCCGCGAAGATGGCTATTGCCAATCCCTGCGCGCCATCCAAAAATCCAAGTTTTATCAAGTAAGAGCGGATAAAAGTCACTGGCGGAGATATGATCAGCGACAAAAGCGAAGCGCGCTTCTGCTCCGCGAAAGCCTTTTGTGCCGCAAGCGTGGTATAGCGATCAATTCTCTGGTGATGCTCGGAGACGTTGCGCACGGTGAAGTGGAACAGGTCGCCTTTCAAACGGATGACCGGCCCGTCGGCCACGACCGATTCGTGAACGTACTCGCCCATCCAGCGGCATTTTCTGCGATCATAAAGACGGACCTTAAAGTCGGGATACCACCCGGAGTGCTTTATCCAACGGCCAAGGTATTGGGCCATGCGGGGCATCTCGAATGCCGCGGCATCAATCGAGTCCGTTTCCTTTACCTGTTCAATTTCCCTCGCCAGCCCATCTGACACTCGCTCGTCCGCGTCGAGGCTAAAGACCCAGTCATTGCTGGCGTGATCGCCGGCAAAGTTTTTTTGCGCCGCGTACCCCGGCCAGGGATTCACCATAACCTTGTGAGCGAAGCGGCTGGCTATCTCGACCGTGCGATCGGTGCTCTCTGAATCGACAACGATTATCTCGTCAGCCCATGCGAGGGATTCAAGAGCCGCCGCGATATTCGATTCTTCGTTGTGGGTGATTACAGTGGCGGTTATCTTCATCTATCGGGTCATCGATCACATAAGACGAGTTCTTAACTTTTTCAGAATGTCGAGCGCCTCGTCGGGAGACAACGCATCCGCTTCGAGATTGCGAAGCTCATCAATCACCACTTCATTCGCGGCTTGAAAAAGAGTGGGCTGAGGCGCGTTCTTTCTCGACGGCAAGTGGCGCGCCAGTTTCGGCTTGCCCATAACGTCAAGCTCGTTGGCTTCGAGGTTGAGAAGAATCTCGCGTGCGCGCTCGGTAACGGATCGCGGCAGCCCGGCTATCCGGGCGACCTCGATGCCGTAAGATTTCGACGCGCTGCCTTCGATCACGCGTCGCAGGAAGACTATCGCGCCGCCCGATTCTTTGACGGCCATCTGGTAGTTGCGCACGCCCGGCATTATCCTGGCAAGCTCGGTCATCTCGTGATAATGCGTGGCAAAGAGCGTCTTTGCCGCGTGCTGCGGGTGATCGTGCAGGTATTCGGCAATGGCCCAGGCAATCGACAGCCCGTCGAAAGTCGAGGTGCCGCGCCCGACTTCGTCGAGCAACACGAGGCTTCTTGGTGTCGCGGTGTTGAGAATGTTGGCGGTCTCGGTCATCTCGACCATAAAGGTCGACCGGCCGCGAGCGAGGCTGTCGGACGCGCCGACGCGCGTGAATATGCGATCAAGTATGCACAATCGCGCTTCGTCGGCGGGCACGAAAGAGCCTATCTGCGCCATGATGGATATGATGGCCGCCTGTCGCAAATAGACCGATTTCCCTCCCATATTCGGGCCGGTGATGATCAGAAGTCGATCCGTGGAGTTATTCAGATAAGCGTCGTTTGGAATAAACCGCTCGCCGGTCGTTTCGATGACCGGGTGCCGGCCCGCGCGGATGTATAGCTCATCGCCGTCGATCAAGACGGGCCGGGTATAGTTCCGCCGCGCGGCCACGTCGGCAAGCGACAGCAACGCGTCGAGCATGGCAAGCGCCTGCGCGACCGATTGGACGCGCCGCGCTTCGATTGCGACGGCCTGACGGATGGCGGCGAAAAGGTCCTGCTCGATTTCAGCGATGCGCTCTTCGGCCCCGAGCACCTTCGACTCGTACTCCTTTAGCTCAGGCGTCGTATATCGCTCCGCATTCGCAAGCGTCTGCTTCCGCTCGTAATCCGAGGGCACGCTTTTGACGTTTGCTTTGCTGATTTCAATAAAGTATCCGAATACGTTATTAAACTTCACCTTTAGCGATGAAATCGCGGTGCGCGCGCGTTCTCTGGTTTCAATGCGGGCGATGACGCTCTTGCTCGAAGCCGCGATCTCTCGGAGCTCGTCGAGCGCGGCGTTGTAGCCGGGGCGTATGTATCCTCCTTCGGCGGTCGTCGCCGGAGGGTCGTCGACGATGCTGCCTCGGATCAGGTCGCGAATGTCCGGCAATTCATCGAGGCTTTCCGAGAGCACTTCAAGGAGAGATGAGCTGGCATCCGAAAGCATCTCTTTTATGCCAGGGATGGCATCGGCCGAGTTGCGCAGCGCGCAAAGGTCGCGCGGTGTCGAACGTCCCAGGCTGATTCGGGCCATCAGCCGCTCAAGGTCCGAGACCTTTTTCAGCTCCGCCCGGAGCCGGTCGCGCAGCATCAATGCCGCCTTTAGTTCTTCGACCGCGTCGAGGCGCGCGTTCAATTCGCCGGCTTTCATCGAGGGCCGGATCAGCCATTGCTTGAGCAGCCGCGAGCCCATACCCGTCACGGTTTCATCAAGCACGCCTAGCAGGGTGCGCGCCCGCGAGCCGTCCAGCGAGTCGACCAGTTCAAGGTTGCGGACCGTCGGAGAATCAAGCACCAGGTACTCGTTCGGCTCGAAGTAGGAAACGCCGGTGATGTGGGCCGCGTCATCCTTTTGCGTTTCGCGGACGTAATGAAGCACGGCCCCCGCCGCGGCGACCGCGAGGTCCCGACCTGCGAGCCCGAAGCCGTCGAGCGCGGCCACGTCAAAATGCGACAGCAGTAAATCACGCGCCCGGTCGATCATAAACAACCACTCGTCAACCGGGTTTAGCGAAGGCTGATAAGAGAGCAGGCTCATGGACGTGGCCGGCGGATTCGCTCTCGCCGGCCGCGGCGTCTTCTTTTTGGGCCGCTTCCTTACCGGGCTTAAAAAGGGGCCCGAGCGATTGCGGGTAGATGATTTCGCGAGGGGCGAAACTGTCGAGCTGCTCAAGCACGCGATTCCACGCCTGGTCGCCGGAAAACTGCGTGGCAAGAAACTCGCCCGTCAACACGTCGAGAAACGCAGCCGCCATCCCTGTGCCCGCGCCGAAGACCGAGGCCAGATAATTATTATCTCTGGCGTCGAGAAGCTGCGAGTCAATCGCCGTGCCGGGTGTGATGACGCGAACGACTTCCCGGCGGACGAGCTTCGTCGCCTTTTTAGGGTCTTCGGTCTGCTCGCAGATCGCGACGCGGAACCCTTTGCGGACAAGTTTCGATATATAGCCGCCGGCCGCGTGATAAGGGACCCCGCACATGGGGATGGGATTGCCCCGTTCGCGGTTGCGCGCGGTTAGCGTAATCTCAAGCTCTTTTGCGCCGATTATTGCATCGTCGAAGAAAAGCTCGTAGAAGTCCCCGAGGCGAAAGAAGAGAAGCGTACCCGGGTGCTGGCGTTTGATGTCCTGGTACTGCTTGAGCATTGGCGTCGAATTTTGCATGGCTCCCAAAGTGTGCGTGGTTTTTGCTGTCACGCGCAGTTCCAGGGTAGATAAAAAACGCGCGCGGAACCCCTGATTCGATCACGAATGGCGAGGGACCGGCGGAGGGCCTTTCTAGCCAAAGAATATAGTGGCTGTTCTGTATATAGCTTCGTCTACGCTCTTATATTTATCCGCGACCTCTTCGAGCGGGACGGTCGTAACGTCGGTGCCGCGTATAGAGACCATAAACGCCAAACTGATTTTGGAGCGCGACCTCTACGGCGTGAACGCCGAGTCTTGTGGCCAGCACCCGATCATAAGAGCTTGGCGTGCCGCCGCGTTGAATATAACCGAGCACCGTGACGCGAGTCGATAGCGTGGTCCGCTCTTCTATATGGCGCGCGACAATCTGGCCTATCCCCCCGATGTGTTCCTCCCGGTATATACGCCGCTTCTGTTCCTCGGAGAGAAAATCTTCGTCCGGGTGCGGCTTGGCGTCTTCGGCAACGACGACGATAGAGAACGGGCGGCCCATGTCTTTGCGCTTAGAGAGCATGTCGCATACTTCCGAGATTCTGAACGGGTATTCAGGGACGAGGATCATGTCGGCGGCGCCCGCTATCCCCGAGTAGAGCGCGATCCACCCGGCGTGCCGCCCCATCACCTCTACGACCATCACCCGGTGATACGCCTCCGCGGTAGTGTGGAGGCGGTCAATCGCATCACTGGCTATTGAGACGGCGGTGTCGAATCCGATTGTAAAATCGGTCCCCGGCACATCGTTATCTATTGTTTTTGGCACGCCGATAATCGGATAGCCGTGATCGCGCCACATCCTCATCGAACCGGAGAGCGTGCCGTTTCCGCCGACCACGACGAGCCTGCTAAGACCAAACCTGCGCCAGTTCTCTCGAATCTTGGCGAGGTATTCGTCGTTTAGCGGGTTGCAGCGGGAGGTGCCGAGGATCGTCCCGCCCCTGTACTGTATTCCGGCCACCGAATGTCGCGTCAAAGGCTCGACATCACCGTTGATCAGGCCCATCCAGCCGGCGTGTATGCCGAGCACGGGAACGCGCTCGGCCAGGGCCCGGCGGACGACCGCGCGGATGGCCGCGTTGAGTCCGGGGCAATCGCCCCCCCCGGTGAGGATGCCGAGATAATTATCCATTCCAACTTACGCGATCAATCCAATTGATAATGATTGCTCACATGTATCGAAGGTTGTTTGCGCCATAATCAGAATATATAATCGCCCATT
The DNA here is from genome assembly GCA_963832205.1 of Blastocatellia bacterium. Taxonomy (GTDB): domain Bacteria; phylum Acidobacteriota; class Blastocatellia; order UBA7656; family UBA7656; genus DATBMY01. Next base: position 41,570 of record CAWHTK010000025.1, on the reverse strand, counting down.
GAGAGGTCAAACTGTCAATGAGTCGTCTCGAAGAATCGTCGAAAAGCCCTTTGATATTATCGCTCGATACCTCCTCGAAGGAGACGAGCATCGCGCTGGCGCGCGGACGTGAGCTAATAGAATCTTACGCGGGCGACCTCGAAGAGCGAAGGTCTGAGAGACTATGGGCCGAGATAGGATCGATGCTTGATAGGGCCGGGGTTTCGATAGATGAGATAACGCTCTTTGCCGTCTGTGTAGGGCCGGGAGGATTCACGGGGCTAAGGGTGGGGCTGGCCGCGGCGAAGGGCTTTGCGATGGCGACCGCCCGGCCGATGGCAGGCGTTACGTCACTTGAGGCGGCGGCTTTTGGGCACGAGACGGGGATGAATGTGTATTCGATGGTCAACGCGTACAAGGGAGAGGTCTATTGCCAGCTATTTAAAATAGACGACGAGGGCATCCCCGTGGCCGCGGGTAAAGCGGAGGCGGTAAGGATCGAAGAGGCTATAGCCCGCGTAGTGCATATCAGCCCGCTTGTTTTCACCGGGGATGCGGTCGAAGAGGCGCGGGCGTTAATTGAAGCGGGCGGCGATCAAAAGGAGTGGGCGGCGCAGAAACCGAGCGCGCCACTTGCGGTGAATGTATCGAGCATTGCAAGCATAAGGTTTCGGCGCGGGCAGCTAGATTTGGCTGAGGGGTTGAGCGCTTCATACATAAGGCCGGCCGATGCCGAGGTCAAGCTTTCACAGGGATTGCTAGGCTCGAAAATACAGCGTAATATCAGGTCGAAATAGACCTGTTCAGGAGAAAGCCAGTGTCAGTGAGCGAGTCAAAGAGAGAAGGCCCTCCGCCCTTTTACAAAGGGTACGAGATAGAAGACATGTTATTAGATGACCTGGGCGACGTTGTCGATCTGGAAGAGATCACGGGTTTGAACCGCTGGGGGTATGATGCGTATAAGAGGGAACTGCTAAAGAACCCGAACTCGGTCATGCTGGTAGCGCGCAGCCTTCAGCCGGGCCAGCGAGCGCTCGGCTTTTTGGCCGGCTGGATCGTAGAGGACGAATTACATATTAATAATATCGCCTCTCATCCTGACTACAGACGTTTAGGAATCGGGCGCGGGTTGTTGGAGGCAGCGGTCTCGGTGGGGCGTCGTCGCGGGGCGGCATTCATCCTGCTTGAGGTGAGGGAATCGAACGAGCCGGCGCAGCAGTTATACAGGCAGATGGGGTTTGTTACGATAGGGAGGCGGAGAGATTATTACCGAACCCCGACGGAGGACGCGCTTGTCATGAAGCTTGATTTTAGCGCGAGGGGATGAAAAATAGTGAGGCTGTTGACAGGATCAGCGAGGCGCGGCTAGAATTAACAACTCTAGCGGGAGTAACTCAGCGGTAGAGTGCGACCTTGCCAAGGTCGAAGTCGCGGGTTCAAATCCCGTCTCCCGCTCCAAAGTTCAAGGCGAAGGCCACACAAGCCTTCGCCTTTCGTTTGACAATCAAAGGCGGCGTAGCCAAGTGGTAAGGCAGAGGTCTGCAAAACCTTTATTCATCGGTTCGATTCCGATCGCCGCCTCTTTCATTTCAACACTTATAGCTTTTCGTAAACTCTGAATAATTCCACTGTTGCGGCAATCGCAGCGATCCTGAACCATCCTTCTTTCTTAATTGATTACTGTACGGCCGATTGCTGTTCAATTTCTGCTATAGCTCTAGCCGTGTTGAACTCCTCAATACGCTTTGCAGCTCTCGTTTTGCCGTAGAGGTTAAACAGATATGCACTTTCGAGATTCACATGCTCGACTCCGGGCTTGCGGAGGAGGTCAAAAGGTAATATCCTCATGCAGCCTCGAAGTCCGAAGAGATTCTACCTGTAGCTAAATCATCCCAACTTGACGGTTCATGCCATGAAGCAGATGATCGCCCTCCATTTTTGCGCCCTACTTTTATCTAGCTTGACCATCATTCCGCCGGCACAGCAAACCACCTCCGGCGAGCAGCCACTCAGATTGCGGGCCGATCTGGTCGTCATTGACTTACTCCCCGTCCAAAAAAAGACCGGGCGAATCCTGGCCGATCTCACCAAGGATGACGTGGTGTTGTATGAAGACGGAGTAAGGCAGACCATCTCTCACTTCAGCAGGGGCACCGCACCCGTTTCCATCGTGTTGTTGATCGACCGGGCAGGCTGTGTAAACGCCTTCAATGAGCAGATCCGCGCCGCGACCATAGAGGCGCTGGGGCGCCTCAAACCGGAAGATGAAGTGGCCATCATGACGTTCTCTAACAAGGTCAGCCTGCTACAGCCGTTCACGCGCGATAGACGGCTGCTCGCCGACCAGATTCTGGCCGTGGAGCCGCAACACGAGAGCGAGCAGCACTACTTTAACTCGGGGATTTATGAATCCTCTGAATATATGAGGCAGGCGGCCAATCCGGCAGGCCGGCGCGCCATCATCGTGTTGACAAGCCTGGAAGCGAGCATAGACTTCTCCAAGCGGTCAGAGAAGGAAGCGCTGCACGCAGTGCTGGAATCGGGCGCGGTCGTATCAGGCGTACTGGTCAAGACCATTGGCGGGCGCTTCGAACAAGTATTCCGCGGCAAGCCGACGAGTTTGCTGCGCCACCTCGGCTTACGGGCAGGAAGCCTCAAGAGGTTTGTGGATGAGACGGGGGGCGAGCTGGTACATGAATCCCCCGAGAAGATGAGCGGGGCGCTGACGCGCATGGTTGATAATGTATCGGCGAGCTACTCGGTTGCCTACATGCCAACGAACACGGCTCGAGACGGCAAGCGCCGGAAGATCCGCGTCCAACTTTCAGCCGTGGCAGAGAAAAAGCAGGGGGAGGTGAAAATGTTAGCGCGGCGCAGCTACATCATGCCCAGAGAGGCTCAGGCCACGGGAACCTCAACCAAGTAATAGCCGGCGCCGGGGGTGTGATACTCACTTTTCTCTAAAAGGACCACACGTGCAAGCGTGGCGCAAACACGGGCCATCATAGAGGATTCAAGATAGACAAATACCGACCCGATCACACATTTGAATTGCACTCGTAACCCCGCAAATGTCCGGCTTCTGCCTCTGTTCGTTATACCTGCCTGATTGAACAATAGCTGCTGATGTGATACACCATACACGGCTCGACATCTTAGCATTGGCCTTGCTGGTGATCTGATAAGTCAGTTACCGAAGGATTATTTATCCGGAGAGGTATCTAGAGATGACTAATTACCTGGACAGGATAAAGCACTTTGTCGTTCTGGTTCTCGAAAACAGAGCGTTCGATAACGTGGTGGGCTGGCTGTACGCCGATCAGAATAATCGCCCGAAATATAATATCCCGCCCTTTCCTGAAGGCAGACCGCCTGTTTACTACGGCTTGTCTGAGAATCAGTTCTACAATCAATTTCCCGGCGACCCAACTAAATACTATGTGCAGAAAGGCACGGATAATTGCGGCATACCAGATGTTGATCCGAACGAAAGCTACTGCTTCGTGAATCGGCAGATATTCGAACTCCTGAATTGCGCCAATCCGACGGACGAATCCAGCCCCACAATGGGAGGATTCCTCAGCCGACTACGCCACGCTACGTTCAACGAAGCAGCAGGCGCTACAGATCATGCAGACCTATACGCCGGATCAACTTCCCGTGCTCAACGGACTGGCAAAGGCGTATGCGATTTCAGACAGATGGTTCTCTTCTGTTCCATCCCAGACTGACTGCAATCGCGGGTTCATAGGCGCGGGCACTTCTGAAGGGTACACCGATAACGAGTACTTTGAAGAGTGGTACGACTCCACCACGATCTGGAATTACCTATACGAGAAGGGCGTAAGCTGGAAGATCTACCATCAAGACGAGTGGCTAGGTTTTGAGTGCTATACGAAGCATCTTTTCAAGCAGCTCTGGGACTATATAGATGATAGTAAATGGTTCCCTAAGATGTCGCAGTTCTATGCGGAGGCGGCCAACGGCAGCTTGCCTACGTTCAGTTTCCTTGAACCGGCTTGGTACGAGTCATACTTAGGCAACGGGAATGACTATCATCCTCCCGGCAACCTACTGCCGGGCGAACAATTCCTCTTGCAGGTATTCAATAGTTTGACCAGCAATAAAACCGCGTGGAATGACACGCTGCTGGTAGTGACGTTCGACGAACACGGCGGGTGCTTAGATCATGTCAGCCCGCCGTGGCAAGCCATGCCTCCGTGGGGAACGACGACGCCCCCGGATCAGTATCTCCAACATGGATTCAAGTTCGACCGCTACGGGGTGCGAGTGCCAGCTCTGTTGATCTCGCCACGCATTCAGGCGCAGACTGTCTTCCGCAGTGAAAAAGATTGGCCGGTCAGCCCTTACACGCCTTACGATCATACCTCGATCATAGCGACTCTGCTGAAGTGGCAGGGATATGATCCGGCAGCGGCAGGTTTAGGTCAGCGAGTGGCCAATGCGCCCACGTTTGAAAACGTGATAACGCTTGAGACGCCACGGACCGATATACCTACATTCCCAGCTAGCTCCTGCAGTCAACTCATGGATCTAAGGGATATGCCCCTTAATGGATTGCAGACATACCTTCTACCGCTGCTTGTCTATAACCTGAGTAAGGGACAGCTTGAGGTGGGCAGTGATGGAAATAGGATGATAGTTAAGACGATGCGCGCGAGGTGCCGGACCAAGCGTGATCTGGAAGCCTATGTCGCGGATTTCGCGACTCTTCACAGCATATGAGGTAGATCAGCCGGGCATTGGCGAAAGCGAATACTAAAGGCCCTGGCAGCAATGCCAGGGCCTTCAAGACCAGTGCGAAGCCTGAAATAATTCTTGCTGCACCGCGGCGACATTCGACCAGACACGGCGGCGATGCTCGATTCCAAACCGGTATAAATACCTACCGGCTTGCCTTGATGTCAAAGGCCCACAAGGTCCCGATATCGCGAATGTAAAGCCTACCGTTAGCAATCACCGGATAGGTCCACGACTTTTCCGGATACGGCCCCAGCTTTCTGCGCGTAGGCTGGGCCGGCGGAGTGAAGCGGCCCTTTTCGCGATAGCCTTCAGGCGTAGCCTCCACCAACGCGACCTCTCCATTCTCGCCGTGAAGAAATAAAAGCCCATCGGCGTAAGCTACCGAACCCCTGCCGATACTCTCGGCATGCCATTTCAACTTACCCGTAGCCCACTCAACGGCGACCAGCCCCACGCCCGCCGTGCCGTAAAGGTATTCACCAACCAGCACCGATCCTCCTATGCTGTTCGGAAGATCGCGCGCGAAGTAGACCTGCTCCGCGGCGACTCCGCCGCCGTTCGACTTTAAACGGACGACTCCTCCTCCGACGCCGTGCGCTCCGCCGTATACATACCCGTCACGCGCAACCGGAGTCACCATCTGTGCCATGCCCTTTACCGGCTCCTTGTAGCGCCAGAGGAACTGGCCGGTCTTCGCATCGACCCCTACTAGCCCCTTGCTCAAGAACTGCACATATTGTTTTCGCCCGCCCGCTTGAATGACAATTGCCGATGCATAGCCCGCGGGATCGCCATCCGGGACCGCCGATTTCCATATGACCGCGCCCGTCTTCTTATTGAGCGCCACCATCGTGGCCTGCGCGCCGCCGGGGGTTACGACGACGACATCACCATCAACCAGCGGAGATTCTGCATAAGCCCATATGCCCGGCTGGCCGCCGAACTCTTTACGGATGCTCTTCTGCCATCGAATCTTGCCAGTCCTGGTTTCAAGACAGGCGAGGTCGCCGTCCGAACTCAGCGCGTAGATGAAATCACCGTCAACGGTCGGAGTGGACCGGGCCTTCGCGTAAAGGAAGTCTTGCGGGTTGCCTACGTTGCCGATGCGCGTTGTCCAGATAGATTTTCCATCCTCAGTCGAGAGGGCCTGAACAAATTCATTCTCAAAGCCACGGTTGCTCATCAGGTATATGCCGCGTTCCGACAACCGCCGGCGTTGAATAGCCGTCTCCTATGTCGTTCATTTGCCAGACCAGTTTCGGTCCCTCCTTCGGCCATTCTTTAAGGAGGCCGGTCTCCTGCGAAATCCCGTTACGTTGCGGACCTCGCCATTGAGGCCAGTCGGAAGTCGAAGAAGCCATGTTGGCAGACCTCGTGACGGGCACGGCTGATAAGCACAAACAGAGCACCGCAATGGTATTTATTAATCGCCTCTTCAAAATCTTCTCCTTCTGACTATTCTATTTAGGTTAGCGTTGACAATAACGAAATAATTCACTCTAAAGGTGCAAAAATGTTGACGGGCGCATAACTTCTTCACTGACTAAATGGTTTTTCCTTTAAGGACCGGCCTGTTAGCTTCTCTTTTTTTTTCGTATCCCCACTTGAGCTGAAGTCAATTCTAAGCCTGATCGGGTTGTGGCAAGAACAGGGCAAGAGAGATGAGGCCCGCGCGCTGCTCGTGCTGTTGAAGCCATAGCATCACTGTCGTACTGGGTTTTATACGGGGATCTCTTTCGTGCATCGTTATTATGTAGTAATACATCTATATCCTTGTGGAGTTATATATGAAGGGGACGCGATGATAAATCTGAGCGTAGTTTGTTCCTCAGTTCTCCTGGCGCTGACGCTACCGAATGCCTCGGCAATCGTTTGAAGTTCAAATCAGAAGCCCGGTCAACAAGCTGAGTTTAGTCTTATGACCATTGGTCCCGGCATTCCCGATGTGGGAGTGGTCTTGAAGAAGAAGCCCGGCGGGAAGCCGTACGGTAACGCAAGGTCGAACAGCGAAGGCTCTTTCTCTTTCGAGAACGTTCCGTTCGGAGCCTATGACTTGACCTTCGATGTGCCGAAGCTATCGCCCGCAATCGCCGGGAAGGTTGAATACCTCGTCCTTTTAGAGCAGTTCAAGATCGCGGGCGGGGAGAATTCAACAGCAAGGACTTACAGTAATTCAAAGTCGAACACGGCCAAACGCATCGCCGTTGACCAGATCAAGAAGGGTTTCGACTTGACAGTTGGCCCGGAACCCCAGGGGGAAAGAATCAATACCTCGAAGGGGAACATCAAGAACAGGTCGGCTGTTGATGATTCTCAAATGAGGATGGCTGTAAGCAGTCTCCGTGGAAAGATTCTACTTGTTGAGACCGGGACGACCAACATCGCGATAGGCGAACCGGGAGTGAAAGCGACACGCGAGCAGATTAACCGGCTGACGATTTCCTTTTATAGCATCGGCAGCGGCACTGATGGCGAAGCAATAAAAAGCCTCAATGAATACCTCTCCAGTTATGAAAAGGCGAAGGGGATAAGGCTGGCAAGGGAAGAAGTCCGGTGGGGCAAAGAGGGAGAGATCGATTATTGTTTACGACTCACAGAGATTGCCCCAAAGGAACAAGTGAAGGTCATCGCCGAAATCAGATCTCTACTCAAGAACGCAAAGTTTGTTCGTATCGAAGAGAATGTGCCTTGCAGGAACAAGCAATACAAATGGCGGCTGCATTAGCTGGCGAATAAGCGAGCCGTGATGGCAGATGAAACTAGCGGCCCAGATTATCTACCGGTGATTTATAACCGCTGGCTACTCATGCCTGAGCGCCACCAATGGATCAACTCGCGTCGCCCGCCGCGCCGGGACGTAGCACGCCAGCAGCGCGACTGCTATAAGCAATAGCGGCACGCTGAAGAAAACCATCGGGTCGGTGGCGCTGACCTCGAAAAGCAGGCTTGCGAGCGTTCGCGTCAAAGCAACGGCTACGGCTGTCCCGGCTATTACCCCGGCTAGCGTTAGCGCCAAACCCTGCCGCAGAACCGAGCGAAGCAGAACTGCCGGCTGCGCGCCAAGCGCCAGACGGATGCCGAATTCGTTGGTGCGGTTGCTGACGTAAAGCGACATCACGCCGTAGATGCCTACGGCGGCGAGCAAGACCGCCAGTAGCGCAAAGACCGTCAGCAGCGTGTTCGTCAGACGCTGATTGTTCAACGTCTTATCTACGGCATCAGTCAGCGGCTGGACCCCCCATAGTGGAAGGTCTGCGTCGAGTGCTTGAAGCTCGCCGCGGATGGTCGCGGTGACCGCCCCTGGCTCCCCTACTGTGCGCACGGTCAGGTACATTTGCCGGTCCGGATTCTGGGCATATGGTAAATAGATATGAGGCTCTGCCGCCACTTTCAGATTACTGTTTTTTATCCCGCCTGTTACGCCGACAATAGTCAGCCAATCTTCGGACCACGCATAGCGGATTCGTTTGCCGATGGCGTTGCCGTCCGGCCAGTAGCGGCGCGCGAGCGTATCGTCAACAATCGCAACCTGGGCGGAATCGGCGCGGTCACTGGCAAGGAAATCGCGCCCGAGCAGCAATGGGATCTCAAGTGTCTGAAAGTAACCGGTACTCACCGCGCGGTCTTGCGCGTTTGGCGCCACGCCGCCCGTTTCTGGTTCGTGACCCTCGACTATAAACCCGTCCGACGTGCGGCCGCCAAAAGGCAAGAGCGAGACCACTGCTGCGCTTCGAATCCCCGGCACATTGCGCACGCGCTCAAGCAGGGTGTCAAAAAACTGGATCGTCTGCTCCGGCTCCCTGTACTTGGTGTTGGGCAGAGAAAGCCGCATGGATAAAACCTGCTGCGACTCAAAACCCGGGTTGACCGAGAGCAGCCGCTGAAAGCTCTTGATCAGCAAGCCCGCTCCGATAAGCAGGACGAGGCAGAGCGCGAACTGCGCTGCGACCAGCACGCTGTTCAATCGACGGCTGGAACGGCCGGCGCTGCCCCGCATACCATCGCGCAACCCTGTTTCCAGCCCTACACGGTAAGCACGCATTGCCGGCGCTAATCCGAAGAGCAAGCCTGTCAATATAGCCAGTCCGGCGGTAAAGGCCAGCACCGTCGGGTTGACGCTCACCTCTCCGAGGCGAGGCACCTGCTGGAGTGCCGGCAACTGTGGCAGCAATCGCACGCCTAACCACGCGAGTGCCGCACCCGTCGCGCCGCCGATCAGAGACAACAGCAAGCTTTCGGTGAGTAGCTGGCGGATGACGCGCCCCGGCGTAGCCCCCAGCGCAAAGCGAAGCGCAAGCTCCCTTGTGCGCGAGGCGGCGCGCGCAAGCAACAGGTTGGCGACGTTGGCGCACGCGATCAACAGGACAAGCCCGACCGCGCCTAACAAGACGAGCAGTGGCGTCTTCGTATCGCCGATTATTCCCGTTTTTAACGGCTTGACGATGGTTCTCATGTCCGCGTCTGGCGGAGGCGGCGCGCTCGCCCCCGCGATTCCGGGGTCCTCCTGGGCGGCATTCCAGAAAATGCTTGTGGTTTCCGTCTCTGCTTGAGAGACCGATCACTCCCGGTTTCAGACGGGCGATGCTGATCATGGTGTAAGGAAACTTCCGTTGCGGATTCAATCCGAAGGGAAGCCACATTTCAACGTTACGGTTGGGATAGGAAAAGCCCGGCGGCATAATGCCCACGACCTCCGTGGGTATGCCGTTGAGCAGAATCGATTGCCCTAGAATCTGCGGGTCGCCGCCGAAACGCCTCTGCCAGAGTCCATGGCTGAGAATGCAAACGAGGTTTTTCCCCGGCGTGTCCTCTTCCGGGCGGAAGGCTCTTCCCCAGCCGGGTTGTACACCCAGAACATCAAAAAAATCTAGAGTGACCGTCGATGCTTGTATCCGTTCCGGGTTGCCGTCGCCCGTCATGTTGAACCCCGCCGAGCTATGGCCGGCGATCTTTTCGAAGACCTGGTTATGGTCGCGGTAGAGGGCGAAGTTGGCTTGCGATAACCCCCAACTGTCTATCCCTTTTTGTGGATATGACTGTACCAGGGTGACCAGGCGCTCGTCCTCAGCATAAGGCAGCGGGCGTAACAATACTCCATAGACGACGCTGAAAATGGCCGCGTTGGCGCCGATGCCAAGAGCCAGCGTCAGCACGGCGATGGCCGTAAAACCAGGGTTCTTGCCTAGCATCCGCAAGCCGTACCGTAAATCCCGCGCCGTCTCCTCGATGAGATTTACTCGTCGCGTGTCGCGGCAGCTCTCCTTATGCTGCTCGATTCCACCCATAGCGCGGAGCGCAGCATAGCGAGCCTCATCAGCCGTCATGCCTTTCGCGAGGTTCTCCTCGATCTGACGGTCAAGGTGGTAGCGGAGTTCCTCGTCCAATTCCTGCTCGACCTTGTCGCGGCGTAAAAGCGAACGCAGACGAAGAGGCAGAGTGTAGAACAATCCTTTCAGGCGCATCTCTCACACTCCTTCCATCTCGACTACCTGCGAGATGGCAGCCGATAGCCGCCGCCAGTTGGCCGCTTCTTTCTCAAGCTCCTTGCGTCCTAGCCTCGTCAATGCGTAATACTTGGCGCGGCGGTTGTTCTCACTGGCCTTCCATTCGGCCTTGATCCAGCCTTCCTGCTCAAGCTTGTGAAGCGTCGGGTAGAGTGACCCGTCACTGACCTGCAAGACATCTCCGGAAACCTGTTTCAACCGCTGACCGATAGCCCAGCCGTGAAGAGGCCCCAGGCCCAGGATCTTCAATACAAGGAGGCCCAGGGTGCCCTGGACCAGGTCCGATGGTTTGCTCATATGTCCTCCTCGGTTACCGAGAGCAGGATACATCTACTTCCCCTCGGTAAGCAAGGGGAAGGGTGATGAATTTCGAAAAGTGCACATTATGGAGGAAAATACGAAGAGGCTTTATTGTGATTGTAAAGGAAGAGGGCGGGGCGCGCCCTTGGAGAAATCTCCCTGGCATACGCCCCGCCCTGTTTCAAGCTCCTTAACAGATGATCCTATGGACTACCTATCAAGCCATCTAGAACCGCCGCCGGTGCGGAAACCCTGGATGTAGCCCTGCATGAATGCTTCCCGGAAGTTTCGACGGTACATCTCGATGCTCCCGAACTGTCTGCGATACCCCAGCGTAGCAACTCGGTATGCCTGCTCATCCCTGAAGTTGAAGCTTCTGTGGAGCACCCGGTCACGCCTGCCCGCCTCGAACCCCGCTCTCATGCCAAGGATTGTAGCGCGGCGACGACCCTCTCCGCGTCCTCGATCATCCCATCCGTCATCATTATCATCGTCGCGGTCGCGGTCACGATAATTCGCTTGCGACGGGCCGCGCCCGTGCTTGTTGTCAGGAGCGGCAAACGCGATTGACGATAACGAGAATACGAGAAGTATTGTCAAAAAACTGACTATTCTGTTCTTTCGGTCAAGTAGGTTACTCATATAACATCTCCTTAAATTCAATCTCTACGCATATAAGGCGTCTTTTTATCGACTGCCGTTATTAGCTTCACGCTTCCCTGTATATCAAGAGCTATGCCAGATCAACGCTATGTGCTAAAGCTTGTATTTTCGTGATATTTATTCGAGCGTGAATCGATTGCTCATACGAAAACGTGCAGCCGCATGCGGGAAGGGAATAGTTTGGCGTGAAAGATCGGTGGTAACACTGATAGTGGCGGTGAAAGGCAGCAGGTTTCGATCTTACTTCTCGTTAAAGACTATCTCTATAATCTTCGGGGCGAGTTCCTCGCACGACGCGCGTTCCATGTTCGTCATGAGCGCAACCGCAAATCGTTCTTTCGGGAGCAGCATAATAAATGTTCTCGTTCCCGCCTGGCTTCCATCATTAAAAACCTGCCTTTGCCCGTTTCGTACCGCGGTGAGCCAGCCGAAACCGTAATTCGACTCTTTCCCATCGCGAGCTTTCGGATGGGCCCACATCTGTTCCAGGGTCTCTTTTTTCAGGAGAGAGCCGTTCTGGACCGCGATAGCAAATCGCGCCAGGTCTTCTGCCGTTGAGACCAATCCGCCGGCCGGTATCTTTATGCTGGTGTCGTGCAGCGGCGCGTTTTGTGGCTCGCCGCTCTGTGTTTTGCGATAGCCTCTGGCTCGGTTCGGGATGATCGCGTAAACGTCGTCAGCCTGTGTGCGAGTCATCCCCGCCGGTTTAAATATGTTCTCGCGTACATATTCCAGGTAAGAGATGCCGGAAGCGCCTTCGATAGCGCAGCCCAACAGCGTATAACCTGGTGTTGAATATGAATACCTCGCACCCGGCTCAAAGAGCAGGGGGGCATCTTTGAAGGAATCAATCGCAGTCTGTCGTGCTGTTGTAATGCCTGGTGCTGAAAACTTCAACCGGGGTGTTATGTCGAACCCCGGCGAAATGCGTCAGCAACTGACGGGCTGTTATCGGCCATTGTTTTTCCGGATAAGGCGCGCAGTACTTTTGTATCGGGGCGTCCAGATCCAGCTTGCCCTTCTCAACAAGCTGCATAACCGCCGTGGCTGTGATGGATTTGGCAATTGACGCCAGACGATAAGCTGTATCCGCATTAGCCGGGACGGAATTCTCCAGGTCCAGGACCCCATATCCCTTTGACCAGCGCAGCTCATTGTCAATTACTATGGCAACCGATATTGCCGGCGCTTTGTGTTGAGCCATCCAGGCTTTTATCAGCGACTCGATCCTTTCAACTTTAGCGGCTGACAGGTTCTGAGTGTTCTGAGAGCGCGTCGCCTTCTGAGCAGCCGGTGTTTGTCCCGCGGTTTGTGCAATCGACGAGTCCGAGATAGCAATACAAAGAATAGCGACAATCAACCTGCTCGCCATAATCACCCCTTTCCTGAACTTGTAACAGCACCCGTCTGAGGAAAAAGATTATAACTCAGGCGGAGCACATGTCTCCTCATTCTCATGCGGAGCGAACCCGGCGAGCGCATAGAGCGTTGTCGCTTCTTTCAGCTTTCGGTTGTTGGATATAATCTCTAGTCGTCAAAGTGGACCGGTGAAACTTGGAAGGACAGGTTCTACTCTTAACCCTCGCCCATGGAATCAAACAGGCTCTACTCAACAATCGCCGGCTTTTATGACGTTGCGCTGGGGTTGAGCGGATACTGGCTTGCCATTGAGTCGTTCGTCCGTGAAATCCCGTATGACGAGTCTGATAGAATCAGCGTCCTCGATGCCGGCTGTGGGACCGGACTCTACTCGTTTGCGATACTAAGAAAATACCCGCGGGCCACAATCACCGCGTTCGATCTGAATAAAGAGATGGTCGCCAGGTTTAAATCCAGGTTAGAGAAGAAGAGTCATGCGAAGGACCGGGTACGGATCTTTACCGCCGACATGTGTGACCCGTTGCCCGGTATTGAAGAGACGTTCGATCTTGTGGTCACGGGCGGGGTGCTCGAATATGTAGAGATAGAACGTGCGGTCGAAAACCTATCGCAGCATCTTTCAAATGGAGGATACTTTTTAAATACCTCAGTCCGGGATAATCTTTGGGGCAGGTTGGCGGGAAGAATCTATGGCTTCAGGCCGCACGCCCGCGACCGCAATATAGAAGCCTTTACCGGAAACGGATTCAAACTGATAAAGACTATGAGGTTCCCCCTGACGAGGGAAGCCTTCCTGTTTCAAAAGCGCGCGTGAGTCGTTCAGTGTTTAATCCGCGTATGGTCATCCCGATAGTTGGCCTCGGCCCACGCGTTTATCTGGTTTAGCCATCCCGCGTCCTCTTCGTCCGCAAGCATCCCCCGGCGTAACTGGGCCGCCTTGCCTGCCAGCGCAACGAGAGCGTCGTAATTTATAGGAACCTTCTGCTCGTTGAGAAGACTCGCGATCGTCAATACTGCTGAGACGTATCCCTTGTAATATGATGGCGATTCGTCGTCGGGCACATAGAGGTCGGTCGCGGCCCTCAGGAGGTCAGGGAATGTATCGAATTGGGCCGCCAGTTTAACGATCATGTCTTCATTTAACTTGTTTTGCATCGTTATAGCTCCTTCTAACTTTCGTAGTGCCAATTGCGTTCCACTTCCCGAATGATTTGCTTGACCTCCGGGCATCGGCGAAGTAATGCTTTGTGTGCATATGAGTAAGGAGATTGAAAAGGGCAGAGAAGTGACCCCGAAAGAGAAGGAAGAGAAACGCGGGTCCCCGCGAGAATTGCTTAGACTCTTCTCGTACGTCAGGCCCTATCGCGCACGCATAGCTATCGCCGTCGTCTGCCTTTTGCTGGCCGGCGCGCTCGGGCTTGCATTCCCACAGGTCGTGCGGCTCCTCATCGATGCTGCGTTTGTCGAAAAGGATCAGGAGAAACTAAACAGGCTCTCCATTATGCTTGTCGGTGTGTTTGCCGCGCAGGCCGCGTTTAGCTTCGTGCGTTCGTACCTGCTCTCTTCGACAGGCGAGAAGGTCGTAGCGGACGTGCGGACCGACCTCTACGGCCATCTTATCTATTTGCCCGCGTCCTTTTATGCGAATCGCAGGGTGGGCGAGCTGACCTCCAGACTATCTTCGGACGTAACCATCATTCAGACCGTTACTACCGGAAGCTTTGCCGAAATGCTGCGCCTCTGCCTTACGCTCGTGGGCGGCATCGCCATCATAGCCTTCACAAATCTACGCCTGACGCTTTTGATGCTCGCAATCGTTCCGGTGATCATACTCTCGGCGCACCTCTACGGCCGTTATATCCGCCGACTCAGCACGCGCGTGCAGGACCAGATTGCCGAGGCGAATACCGTGCTTGAGGAGACTCTCTCGGCCATTCGCATCGTCCAGTCCTTCGTGCGCGAAGAGTTCGAGCGGAAGCGCTTCGGCGAAAAGATTCACCTGGCATTGACCTACGCCATCCGAAGGTCGCTTGCGGGCGCGGGCTTCATCGCGTTCATAATTCTTATCGTCTTTAGCTCGATTGCGGTGATCCTCTGGTTTGGGAGCCGCCTCGTCGTTACCGGTGAAATGACGGCCGGCGAGCTTATCGCGTTCGTTCTTTATACGTTTGTCGTAAGCGGGGCTATCGGTGGAATGTCCGAGCTCTACGGGCAGTTTCAGCAAGCCCTGGGCGCGACCCATCGAGTCTTTGAGCTGCTCGACACCCACCCGGACATTAAGGACCCAGAATCCCCTGAGCCATTCGAAACGGTTGTAGGCCGCATCGAGATCAACGATGTCTGCTTTCACTATCCTGGAGATCGACCGGTAGAGGTTTTGAAGGGCGTGACGATAAAGGCAAACCCCGGAGAGGTCATCGCTCTCGTCGGACCGAGCGGCGCGGGCAAATCAACGCTCGTCGCTTTGATACCGCGATTCTATGACGTGTCCGAAGGGGCTATCTTGATTGACGGTAAAGATGTGCGCTCTCTCAGGTTGCGCGACCTGCGCGGCTCGATAGGAGTCGTCCCGCAGGAGACAACCCTTTTCGGGGGGACGATAAGAGAAAACATTGCCTATGGAAAGCTTGAGGCTACCGATGATGAGATTGAATCCGTGGCCCGCGCTGCTCACGCTCACGAATTCATAAAGGAGATGCCCGACAGGTATGAGACCATAGTCGGCGAACGAGGAGTCAAGCTTTCGGGCGGGCAGCGCCAGCGGATCGCAATCGCGAGGGCGCTACTGAAAGACCCTCGGATTCTTATACTCGACGAAGCCACAAGCTCTCTCGATTCGGAGTCGGAACGGTTGGTGCAGGAAGCGCTCGAAACGCTGATGGCCGGACGGACCACTTTTGTAATAGCGCACAGGCTTTCGACTGTGCGCAAAGCGGATCGAATAGTAGTGCTTGATCTGGGGAGGGTGATCGAGGAGGGAACTCATTTTGAACTCATGGCCGCGGGCGGACTTTACAAACAGCTTTATGAGATTCAGTTCAGAGAAAAGCCGGCGCGAGATTCGCTTATCAGCCAGGCCGAGGCGTAACCCGTGATCAAGCTCCCGGCTGGCCAAGCATGTAAATCGGTGAGGTTGGCTGATCGGAACCGCCCGCGGGCTCAAGTGTAATCGCCGCGGCCGCCAGTCGGGATGCGTCGCCCGGACCATCTACCAGCGCGAAGCCTTTACCGCTCGAATCTGTCTCGATCAAACCCGCGCTGATCTTCTCTTCCGGTGTTACGAACCAGAGCTGATAGACTTTTCCTTCCGGCGCGGGCGGAAGCTTCGCGGAAACTATCCACTTATTTGCCTGCTCGTCCCAGTAAATCTTTCCCGATGACGATTCGGCAACACCCGCTTGCCCCTTCAAAGCAAGGACGCGCAATCGGGGCGAATCGAGCACCGTGCTGATCTCGCTCAACTCGACATTCTTCTTTGCAAGCTCTTCATCAAGCTCGGCCCGCTCAGCCCTGATCTCTTCGCTCGTCCGACCCATCTGAGCGATGGTTAACTCAAACGATCTCCGTTCCGTGCGCCATAAAATAAGACTTACGGTCAGCCCAATCAATAACAACGCCGCGATGGCCCAGGGCAAAACCCCTCGACTCGGTTTACGTTTGATTCGATCTTCAATGGATTCAACCTTCGCGACAGGAGCGACAGCAGGCGTTTCGGTCGAAACTTTTGGCTTCAAGTCGGATTGCCTGACTTCTTCATTTTTGATGCGCAGCGCGAGCATGTCGCGCAGGTACTCGGGAGGGTTTGAATCGGACGAAGCGAGCCCAAGCAATCCCGCAACTTCTTCGAAATCCACCAAGCTCTCTTAAGCAGTTTTCACATCCTTCCTCAAGGTGTGCTTCAAAGGCGCGGGCCTCGGTCTGGCTCAAGGCTCCTAGAGCGTACAAAGCGGCGGTTGACTGTACTTCTTCTGAAAGGACTTCGTGTTTCAAATCTCCCTTTCCTTCCTGCCGTCCTGTTACGCTCAAGGCGTACTAATAATGTGAAACGAAGGCGGGGCTACCAGTAGAAACCTCGTTCCTCCGACCGTGTACGTATGTTCGTGCTCCGAGCCCATCTCTGCTCGGTGAAAATCCCCCGGCCCCAGCCGCCGGCCATCGACGTGGCAATCGCCTTCAAGTATATAAAACTGCTCCGTCCCCGTGTGCCGGTGCGGAGGAAGCGCCGTGCCGGGCTGCATCCTTACGAGTGAGGTGCAGAGTCCGCTTGCCTTGTCCCTGAAGAGTGGCTTGAAATGGATGCCCTCTCCCCACTCCATCCATTCGCCTTCGGAAGCAAGGATCGAATATGCGGGCTCCGGGCCCTGGTCATCGCCCCCATCCGACCGGTCTTTCGACGTTCGACTGCTCAGCTCTTCCCTGACGTGTGGGCCGGGCTCCTCTCCGACGCAATCGAAGGCCAGCAGCGCCGTTGTTTCCAAAAAAGCATCCAGTTCTTCCTGACAGGCCCTGCACCCTTCGGCCAGATGCTCTTCAAACGCCCTGGCTTCATTTTGGGAAAGCGAGCCGAGCGCATAGAGCGCCGCGGTCTCTTTCATCATTTCCGGGGCGACTGAATGTCTCATTGCTGTCCCCCAAGAACTGGCTTTAGCGCATCGCGTAGCTTCATCATCCCCAACCTTGTCCGCGTCTTTACTGTGCCGAGAGGCTGCCCCAGCCTGAGCGCTATCTCGCTGTGAGAGAGCCCGGAAAAATATGCCAGCTCAATGACCTCTCTCTGCTCGGGCGATAGATTATCGAGCGCCGCGCGAACAAGCCGCTGTCTTTCGGAAAGCATACTGTTGTCTTCGGGATTGCTCGTCGTAGAGCGGATCTCGCCCAGTCCTTCCAGCGGTTCCCTGTTCTGTAAATCGAACTTGCTCGACCGCACCCTGTCGATGGCCCGGCTGCGGGATATGGTAAGAAGCCAGGCGATGGGCGCCCCCCGCTTCGCATCATACGTCCCTGCCTGCCGCCAGACCTGCGTATAGACATCGAGCAAGACCTCCTCGGCCGTCGATCTATCGCTCACAATCCTCAATATCAATCCAAAGACGAGCCGGCTCGTCTTGTCATAAAGTATTGTCAGGGCAGACTGATCCCCATCAGCCACCCTTCGGATGAGCTCGACCCAGTCTTGATCACGCGTCCGGAAATCTATTGAGTCTTGGGGCGACCCCAATTTATTATCCCCCGTCTGAATCTACGCTTCCTGGCAATGCTGTGGATTTGGTCGAAAGTAAATACCTTAGCGCAAAGGTGATATTACACCAGATTTATTAAATGTTCGAAAGAAAACTCGCCCCAGATAGCCCCGCCGATCAATTTGATAATTTCGCCCCCAACCCGCTTTCGCCCCATGGTATTTCGGGATTCCTCGCGCGCCTGATCTCTTAATGCCTTTATATGCAGGGATTAGATCAAAATGCAAAAGACGCTAAAAAAGACTGTTTCATACTTGAAACAGTCTTGCTTCTGTGCTAGAGTAATAAAACCATAACGATGAGAGTAGCTCGGGGGGATTTATGAGTACAGCGATAGCAGAGAGCCACGAGTTTGAATCGATTCTGTCAGCCCTTTCAGAGCCGTTGCCCGAGGGCGTCGTCAAGCAGCGTATAGGATGGCGCGATTCTTCCGGCGAAGAGAGATGGGTCGATTATATTGACTGGCACACGGCGGCAGACATACTCGACCAGACTTGCCCGGACTGGTCGCACGAGGTCCGCGACATAACAATACTCGGAGACCTTGTCGCCGTCACCGCGGCGATTACTATAAAGGGGATTACCAGGTGCGGCGTCGGCGTCGATTCGGCCCTGGACGAGCGAGGGATCAAGGGCGCCGAGCACGACGCGCTGAAGCGCGCGGCGGTCAAATTCGGGTTGGCGCGTTCACTCTATGGCAAGGGAGTGGGCAGAAAACGCGGCCGCGCCCCTCAGCAAAAAAAGGCGCAGGCCGAGCTCGATGTAGTGACCGACAAACAGCTATCGGCAATCTATGCCATCGCAAAAGCCAAGTCGCTCGACGCGCAGCTCGAATGTCACGCCCTGTTCAGGTGCGAGCCCGAACAGCTTACCCGGAGTACGGCCAGCGAGCTGATCGATCACCTCAGAAATATTCGCATCAGCGCCTGACGCTGATTCATGATTTGCGGCACGAGCAATCGGGGTTTCTTCGTGCCACAAGCCGGGCCGGTCTAAACCGGCCGGCCCGGCCTATAAGAGTAAAACGCGATGGCAACCTCTTCAATCAATACCGAGTGTAAGCGGTATGGATGCATGAAAAACCTGCTGGCCTGTTATGCCAATTGCAGGTACAACACCCGGTGTGATGAGTTGCGAAAAGAGATTGAGAACAAGACCGACCAGGCGGCGCTAGACATCAACGCTTACCTGACCGAGCGAGGGAAGGGGGCGATTGCGATCCAGTATCCCAAGCGCGGGCTGAAATTCGTCGAGGCGAATCAGAAAAAGATCGAGATTAAAAAGCCCGCGCTCAAATCACCCGCGCCCGTTAAAGAGGCAAGGCAGCTTGCGTCAATCTCTAAATCGACATCGCCCCGACTTGAGCTGAGGGCTGCTCCCATCGCTACGTCAAAGGGCGTTGCCAAAAAATCTGCTAAAGAGACGAAAAAAATGCCCGTCACCAGGCGAAAAAAGAGGAGACCGGCATTGGCGAGTAGTATGCGGGAAGAAAAAAGGGTCGCCGCTGTTCAGCCGACTCCTGCCGTCCGGCAGAAAGAGAAAAAGAGGGTGTCGAGAAAGCCCAGAAAAGCGAATCCAGTCAATAAGGAGATAGCCCCCGAGATCATGGCCATGAACAACAAAGCTAATGGGAATGCCGAGGCGTACGAACAGACACAGTCCACAAAAGCGATCCGTGCCCGCAAGCCAAAGAAGAACGGCGCGGGATCAAAGTCGCGTAAAGGGAAGGTCTATATAATCATCGAAGGAAAGACCGCCAACATCGTAAACGAGAAGGGATTGATGACTCACCTGTTTAATAATTCCTCGGCCGGCACAAGGTATTTTGAGGCAACGGAAGTAGAAGCCCGCGTACAAATTGTGGCAAAGCACTAGACCGTTTCTCTGGCAGGCGACCTTATCTCAACATCTCCCGCGGCAGGTTCGGAATCGTGTTGAGCCTGACGACGGGGAACGCTCCCGGCCCGCCTTGCTTCACCGCTTCGTCAACCTGCTTATCCAGATAGTTCCAGTTTACAAGGCCGTCATCGCTTTCCGGCTCAAGCAGGTAGAAGATCAGCGCCGCCTTTGGCTGGTTCATCGGCACTATAAAAGATCCTTCGGGGAACTCTTCTTTTGCGGGCTCCGTCGAGACCGTCACCTTTGACTCTTTGTGTCCCTGAAAAGCCCGCTCCGGCCTGTTTACTTGCTTTATAACGAACCTCTCTACATCGAGCAGAGCACGCTCTCTGAGGACTTCGACCATTATTCCGTGCGCGCGTATGAGTTTTATAGCCTCAAGCTGGTCGGGCTTGAGCAGGTAGGCCGCCGCGGGTTTCACCCTCCGAGTGGTTTGGAACTCTCCGTACTCTGTCATCTTGACCGGTCGCGCTTCATCCGTCGCCTTGAGCCTCGGTCTGTTTGTACGCGGGTCGATCTCTCTGGTCACCGACCCGACCAGTATCTCGACCGGCACTCGTGATTTTTTTAGCTCGAAGCTCAAGCCCAACCCGCTTTCATTGCCGGCATGTAAAGCCGCTCGCGTTGGCGCGCGCATCGGCCTCGCGAATCAAGTTGACCACTTCCGCCGAATGAGCCGCCACGAACTGCAGGACCGTCCCTGACGAATTTATCGGTCACGTCGACTCGCGACTTAAAATCGAGGTAAGAGTAAGCCTCGCTAAGCACCGCTATTCGGTTGCGAAGCCCCACATAATTTGTTCCGAACCTCGGCCTGTGGTCGAAGGTTGCCCACGCCTTCGGGGTCGGCGACCTGTCAGGCATAAGCTCTCGCTGCGGGTTTTGATCGTCAACGAAATTCCCGTAATAGTAAGTCCTGTAGCGGTGCCGTTCTTTGAGCGTCTTCGTGACGTCCGGCAGCAGGCGGTCGCGCACAAACGAGACGATCCGCTGGTCGGTATTCGGGTTGAGCGGGGGCGAATATGTCAGCGCATATCCATGATAAGAGCCATTCGTAGTGTGCAGGTCGAGCACGACATGCGGGTCCCACCGGTTGAAGACGTTTTCGATAAGGCCGCGCGCTTCGGGCGATTCCATCTTCATAAAGTCCCGATTGAGGTCAAGGCCCTGCGCGTTTTCGCGCACGCCCACTCCGCCCGCGGGGCCGTTCTGCGCGGTCCGGTTCGTGATCGCAATCTTTTCATTCCCATCCGCGTTATAAATAGGGGCAACCAGGATTATCACCCTGTTTAACAGCGAGCCGAGCGGGCCTTTAACAACATCCCTCATAAGCTGCTGCGTCGCTTCCTTGCCCTCGACCTCGCCCGCGTGGATGTTTGCCATCACAAAGACTATCGGCTTTCCGGTGGCCGCGGCTTCGGCCGGGGTCTTGACGACCGGGGTTTGAGAGGATGACGAGCGGGAGCTTCCGACCTTCGTTCGTTACGCCGAACGTTTCAAGCTTCACATTGTTGCTTTCGGTCTGGAGCGCCGAGATGAATCGCATCACGTCTTCGTACCGTGACGTTTCCGAATAGTTTGTCTGTTCGGCTTTTGATTGAAGCCCGGATTGCAAGGCGTGCGCCCTTTGATTGCTTACGCTCACGCACAGAAGTAGAAGCAGAAGTCTAAGCCTCACTCATCCCTCCATCACAAGGTACTGGTATTTCGGCGGGTGAGAAATCGACCGCATCGGCGCTTACAATAAAGTACCTGGTTCGGTTTCGAACGCCGGTAAGCGCGGTCTTGATAGATTCGCCGTGGAGATGTCCATACACGCAAACGTCCGCGGCAAACTCGTCGATCAGGTCAGTAAACCCGCTCGGCTCGTGACGCTCGTTGGTCGGCGGGTAATGTAGAGCTACGATCAACGAATCATACTCCGCGCGCCGAGGGCGAAGCGATTCGAGCGCCATGCCGAGTCGCGCAACCTCGCGCTCGTATATCCTGGCGTCATCTTGCTCAAAAAACATACTGTTCGGGCAGAGCCATCCGCGCGTGCCCGCTATGGCAACGCGGTTGATGACGGTCGAGCTTGCTTGCAGGATTTCTATCGAAGGGTCGAGCACCTTATTCATCTTCGCGCGCGATTGCCACCAGTAATCGTGGTTTCCCTTGATCAAGACCTTCCGGCCCTTCATCCGCCCGATGCGGTCGAGGTCCGCCTTTGCGTCTTCCATCTTCATCGCCCAGCTCGTGTCGCCGGCAATCAGGAGCAGATCATCATCGCCAGCGATGCGCTCCCACGAATCGAATATTTTGCGGTCGTGGTCGCGCCAGTGCTCGCCGAACTTGTCCATGGTTTTACCGGTGCCGCCTTCAAGATGCATATCACCGATGGCAAATACTCTCATAGCAGGTAAACGGAAAGATCACGAGGGAAGGCGCAATCTCGCGATGCATCCACGGTGGCCCTCCCTGTCCTCAAGCGTAAGCGTGCCGCCATGAGCTTCGGCGATCTGACGGCTGAGCACGAGGCCGATCCCCGACCCGCCCGGCTTGGTAGTGAAGAAGGGGACGAACAGGTTTGACGTATTCGAGAGCCCCGGCCCCTCGTCCTGCACCCATATTTCGATGTTGCCGTTGAGCCGGCGCCACCCGACGGTCACCCCGCCTCCGGTCTCCTGCGACGCGTCAACCGCGTTGCGAATAAGGTTGATCAACAACTGTTCCAGTTGATCGCCATCGGCCTCTATGATGATCTCGGGCCCGACCCCCACCTCTACCGCCATTCGCGTTTCAAGCCCCACGACTCGCCTCACAAGAGGGCTCACGCTTATAGGCTGAAGCGTCGGCTGCGGCAACCTCGCAAGCTTCGAATAAGCCTCCATGAATCGGCTGAGCGACGCCGCGCGCGAGCCAATGACGCCCAGGCCGCGGCTGACGTCCTCTTTCCAATCTTCGGCCAGTGGCTCGCGCTTGACGAGATTTTCCAGGCTCCCGGCGATAGACTTGATCGGCGCGAGAGAGTTGTTCAGCTCGTGCCCGATGACTCGCACAAGCCGCTGCCACGCCTGTCGCTCCTCTTCGCGCAGGGCGCGGCTCAGGTCGGAAAGAACCACGAGTTGATGAGGCACGCCGTGCTCGCGAAATGTCCCGCGCCGCACCTCCCATCGACCGGCCCCGCCAGGAAAAGATTTCTGAATGGTCCTGATGCTGTCGCCTTCCAGGCACTCTTCGATCCCAAGATCGACAGCGCTCTTGCCAATTATTCTTTCGGCAGGGGCGTCCAGCAATCGCTCGCCCGCGCGATTCACAAGCCTGAGCTTCTGCGCCTCATCGAAGGTAAAGATGGCGACATCGATCTCGGCCATCACCGTTCTCAGCAGCGCCGTCGCCTCAAGCGCTCCGAGTCTCTGCTCGCGCAGAACCTGGCCGAGAAAATTCACTTCCAGCATCGCCGCCCCGAGCGCGTCGTCGTGCGTTGCGCCTCGCGCGCGTATGGAAAAATCGCCTTCCCTCAGCGCTGCGAGCAGGTTCGATAATGTCTGAAGCGGATAGACGACGCGCTCCTTGACCGCAACGGCGAAGCCCGTCCAGAAGCCCAGTATCAAGACCGTGAGCGTCCACTGGACTTTAGGCGTAAAGTTTCCCTGCCACAGCAGGATCATCGAAAAGATGACGGCGGGAAGTCCGGACGCCAGTGAGAGCACGAAGATAAAAACGTCGTGGCGGCGTTGTCTCTCTTTTCGCCTAAGCGAGAATCTTCTTACGGGAGAACGGGAAGGCCGCACGCCGGGGTGCAATGTATCGTCCGACAGACTCTTTAGCGTTGAAGCGGGGTTTCGCGCAGAGCGGTGTCTGACTGCGCCGTTCGCGCCGGCGGAGGCATTTGTGGGGGACCGGTGTGTGCGGAATCTTTTAGCATCGACATGCAGCCTCAGATTCGCGGACCTGTTGGCCGGCCGCCTTCCTCAAAGGCCGAACCGCTGCAACCGGCGGTAGAGCGCGCTGCGGCTCAGCCCGAGCTTTTCGGCCGCGCGGCTGACATTGCCGTCGCACTGAGCCAGCGTCTTCTGAATGAGAAAGCCTTCGACCTCGTCCAGGCTCATGTCTTCCAGCCTGCGTGATACTTCGCGGCCCCCTTGCAGCCCGAGGTCTCGCGACTGCATCTGGTCGCCCTGCGACATAAGAACGCCGCGCTCGATTGAATGGTCCAGCTCGCGAACGTTGCCCGGCCAGTCATGCCTGACGATGGCCTGCATCGCGCTCTCGTCAAGGGCCGTTATCTCTTTGCGGTACCGCTTTGCGTGCTGGCGCAGGAAATGCTGCGCGAGAATTGGTATATCTTCGCGCCTGTTTCTTAGTGGCGGCAGGTGAATCTCGACGGTGTTGAGCCTGAAGAGGAGGTCCTGGCGAAAGCGGCCCTGGTTGACCTCTTCGCTCAAGTCCGAGTTGGTCGCCGAGATTATACGCACGTCGGCCCGCCGAGTCTTTGACGAGCCGACGCGTTCAAACTCTCTCGTCTCGAGCACGCGCAGCAGCTTCGGCTGGTGCTTTACGGGAAGGTTTGCTATCTCATCAAGAAAAAGCGTGCTGCCGTCGGCAAGCTCGAAACGGCCGACGCGGTCGGTCTTCGCATCGGTAAACGCGCCCTTCACGTGGCCGAACATCTCGCTTTCAAAGACGCCTTCCGACAGCCCCCCTACGTTGACCGTGACCATCGGCTTGGAAGCGCGGGGCGAGATGGCGTGGAGCATCTGCGCCACGACGCCTTTGCCCGTACCGTTCTCGCCGGTAATAAGCACGTTCGCGTCCGATGGGCCGACCCTTGTTATCATCTCAAGGACCGGATGCATGACGGGAGACTCGGCTATGAATTTGAGCTTTTCATCGCCTCGCAGCGCTTCGTTTTCCGCCTCCAATCGCTGCCCTTTGCGCAGGGCGCGGCCGAGCGCCACCTGAGTGCTTACGATCGAAAGCAATCGGGCATTATCCCATGGCTTTTGAACGAAATCGCGCGCGCCCCGCCTCATGGCTTCGACCGCGACATCGACGCTGCCCCAGGCAGTCATCACGATGATGGGAAGCGAATTGTCAATCTTCTGAATCCTGGTCAACAGATCGAGCCCTTCCTGGCCCGACGTCGTATCACGCGCATAGTTGAGGTCCATCAACAGAACATCATAGTCGCGCTCTTCGAGCGCCCCGATTATGGCCGAGGGGGAGTTGACGGGTTCAATGCGGTATCCTTCGGCCTTCAGCAGTAGCCTTAGTGCTTCCAAAACATCCTGCTGATCGTCGGCAATCAAAATCCTGGCAGTAGAAGAATCCTGTACTCTCATTTCTCTTTTCTGTAAATAGAATGACTCTTATTTTTATATTACCCCGATTGCTTGATCAAAGACTAGTTAAGGATTGAAAAAGGCGGGCCGTGAATCTATACCGGATAAAGCAAAATCTGCACAGGCAAGCGGCCCCGCCAGGGAGTCCCCCGCCCGTGCAGATTTGAGCTTGTTTACTTAAGCGCCACAAAAAGCGAGGCCCGATCTGGCGCCCTCATCTTGCCGAGCTATCCCGCGACCTCAAAGCCACTCTCTTTAAGATCGTGCTCCGCCTTCGGGTCATGCTCTTCTTCGACGACGCGGCCGTCGAACAGGTGAATCTGACGGTCCGAGTGCTTGGCGTACCTCGGGTCGTGGGTGACCATGCAGATGGTCGCGCCCGCCTGGTGCAGCTCCCTGAGCAACTCCATGACCGCTTCGCCGTTCGTAGAGTCGAGGTTGCCCGTTGGCTCGTCGGCAAGCAGAATGAGCGGGTCGCCCGCCACGGCCCGCGCCACGGCCACTCTCTGCTGCTGCCCGCCCGATAGCTGGCTCGGCAGGTGCTTTGCACGGTGCGCCATCCCTACGCGCTCCAGCGCATCCATGACACGTTTCTTGCGGTCCGGGGCTTTCATGCCGCGGTAGGTGAGCGGGAGTTCCACGTTCTCATAGACGTTGAGGTCGCCTATCAGGTTGAAGCTCTGGAATATGAAACCGATTTCGCGGTTGCGGACGCGGGCGCGCTCAGAGAGCGGAAGGTCCGACACGTCGCGACCGGCCAACTGATACTGCCCGTCCGAAGGCGTGTCGAGCAGCCCGAGTATCGATAGCAAGGTCGATTTGCCGCAGCCTGACGGGCCGCCTATGGAAATGTATTCGCCCTTCTTTATCTCCATGTGAACGCCTGAAAGTGCATGCGTTTCCACTTCGTCCGTCAGAAAGACTTTTGTTACGCCATCAAGCCGGATCAACGGCTGGTCGGATGAACTCATGATAATCTCTTCCTCCAAATTAGTGTCGGCTTCAGTTCAGTTGCACTCTCTGTGCAGAATCATACTGTGAGGTGTCGGAGATGATGACCTTATCACCCTCCTGTAGTCCGCCTCGGACCTCGATGAAGCTGACCGAGCTGCGGCCCAATTGCACCGGAACGCGCGCAGCATACTGGTCAGCATCTTCGAGCTTGAATAATCCGATTTGCGCGCCTTCCTGGCCATGAACGGGCTTCTGAATATAGAGAACATTGTCGAGCTTTTCAAGCAGTATCGTCCCGTCAACGTTCAGCTCGGGACGCACGCCTTTCGGCATCTCGCCCTCAGGCTCAAGCGACGCATCGACGGTAACGGTGCCGTTTTGAGCCGCGGGATCGATGCGAATAACTCGGCCGGGTATCAGACCATTTCGCGTATCGATCGTGACCGGCTGGCCGGGCAGCAGGTCCTTAGCCTGTGTTTCGGCGATCCTCAACTGGGCCTTCAACCGTTCGGGGTTGGCGACGCGGGCGAGATTCGCGCCCGGCTGCACCTGCTGGCCCACCTCGACCTCGACCGCTTGAAGTACGCCGTCGATGCCGGCTCGCACTTTTAGATATTCAACGTCTCGGCGCGCGACTTCGACCGCATCGCGCAATTGCCTGACTCGCTCCTCTTCGGCCGCGAGCGACGCTTTGTTCTGCTCCTTGGTAGCGTTGAGCCGCTTCTTCTCGGTCTCGACACGGTCGGCAAGCGCGTCGGAGGTAATCCTCGATTGGCGAACTTCCAGGTCTGATTTCAGACCCTTCTTGCCAAGGTCCTCGTTGACCGTTGCCTGCATCTCGGCCTTCTTATATTCGGAGGTAACGGAGCTGATCTGCGATTCCTGATCGAGAAGCTGTTTCTTGAGCTGGGCCTGGAGGCTGGCAAGGTTCGCCTGAGATCCGCGGAACTGCGATTCAGCATTCGTCAGAGCCTGCTCGACCACAGGGTTGCTAAGCTCTATAAGAACCGTGCCGATTGCCACGCGCTCGCCCGGCTGTAACAACCTCTTCTCGACGCGTCCCTGGATCATCGTGGGGACGTAGCGGACCTCTTCGGGGACGAGAGTCCCGGGGCCGCGCACTTCGCGCTTCATCTCGCCGCGCTTGACCGTGCTGATCAAAGCGGTGTCCTTGTCGAGCGATTGGACGGCGGGCTTGAGTTGAGATACGGCGACGGTGATACCGGCAACGGCTATAATGATCGCCGCCGCATAGGCTATCCGTCGTATTTTGCGTTTCTTGGCTGCTGATTTTCGCGGTATATCCATCTCTTCCTCCGAGTACTTATAGGGAAGTTTCGTGCCATCAACTCCGCACAGTATAAATGCTTTTAATCCTTATAATAACACAGGAGGGAACCCCCCGTGCGATCAATCTTCTTTTCGCTTCTGGGAAGGGCTTGTCCAGAAACGAACACCTTAGTCGTTGACTATCCAGCCATCACGCAGGTTTATCACCCGGTCGCTATAGGAGGCGTTCACCTCCGAGTGCGTCACCTGGACTATGGTCGTGCCCTGCTCATTAAGCCGCTTGAACAGCTCCATGATCTCGCGCCCCTGATCAGAGTGGAGGTTTCCCGTAGGCTCGTCGGCCAGTATCACGTGCGGGCTTGCGACCACCGCGCGGGCCACGCCTACGAGCTGCTGCTGCCCGCCCGAAAGCTGCGTCGGGTAGAGGTTGCGCTTGCCAACTATCTGGAACCGGTCGAGCACGTCGCATACGATAGATTCGCGCTCGGCTTTCTTCACGTCGCGATAAGAGAGTGGGATGTCGAGGTTTTCATAGACCGTCAGGTGGTCGAGCAGGTGGTAGTTCTGAAAGACGAATCCGATATTCTTATTACGAAGCTCCATGCGCTTCTTCTTATCGAGCTTGTGGATGGGGTGCTCCATGAAATGGTACTCGCCCGTCCACGAGCTGTCGTGCATGCCGATCAGGTGCAGCAGCGTCAACTTGCCCGCTCCCGATGGACCCATGATGGAAACGAACTCTCCCGGCTTTATATCGAGGTTTATCCTGCGAAGGACATAAACCTTGCCTACACCGGTCTCATAAAACTTTTCGACGTTGCGAAGCGAGAATATCGGTGAACTCATTTTTGCTACTCCTGTGCGGCCTCAATCAATCTCAGATCGGCCTGTGATAATACATCAATCAATGCTAACGCGAAACTAGACTCCCCGAGTGCCGTCATCCATTAGCCAAATATTATGCCATTCTTACTCCGATTGGCTAATTGCTTTGTTAATTCCGCTTAGTACCAGGCCGCGATCAAAACGCGCGGGCCGCGATTTCAATTATGGGAAACTGTCTGCCCACAACCGAACACGGATCAGTCTTGCCCGAACGCTTCGAGGTATTTCAGGCCGGACCCGGTGTTAAACAGAACGACCCGGTCCGATCTCTTGATAAGACCCTGCTCCAACAGACGCCGCAGCGCGGGCAGGCAGGCCGCTCCCTCGGGCGCGGCAAAGACCCCTTCGCGCGCGCCAAACTCCTTGACCGCCTCGATCAGCTCGGAATCCGCCACCGCGACTGCCCCGCCGCCGCTACGTCTCAGTATATCGAGCATAATGAAATCGCCGACGGCCTTTGGCACCCTGAGCCCCGAAGCGATCGTGTGCGCGTCTGGAATCTCTACGCCCGCGTCAGCCCCGGCCGCGAACGCTCGAACTATGGGGGCGCATCCTTCGGCCTGAACGCTGATCATCTTTGGCCGCCGGCTGCCAATCCATCCCATCTGCTCCATCTCGTCGAACGCTTTCCACATACCGATTAGCCCGGTCCCCCCGCCGGTCGGATAGATAATCGCGTCGGGCAATTCCCATCTCAGTTGTTCGGCAAGCTCATAGCCCATTGTCTTTTTGCCTTCCACGCGATAAGGCTCTTTGAGGGTCGAAACGTCAAACCACCCTTCGGCCTGTTTCCGCTCGGCGACAATCCGTCCGCAATCCGTTATGAGTCCGTCGATCAGCGTAACGTTCGCGCCCATCTGCCGGCACTCGATTATATTCGCCCGAGGTGTGTCGCTGGGCATAAATATAAAAGCCTCAAGCCCTCCGCGCGCGGCGTATGCCGCAAGCGCGCCCGCCGCATTGCCCGCCGAAGGGACGGCCAGTCGAGTCGCGCCCAGCTCTTTGGCCATCGATACGGCGACCGCCATGCCGCGCGCCTTGAATGATGCCGTCGGGTTGAGCGATTCATCCTTTATATACAGATCGCTCATGCCGACGAGTTCGCCGAGCCGTCCTGCCTCAAGCAGCGGCGTCATGCCCTCGCCAAGCGAAATTATGTTGCCTGCATCTTCGACGGGTAGCACCTCGCGATAGCGCCATAGTGTTGGCTCTCGCGACGCCAGTGTTTCCCTGTTTAAAGTCCGAGAGGCTTTATCGAGATCATATGCGACCATCAAGGGCTTACCGCATTCGCAAAGATTATGAAGCCGGCCTGCCTCGTAACGCTTCCCGCACAGGGAACAATAAAGGTGTGTTACGTTCATCTGAATTCCTTGTGGTAGTGTGACTGTGCAGTATATTGATCGCCGCGCGGGTTGTCTATTCCTCCGGTTCAGGGGCAGTGAAGGAATAATGTGTTAATGAGAGGATTATGGAGTGCTGCGACTTGTCGCAGCTTTTTGAAGCGGTGACTTGTCGCCGCACCTCTCGTATAAACGTCTTCTCACGCACTCTTCTCTTTTTCAAACAACCGCGTCGGTCGTGGCCTGGGTGACAAGGGTGCGTATCGCCTCTTCCACGTCCTCCTGATCGCCCTCCTCCATCTGTGTCAAGCAGTACTGGACGTTGTCGAGCTGCTGGAAAATATGAACTCGCAAACTTGCCTGCTGCTTTGCATCGGGAGAATAAAATGTCAGAAAAAGATCAAGAATCTCCTTGCCATAATCTTCAAGGACAAAGATCAAGTCCCGGTGACGGTCCCCTATAAAGCAATCGCCGAAGTCGATCACTCCTGTGAGGGTCGAGCGTTCAAGGTCGCCCAGAAAATGGCCCGGTGAGAGGTCGCCATGCAACAGCGACGGCGCGTAGTCGGTAATCTCCTGAGTGTCGAGATAAAGCTCAAACAACCGCCCGTAGTATCGCCAGACCGCCGGGTCAAGACGGCGAGCGATCATCTCTCCGGCACGGCGCATCAGCTCCGGCAAATATCGACGAGGGTCGACCTCCTTCAGCCCGCACGACCTGGCTGTTTCAACCGGGAAGCTGTGCAGGCGGGTTGCGAATTCAGCCATCTGCCGGACAAGGCTTGAACGGGTGGCTTCATCAATCGAGGACAAGACCTCCGGCCACAATATCACCCCCGGCACCAGTGGGTAGAAGATGAATTCTTCGCCCGTGTCCAGGCGTATCCCCGCGCCCTCGATATCGGGAATGTTTACGCCGAGACGCGATTCGAGATGGGGGAGCAAAAGCCGCTCTCGCCGGATCGAAGCCGTGGCCTCGGCGTGCTTCGCAAGTCGCAGGACGTGTGTTTGATTGACGAGGTAACAGGTGCAAAAGTCGCCTTCGCCGAGCGGCTCCGCGCATTGTATGTCAGGAGGGGAGCCGAGACGCCAGGCCAGCGGCGGTAAGCAGATGTTCATCACATATACCTGATCTTTAGAGGCGTCAGTTCATTTTGAAGTTATGCTTTTTGTACTGAGGGTCTTCGGTAAGCACATTCTTCTTTAAAAACTCCCATGCTTTCGCGTTAATCTCCGCGGATCGGGAATAGTAGTTGTGGTCAAGCCCGCTCACCTCTACCAGCTCTACCGGGTAGCCACGCTCCGCAAACGCGTCTCTCGTCTTCCGCACTTCTACCAGCGGGAATAGGGGATCTACCGTCCCGACGAATATGATTATTGGGATTTTGCGTTCGGCCTCATCCAGCAAACCGTAATTCTCCTTTTTCAGCGACGCCTGCCGATATGGCCGCGGCGGCAAAGTACTTTGGCTCCAGCACCGACATTAATAACCCGAAGATCCCGCCCGCCGAGTGCCCGAAGAGATAAACCCGGCGCGGGTCGATTGGGTACTTTGCTTTGAGGTCTTCGACAAGCTCATAAAGAAACTGAGGCCCGTCCTCCGGTATAGACCAGAGTATGGAGCTGCGCGAGTCGGGACCGGCCAGGATAATGCCTTCCTGCTCGGCGAGCTTTTGCCAATGCTCGATCAGGACGCGCCCGTTACGGCCAGAGCCATGCAACATGACGATCAACGGCATCTTCTTGGATTTATCAACCGACCCGGGAACGAAGAGGTAATAAGAGCGCTCCTTGCCTTCGGAGGTAAACGAGTTCTTAGTGATCTTTTGTTGGCCGTATGCGCTCCCCGCGGTAATAAGCAGCAACGCAAATAAGACGGTGACATACCTGAGACTTTTTTTCATGAATGACCCTCTGGAGTGCCTGCCGCAATCTTTAATTGGCCCTGCTTTACCCGCTCCCCTTTTGGGCAAAGACCCATGGCAATAGATCGCGCTCGCTGAAAACCCTATCCCAGATTACATGGCCCGCACCCTTGTATTCAGTATACCTTGGCGTCCCGCCGGCGCGTCTGATGGCGGCAATAATCTTTCTTGAGCGCTCCACGTTCACCGCTTCATCTTTTTCACCGTGAAACGCCCAGATAGCCACACTAGCAAGTTTGCCCGCATCGGACTCGTCGCCTCCGCCGCAAATCGGTATAGCTGCCGCAAACATCTGAGGGTGTCCCGAAATTAATGACCACGCCCCAAAGCCACCAATAGATTGCCCGGCAACATAAAGTTTTTGCGCGTCGATGCTATACCTCTTCCGCAAACCTTGGATCAACTCTATTACAAGTTGCAATTGCTTTGTAGGCTTCGCCGTATCGAGCGTCGCCCATAATTCATCATCAGGACATTGCGGAGCTACTACAAAACAGGGGTATTTTGCCTGGTTTTCGCGCCGCGTCCAAATATGAGAGCCGATAGTATTTCCGCCTGAAATCTGTTTCAGATTATCATCGCCGCGTCCCGCGCCGCCGTGCAGCCAGAGCACAAGCGGATACTTCTTTGATTTGTCATAACCTCGCGGGATAAACAAACGGAAGGGCATTGTCTGCCCACTTGCGCTGCGATAGAGGTCCGGCAGGAAGATGTTTTTTTGCGCGGACAGATTTCCTCTCGGCAACGATAGAGCCGCGCCAATGGTCAAACAAAAATCTCGTCGCCTGATCATCTATTCTCCGCCGGCATTACCGCCCGGCTCTATTCCAAGTTCGAGCAGCTTTCTCTGGAACCCTTCCGCTGTGTTCAGCGTGTGCAGGTAAGTCCCGTTTGCCCTCTCGTATGAGATCACGCCGCCATCATCCAGAGACGTGACCAGGATTGTATCCCTGGCCGTCTCCACGTCAAACCGGAGCGTTTTATGTCCGGTCCAAGCAGTTCGTCAACCGATAAATCTGGCCGCGCGCCGCGCAATACATATCGACCAGGGCAGTTTCGTATCGGTTCCCAACTCCGGCTCATCATCAGTTCATTAAAGGTCAGCATATTATCTTTCGCGCAATAAATGTTCGCGCGTAAACCGGCTGGATTATATGCCATGCGAGTAAATCCGCAAGTAGTCTTACCGCCGCGCGGCTGGCCAACTTGTGCGCGTTGGACTCGGCTGGTAAAGTTGCTAGTTCAAAAGAGGAGGGAATCAGCGTATGGCAAATCGCAAAGCAGTCATCGAAACAAATAAAGGTCAAATCACTATCGAGCTGTATGAAGACAAGGCCCCCATAACGGCGGGCAACTTTATAGACCTTGTTGGCCGCGGATTTTACGACGGGCTCAGCTTTCATCGATATGTGCCGGGATTCGTCATACAGGGCGGCGACCCGAACGGAACAGGCAGCGGCGGTTTCGTCGACCCGCAAACGGGCCGCGAGCGCCGCATAAAGCTCGAAGTCTCGCCCGACGTCAAGCACGGCAGCGAAGGCGGCGTTGCGATGGCGAGGACTCAGGACCCAGACAGCGCTTCGAGCCAGTTCTACATAACGCTCGGCCCGACGCCTCACCTCGATCAGAACTACGCCGTCTTTGCCCGCGTCGTCGAAGGAATGGATGTGGTCAAGCAGTTGCGCGAAGGCGACCGCATGACGCGGGTGAGCCTGGCCGAATAGCCGCGCGGCCATTCGGTCACGGGTTAACGGTCCATATGCAGCCGTAGTTGCTCGGCACGCTCAGCTCGACCTGGGCGTTTGCAGCCACGCCCTCGATACTATTCCGGCCTTCGAGCCGCTCCACATAATCGCCCGCTATGGGAAAAGCGAATCGCGCCTTTTGCTCTCCGTCCGTGAAATTCAACGCCACAAGCGAAAATGTATTATTGATTCGGCGCGAAAAAAGGAGCAGCCCTTTGTCGTTATACTCGTCTTCGTTATAAAAGAAATGGTCGCCGCGTCGGAACTCTTCTCCACCATTTCTTATTCTCGTAAGTTTGCGCACCAGCCTGATCAGGCTCTTTCCGATGGGGTCATAAAAAAAATTGAAATCGACCGGGCGAAACATCAGCACCCGGCCCCAGCTCTCCTTACTGCCGGGGTCAGGCACAAAATAGCTCTGCCCGATTTCTTGCCCCTGCCACAGTAAAGGCGTTCCCTTCGCCGTCAGCAACCCTATAAGATATGGCTGCACCTTGAACCATTTATTCTCGCGGTCGCCTTCTTTTAGCAAATCATTCTCGCCGCCTTGTCTGAACACGGTCCCGAATTCGCAGATGAACCTTTTATGGTCGTGATTTTCGATATACTGAAGCGCAGATTTCGTGACCGTAACGCTGCCGGTCGTTACGCTCGTCGGATAGCCAACAAGCCCGATCCGCTTGCCAAGCTCTTCAATCGCGCCGGGCGCGCCGCGCGCGCACTCCCTGGCGGCGGCCATTGTCTGGTCCTGCCATGTCGATACGGTTACCGTCCGGTTTAAAACATCGGGAGGGTTGCTTAAGAACTCCGCGATCTGTATGAGCCGAAGCTCGCTATCAGTCTGGAAAAACCTTTGAAAGTGATCCGTCGATCCTTGCTTCTCCGCTACGAATGCGCGAGTGGCCGCGGCCAGTTCCGGGTATCCTTTATTATTCTCCCGGTCCCAATACTGCTGCACCGCGTCATAGCGGAACCCGTAACGTGATAAGTCTCAAGCCACTGAACGTTAACTGTGTAAAAAAATCGCGCGTAAACCTTTTGTTGAATCGGTGCTCTTGCCGAATTCGTCCGTGCCGAATGGACCGATGAATGGATTGGGGATCGCGCCGCCCAGTTGATCATATAGCCAGGCGTATGGATGGCGGCCATCGACGTGACCATAGACAGAATCGATGACGACCGCGATACCCCTTTTATGCGCTTCGTCAACGAGCCTCTGAAAATCGCGTCGCTTCCCGAACCGTTCATCGATGCCGAAATACCCAATAGGATCATACCCCCAGTTGAGCCGCGCCGCGACGTTTGAAACAGGCATCACCTCGATGACATTAACGCCAAGGTCGTCGAGATAATCGAGCAGCCTTATGGTGTTCTCGATGTCTCCACCGAATTCCGCGATCATCAGCTCGTAGATGATCGCGTCGGCGATAAAAGGCGTCTTGTAGCTTGACTCCGTTTCGCTAAACTCATAGGGCACGTAGCCGAGCGTTATCGCGGACAGGTGGCCCTGGCCGAACTCCCGCGCAAACGGGTCGATGATGTTATCGATCTCAGGCTTGCCCGGTCTTTTAAGAACGTATCGATAAAGTAAAGTCTCTTCAGTCTCGACAGTCGGTTCGAGCAGTATCTCGCCGGACCAGAAATCACCGTGCCCATCCAGTATGCCGTGGTCGAGTGTCAACTCGACGGGTGGGACCGCCTGAATAAACTGGTCCTCCCGGCTAATTATTCGGACCGCGATCCGCGAGCCATCCGCGTTTGAGATGCCAGGAGTTAATAAACCAAACCTCACGCGCCCCGGAGCAGTTTCGCGCGCTCCGAGCTTGTCTAGCGGTAGACGCTCCATGACAGATTCCTCCGAGAGATTCTACATCGCAAGCACGATGCGGCCGGGTATCTTGCCTTGCTTCATTTCTTCAAAGACATCATTTATCTGGTCGAGCGGCCGCGTCTCTACTTTGCACTTTACTTTGCCCGCGGCGGCAAGATCGAGTAACTCGCCGAGGTCTTTGCGCGTTCCCGTGGCCGAGGCCATCACGGTGATTTCGCGCAAGAGTATCGCGGGTAATGAAATGTTATCGGCCGGCATACCTACGATCATCAGCTTGCCGTTCCCCCTGAGCCCGAAAAGCGCGGTATCGTACGCGGCCTTTGCCGCTGAAGTGACGATTGCTCTGTGCATGCCGCCGAGGTTTCGCATCTCCTTCACCGCGTTCGCCTGCGCGGCGTTTATCGTCACGTCCGCTCCCAGCTCGCGAGCAAGCTCAAGCTTGTCGTCGGCAACGTCGATGGCCACGACCTCCGCGCCATAATGCTTCGCGATCTGAACGGCAAGATGGCCCAGCCCGCCGATGCCGACGATGGAGACGCGCTGGCCCGGTTCTATTTCGGCAAGTTTTATCGCGCGATAAACGGTAACGCCCGCGCAATACATCGGCGCCGCTTCTTCGGAGGAGAGCCCTTCGGGCACTTTTAAAGCATGCGAGGCGCGGGCTTTGATGAACTCCGCGTAGCCGCCATCGACCGTGGCGCCGGTTATTACCTGTTTGGAGCAGAGGTTCTCTCGACCCTCACGGCACATGTCGCATTCGCCGCACGTCCAGTGCGTCCAGGCGACGCCGGCCCTGTCGCCGATTTCAAGCTCCGTGACCCCTTCGCCAATTGCGACTACTTTTCCGGCAACTTCGTGCCCTGGTATGAGCGGCATCTTGACTATCTTTAACAGCGGTTTCCAATCGCCCTCGGCAAGATGCAGATCCGAATGGCATACGCCGCATGCCTCCACCTTGATGATGACTTCTCCCGGCCCTGGCGTGGGCGTCGCCACCTCTTCTACCCTGAGCGGCTGCTTGTATTCGTGAACGACTGCTGCTTTCAAATCTCTCTCCCTCCTTTTTTGGTGGACGCGATTATACAGCTTTTCAGCTCCGAGCACAGTTCCGGCGCGAGGTTTTAAGCCCGCGCCCGCGCAAGGAGAATAATTGTCGTGTAGAATATTCAAGGAATGCTCACATTAGGTATTGAAAGCTCTTGCGACGAGACATCGGCGGCAGTGATAGAAGATGGCCGCGTGATCAAATCTAACGTCATAGCTTCACAGATCAAGACTCACGCGCCGTACGGCGGCGTCGTCCCGGAGCTTGCATCGCGCGAGCACCTCGACCGCATCGCGCCGGTCGTGCGCGCGGCTCTGGAGGAAGCCGGGGTCGAGCTTGGCGAACTTGACGGCCTGGCGGTAACTCAGGGGCCGGGACTGATCGGCTCTCTGCTTGTCGGCATCAGCTTCGCCAAATCATTGGCGCTGGTTTCGCGAAAGCCCATCGTGGGCGTCAATCACATCGAAGGACATATTTATTCCGTCGTATTCGAGAACCCGCCAGTTAACTACCCCGCGCTTGCTCTCGTAGTTTCGGGCGGGCATACGACGCTCTTCCTGATCCCCGAAGAGGGAAGCTACGCCGTGCTTGGCCGAACGCGCGATGACGCGGCGGGCGAGGCCTATGACAAAGTCGCCAAGCTACTGGGGCTGGGCTATCCGGGCGGGCCTGTTCTCGACCGCCTTGCGCAGCATGGTGATTACAAAGCGGCCGGGCTGGTCTTTACTGTCCCGCGCATGGATTCGCCTAACCTGGACTTTAGCTTTAGCGGGCTCAAGACGGCGGTGCTCAGGTACGTGCGCGAGAATCGGATTGAGCCGATCATGTCAGGCGCGGAGCCCGGGCAGAGGATTGCCGATCTTGCGGCCAGTTTTCAAGATAAAGTAGTCCGCTCGCTTCTTTCGCGCATGCGATCAGCGGTCAAGCGCCACAAGCCACGAACCGTTATTCTCGCGGGCGGCGTCGCCTGCAATAGCGCGCTGAGGAGCGCGGTCAGGGCCGAAGATTTCGGCGCGCCCGTCTATTATCCGAGCCCGGTCCTGACCACCGACAACGCCGCGATGATTGCCGCGGCGGGTTATCCAAAGCTCTTGCGCGGTGAGGACCACGGTCTTGAGTTCACCGCCTCTGCCACGCTGAAGATAGAGAATATCAAGATGGATGGGTACGAAATCCCCACTAACGCGCGCTACAGACTCTGAGCCCGGCCGGCAACGCATCGATGAACGAGCTTGAATACATGAAAAGAGCGCTTGAGCTGGCGCGTCGGGGCGTGGGGCTTGTCAGCCCGAACCCGATGGTAGGGGCCGTGCTGGTCAAGGATGGCCGAATTGTAGGAGAGGGCTACCATCGTTATGATTGGCTCAAGCACGCCGAAGTCTGCGCGATTGAGATGGCGGGAAATCTTGCCGCGGGCG
Source organism: Blastocatellia bacterium (assembly GCA_963832205.1). Classification (GTDB taxonomy): domain Bacteria; phylum Acidobacteriota; class Blastocatellia; order UBA7656; family UBA7656; genus DATBMY01. Next base: position 4,081 of record CAWHTK010000025.1, on the reverse strand, counting down.
CGACGCTCTACTGCACGCTTGAGCCGTGCTGCCATCACGGCCGAACTCCACCCTGCACCGACGCGCTGATTGAAGCCGGTATAGCGCGAGCGGTGATCGCCATGAAAGACCCTGACCCGCGCGTCAGCGGGCGCGGGATCGAGCTGTTGCGGAATGCGGGCATATCGGTCGAGGTAGGGCTATGCGAAGAAGAGGCTTCGAAAGTCAACGAGGCCTATTTGAAATTCATACGCCGGCATATCCCTTTCGTCTCCGTCGCGATTGTCGATACGGCCCGCGCCGGTATGTCGAAGTGGAAACCGTCCGAGGGATTTTTGCAAGCGGCGTCTGAAGCTGACGCCATCCTTCTCGGCCCGCTCCACGACCTGAACGCGGAGCTAGCCTCATTTTGCATGAGCCGGGTGCGCCACAGGCCGCTGATCATTCTCGGCGCGCGTGAAGAGCTTGAGAGTCTTAGATCATCGGGGGTTCTGTCGCGAGAGATTCGCGCGTTCGAATTGACAGAGGTGCATGCTTCTCGATTCGAAAACGTTCTGAAGCAACTGGCTGATATGCGCGCGCACAGCGTTTATGTGCTGTGCGGCGCGGGCGACGGGTGCAGAGAGCTGCTGCCGTTTGCCGATAGAATAATCAATGAAGGGTGAACAGATCAGGGCCAGGAAAAGCCTCGGCCAGAATTTCCTGATTGACCAGAGCGTGTCGAGCAAGATCGTTGACTCCGTTGCGCCCCGGAGGAGCGATCTCATCATCGAGATCGGCCCCGGCATGGGCGCGCTCACCGGGCTGCTTACGCGACAGAGCGGGTACGTGGCGGCGGTCGAGATAGACTCTCGCCTTATTGAACGGCTGCGCGAGATGCTCGACGCTCCGAATCTCGCGATCATTCAGGCCGACGCGCTTGAGGTGAACTGGGTAGAGTTGATCTCATCGGCCCGCGCGGCATCAAAGGATTTGACCGGGGCTGATGCCGACCGCGTGCGCGTAGTAGCGAACCTGCCTTATTACATATCGACCGCGATCATCGAGCGTTTGATAGGTCTCGGCAACTTGATTTACGACATGACGCTGATGCTTCAGGACGAAGTTGTCGAAAGGATCGCGAGCGGTCCGGGGACGAAAGAGTATGGCTATCTTTCAGTCCTGGTTCAATTCTACTGCGAGGCGCGAAAGCTATTCGTGGTGCCGCCGGACGCCTTCAAACCGGCTCCCAGAGTCAATTCTGCGATAGTCCACCTCAAGGTTCGAGATAACCCCCTGGCGCGAGTCGCGGACGAGCGTCGATTCTTTGCGGTCGTCAAAGCCGCCTTCGCGCAAAGGCGCAAGACGATACTCAATAACATGAAAGCCGCCGCGCCCGTGCTTGGCATTCAAAGGCCGCTCGCCGAAAGCCTGGAGCGGGCAGGAATAGACCCGAGACGGAGGGCAGAGACGTTGACTATTGAAGAATTCGCCGCCCTGGACCATGCGCTGTTCGACGAATGAAATTGGCGGTTCGGGGCCACGGACTCTGCTGCTATAATGAAATGTTAATTGACCACCCTGCCACGCCACGTATGGGGTAACGGCAGAGAAGATGGTCCATCGGACAAAATATGAATGTAGGCAAACTTGAAATTATTCCGCTTGGCGGAGTGGGCGTTTTCGGAATGAACATGATGGCGATGCGATACGGCGGCGAGGCCATCATCCTCGACGCCGGGATGGGCTTTCCGGAAGAAGACACTGCCGGGCGTTGACATAATCATCCCTGACTTTTCCTTCATCGACGAGTACAAAGACCAGATAACCGCAATCGTTCTGACCCACGGCCACGAGGACCACATCGGCTCCGTCCCTTTTCTGCTCAAAGAAGTTGACGTGCCCGTGTACGGGACGCACTTTACGCTCGCGCTTCTTGAAAACAAGCTGGGCGAGCACGGGCTCTCAGATATTGCGCAGCTTCATGCAGTCGAGACCGGAGAGCGCGTGAGGACCGGCAATTTCGAGGTAGAGTGGGTTCACGTTTCCCACAGCCTGACCTCTTGCGCGGCGGTCGCCATCACTACGCCGGTCGGCGTGGTGATTCATTCGGGCGATTTCAAAGTTGATGACACGCCGGTGGTCGGGCCTTCGATTGATTTGAAGCGGTTGAACGAGTTGGGCGACCAGGGCGTGCTGGCGTTGCTCGCAGACTCGACGAACGCGGAGCGTCCCGGCCGCACACTCTCCGAACGCGCGGTCATTCCGGCGCTCGAGAATATATTCGAGCAAGCCTACGGCCGCATCATAGTCAGTTGTTTTACCTCTTCGGTCCACCGGATTCAGATCGTCCTCGACCTTGCGCAAGAGTTTGGCCGCAATGTCTCTTTGCTGGGCCGCAGTATGCTCAGAAATGTCGAGACGGCCGATAGCCTTCGCCAGCTTGATATTCCCGATGGCCTGTTCATCAATCCATCGCGAGGCGCGGCAGACGGATGATGACCAGCTGTTGCTGCTCGCCGCAGGATGCCAGGGCGACCCGATGTCTGCTATGACGCGGCTGGCCACTGACCAGCATAAAAATCTGTCTGTGGGCGAAGGCGACACTGTCGTCTTGTCGGCGCGCAACATACCCGGAAACGAGCGAGCAATTTCGCGTCTGATTTCGCATTGTTATAAACGCGGCGCGAGGGTGATTGATAGTTCAATGGCGCGCGTACATGTTTCCGGGCATGGCAGCCAGGAGGATTTAAAGATCCTGATCGAGGCGGCCCGCCCGAAATTTCTTGTTCCGATTCACGGCGAGTACCGCCAGCTCTATCAGCCACAAGGAATGGGCGAGCGGCCTCGGCATCGTCGAACCCCGAAACATCATCGTCTTTGAAAACGGCGATGTGCTTGAGCTGGACGAGAACAGCGCCGAGATTGTCGCCAAAGAGTTCGTGGGCCGCACTTTTATTGACGCCGCGTACGGCGAAGTCGAAGACAATGGTGGTTCGCGACCGCAAGCACCTCTCTTATGACGGCATCGTCGTGCCGATAGTCGCGATCAACCCGACCTCGGGCGAGCTTGAATCCGACCCGGAGATTGTGACCCGCGGCTTTATTCACGAAGAGGATTCCGGACATGTTTCGGAGCTGAAGCAGCTTGTCGAACATACCGTCCGAACGGCGAGCCACGAAGAGCGCATTGATTACGCGGTGATTAAAGAGAAGAGTGAGGCTCGCGCTAAAGCGCTTCATACAGAAGCGACAGGCCGCCGACCGATGATTATGCCCGTCGTCATTGAGGTGTAAAAGCGCCGTTGCTTAAAGATTGTCCAATCTGATCTTGGAAGCCCTGTAGGGGCGTAGACGTTTATAAAAGGTTTCTCTGATAAGAACCGGCCCCGTTAGGGGCGGGATGTTACATATCGCCGCTACCGGGGCTCAGGAATATTCAAGCCGTTTTCTATAAACATTTCGTCCCCTGCGGGGCTTCCAACATCAGACCTTCTGTCAGACTTTTTTGCAACGCCTTTAAAAGCTTACCTCCCACGGAACCTATACACTAGCCCGCGCCGGCTTTTGCCTTTGCCGGCCAGGACGCAGGGATTCGGTCAAGCCCGTTCTGGTCGGCCCAGTACTTTTGAAACAGCCCCGCGCGTCGTGGATTGCCAATCTCTTTTTCGACCGCGTTGATCCAACCTGGAATCGCCTGGAGATGCCTCTCCCAATAAGCTTCCATAACTGAAGGCTCAGCCGATGCCTGAACGGACATTGCTTCGGATTCAAGCGCGTCCCTCTCGTCGTCAAACGCTGCTTTCGCCGCCGCGTATGATTTGAGCGAAAGCCTGTGCAAATACTCGTGAGCCCAGAACAGGCTCCCAGAGCCGAATTCAGCGCCCGCGACTGGTCCGGTAGAGATTTTTCCTCGACCGAGCACGAAGGGTTTAAAGAGGCTCAGGCATGGCGAGGAGGTCCCGGTCAGCCAGTGCATAGAGCCCGAGGGAGATAGCCGGCTGATCATGGAGCCCGTCGTCTGACCCGCGCGCCGCGTTGGCAGCCAGGAGGAGTGCGCGCAGGGCATGAGCATGCGCCATCCATCCTCCGGTTGAAGACCGGCGTGGTCGCGAAGCTATTC
>CAWHTK010000024.1:0-57989 GCA_963832205.1 Blastocatellia bacterium | reverse complement strand
TCTACGCGCTGAAAGATCTGCTGCAATTTCCCGTCAAGTATTGAGCGTCTATACTTGGTCAACCCGCGACCCGACCATAGTATCGTGTATTCATCAGAGGTTACTGATGTCACAACTCCGGTCCCGTACTGCATAGATTCTTGAGAATCCTTATAGATCAGGACATCGTCCATCTTCATCTGCATGTACCCTCCAGGCCAGACGCAATACGCCTGCATTTAGAGGGTGGAGAGACTAATTAGGATATAACCTGAATTTGCCTCCCCATCAGTTCTCATTTTCGGGTGGGCTTAGTAACGTTTCGTATCCGCCGCGACCGCCGCCGTTGCTGTTACGGCCGCCGCCCGACCGCTCTTCACGCGGGCGCGCTTCGTTGACTGTCAGCGAACGGCCATTAAGTTCTGTCCCGTTGAACTGCGCGATTGCTTTTTCAGCATTCTCGTTGTCCATCTCGACAAAGCCAAAGCCCTTCGACCTACCGGTGTCGCGGTCGGTGATTATAGTAGCCGACTCGACTTCGCCCGCTTGCTCGAACAGGCCAGTTAGGTCGTCTTCCGTCGTCTGATACGACAGGTTTCCTACATATATTCTTTTAGTCATTGTTTCTCCTGAAACTTGTTATGAGGAATTTCCGAGGCTTTGCGGGAAGGGATGAAAAACTTAATCAAACACTCTCCGAACAGCGGGTCGTTCCAATAATCATTAAGAGCAACAGCACACACGCTGCTACAACGAACACATGGATATTAGCACACGGGCAGCATAAAGTCGATGTTGCGGCTCTTGTTAGTTTCGGATGAAGCTAAGGGGCCCCAAGCGGGTGAGCTGTGAATGGCAGGGAAGCCTCTTTTATTTCCCGGCGCCCGCCCCCGTGAGCGCCCTGATTATATCCGTGCGCCCTTCTTCTTCAGCGTACTCAAGCGCGGTCTTGCCTTTATTATCTTTCCCGTTTGCGTCGGCGCCCGAAGCGAGCAATGTTCTCACATAATCGGTAAAGCCTCTCTTAGCCGCGAGCATCAGCGGGGTTTCCCCCGCGTTATTTGTCGCGTTCACATCCGCCCCCGATCCGATCATCAACTTCGCGGTGTCCGTGCGCCCCTGCACCGCCGCATCGTGCAAAGGGGCATCGCCGTCATTGTCCTTTGCGTTCACGTCGGCGCCCGCCTCAATCAGCGCCTTTACCACGTCTGTGTACCCCTGGCTCGCCGCGGACATTATCGCGGTGCGACCGTTTTGCGTTCTTTCGTTCGGGTCCGAGCCCGCCTCGAGCATCCTCTTAACTTCTTTGTACCTGCCCCTCATTGCGAATATCGATAGAGTGTCCTGCCGGCGCGTTCCCGTGAGGCTAATGGTATAGATCACCAGCCCCATCATAATGATCGGCGCGGCAATCCATAGTAGTGTTTTGCGACTTAACAGGCCCCGATGCTTTGACATCTTATCTTGATCGAGCCCGTGGTAGGCTGCCTCTTCAAGCGTTTCGCCAAGGGCCTGGCGGGCTTTGAAGTAAGTGAGGATAATCGGAAGCGCGTTGTAAGAGTACAACAAGATTATAAAGAACCAGCCGAAGCTTATCATCACCGGATAGATTTCTCTAAACGGCCCGCTACTGACCGAAGACTCGGCGAAGATTATTGCCACCGCCGCGCCCATGGCCGGCAAAAATAGTATCGAGCATATAACTAATGAAATGCTGCGAAGGGTTGCCCAGCTCGCCAGATGGCGGAGCCGATCCGCTAGCGCCCTGGACCGAGAGAGCGCCGCGCGAGCGCTCTTTTTCTCCATCACCACGACCGATGACACGAGAGAGTAATCGACGAAAGATTTCAACCCGGGGATTATCAGCCTGACCAGATTAGCCATTGCGATCAGATCGGCCAGCAGGCTCGTTATCAACAGGGACGGCAATCGCTTGATCAGGTTAAAGAGAATCGAGCGAATCCGCAGCGGGTCGGACGGCCTCAGACGCAACCTGTTGATGGCCAACGTGCAGGCCGCGATGTTCAATCTGTTGGCCACCTGTATGAATAAGAAGACCGCTATCCAGAAAAGCGTCTCGGCCAGCGCCGATCTTGTGCTTTCTGTCCACACGAATTTAGCGGCGAGCGCAACCGACGAAATCGCGAATGGCAGATTTATGATCACGGAAAGAAACAGGAAACCCGGTATATGGTTGTAATAATATGACCGCGCTTCCTGGACTATTTGCTGGTCGCTTTCGGCGGCGGCGCGCAAAGCCTTCGCAAATACCCCGGCGTTTTCAGGTCGCTCCGCCGGGTTCTTGGCCAGCGCCGCCATGACAATTTCCGATACTGACCTTGGGATGTCGCCGCGCTTTTCCGTCAGGGGTGCGGGCTGCTCACCAGTGTGCTTGTCTATAAGCTCGGCCATGTCGCCCGTGAACGGCGTCGCTCCCGCGAGCATCTGGTAGACGATAACGCCCATGCCGTAGATGTCGGATTTCTGATCCAGCAGGTCGCCGCGACATTGTTCGGGCGACATGTAAAGCGGCGTCCCCATGACAGCCCCGACCCGCGTAAGGTTTGACGAAGAGGCCGAGCTTAAATCCTGCCCCCCCGACAACGAGTCCTGCGGCAGCGTGCGCGTTCCATCGTTATCCGTATTCATCAACGGCTGTGGCCGGGTGGCCGCCTCAAGGTCGGGCGCGTTCGCGGATGTCCGCTGGTCGAAAAGCTGTGTCTGGTCTTCGTCAGTATCAGACTGCATCTGAATCTGCGTCGCCGCTTCACCATCTGCCGTCTCCTGTCGTTGGGGCGTGGTAGCGGCGAGAACCTGCATGGTCTCCGACTTCTTCGAAACCTGTGTCGCCCGATCGCGCTTGCCTGTCGCAAGTCGCCACGCCGCGCTTGCCGGCGCGGCGTCGTGAAGTTTTGCGAGCCCGAAGTCGAGGACCTTTACGTTATACCCGCCGCGCTGGTCCGGCTGTAACCAGATGTTATCGGGCTTCAGGTCCCTGTGAATAATGCCCTGCTCGTGCGCCATGTTGACCGCCAGGCATATCTGCTCGACAACATCTATCACGAAGCCGAGCGGCAGCCGGCCCCGCTCTTTCAATATGTCGGCGAGTGAGCCGCCGTCGAGGTACTCCATCACGAGGTATGCCAGGTTCATCGAGCCCGAGGTTGTGAAGCCGAAGTCCGTGACGTTGACGACGTTCGGGTGGCGCAGCCGGCCCGCGGCTTCGGCCTCACGGCGGAACCGCTCCACAAACTCTTCGTTCCCCATAAACTGGGGGGCGATCACTTTAAGCGCGACAGGCCGCTTCGTTCCAAGGTGCGTGGCAAGATAGACCGCGCCCATGCCTCCCTGCCCCAGCAGCTTGTCGAGGTGATACTTTCCGTCGAGGGTCCGTCCTGGCAATTCACTCAGTCGAGCCATCTTTTTTCACCAAAGACAAGCAGTATACCAGACGGGTTCTAAAAATCTGGACCGGGCGTCAGCAACGGACGCGATAAACTAAAAACAGTATTCCCGAAATACTGGCCGCGGTCTGGTGGGAGAATGGCGGAGGGTAAGTTTCGCGGGCTACGGCCGCTTTGCCAGCGACGCCCATTCTTCAAGCGAAACGCGGCAAAACACCTCGACTACCAGGGGATCAAACTGGGTGCCTGCTTTTCTCTTCAGTTCATTGCACGCCACTTCAAAACTCCTCGCTTTGTCGTACGGACGATCAGACGTGATGGCATCAACGGCGTCCGCGACCGCGAATATGCGCGCCTTGATGTCGATCTGCTCACCGGCAAGTCCTGCTGGATACCCTCTGCCATCCCATCTTTCATGGCGCTGGGTGATTACAGGTAACGCCGGGCGCAGGGCCGGGATACCTTCTATTATCTGCGCCCCCTTCTCGGGATGCCTTCTCATCTCTACCCATTCATCACTCGTGAGCCTTGCGGGCTTGAGCAGTATCTTATCTTCGACGCCGATCTTTCCAATGTCGTGGAGCAGTGCTCCTAGCTCAAGGGCCTTCATCTCGGATTCGTCCAGGCCCAGCTCGCGCGCAAGCCTGAGGCTGTAGGTCACGACCCGATCCGAGTGGCCTCGCGTCTCCACATTGCGAGCTTCGAGCGCGGCGGTCAGCGCGCCCAGTATGACGTCATAGTTGGAGTCCAGCTCCTTAAGCGCTCGGCTCAACCTGTCATCCGAGTGCTTGAGCCTCGCGACGTACTCATTCAACTGCTGCTCATTCTGCCGCGCGACTTTCGCCAGGAGGTGATGAGAGACCGCGCGCCTGACACTCAGCTCCAGATGGTCGGGATCGAAAGGCTTGGTGATGTAATCAAAAGCGCCCATCTTCATCGCCCTGACCGCGCTCTCAGTGTCGGCAAGCCCGGTCACCACGACTACCGGCGTGGCCGGCGCGAAGACCGCGGCGTTACTGATCACGGCATAGCCATCAACATGCGGCATCATCAGGTCGGCGATAATCGTAGAGTAGTGGTTGGTTCTGATTTTTTCTATGGCTTGATGACCATCACAGGCGGCATCGCAATCATAACTGCCTGACAGGAACGCGCAGACCATCTCGCACGTATCGCGGTCATCGTCTATGACCAGCACGGGCGACTTGATCGGTTCGACCTGTTGCCGACCCGCGCACAATGTTTGATGGAATTGTGAAATCATCTCGCCCATAGGCATTAGAAGCTAGGACAGGCTTACCAAATGAGCGGGGAGTTAGGATACTGCTAAAAAATTACTCTTCAGCGTCGCGTTATTATCTTTAGAGCGTGCCCCTCAAAATAGGCGTCGCTCTTGTGGGCCCTATGGTATGAACAGACGCAAATCATGTCAACAGTTTCCTTTTTGCCGGTTGAAAGTAAGAGTTGCGCGCTACGCTCAGGCGCGTACGAAAACAACCCGTTGAGGCAGGATCGTCATGAAAAATTTACATAGTAAAAGGGACCGTATGGAAATGGTCATTTTTTGCATGTGATGAAATTAAACGCTTTAGCAGTTGGCGATAGTACCGGTTAAGCGGCTTTTTGTGTTGCACGCCTTTTGCACTGATTATCTAAGGATGAACAAGCTCCGGATCTACCTGAAGAGGATTGCCGCGCACGAATGGGGCGCTGGTCAGGAAGTGACCGGCGTGCAAACTCTCCGTTCGCTCCTTAATCGCGCGGAAGATTTTGAGCCGCATCCGACCGCAGTTAGCGACAGCCGAGCAGGCCGGATTCCCATATGGAATAGAACCATCCGGCTTTCAATCTACATGAGAAAAATCTCACCCGTGTTTGGAGAAAAAATATGAAAAAGATGTCGATCTTGAAATCCACCATGATGATGTTGTGCCTGACGATGATCAGTTATGCTCAAACCATTGACAACGGAGAGCGAACCGATTCTCGCAAGATGCAGACGCAAGTCGCATCCGGTCAGAAAATGAAAGTGCAGGGATTGATTCTCAATCGTGATAATGACAGTTTCATCCTGCGCGATATGACGGGAGCAGAGATGACCGTCCAGTTGCCGGCAACCGCCAAGGTTGAAGAGAAAAAGGGCAATCCTTTCCGCAGCTCCAAGAAATATACGACAGCGCACGTGATCCGCGGCCTGTATGTCGAGGTCGAAGGGCGCGGCGATGGGTCGGGCGCGCTTGTCGCCCAGAAGATCAAGTTTTCTGACGACGCTCAGAGAATCGCTCTCTCGGTTAACTCTCAGGTAGTGCCGGTTGAGAACCGAGTTGGCGAAGCAGAGACCCGCATTACGGAAGCTGAGCAGAACGCGCAGCGATTGTCGGGGCAGGTTGAAGAGCTGACCCAGGTCGCCAATCTCGCCAAGGGCGGCGCGGCCGCGGCGCTTCAGACGGCGGAAGTTGCCGTCGATGGGGTCAACAAAACCAATGATCGTATAACGTCGCTCGACGAATTCGAAGAGCGAAAGCTTGCGACGATCAACTTCAGGGTAGGAAGCGCCGTGCTTTCATCCGAAGCCAAGATGTTGCTCGACGATATCGCTAACCAGGCCAAGAACGAGCGCGGATTCGTTATCGAAGTGCGAGGGTTCGCTTCCGCCGACGGCTCCTCGCGCCTGAACGACCGGCTGAGCGAGCAGCGCGCCGATGCCGTGGTCAAGTATCTGGCCCGGCAGCACGAAATACCGCTGCGGCGGATAATTCTGCCGTTCGGGTACGGCGAGGCGATACCGGTTGCCGATAATTCTACCCGCGAAGGGCGAATACAGAATCGCCGCGTCGAGGTTAAGATTCTCGTCAGCCGCGGCCTTACGACCCCGGTGACCGTGGATCGCCCGTCGAGCAGCGGCGACCAGCGCGACTAATCGAACAGCTCGCCACGAGGCGCGATTATAGGTTCGTACACGCAAAGCTATCGGATTCTAGCCAATCAGGTAGCGAAGCCCCCGTGAACCTATGGTCGCGCCTCAACCCTTTTCAGGTTGGCTTTGTGCGCAGAGCGCGCGATGTCAATCAGGAGTAAAACTACTTTGCGTGCATTTTCGCTTGGCATTTCTTTTGTCCTGCTGGCAAGCATAGCCGCGCCGGCAGGATCATCAAATCAAAAGCAAAGCGCGCCGGGCGTAATCGGGCAATCGTTGCAAGAACCGATACCGCCCGTACCGCCCGAGCCACCCCCGGCCGCCGCGGCTCAGGACCAGGATGATGGCATACGCCTCAGCTCGCGGCTGGTCCTGGTGCCCGTCTCCGCCTCCGACGCGCGAGGCGTACCGGTCAAGGATTTGAAGGCCGAAGATGTCGTGATCGAAGAGGAAGGGCGGCCACAGGAAGTGGTCTCTTTAGGCGAGCCGGGTAAGACCCCTGTGGAGATAGCTCTGTTATTCGACGTCTCAAGCAGCCTGCAAGGACAGTTCACCTTTGAACAGCAGGCCGCGGTTCAATTCATCAAAGAAGTGCTCAAACCCAGCGACGCCGTCTCTCTCTTTTCAATCGGCATGACTCCGAAGATGATCAAGGCGCGCACCACGAGCAGCAATGATGCAATCACGGGCATCATGTCGATTGTGCCTGTGAAGGAAGTGACGGCCTTCTTCGATTCGATAGTCGAAGCCGCGCACTACCTGGACAAGACCGCCGAGCCGGGTAGCCGGCGCGTCCTTGTGGTGATCTCTGACGGCGAAGAGAATTTTAGCAAGCGCCATAATCTGAACGACGCGCTGCGGGAGTTGCAGAAGAAGGATTGCCTTTTCTATTCGATCAACCCGAGCGGAGGGGGAATCAGGCTGAACCAGATCAGCCTCAAGGGACAAAGTATTCTGGAGGCCATGGCCGCCCAGACCGGAGGCCAGGCATTCAACCTCGCGAAGATCGAAGAGCTGGAATCGATCTTCCGGCAAATCGCCGAGGAGCTTCAAGCGCAATACCTGTTCGGCTACTACTCGGCCGACGAACGGGCCAACGGCGGTTTCAAAAGAATAAGCGTGCGCGCGCCAAAGCGGCCGAATCTACGCATAAGAACCCGCCAGGGTTATTACGCGCCCTGAAGCCTTGTGATTATAGGTCCCCTTCGCCGCGCTGCTTGCTCGTTGATTACTGGCCCGACGCCGCGGCGTTATGCTTCGGTTGATCGGCGCGTATATAAGTGAACCAGCCGATCATCATCTCTTCCCACGTCTGATCGCCCCAGCGCACCTCTTTGCTCGGATCGGGATTGAATTTATTCTTCGCCGAGTTGTCGAAGTGGGCCACGCAATCTATCCGCGAGCCCTTCGGAAGCGCGATCGGCTGCTTCGGAATGTACGTGTGCTGCCAGTTGAAATCATACTTCGGCACATTGAGAAGAATCTCCGAGCGCCCGTCAGGATAAACGGCGGTGTAGACGAACGACTTTCCGCGCACGTGCATGTGCGGCATGAAGGACGTGATCAGCACATCTTCGTCGAGCACCTTTGAGGCTTTGACCTCGTAACCCGGGTTGCCGGCGGGGATGACGAACCGCGCGTTGATCGCATTGCCCGTGATCAGCGCTCTCCTGGCCGGTTCTTTAGAGAAGACGAAACCGATCTTCGTGCGATCCTTCGTCACCTGCCCGCTCGTCGTGTAGTGCATCTGGAAGACGATGTTGCTTCCCTTCTTAATCAACCGCGCCATGCCGGGCCCGTAAACTACGCCCGTCTTATTCGGCGTGATGCCTCCGAGATGCGTGCGCCCGCGACGCAGTTCGCCCTCGCCGCCGGGGTTGGTATCCTTGACGGACTGGTCCTGCGCGTAGGCGATGACGTGGTGAACGACCGAGCGGTTGCCGGGCCGAATCTCCATCGCCTGAATCCATTTGTCTTCGCTGAAGCCCGTGGGCATCGAGAAATATAGGTAAGGCACGGTGCCGTCGGCAGGGACGGTGTATTCTTCGGGCATCTGCAACACCACGTCGGGTGTCCCAATCGTCCAGCCCTCGCTGAACTTCGGCATCGGGGGCAGGTCTTTATCGTCGCCCTTCGGCGCGCCCGCGTTGACCCATTCGACAACCGTGTTTATCTCTTGCTCGGACAGGCGCGGGTCGTTGGCCCAGTGGCCATACTTCGGGTCGGCGCTCCAGGGCGGCATCGAACGCTCGACGACGCGCTCGCGGATCGACTTGGCCCACGGCCGCACCTCGTTATAGGTCAGCAGCGACATCGGAGCAATCTCGCCCGCGCGATGGCATTCGGCGCAGCTCTTGTAAAGGATCGGCGCAATATCCTTAGCAAAAGTAACCTTCGACGCCTGTGACTTGTCGGCGGCAACCGCAAGCATCGCGACGGCGGCGATCCCGATCGTTAGGATTACGACCCGGGCGGTTCGATTGAAGATGCTTTTCATATAGCTCTCCTAATTAACGAGGTGTGATCCTGGTACTCACCCGTACCTTGACTGCCGACAGCATAAACGACCTGCCGGCAGGTAAGCAAGCACCAGGCGTTGCCGCGTTTACGTTTTCAGCTAAAATCAGCGGCCCTCTATCGGTCTCCTACTTGTTCGATGAGGGCGGCTTGTCACCCTCGCTGAGCAGGGTTTCGATTGCCCCGCGGAGCTCGTGCTCGCCGCCTGCGCCGAAGCCAACCTTGCGAAGCCGGATCATGCCCTTGCGATCAAGCACAAGCGTTAAAGGGATGCCTTGCACGCCATAGCTATCTTCGACCTTGCCGTCGCTCAACGCCATGGTGGCCGTAGGAGGATTCTTCTTCAAAAAGGGCCCGACCCTGAACCGCTCAGAATCTATGTTGACCATCACGACCATCGCTTCCCTGTCTTTGTACTCGCTCTGTATCTTTTGTAAGTGAGGAAACTCCTCACGACAGGGCCCTCACCATGTCGCCCAGAAGTTCAGCAGTATAACCTTACCCCGCAGGTCGGCTAGCTGAACGGTCTGGCCGGATAGCGTTTTTAATATAAAGGGGTTCGCTTCTTTCGCTTCCGTCTTCGTTATCTCGCGCACCGCCTTTGCAATCGCGGCCTCGCGCACCTGGGCGCGGTGGCGGTCGACCGCCTCTTTCAGCAATACAGTAAGAGGACGGCCCTTCGCGCGCGCGTTGTAAACTTTTTCGAGGCTAGCCTTCGACTCCATCTGCCTCTTGCCCTCGTAGGCGTAAGCCTTTGAGAGCGCGTCAATCGCGTCGTCCCGCTTGCCGAGACTGGCATGAGCGCGGCCGAGGTCATAAAGACTCTCCTCTTGCGGCTGAAGTTTAACGGATTCATCGAGCAGCGCGACGGCCTTGTCGGCCGCGCCCTTTTCGAGAAGTATCTGGCCTTGGAGGTGGAGCGCGCCGGCGAGTTGCTTCGTGGCATTCTCCTTCATGTACTCGGACGGCTGGGCGCCATCCTTGGCCGGTATCGGCTGGCGGTATTGTTCGACAGCCGCCCGCGCGTTTTCGAGCGCGTCATCAAGCCTCGTCTTCGATTCAAGAAAGGCGCGCGCCAGAGTCACCCGGTGCCCGGCCATCTCGCGGGCGTCAGCGTTGGCTTTAACAAGAAGCGCGATGACCCTCTCTGCGTTGGCGAGGTCCTTCAGGCTGACGTAACTGCGAAGCATCGCGGGGTAGAGGGCATAAAGTTTTGCGTCCTCGTTATCGAGCGACGCCTCCAGTCTCTTGAAGGCTTCGAGCTTCTGCTTTTCATCCTTCATCGAATAAGTTTCGCTGAACAGGCGCGCGTTCGTCCCCGTCAACTGGACCGTTTTTCCGGTCGGCGTTCCGATAAAAAACGAGTACGGCTGTCGCTCGAAGTACTTCGGGTCGAGGGCAAGTATCGTCTTCTTCGCCCGCTCTGCCCCCGCCTCATCCTCTAACATCTGGTACCCACTCTGAACGGTGAGAAGGGCCCTCACGTCCTTGCCATGTTTCGCCTCAAGCTCCTGGATCTCGCGCAGGACTTCGGCCCGCGTCTGCTCGTCGCCCAGAGTGATGCTCAATCTGGCCTGCCACTTTGTAGTGTGCGCGTCGAACTGCTGCGGGTCCCTCTGGATCACTTGCTCGGCCTCTCGCAGCGCCCGCTCGTACATTTTCTTAAAAAGAAAACTGCTGGCTATCCCCAGCCTCAGCTCGATGCTGTAGCCCGCGCGTTCGCTCGCCTTTTCAAGCAACTCGACCGAGCGGGCGCTATCGCCCGCCCTCGTGGCGACGGACGAGAGAGCGAAAAGGGCCCAGCCGAAGTTCGGGTCCAGCTCGTGCGCCTTCTTAAACTCGGCGTCGGACTGCTCGCGCTTGTTGCCGTTTGAATAGGCTTTGCCCAGGAGGTAATGGTAAACGGCGCTGTCAGGCTTCTGCTTGACGTATGCTTCGTATTCCCCGATCAAAACCGCGGCCTTGTCTCGCTGATTGTCCAGGTAGTCGCGGTGGGGCTCCACGAATTCAGGCGCGAGCCGAATGATCGCCTTTAGCTCTTCGAGGGCCTTATCCTTTTCGCCCACCGCGAGCAGCCGCCGCGCCTCTTTGTAGCGCTGCATGGCCTCGGGCGGGGGCTCGGCCTGAAATGCCAGGGCCTGTGTCGCGAAGCAGACAAGTGTTAGCGCAAGCGGAAGGAGCTTTGCCGTTAGTCTTGCCAGCATAATGCGTCTCCTTTCATTTGGTGAACAAAACATGGCCGGAGCCGGCGCAAAGTGACTTCTAGAAAACCATCATCAAGCAGTTTTGCAGCGGCCAGCCTTTCCTTCTCACATATGTATTACTCTTCCGCCTCTCAGTGGTAACGGATATACGCCCATTTCGCCCAGTTTTCAAGTGTGTGAGTAGTGGGGTAAGAGAGAGTTGAGTGAGGAGATATGGAATGCGGTGACTTCTCACCGCTTGAAAAGACTGCGAGCGTGTCGCAGCACTCCAAATTACTACCTTCATCTTCTTATTACCTCCTGCCAGTGCGTGACGAATGTCAGGGTCACTGCCGCGCCGCCGCGCGAAGCATCTCGTACCACTTTGTCGGAATCGGTGAATCCTTGAGCCGGTTGAGCGATTCATCCGCCTTCGCGAATGCCCGCAAAACGTCCCCGTATGTCGACCGAGCGGTTTGATGCCATGCGACTTCAAACGCCGCCGTGACCTGCGGCATGTATGAGTTGATACTGATGAAATCGAGTATCAGGTCATGATTGGCGTGAAAGGAATGGTGAAGGTCAGGCATACATTCACGCATGATGCGATCAATTGCCGGCCGCTCGAACATGAGACGGCTCACGCAATATGATAGGCCCTGTGAATAGGCCGTGATTCGGTCATGATCTTCAGGGCCATATCCAGTGGTCGTCCTGATGTTGAACCTGTGGCGCAGAAGCCCGCTTATTCGATCTACTTCTTCAGACAGCGGATGGTCCGCGCCCTCGCGCGTTGCCGTGAGGACATTTTGAAAGGTCCGCGCCTCGGATTCCGTTGCGAGAAAGCCGTTCGGCCCGTACATCGGGTGCGCGAAGACCGCCGAGAGGCGCGAATTAGCTACTCTTTCCATCGCCGTGGTGACGGCCCGCCACACCCCCGCTTGAACCGAAGGGATGAGCCACAGTGTCGTGCGCGACAGCACATCGCGACAGCGATATACATAATCGCTTGCCAGCTCCGCGTATCCGGCCAGCGGCGTCGCGAGAACGACGTGGCGAGCGCGCCGAAGCCGCGAGGATTGTTCGGAAGCCAATGTTTCGCGCTCAATAATCGAAATGCTATTTGCGCCGAGAACCGGCAGTATGCTCTCTCTGAGAAACAGCCCGAACTCTCCACGCCCGCCTACAACGAGTACGGAGTTTCGCTCTTCGGGAATTGTCGTCTCGCGGTTCTTCATTTTTACAGAAATACAACCGCGCTATATCAGGTGCAAGGAATACCTTTCACCTGTCGGCCATTTATAGCGGCGTGGATTCACCGGTTTTGCTAAACACTACATTTTGTGTCATCCGCGCGATGGCATCAAGGTTGCACTTTGCGCATATCACGAAAGGTGAGTTTTATGATAAGCAAAAGGATTCTCTTATTGGCCGCCCTGTTATTTATCTTCTCTTCGGGCGGATATGTTGTACAGGCGCAGATTGACGAACGAAAACTTGAAGCGAGTCTGCTTTACTCCTCTATAAACCTTGGACCATTTGATTCGCGGGAATCGGGGGCCGGAGTGCGACTCGCCTACAACATCAACAGGTACCTATCCGTAGAAGCCGAGGGCGCTCTATTTGAGTTTACCATTGGGGACCATCCGACAGATGATCTCCTCGCCGCGATGGGCCTCGTGGGAGTGAAGGCGGGCGTTCGCAACCGGCACGTCGGCGCGTTCGCAAAAGTACGGCCGGGGGTGGCGAACTTTCCAAAATTGAGAGTCCTTCGCGGCTTCTGTTTTCGGGAGCTATCCTGCGACGGATCAGGAAGGGGCGGTAACAGGTTGGCCGTCAACGCCGGCGCGGTCCTGGAGGTTTATCCGACCGAGAGGTTGATCATAAGGTTAGACGTGGGTGATACGATGATCCGCTTCAAAGACGACAGACTCTCCAGCTTCCCGTCAGACGTCAGGATAAAGAACGGGTTTAGTCACAACCTCCAGGTGTCCGGCGCGGTGGGGTTTCGTTTCTAATCCGAGCAAAACTATTCTTGCGGACGAGTGAACCTGAACTTGTTTGACCGAATCCCGTTGCGAAATTTCAGTTGCAGATTTACGGTTTCGCCGGGATCAATCTTGTCGGCCTTTCCGGAAATCACGATCCCGCGCGGCCTTAGCTCGTCGTGAGTAATGTTGCCTTTCAGGTCTCCGTCCATAAAGAGCTTCGCGGGCTTTTTGGGAAAACAGCCGTACAACAACAGATCGTCGCCGTTGATCTCGACCCTGGTGATAAGCGCGAAAGGCGAAAAGAAATCAATAATAGAACCGCCGAAGTTCAACTGGTAGTCTGCCGCCTCGCTCCCGCAATTGCTCACGGCGAAGTAGTACCTGCCCGCCTTCAACGGCGGGGAGGTGCCGAAATCAATTTGCAGAATCTCCGCATTACTGGATGGTGCGGAAAAGATTTCGGCTAGAACCTTGCCGTCCTCGATAGCTACTCTCTGGCCGAGCCTCGCATACAGCTTCATCTCCTGATCATTGAGATTGAATAAAGAAAGGCTCAGGCCAAAACCTACGGGCTCGCAATCACCCTCTTCAACATCGAACACGTACTGAGTGGACCCCAGGACGCAATCGCCCGGCGCGGCCGCGGGAATAGTACCTCTCCTGACGTGACCAAAACTGATAGTCTCTTCATCCTGCAAAGGTGCGAGGCTAACGGCCCGGACGCCTGAAGGCGGTTGAAAAAGCAGAAATCCGCAGACTATGGGAAGCAATCGAGCGGTTATTAATCTTCTCACTTTCACCTCCTTGCGAGAAGAGATTGGAAGGTACCGGCAATTATACGCAGGACTCGTATTCAGGTTGACGAAATTATTAGCCATACTTTAGCCGTCGCCTCTCGGAAAGTTTACTTCTTGAGCTTTTCCACCATACTAATTGCTTTCTTGTTGTTGGGATCGAGCTCGAGCAGTTTCTTGTAGCTCGCAAGGGCGAGCTGAGTGTCGCCGCTCAGCAAGTACGCCTCGGCAAGGCTGTCATACACGTTCTTGGACTGCGGGTAAAGCTCCGCGTTCGCCTTAAATACCCCGATGGCCTCGGCAAACTTTTTCTGACTGAGCAGAGAATAGCCGATGTTATTGAGTCGACCTTCCGCGACGGCGTTATTGTTCGGCTTCTCCCGCTTTATCTTCTTGTAAGCCTCAATCGCCTCGCCGACCCTCCCGGCCATCAGCATCTCATAAGGAATCAAGACATCCTTGGAAATCCGGGCGGCCTCCGACGCCCCGCCGTCAAAACGGAGCTTTATGGAATCGACTGTTCCGCCCGCGCTCCTGACAAAGGTATAGCGGATGTTCTCGTCGCTTCTGATGAACTCCATTTCAGAAAGCGGCAGCAGTTCGAACCTGGCGCCTTGCGTCGGCTGCGCATACAGCTTAGGGCCTTCCTTGATTATCGTTAAGACTCTATCGGGGTTGATCAGGAATCGGCCCATGTAATCATCAAGCTTGCTCGACTCTACCGAGACCACCTCAAGCGGCTGCGGCAGGTACTCTTCCCATTGATACTCTTTCGCCACGCTGCGGAATATCTCATTTATGATCTCTCCGTTGTCGGAATTGACCATGACGACGATACCGTATCCATTGTCGCGGCTGGCGAGCAATCCGGCCCTGAACCCTTCGTCAGCGCCGCCGTGCCCGAAATACATCGCGCTGCCATGCTTTTCAAGGAATAGACCCATCCCGATAAAGTCCTCTATAAAGGGCGAGACCATCTTTGAAGTCATATCTTTTGAGAGGACCTTATTGGATTTACCTTTCAGCGAGAGCTGGACTTCTATGGCGAATTTCGCGAGGTCCGTGGGGGTCGTCCATAACCCCGCCGCGGCCATCTCGGGATATATGTGAATCTTACCTTCAACAGGTTTACCATCCCCCTTGTGCCCCGAGGCCGCCTTCATCCGGGTCTTTTCGGGCAAAGGCTGGCTGTAAGTGCTGTCAGCCATCCCGAGCGGCCCCAGGACGACCTCCCGCGCGATCTCCGGGTAGGGCTTCTTTTCGATATCCATGATGGCCAGCTGCGCAATGGTTGTTCCGCCCCCCGAGTATCGGAATTTTGTGCCCGGCTCCATGTCCACCCGGACCGCTGCCGTGTTGGCCGGGCCGGCGCCATCGAGCACTTCGGGGAGGGTCGGAATCTTGTCGCCCACGGCGTAGCCGGGGAACCCATGAACTGTGAGCCCGCCCGTGTGACTTAGAAGGTTGGCGAGAGTGACTTTTTTCTTTTCGGTGAATGAATTGTCGGGCAGTTTCCACGAGACGAGCTTGTTGTTGATATTCTCTTCGAGCGCGATCTTCCCCTGCTCGACCTTCTTCAACGCGACCATCGCCGCAACAGGCTTGCTGATGGAGCCGGCCTGGAAAAGAGTCTCCGTAGTCACCGGCTCGTTCGACTCAACGTCCTTCACCCCATAGGCCTTCGCCCACTCGACTTTGAAATCTTTGATGACCGCAATGCTGACGCCGGGAACCTTGTAACGCTTCATGCGTTCCTGGATCGTAAAGCCGGGATTTCCTTTGATCAGAACCGATGGCAACAGCCCCTCTTCTACGAGTTTTATTCGCGAATTAGGAGCGGTTTGTCCGAGTAAGAGTTGCGAGAGAACTAGAAGGGCGACGAAAATCCTTGTAAGTGCCAAGCTCATGGCCGACTCCAAATCTAGACTTTTTATTTGGGCACACACGCAGGCGCCGAGGCGTAATCGCTAATATACACTAAAAGGGTGGTCGGGTTGAACGTAGAGAAATAACAAGGGTAAGCCCTGGCCATCATGCCTGGCTAATGCCGCGGCTCGGAGTTACGCTTCCGGCCGCTACTCGCTCGCCAGGCGTTTAGCGATCAATTCATAGACGGCGGGATTAAAGACCAATCCGATGTGCGTGCCGGTGACTTCAAAGTTCGCCTCCGTATCTTCGTTGACACACACGCGCCAATCTACTATCCCGTCGGTTCTGGTGAATACGGCGGTATGAGGAATCGGATGCGTGCAAGGCGTTTGCAGCGTTCGTACGGCATCACAGTCGCAATAGCCTGTAAAACACGCGGGCTTCGTCTCATCTTTCCGCGCGCTCTTGATACGCTCGCGCACTATGTTGGACATCTGCAAGACCATGGGGTGCGAGCGGATGCCGCGAAAAGGCGAGCCCAGAGTAATCACCGACGCGACGATGTCGGGCCTGAGCGAAGCCGCCGATAAGGCGAGTACCCCTCCGAGGCTGTGGCCGATTAAATGCACCATGCCGCCGGTTTCGGTACGAGCCTTTTCAACCGTTCTCAGCAGGCGGTCGACGAGCACGTCCAGACAGTCGGCGTTGCGGCCGATGTCGGAAAGGTAAGAGCGGTACCCTATGCGCCGAAGCCACCAGTGAAGCTCTTGCAGGTAGAGGTCCGTCCCCATAAACCCCGGCACCGATATAACGGCCGAGCGGTCGCCGCGCGGAATGCCAAATCCGTAGAAGACGGGCGAAGCGCGAAGCGATAACCATTCGAGTCCTACAAATGATTCGCGCCATATGGGTCGTGATGCGGGCTTCTGGTCTTTGTGAAACGAGTTTGGATATGTAGGCATAGGCAAAGAGACTTTAGCGTGATCAGGAAAGGTTCGCCCTCTTGTAAGGATTCGTCGTTACCGCTTCCTGCCTCGGGATGCTTTCATCACCTGCGGTTTTATCTCGTCCACACCAGCCGCCTTTCGTAACTCGACGAAAGACTCCTCCAAAAACTCTTTGAGGCTTTCAACATCGGGCATCGCCTGCATGTCAGAGGTCAGCCCGAAGTAGAGTTTCTGGTCATAACTCATTATAGCGCAGCCGCACCCGACGGCATAGCCGACCGGCACGTAAGGATAGTAAGCGACCATGCGCTTGCCCATCGCGTAGAGCGGGACCTGCGGACCCGGCACGTTCGTCGATACCATGTTGAAAGCGGGGAGAGGCGTATTCGCCATAGCGCCGACCAGAGCCTGTACGGAGGCGGGCAAGATTCCCATCAATGCCGAGAAGAGGTTCAAGCCTTCCGCGACGCGCGCGTTCTTCATTGCAACGGTCTTTCCGTTGATATGCCTGAAGCGCGTGAGCGGGTCGCGCAGATCGAGGGGTATCTCCACCGGCAGCATCGAGACGAGGTTGCCCAGAGCGCCGCGCTGCTCTTCGCGTCGCAGGCTGACCGGCACCATCACCCGCAGGTTTCTCCCGGTGGTCTGCTGGCCATGCATCTCGACGTAACGCGAGACCGCGCCCGACAACACGGTTAAGACTACATCATTGACCGTGCCTTCAAGGGCCGCGCGGATGGCGCGCGCTTCCGCAAAAGAGAAGGTGCTCCACACGAGTTTTCGCTCGCCCGAGCAGGCGCGGTTAAACGGCAACAAAGGGGCGGGGGCCGCAAGCGAGGGGAGCAGCCTGCTCAAATCGGGCACCGCCCCGCGAGCTTGCTCGGTCGTAAAAGATTGCGCGAGGTTTAACAGCCCGGTCTGAAATTCCATCCAGCGGTTCATGCCTTCCTGCATCCCGCCCAGCAGCGCGTCAAAGAATCGCCGCGTGGCATCGGGCGGCGGAGGCGGCGGCGGGGTCTCGGACTTGGCCGCGGGCCGCACGTCCGGAGAGATGTCGAGCACGATCTTTAGAAGGTCAACTCCCGAGACGCCGTCGACCATGCAGTGATGCACGCGCGCGATCATCGCCGTGCGCTTCCCTTCCAGTCCATAGACAAGGTATATGTCCCACAGCGGCTTATTGCGGTCCATCATCGGCGTGAAGATGCGCCCCGCAAGCTCGATCAAATTCTCTTCTTTGCCGGGCTGGTCTATCTGGATTCGGAAGACATGCTTTCTGATATCGAAGTTCGGGTCGAACTCCCACGTGGGGTGGCCGATGTTGAACGGGTCGGGGGTGACTTTCTGCTGGTAACGGGGCAGCAGATGCATCTTCGAGTTGATGTTGTCGATAAATTTATCGAAGGGTATTTCGCCGTCAAAGAGGCTCACGCTGCCGATATGCATCGGCGATTCCTTCTTCTCAAAATACAAGAAGCTCGCGTCTATGGAAGTGAGCCGCGTATTAAGGTTGGGCTGGGCCATTGCTTTCTCCGAGTTGTAGCCGGTAGCTATCTATCTTCCCTCTATCGTCATCCGCATACCATGTTTGGGGCGAAGCGTGATGAGCGGTTGCAACTTAACGGGGTGACCGGGCACGAGGCGCATCTTCCATTTTTGGGCAATCGTCGCGATCAAAAGTATTCCTTCCATCCACGCGAACTGCTCGCCTATGCACATGCGCGGGCCGCCGCCGAACGGGAAATAAGAATACTTAGGTCGCGCCGCCCTCGCCTCCGGCGTCCACCGCTCGGGGTCGAACCTTTCCGGCTCGGGGTAATAACGCTCGTCGTGATGCATGACGTATTGGCTGAGAAGTATGATCGATTTGGCGGGCACGTAGAACTTGCCGACCTTGTAGCCGCTCACCGCGCGACGGCCCATCACCCACACCGGCGGGTAGAGCCGCATCGCTTCCGCCAACACCATCTCCGTGTAAGTCAGCCGCGCCACGTCATCGACCGTCGCCAGCCTGCCCATCAAGCACGGAATCGATTTCCGCGTGCATCCGCGCTTCGATCTCCGGGTGTTGAGATAACAGATACCACGTCCATGTCAGGGCGTTGGCCGTCGTCTCATGGCCCGCCAGAAAAAGCGTCATCACCTCATCGCGCAATTGCTCGTCCGACATCCCGCCGCCGTCGCCTTCGGTGTCCTGCGCCAGCATCAACATCGAGAGCAGGTCGCCGCGATCTTCGCTTTCGCCGCGCCGCTCTTCAATAATTCTGTAGATCGTCTCGTCCAATCGCAGCTTCGCCTGCTGGACGCGGCGGTTCTTGGGAAGCGGCAGCTTATCCAAAACCTCCGTCAAAGGCGAGGAGAATGTGGAAAACATCTCAAGCACTTCGCCGAGCGCCTTGCCGATCTCTTTCGCCTCGGTCTCCACGTCGGCGTCAAAGAGCGTCTTGGCCACAATCGCCAGCGTCAGCCCCATCATCTCCTGGGCAACGTCGCGCTCTTCACCATCCTTCCATCGGTCGCGGCGGCGCGCGGCGTACTCGGTCATCGTCTGGGCGTATGCCGCGATGCGCTGGCGGTGGAACGCGGGCTGAGACAGGCGGCGCTGGCGACGATGAAAATTACCCTCGCTCGTAAGCAGCCCCTTGCCCAGCACTTTTTTCGCGCGTTGCAGCCCGCGCCCTTTGAGAAAATTCCAGTCGTGGGCCACAAGGACGTTTTGTATATGATCAGGATGGCTCAACAAAAACGTGTGCTGCGGGCCGAGCCTGAAATGCGCGACGTCGGGATAATCGCGCGCGACCTTTATCAAGAATTTGAGCGGATCGCGGCTGATTGCTAATAACTGGTCGCCGGGGACCTTGCTCTTAGGGCCGGGCGCATACTCTTTTGCCGATGATTTACCCTTTGCCGTGGTCTGTTTGGTTGCGGTTGCCATATTAAGTGACCTTCTTTTGAGATCGGCGAGGGACCAGTATCGCAAAGCCGACTCCGAATAGATGACTCTGCTGTGTCAGGGTATTGGCAAGACAGACTCGCGCGAGGCGGCACCGCGTCCGCCGGCGGCGCATCAATGCCGCGACCAAACACATAGGCGGTCGCCTCGTGCGGGCGGCCTCCCATCCAGTAGCGGATTTCCCCGTCGGCCGCGAGGTTTTTTAACCACTGCGACCGGCGACGGCTGGTGCTGACGACCAACATATCGCCTACGCGCATGGCAAGCAGCGGCACATTGTATTTTCGTCCCGTGCTGCGCCCCGCGGTTTCAAGCACTATGGCTCCCACGGGCCAGAACAGGGGAGAGCCCGCGCCCGCCCTCACCAGCGGTTCGACTATGCTGTTCAAGCCGCGATAAAAGTCTGTTTCCAGCCGCGCCAAATCTTGCCCAAACATTTTGAGGTAGCTCCTTATTGACCTATTCAGTCAAACCGGTCACGTCGTAAGACATAACGATCAAGTCGTGAGTGCGCCCCTGGCGGTCGATGACGTAATCGGCCAGCAACGCTTCTGCCTTAAAACCCAGCCGCTCGAAAACCTGCATCGCGCCTCTCTGCTCTGACGCCATCCTGGCGACTACTTTTTGCAGGCCGCGTTCTTGAGCGATGGCGAAAACCTCGTTGGCGAGCAGACTGCCAAGCCCGCCGCCGCGATGCTCGCGGCTTATCAATAACTGCATCTCGCCCATGTGACGAGTCCAGGTCAGCTCGCTGATGTACAACGTGCCGTGGCCGATCAATTTGCCGCCCGCTTCGGCCATAACCGTGAAGGTGCGGCCGGCCTCAACATGGCGCGACCAGCCTTCGATAACTTCGGGCCTGGTGATGTCAATCGAGAGGAAGAGGAGATCGTCTTCGGGCAAAGACCGGGCGAAAGCGAGCAGAGCCCCGCTGTCTTCGGGCTTCATAAGCCTGATCGTCACCTTGTTATCTTTGACCCTGGTAATCCACGGGTATTTTCGTTTCGACATTGACTCACTGGGCATCAGTTATCTCCTAAGCTCTTTTTATTGAGGCGCGAGAGACAAGAGCATATTGAATACGCCTGCCTCAACCCTTTGTCTCACCCGAAAACGCGACCGCGACAAAACTTTTATCATCTGGTGGTTCCCTGTCAATACCTGGAGATCAAAAGAGGCGATATTCTGCTCCCGCGCGACTTCGGCCAGCCTTTCCAGCAGCAGCGGGCCGATGCCTCGCGCTTGCCAGGCGTCGGCCACGGTGAAAGCCGCCTCCGCGCGAGTCGGACAATTCCGGCTGCGATAATATCGCGCTACCGCGATTATCTGCCCCTCGACTTCAACGACTAAAGCGAAATGGTTGAGATAATCCACGTCCGCCAGATACCGGGCATAGACCGGGTCGGGTTTGGGCACGATGAAGAAGCGATGGTAAAGACTCCTCGCCGAAAGCCTGTGATAGAGGTCGAGCAGTCTTGCCGCGTCGTCGGACCTGATAGGGCGCAAATGAACGGTCGAGCCATCGCGCAAGACAACGTCGGATTCGTAATGAGTGGGATAGTCGGCCATTTTGGAGGCTGAAAAACCGTAACATGCGGGATGGGCGAAGAGCTGAGGATTTCAGCTCTTCGCCCGGTGGCTGACAACCTATTTCTTTTCAGACGGGCGAATGTAAGGAAGCTGCGTGGCGAGATCGAGCCATCGCTTCTGCACTTCGACGTAGTTGTTGACCGCCTGCTGCGCGAAATCCGCGAACGCCGCCGCGGGCGAAGACTCGTCCAGCCCCAGACCGTCTTTGACCGCCTTGATCACTTGAGCGTTCTGCTGCGCGGCAAAATCAAGCCACTGCGTGCGCGCTTTGACGAAGGCATCGACGCCCTGCCCGGCGTAATCCGAAATCGCCCTCGTGACGTCGCCGGCATCGAACCCGGCGCCTTCGCGCATGGCCTCAAAGAATTGCTTGCTCTGCTCGGAGGCTATTTCGGCCCAACGCTTCTGCGCTTCGACAAAGCCTTCGATGCCTTGCTTCGCCCAATCGGCGAGCGCCGGCGTCGGCGCGGTCTTGTAAAAGTTCAGGCCCTCGGTAATCGCCTTGAGCACGAGGGCGTTCTGCTCGGAAGTGATCTCGATCCACTTCGTCTGCGCCTCGGTCAGGTTCTCGACCATCTGTTTGGCCCATTCAGCCGCCTGGTTGGTTTCGGGCGCTTTGCTGCTCGCGGCCGCCTGGCCGCCCTGTTTGCCGGATGATTTTGCTTTGTTTGCCATGTCTTTAATTTCCTTTCCTGCTAAATAAATTCAATTATTGCTTGTCCCGCCCTGCTTCTTCCGCTTCGCGCAATTCCCTCCTGAGCACCTTTCCGACGGCGCTCTTGGGCAGGCTCTCGGCGAACTCGACGAGCGAGGGCACTTTGTATCTTGCGAGCCTTTCGCGGCAATACTCGATCAATTCTTCAACCGCCACCCGCGCCTCGGGCTTGAGCACGACGAACGCTTTAACGGCCTCGCCGCGATAATCGTCAGGCACTCCGATGACGGCGGCTTCTTGTACCGACGGGTGCGTAAACAACACTTCCTCGACTTCGTTTGGATAGACGTTGAAGCCGCTGACTATGATCATGTCTTTCTTGCGCTGGACGATGTAAAAATAACCGTCTTCATCCATGCGCGCGACATCGCCCGTGTGCAGCCAGCCGTCGCGCATCGCGTTGGCCGTCTCGTCGGGCTTGTTCCAGTATCCCTTCATCACCTGCGGGCCGCGCAAGCACAAGCTCGCCCTCTTCCCCCGCGGCCATTTCGCGCTCGCCCGTTTCGAGGTCAACGATCTTGCACTCGGTCCCGGTGACCGGCAATCCGATGCTGCCCGGCTTGCGCTTTGAAAGCGTAGGCGTCGTCGTTGCCAGCGCGGCCGTCTCCGTCATCCCATAACCTTCGTAAAGCATCGCGCCGCTCATCTGCTCGAACTGCTCGATCACCTCGATGGGCAGCGGCGCGGACCCGCTGTTGAACCGGCGCACACGGTTTAGCCCGGCGCTCCTTGCCTCGGGGTGGTTGAGCAGCGAGATGAACAGGGTCGGCACGCCCGGAAAATAGGTTGGCTGGTACCGCTTGATGGCGTCGAGCAGCAGGTTCGCATCAAACTTCGGGATCAATATCTGCATCGCGCCGCTCCACATGCCGAATATCGCGCCTACAACCATCCCGTAAACGTGAAAGTACGGAATCACTAGCAAGAAGCGCTCGTTGCCGCGCTCGGTGAAGTAGCTCGACCAGACGGCGCATTGCAATGTTGCCGCGTAAAGGTTCGCGTGCGTGAGCATCGCCCCTTTCGGCACGCCGGTCGTCCCGCCGGTGTATTGCAAGACCGCGACGTCTTCTTCCGCGTCGATCACCACGCGCGGCAGATCCGGCTCATCCACCCCGGCGATCAATTCCGAAAAAGAGATCGTCCCCGCCGGAGCGGGCTTTATCGATTCTGAGCCGGCCGAATAATCCTCGATGCTTGTGCTGATGACCTGCTCGATTTCCGTCTGCGCCTGGATGCTGAGTACCGCCCCCGCAAGCGCGTCGAGCGTAATCATCGCGCGCATCCCGGAATCACGGGCCACCATCTCGACTTCGCGCGGCGTGTAGATCGGGTTTACGTTTGCCACAATAGCGCCGAGCCTCACGATCGCAAAAAAGCTGATTAAATATTGCGGGCAATTCGGCAGCATTATGCCGACGCGATCTCCCTTGCCGACGCCAAGCCTCGACAGTGAGGTCGCCAGCCTGTCAACCTGCGTTTTGATCTCCCCGAACGAAACTGCGCGTCTCGGAAGGCGGTCGCGGGCCGGTCGGTAAATTGCAGCGCCGCCAGATTGAGTATTTGATGGATGGGCTGGCGCGGGAAATTTATCTCGGCCGGCACCCAGAAATCATAATGCTTGAGCCAGGGCTTCTGGCCGTAGGCGGACTCTTCTTGCTGCTCTGATCTTCTTGTGCTCATACTCTTCCGCTTCTTCATGATCGATTCTTTCGAGTCTCTTCGTTGTACAGATTTCCGCCGCCGGACTTTGGTTGCGATATCGCCGCGGCGCATCCCCTCGATGAAAGGCACGCTGAACCCGAGCGCGAAGTCCATCAGACCCGGCGCCAGCTTGTTGAAAAAGTTTATCACCTGCGCGTCGAGCGCCATAACGACTTCTGGTTGAGGGAATCGGGCATCTCGCACGATTATGCGCGCCATCTCGCGCGCGGGAAATTTTGGCACGTAGCTCGGCATCTCCATCCCGGTCTGGTTTACCGCGGACTCAAATATTTCTGTTTCGACGGCCCCCGGAAAAATAGTGCTCACGTCAATCTTGTCGGCCATCACCTCTGCGCGCAGCGCCTCGGAAAAACCCGCGAGCGCAAACTTGCTTGCGCAGTAGGCCGTCTCGAACGGCATCCCGCGTTTGCCGAGTATCGAGGAGACGTTGATGATCACCCCGCCCCCCGACTGCGCGCGCATATGCGGCACCGCTGCTTTACAGGCGTAAACCGCGCCCCAGAAGTTCACGTCCATCACGCGGCGGAAATCCTCAAGCGTCATCTCAGAGAAGCGCGCCGCGATTCCTACCCCCGCGTTGTTGACCAGCGTATCGATCCGGCCAAAATGCTTCAGCGCCTTCTCAATCAACCGCTCTACCTGCGCCTGCTCCGCTACGTCCGTGGGGACTCCAAGCGCCTCGCCGCCCTTTGACTCGATCTCGCTTACAAGCTCTTTGAGCCTCTCCTTGCGGCGACCGGCGACGACGACGCGGGCGCCCGCACGCGCGAACTCAAGCGCGGTCGCGCGGCCAATGCCGCTCGTGGCTCCGGTAATCACAGCCGTTGTCCCGCGCAGCTTCCTTATCACGATTGACCTCTGCGACCGAGTCTTCTCACGCGGAGCAGAATATCATAAAACTCGACTATGTCAATCTCTTTTTTCGCATCTGCGAAAAAAGACTTGCAAACTGCTGAAAACAGATTAATATGCAGTGCGAGATAAATATTATCACAGGAAAAATCGCTGATTTATATGAAGATTTCTAGGATGAGCCTGATTTCGCATTTGCAGCATCGGGCTATTATTATGATATTATTGGAGATACACGTGAATTTGCGAACACTGATGTCGCATTTGTGATATGGGGGCGAGGAGAGATATGGCAAAGAAAAAAGCAGATTTTGACGGTATCATCATCAAGCGCTACGGCAACCGCCGGCTCTACAATACGGAGACGAGCAGTTATGTCAACTACGGGGAGATTACCAAACTGATCCGCGACGGCAACGACATACAGGTTATAGATTCAAGGACAAAACAGGACGTAACCAAGTCTGTGCTCATGCAGGTCATACTGGAAGAAGAGAAGAATCAGAAGAACCTCCTGCCGCTGCAATTCCTCTTTCAGATTATTCGCTCGCGGGAAGAAGACGTCTCAGGATTTCTTCAGAAATTATCTGGCGAGCAGCTTTGACGCATATCTAAAAACCAAGGAAGAGTTTGACAAGCGGTTTCGCGGGCTCCTGGAGATGAGCACCGCCGCCCCGCAGCTATGGGAGAAGTTCATTCCCGGGCATGGAGGCTATGAAGGAGACCTGGGGGCGAAGCAAAAAAGAAGAAGAGGAAAAGTAGAGCTATCACGCCGGGGCCGTAAGTCAAGCGAGGTCATCTCTGGGCTCTACCGGCAGTCCTGCATCCTGCCATGCTTTCCATCCTCCTTCGAGGGCCCGCGCCTTCTTCCATCCGGCTTGTCTGAGTTCCTGCGCCACACGGGCGCTTGTCGCTTCGTTCGTTCAGGTACAGTAGGCGACGAGCCATGCCTCCTTGCCGAGCCCCAGTTCTCTCACGCGGTCAACCACATGATCGGGCGGTATACGAATCGAGCCCTTGGCTTTAAGATCGCTATCCTCCAGGCTGCGCTCTGTGCGAACATCGAGGACCGTGACCGGCTCGTTTGCTTCCCACAATCGGCGCAACTCCTCGATGGTGATTCGTTGCGACCCGACTCGCGGGCTTTCGGCTTCGGTGCGCGATTCATCTTGAGCGATTTGCGCGGAAGCATCCGGCGTTGCCGGCGCGGGGCCGAAAGGTCTGGCTATATCATCGTCCGCGGCAACTTTATTTTTGAACGCCTGCTTCCGGGCTATGCGCGCTAACAACATTGGCGAGCCGCCGTGCAGCACTACAGACACGAGCACCACTAGAGAGCAGATCGCAAAGAGGTCGCTACTGTTGGGCAGCCCGGCAAAGACCGGCAACAGGACCAGCAACAACGTACTCAAGCCTCGCGGGCCGAACCACGCGATCAGCAGACGACCGCGCATGTCTGACATCAGATCCTATGAGTGAAATTAGATAAATCGGCGTTCGTATCAGAAGCGCCACTATCGTAAACAACAGCGTCGCTCCACTGATAATCGTAAAGCCGCTCCAGATCAGAGAGCTTCCGAACAGGACAAAAGTGAAGAGCAGCAGCATCTCGGCGGTCACTCCACCATACTCGACAAAGCAGTCGCAAAGCTCCACGTCGAGCGCGGCAATTGTCATACCGGCGGCGAACGCAGCGATGTATCCGCTTCCGTGGACTGCCTCGGCCGCGGCAAAGGCGGTAAACGCTACGCCGAGCGAATAAAGCGATTCATAATCGCGGCGAACGCCAATCCGTTTTCTTACCAGGTCGAGCGCCGCCACAGCCAGCAGCCCTACGAGTATGCCCGCGCCCGGTCCGAGAATGAAGAGATCGATAATGAGCTTCGCCCATCCGGTCGAATCAAGCGCCAGGTCTTGCCGGAGGAAAGCCATGGCGACAATCACAACCGGCAGCAGCACAATGTCGTTGAGGCCGCTCTCCAATTGCAACGCATGACGGGCGTTTGCCGGGATGTCGCGTCGACGCAGGACGCCCCTGAGCAGCACCGGGTCGCTGGATGCGAGCGCCGCGCCGAGAATAGCCGCTGCCGCAACGGCTAACCCCAGCAGCCACCACCCGGCAATTGCGATGACGACGGCAGAGAGCAGAGTGCCCGGCCCGAGCACACGCACGGCCAGCGCGGCATTGCGCTTAATCTCCGAGATGTTGAGCGAAACGGCATCCGTAAATAGCACGAGCGCGAGACTCAAAGTGGCTACGACCCGTAAGGTCGGAGAATCGAGCGAGATGTTGAGCACCCCCAGTCCGAAAGTTCCGAGCGCCGCGCCGAGCCCGAGAAAGACCGCAACCTGTGGTAACCCGCTGCGCTCGATCAACCCTGAGAGCAGCGCGGATACGACGATGACTATCCCGATTATTGCGAGCGCGGCGGTGAACGACTCGCTGCTAAATCCATTCATAAAAAATAGCCCTTTGTGCCCACCAGTTGTTGCAATCCTGTTCGTGTGTGAAACTTGCTATGCGCCGGAAGGAGATGTCCACGGAGTTCCTTATTCGCATATTAAACCGGTCGTACGGCGCGTTCCAGGCGCGCCTGTATTGACAACCCTAGCATAGTAAGGCTGAATCTAAACAGACAGGCTATTCGGACACCGACGCGCGCTCATAAAGGAGGCTGATTATGCCCGCAGTGATTGATCCCGCAACGCTCTTACAGGTGCCTCTGTTTGCCGGGCTTTCACCTGAAAATCTATCTCAACTAGCCGGGCTGTTACACAAGAAGTCGCTTCCCGCCGGAGCCATAGTGATGAGCGAGGAAGAGCCGGGCGAAGTGATTTACATCATCCTGAAAGGCTGTCTGAAGGTTTATGCCGAACGCGAAGACGGCACGCACGTCGTCATAACCATTCTCGGGCCGGGCCAAACGCTCGGCGAGATGAGCCTCATAGACAACCTCGGGCGCAGCGCGAGCGCCACTACTCTTGAAGAATCCACACTGCTGTGGATTGACCGCTCGACATTTCGCCAATGCGTCATGAATATGCCTGAGATAGCAAGTAACCTGCTCCAGATTTTCACGACCCGGCTCAGGCTCGCCAACGAGCAAATAATGGCGTTGGCCGCGCTTGAAGTCGAAGGGCGGGTGGCGCGTCAATTAGTGGCGCTCGGCAGGGCTTACGGCAGGGTCGAAGAGGACGGAGCCATCCTGATTCCTGTCCGCCTGACGCAGGGCGATCTGGCCGGCATGGTAGGGGCGTCCAGAGAGAGAGTAAATCAGGTCATTGTGGCCTATAAGGAGCGCAACTACATCTCTGTGGATCACAGGCATTACTTTACTATACGCAACGAACACGCGCTGGCTAAGCGCTTCAGCTAGCGATAATTAATCATTCCCCGGAGTCGGTGTTACTCATTTCACACCTCCGCAGTGACCGGGTTCATAGTGTCACCGGAGCATTTGAAGTACCCTGCGACTGTAGAGGTACAAGGAGGTGCTGAGATGAACACAGGGAACGATAGCCAATCCATTATCGCAACGGCGCGCCATATTGATACTCCGCTTAGATTGAGCAAGAAGGGAGCGCGGATGGTTTGCAAGGAATGTGGAAGCCGAGTCTATGAGGATGGGCGCTTTTGTCCCCTATGCGGAGCCAATCAGACATCTGTTGCCGCGGAACCTGCCGCGTTAGAAGACGCTCTGATCGGCACCACAATCGACAATAAGTACCAGATTGTTTCAAAAATAGGTACGGGCAGCCTCGGGACGGTATATCGCGCGGTACGCACGCACATAGGCGACATGGTCGCGATAAAGGTTTTGCGCTCGGACCTGGTAGCCGATCAGAAATCGGTTGATCGCTTCCGCCGCAACGCACAGGCGGCTTCGCGCCTCAAACATCCGGGCCTGGTTACGATTTATGATTTTGGCGTCTCCCGCCAGGGGCTTGTTTATGTGGCGATGGAACTGCTGGAAGGCCAATCCCTGCGCAGCCTCCTTGACCAGCAAGGACCGCTAACCTCTCCCCTCATACTTGAGATCATCAACCAGGTTTCGAGCGCGCTCGACGCCGCGCACAACCAGGGTATTGTTCACTCCGACCTGAGGCCCGAGAGAATAGTCGTAAGCTCGACGGCAAGCGGCTGGCTCGTGAAGGTGCTTGATTTCGGGATCGCGAACCTGCCGGAGGTCTCTGTCAACTCAGAGGATACCGCCCAGGGCCGCAACGTACCGTGGACGCCTTATTATATGTCGCCCGAGCAGTGTATGGGCGAAGACATCGATGGCCGCTCTGATATATACAGCCTGGGGATCATTTTATACGAGATGCTGTGCGGCGTGGTCCCCTTCAGCTCTCCGAAGATGACGGTCGTCATAGTCCAGCAAGTCACCCAGGCGCCGCCGCCGTTGCGCTCTATGAATTCGGCGATTCCTATGGCGGTCGAGCTGGTCGTTCAACACGCCATTGAAAAACAGCGAGAGGCAAGACCCCAGACCGCGATGGCCATGGCGCAGGAACTCTCTGCCGCAATGAAACGGACCGGCCCGATACAACCTTCCGTCCCGCCTCTCCTGTACTCGACAAGGCCGCAGCCGCTCATAACGAATCCCGTTCGATTGCCGGATGCTATTTCTACAGAGACCGAAACAAGCCCGACGAGCCGCGGCCTGGGGCTGCCGTCCAATGTGGTTTTTATAAAACGTGAAGAGCAATCTTCCGAGACAAAGCACAGATCGTGGCTATACGTCTTTGCGTTCCTCCTGCTGCTTGCACTGGCTGGCGGCGGCATAGCATACCTGATGCGGACCCCGAATGATGTAAACGAGGCTCAAGCAAACGCCAATCAGGAACAGGTGACAGCCGAGCAGCAAACGGAAAACGCGGGACCGGTCGAGACTGCCAATCCTCCGGCGGCCCCCCTCGGCATGGTCTTTGTTTCCGGCGGAGAGTTTATGATGGGAAGCGACACGGGGAGTCTATCCGAGCGCCCGGCTCACACCGTTGTGGTTAACCCATTTTTTATTGATAAGCACGAGGTCACGTGCGATGAGTACGCGAAGTTCATTCGCGCGACAAACCACCCCGCGCCCTCGGGGTGGGTCAACGGAGTCTACCCGGCCGGCGGGGGACGCAAGCCGGTTACCGGCGTAAGCTGGGAAGATGCCAACGCGTATGCGCAGTGGGCTGGGAAGCGGTTGCCCACGGAAGAGGAATGGGAGTTCGCGGCCCGCGGCGCTGACGGTCGCCGCTTCCCCTGGGGAGATCAGTGGGCGTCAGGCGTGGCGAATGCCGACGTTACCGCGCGCGGCCATCACCACGTTTCAAACGTAGGCGCGCACCCGAAGGGGCCGTCGCCGTTCGGCGCGCTCGATATGATAGGCAACGCGTGGGAGTGGACGTCGAGTGATTTAACGGCGTACCCCGGCGGGGAACTGTCAGAGCATACGCAACCCGGTCACAAGGTAATTCGCGGCGGAAGTTTTTCGACCAACAGGGACCAGGCCAATACTACTTTCCGAAAATGCTACCCCGGCACGGCGGGCGATTACAGCGAAATAGGTTTTCGTTGCGTGCAGGACCTGCCGAACGCTCAGTAGTTTTTTTATTATCAACTCTGGATTCCCGCTATGTTTCGCGGCGCGCCCCGGCAGCCTCCCTCACCTCCGAACACTGCTGCTGCCGGGGCGCAGGCTCATCTGCTCAGGTATCTTCCAATCGATTCAGAGCATCGCTTCATACGCGCACAGCGCCGATGCGTTCTGGCTTGTGGGATATAACGCAAATACTGTAAATGTACCTTCTTGCATGCAAAGCATAATAAAGAAGCGCCCCGCGACCCGCTGGCAAGCTGGCGGTTGAGGGCGGCAGACTATCTGGCCCTTGAAAGAAATGTATCTGCCGCGTCGGCGGCGGTCCTGCTGGTCGGGATGGGCGAGGAGTTGTGGAAGAAGTTTCTCCCCAAGTATCTTGAATCCCTCGGCGCGAGTCTGTTTGTAGTAGGTCTATTCGGAACGGCCAAGGATTTTTTCGACGCGATATATCAGTACCCCGGAGGGTGGCTTGCCGACCGCCTTGGAAGACGCAGTGCTTTCTACATTTTCATCGCGCTGGCGGCCGTCGGCTACGCGATATACTACTTGAGCCCTTCGTGGCCTTTCGTTTTCGCGGGGCTCGGTTTTGCGATGGCCTGGCCCGGCATGGGTTCGCCGGCAATCTTTGCCGTCATCGGCGACTCGCTCCCAAAAGAGCGGCGCGCCATAGGCTTCACGCTCCAATCATTAATCAAGCGAGTGCCGATGGCGATCTCGCCGATCATCGGGGGCAGCCTCATAGCAGCGTTCGGGATCGTTGGCGGCGTGCGCGCCGGTCTGATCGCGTCGCTCGTGCTCGCGGCAATCACGTTGCTCATTCTAAGGACCATAAATATACCCGTCGTGCGGGGCGAAAAGATCAGCATCCGGGGCGTATGGAAATCTTTTCATAATCCGCTGAAGCGGCTGTTGATCTCAGACATAATTATCAGGACTTGCGAAGGTCTCGCCGAGGTTTTGATAATTCTGTATGTGACGAACATACTCGGCGTAAGCACCGCCGAGTACGGGCTGCTCGTGGCGATTCAGGTGACGACTTCGATACTTGTTTATATCCCTTCGGCAAAGATAGCCGACCGCATCGGGCGAAAGCCTTTTGTGATAGCGACATTTCTTTGCTTCGCCTTCTTCCCGGTGCTTGTGGCGATTGCGTCGAGCTTCGCCCTGCTCGTCGTTGCTTTCATAGTCGGCGGGCTGAGAGAGATCGGCGAGCCCTCGCGCAAGGCCATGATCGTAGACTTCGCGGAGCCGCATCTGCGGGCGCGCACCGTCGGACTCTACTACCTCGTGCGCGGTCTCTCGATCACACCGGCGGCGGCCGTCGGCGGTCTGCTCTGGAAGATAGCGCCCCAGACCCCGTTTATCACCGCCGGGGTAGTTGGCATAATAGGCGCTATTGTCTTCGCCGCGACGGTCGAGGAGCGATATGCCGGCTGAGAGGGATGCGAGTCGCCGCCGTTTTCAACTAGATGTATGCGGTCGCCGCGCTTGAGTTTCAAACCGCAATTCATGTATTCTCAGAATTACTACCGGTTGCACTGCCTCGGTTGAATTCGCTTTCTTCGATTGCGCGAGGAGTATCGGAATGCGCCGTGCCAACATTCAAAAAATTATCAAGCCGCGAATTATGGGTTGTCTGCTGTTGATGCTGATTGCGGTCATCCCTGTCTTTGGCCAGAGTATTGAAAGGTCTAATAATGTATCGGGCATCGTAGTCGATACCGGCGGCGCGGTCATCAATGACGCGAGAGTTATCATTCGCCGAAAAGGCGGCGGCCCTGAACAATCAAAAACAACGAACGAAAAGGGAGAGTTTTCTTTCACGGTCACCGGCGGCGGCGAGTACGAGGTCGAAGCGCAAAAGGAAGGATTCAAGGCGGCCATAACTCAAATAACGATCGGGGCTCGACGTACACCGCCGCTTGAGATCGTGCTGCCGATTGCCGATCTGCACGAAGAGATTGTTATAAGCGACAGCGCCGCTCAGCCAAACACCAACCCCGAAGAGAACCTCGATGTCGTCAAGCTCGACCGCGAGCAGTTACGCAACCTGCCCGTTCTTGGTAACGATGTCATCGCCAGCGTGACCCAGTTGCTAGACGCCGGATCAGTCGGGTCGGGCGGAGCGACCATCATCGTCGACGGCCTCGAAACGACGAAGACGAAAGTGGCGGCCTCCCAGATCAAGGAAGTGCGCATCAACCAGAACCCTTATTCGGCCGAGTTCTCCAGGCCCGGACGCGGGCGCATCGAAATCATCACCAAACCCGGCTCATCCGACTACCACGGCGAGTTTAACTTCGTCTTTCGCGATTACAGGCTCGACGCGCGCAACTCGTTTGCGACCGCCCGCCCGCCCGAGCAACGCCGCGTCTTTGAAGGCAACCTGACAGGCCCGTTCATTAATGGGAAGACTACCTCTTTTCTCTTGGGCATCGAGCGCGAAGAGGAGGACTTGCAATCGGTGGTCTTCGCAAGCACGCCCGACGGACTTGTTTTTGCGAACGTGGCCAACCCCGGCCGAGATACGGAACTCACTTTTCGCATAGATCATCAGGCGAGCAAGAGAACTACCCTTTCGATTCGCTATGAGGCTGATTTCGGCTCGACGCAGAACGAAGGGGTCGGAGGGTTTAACCTTCAAGAGGTGGCTACGAATTCTTCCGACCGCGAGCACGAGATTTATTTCACCCATCGCAGAATCATATCGACGAATCTGGTCAACGAGTTCACGCTGCGGGCCGGCCGCGAGATTGAATCTACGCGAAGCATACGCGAGGGCCTTCCCAGGATTGTCGTGCTCGATGCTTTTACCGGCGGCGGCGGCCAGGCAGATAGCCGCGGGACAGAAGCCTACTTTCAGTTTAATGAAATAGTCTCGTGGAATCGCGGCAGGCATTTTGTCAGGACCGGCCTCAACATACCGAGTCTGAGGCGGCTCACGCTGAGCGACCGGAACAACTTCGGAGGCACATTTTATTTCTCCACCCTGGAGGATTATCAGAGCAATCGGCCCTTCCTGTTCTCCATAAATCAGGGTAACGGCAATCTCGTATTCTGGCAGAAGGAATTCGGGCTGTTTGTTCAGGATAATATTCTCGTGCGGCCCAATTTTTCAATCGGGGCCGGGTTGCGCTACGACTGGCAGAATTACATGGGCGACTGGAACAACTTCGCCCCGCGTATTTCGTTCGCCTACGCGCCGGACAAAAGACGCCAGATTGTTCTGCGCGGCGGCGCGGGGATTTTTTACGACCGCACGGGGTGGAGCCCCATCGCCGACCTCTTGAGGTTTGACGGGCAGAGGCTTCGCCAGGTGAGCATAACCGACCCCGGCTACCCCGACCCGCTTTCGTCGGGGGCGCTACTCGACGCGCAGCCGAGCAGCATCATCCGGTTTGCGCCCGGCATCCGCTCACCCTATACGCTTCAATTCAACCTCGGGATTGAACGACAATTGAGCAAATCGCTGACGGCGACGGCAAACTACATCAGCACGCGAGGCATAAAGTTGTTTCGCTCGCGAAATCTGAATGCTCCGCCGCCGCCCGCCTTCGCCGAGCGACCCGACCCGAATATCGCCGTTTTGCGCCACATAGAATCCTCGGCAGACTCACAGGCGCACGCGCTGGAGTTGATCTTGCGGGGGCGTATCACCCGCTACTTTAACGGGACGGTTCAATATACTATCGGGCGAGCCTACAGCAATACCGGCGGAATAAATTCGCTTCCGGCCAATAACTATGATTTGACGGGAGAGTGGTCGCGCGCGGATTTTGACGAGCGCCATCGCTTCAACCTGCTTGGCACAATCGAAGCGGGAGAATGGTTCAACCTGGGATTGACCCTCTCGCTTGTGTCGGGGCGGCCTTACAGTCTGACGACCGGGCGCGACGATAATCGCGACAGCATCGCGAGCGACCGTCCCGCGGGGGTGCGACGCAACAGCCTGCAAGGGCCGGGCTCGGCCACGCTCAACGTGAGGTGGTCTAAAGAGTTCAGGCTGAAAGAGAGCGAAAAGGAAGACGAAGGCCCCGCTTTTACAATCGGCGTTGATGCATTCAACGTGCTCAACCGGACCAATTATGTGGGGTTCGTCGGCAATCTCAGCTCACCCTTTTTTGGTCTGCCGGTAGCGTCGCGCCCCGCCCGGCGAATACAGCTCACGCTGGGCTTCAGTTTTTAAGTAATCGCTTGCGCCGTTGCGCATTCGTGCCAGTTTTCCAAGGCTCCTTCTCGTTAATCTTGTATTCATCTTCTTGTATGTAGAATGAATGCCGGTCACTAAACGGGTTGTATCGGCGACTCGAAACAGGGCAGAAAAACCGAACCAGCAAGAATAAACGCGGGACAGATCACGCAAGAACTAAGATCAAGGGGATGACCTATGCGCGTAGGCGGACCTGGAACTTTTACTCTCTGGGGGCAGATCAACAGGATAATCGCCCTTGCGGTTGTATCAATGCTGGTGGCGACGCAGGGCCTCGCGCAAGAGAAAGCGCGATATGAGGAATTGCCTAATTTTCACAAGGTGAATGAACGTCTTTATCGAGGCGCGCAACCAAAAAGCGGTGGCATAGCGAGACTCGCGGAGCTTGGGATAAAGACCATAATCAACCTGCGCGGCGCCGACGGGCAGACGCGCGCCGACGAGGCTAAAGCCAGATCGTTAGGAATGACATACTTCAACATACCCATGCCGGGACTGAGCCGGCCCTCGCACGAACAGGTATCCCGCGTGATGGCAATTATCGACGCCAAGGAAAACGGGCCTGTATTCATCCATTGCAAACGCGGCTCCGATAGAACAGGCACGGTCGTCGCCATCTATCGCATCTCGCGCGACAACTGGACTATGAATCAAGCGATGTTCGAGGCCAAGCGGCGCGGACTGCATTGGATCGAATACGGCATGAAGGATTTCATCTCGGACTATTATAGGGATCACGGAACAAATAAAGATAAGCCGTCGGAAAAAGCCAGACGGCAGGCAGTAAACTAAGGAAACTATAGATATTGAAAGGGATCGTGCATATGCAGCGAGAAAAAAAGCTAATCTGATTGCGACCGGCGAGAAAACCAGGCGCACCTATCGGCTCCGATACGGAGCGATATCAACGCGGCGCTCATCCAGCGCGGAAGCCTCATCTGCTCGCTCACGAAGAGATCAGCTTAATTGCGTAACGGCGAAACTGGGGCACGCGGCGACCGCGACGTAGTCCGGCAAGGCATGTTTTGCGTCAGGCGACGCTCAAGAGTCTATCATCGCCGCGCGGCGATCCAACGTTTACTCTCCAACCGGAAGGCGGCCGTTACTTTGCCTCAGAATATCGAACAGCCGTTTGCCGAAATGATAAGGGACCGGGTAAATATCTACGCCGTGCTCTGGCAACCACGATGTCGAAGAGGGCCGAACAGGACCAGTGCCAGTACCCGCATTTTAATATGGCGCGGGCGGAATTATTACAAGATTGAGAGAGGCAACGGGCTCGTCGAGTTTACATGCTCAACACTACAGATTTTGGTCGAACGCAAACGACGTGGCTTGAAAACTCGCTTCGCGATTCAAGGCAAAATCGGAAGATCGCCATTTTCCACCATCCGATCTATTCATCAGGTAAAAAACACGGGTCTGCTCTTCCGGCTGAGGAAGCGCCTTTGAGCCTTTGTTTGTTCGCTACGGTGTCAACGTGGCCTTTTCCGGCCACGATCACATATACGAACGCACAAAGCCTCAACAGGGCATACGGTATTACGTACCGGCGCGGTCGCAAAGACCGCCAGAGGGGATATAGACCTCTCGCAAGCAGTATCAGGGCGGTGAGTTTCGATGAAGATAATCACTTTATGGTGGTCGAAGTCGACAACAAGCAAGTGAGCTTTCAGGCGATGCAGCGAGAGCGGGTGCAATCGTCAACAGCGGATTGATCAAACAAGTTCGAGTCATGCTTGTCTGAGATTGGCGCGCACGCGAAGACGCCCCGCCTTGCGCGCGCGCCAATCTCAACCGCTTGTTCTTAACCCTCCAGATAATCGGCCAGGCTCATGCGCACGAAGCCGGGGGGCGGGCTGTTGCCTTCCGCGGGCCTTATGCTTTCGTCTACCCTCTCGTCAAACCGCGGCTCGCGCGCCCGCTCCCAGTCGAGCTCGAATGCCTCCGCGTAGTACTGAGCCACTTCCTCGTCATCGAAGATCAGGCTCGCGTCGCGGTTCAGCGACACGCCCTGTGAGCTCCAGTTGTGACTGCCTATCAATACGCGCTTCCCGTCAACGATTATCCCCTTCGTATGCGTGTTCGTAAGAATCCGCACCTGCCGCATCACGTTAACGCCGCGCCGCTTCAACTGCGACAGGTCGTAGTCCTCTTCATCGTTTCCGCTCCTGAGTATTATTCGGAAATCGTCGAGCTGTTGAGCCTTCTGCGCCATTGCGTCGACGAGTTGCTTGAGAAACCCGCTATCGGCCCCCTTCATACCGATGTACTGGTTCTGAAACAGGAGCTGCCTCGTCGCCGAACGTATGAGTCGCAACACGGCGTTGCTATAGACCGCGCCCTTTTTGTCCGGCGTCAGCAGCGGCTTGACGCGCACGCGCCGGTTGATCTTTAGCGGCTGGAGCACGCGCGCCGGCGCCGCTTCGAACTCTACCGCCTCTAATATCTCGGCGGGAACATCGATCATTATTTCATCTTCCACCGCCTCGGTCTGGCCGCCCAGCGCGAGCGAACGATCATAATCCGCCTTGATGTGGTTTCGGAATCGTTTGGCAAGCGTGTCGTTTTTGACTACCACGTGCCATTCGCGGTTCCCCTTTGACGCGGTAACGCGTGGGATCGTCCAGACTCGCGGTGGGGATGAGAGGCTGGCTCGAACGCTTCCAGTTGCCGCTCGACAGCCAGAAGGCTGATCCGTCTCGGACCGTTACCTTGATGTGGTAGGAGGTCGCGATCAGTCCCTGCGACCCCTTCGGCACGAAGACACGCTCGAAGCGGTCGCCAAAACTCTCCTCCCAGGCTTCGAATCTTTCGCTGCGGTCAAAGTCGCCGGTCGGAATGCTCCCGGTATTCGGATCGCGACTCTTCACATCAAGCACCAGCGTCATCGCCGCGCCCTCGTCGAGTTCCTCCTCTATCGCCCTGGCAATGTGCGCCGCATGGAATTCGTATATCGAAGAGACTAGCTCGTCCTCCGAGCCCTTCAAAAACTCCGAGAGCACCGTCCAGCTTCGTTCCGGTCCCACATGCAACACGAGCGACATCTCTTCATCGACCCAGTTGAAGCTGAATCCCGCGCCGGTGCGGTCCTCGTCGTTATACTTGATCGATACCGTCGGCGCTTCCTCAAGCTCCCTCCCCCCGACCTGCTCGCTTATCGACGCCGGGCGGACATCCACGGGAAACTTCCCGTATACCTGCGGCATCTCGGCGCGCACGGCCTCAAGGCGGTCGGGGTGCGCCGATACCACAACGCACTCCGTGTCGGAGAGCCGACCCTGTTTAATCTCGTATCCCGGCCACACCGAATAGACGCCCTCGACGCGGCGCGAGCGAAAGAGCTCGCGCGCGGCCTCTTCAATGTTGCGCGCCGCCTGCGCCGGCGCTCGCCCCTCCAGAGGTGGCGGTGTCCCCGGCCGTGGCGCTCGTCTGAGGCCCGCCGAGCGAAATCGTGATCGTCAGCGGGATTGTGACCGACACCTGACCGCGGTCCGTTCGGATCTCTACCCCGGATGTCACGACCTGTTGGCCCGGCGGTTGATTGGCAGCGCGTATGATCGACCTGGCCCGCGCCTCCGCCCGGTTGCTGGCCGGCGTGCGTATCGGACGCGCCCTCACCTCCGCCGTGCCACGGTCTGTCTTTCAGGTACTTGCGGATAGTTGACGCGGGCACCGCGTAGTTCTCGATCATATACAGGCCCGCGAAGTGCAAGGCAACCGCCTTGCCGGTCTTCATGTCGACGACGACGGAGCCTGAGTTGCCGCCGAGCGTCGTGCAATCGTGAGTGGCCCAGCCGCGGTTGTTTGCGCGCATAAGTCCGGGGGCGATGCGCTTGACGTCGTAGTTGCCGCCATAAATCTGCTCCATCCATTCCTGGTTCGGGATGATGTGCGCGGGCGCCCGCGCCGGGTATCCGATGACCGCCACATCGCTGTCGGCCCGCGCATCCTGCTCGGCGAGCGTAATAAACTCCGGCCTCGTCCCATCGGTGCGCCGGGCAACCTCAAGGAATGCAATGTCGGCTTTGCGCGCGTCCGGCTCAATCCATATCACGCGGCTCACCCGCGCCGAGGTCGCCTTATCGCTCCCAAGCTCGTGCCTGTAGTCGAGCGTGACGCTCATAGGCTCGCCGAACCGGCCGGGCCTGAAATGGTACTTGCCGTCCCCGGCCCGGGCGATTATCTCGGCGACGTGCCGGTTCGTGACAACAACGTCGCGGTCGACGAGCCAGCCGGTGCCGACGTAGGTGAGCGAGCCGGGGTAATTCGCCACGTCTATTCGCCCAACAAGCGGGATGGCAGGCTCGACTACCTCGGTCGCCTCCCTTAGCCGCTCCACGATCACATCGGCCGCTATGTCGGACGTGACGGAATCGAGCGCGATCGGTTATCGCGAACCAGGAGCGCCGGCCGTCCCTCGCGCACAATTGTTTCGAGCGCAATCGCCCGCATGTCAACGCCGACCTCACGCGACATGCTCTCGATCGAGGAACCGCTTATCGGCGCGCGCACGCGCTCGGGTGTTGTCACACGTTCCGTCAGCCGCCTCATCAACTCCGCGTGAAGCTCCGGATCGCTATTCTTGAGCGAATCCAACCAGCTCTGAAAAGCCGCCCGCCCCTCTTCCATATTTGACGACATGCCGTCTCCTCCCGCGCATAATGAAATCTCCCCTGGCCCTAATTACTAATGACGGAATCAATAAGGAGATTTCATCCATAATCATCTGTGATTACTCTCTCTTGCCTATATGTAAACTTGTTGACAACAGGAATGCAATCTCATATTATCAGCGCCGATTTGTAAGAAAAATTTCTTCAATCCCCTCAGGGTTCAGGCTCTTATTTCAACAGTATTGTGCTTTTGAGTGGAGGATTTCCTCTGTCAGCGAGAAAGGCGGAGTTCATGAAAAAGAAGAAAGATCCTACTGAGCAATTCCTTGCGCTGTCGGCCGTTTTGACCGGGTTTGAAAGAGTAAATCTTCTGGGAACCGGGCTGACCGAACAGTATTACCAGAAGCTCGCCGCGGTCGTCGGGCAGGATATTTGTGATGAGCTCTGTCGCTTATCCGGCAAAATCATCGAAGAGTCGCACAATGACGAAGACAAATTAACCGCCGCTATCCGGCGAGAGATTCTGGCAAGCCCGAAGTTTGGCCCCCTAGCAAGGAACATAATACAGATGTGGTATCTCGGGAGCTGGATTCAGTTACCGCAGGCGTGGCGGTGTGAATTCGGCAATAATCCTAATGACGTCACCTCGGTCATATCGGCCGAGGGCTATAAGCAGAGCCTCGTCTATACGGTTATGGGAACGCACCCGCCGGCGGCAAAGCAGCCGGGGTTCGGGTCGTGGAGTCAGCCGCCCAAAAATGAACTCTCCTGAAATGATCGCTCGTTGAGGAAAATCATGACTGAAAAAAAGTATGACGTCGTTATTGTTGGAGCAGGTATTGCCGGCGCGATCCTCGCCAAAACGCTCGCGAACGCGGGGCACAGGGTATTGATTCTCGAAGCCGGGCTTCAGGCTGGACTGGACTTGAACGGCAATGAATCTTATCTCAACTACCAGTCATACCTGGACCGATTCTATTTAGCCAATGCCAAAGTCCCGAACTCGCCTTACCCGAATCTAAAGAATGCGCCTTCGCCCAACGTTCTGGATACGGCCCAGATAACCGGGACGACGCCAAACACAAACGGGTACTTTGTTCAAAACGGCCCGCTCTCTTTTGCCAGCGATTACACGCGCACGACCGGGGGCACCACGCTGCACTGGCTGGGGACGACTCTTCGCATGCTGCCCAATGACTTCAGACTAAATACCCAGTACGGGCAGGGCGTGGACTGGCCTATCAGTTATGACGATCTGAAGCCTTACTATGAGATGGCCGAGCGCGAGATTGGCGTAGCGGGTGATGTGAAGGACCAGAAGTATCCGGGGATAAGCGAGGACTTCTGGGGAAAAGATTACGTCTTTCCGATGCACGAGATCCCGCCGAG
This sequence comes from Blastocatellia bacterium, assembly GCA_963832205.1. GTDB lineage: Bacteria > Acidobacteriota > Blastocatellia > UBA7656 > UBA7656 > DATBMY01. The sequence goes on along the minus strand of CAWHTK010000024.1, from coordinate 17,750 downwards.
CTACCTGGACAAGAAGTTCGCCGAGGGCGTTGATGACATGAATGTCCGCATCGGCCAGCGCGATTTCAAGATGCGTATCACCAGCACCCCTCAAGGTCGAAACGCAGCGCCAAACAATCGCTATAAGCTCGCCGCTCCCGTATGGGACCCGTATGAGCAAAAACTGCTTCTTGAGAAGTCCGAGCAATCCAGTTATGAGCCGGTCGGCGCGACCTGGGACCCTTACACGGGCCAGCGGTGCGAAGGCAACGCGAGTTGTGTCCCGATCTGCCCGGTTCAGGCCAAGTACAACGCGCTCAAGACTCTCAAAAGCGCGAAGGAGAGAAACGTAGAGGTCATCACGCAGGCGGTCGCATCGGCCATCGAAATCGACCCGGCATCAGGGCGCGTCACCGGGATAACCTATAAGCGCTATAAGAATCCCGACAACCCGGAACATACGGTCGAGACCGCGCGCGGAACCATATTCGTCATCGCGGCGCACTCGGTAGAGACCGCCAAGCTGCTGCTCGCTTCGGGCGCTTGCCGGACAAGCGATCAGGTAGGGCGCAACCTTATGGATCACGCCGTCTTTTTGACGTGGGGCTTGATGCCCGAAAAGGTCTATAGCTTCCGCGGCCCCGGTTCCACATCGAACTCGCCCGTTTTTCGCGACGGCGATTTCCGCAAAGAGTACGCGGCCTTCATTATGCCGATTGATAACTGGGGGTGGAACTGGCCGACAAACGCCCCCACGAGCAATCTGTCGCAGGCCGTCAACCAGCTAAACATGTTCGGCAAGCAGTTGCGCAATTACATAGCAGAGACCGTACCGCGCCAGTTGCTCTTGCATTTCGAGTGCGAGCAACTGCCGATAGCGGGCAACCGGGTGACGATTGACCCGCAGTATCTGGACCAGCTCGGCAACTACCGCCCGGTCATCCAATACGACGTCACCGACTACACTCGCGCCTCTTTTCAGGTGGCTACGAATATCACGAACCAGATATTCGCAAAAGTCGGGATTGAGAATTTCAGCCAGTACGATCCGACGAGCCCGGATTATCTAATCTACAACGGCGTGGGCTACACCTTCTCGGGAGCGGGCCATCTGGTCGGCACTCATCGGATGGGGCTTCGACAAGTACGACTCGGTCGTAAATAGAGATCAGCGGACGTGGGACCACGAAAACCTATACCTTGTCGGGTGCGGCAACATGCCGACAATCGGCACGTCCAACCCGACATTGACCATGTCGGCGCTGGCTTTTTTGGCGGCCGAAAACATTCTTAAAGACCTTAAGTAATACTCATTCTCAAGAGCAGGGGAGATTATGTTCACAGCAAAACCAGGCACTATTCGAAGAAGGCACCGGCTCCTGCGAGAGGGAGCGCCCTCGCTACCAAAGGAATCCAGAATCAAGACGGTGAAGGGGCTGAGACAACACCTCCAGACCGCGATAGAGTTGGAGCACTCTACGATACCGCCTTATCTGTGCGCGCTCTATTCGATCCAGGAAGGCGGCAATCAGGATGCCGCCCAGGTTGTCAGGAGCGTCGTCATGGAAGAGATGCTCCATATGATACTGGCGTCAAACGTGCTGAACGCGATCGGCGGGAAACCGAGCATCAATCACTCGCGATTCATACCGGAGTACCCGACCTATCTGCCGCACAGCAATAAATCGTTTCTGGTCAACCTGGAGAAATTCTCGCCGCAAGCCATAGACACTTTCCTCGACATCGAGCGCCCCGCGCCGCCCGACGCGCCGCCGCAAGCCAATAAGTATCAAACCATCGGGCAGTTCTACGAAGCGATAGAGCAAGCGCTCATAGAGCTGAGTCAGAAAGATAATATCTTCACCGGGAACCCGCGGCGTCAGGTGACTCCGGAGTTTTATTACGGCGGAGGCGGGGGCATCATCGCCATTACCGATAACAAGAATCCGAGGATCGCTCTCGAAAAATCGCTCGCCGCTTTAAGAGAGATCGTAGGCCAGGGCGAAGGCGTACATCATTCGATTTTCGATGGCGACCACAAGCTGTTCGGGGACGAGATAGAGTACGCGCATTACTTCCGTTTCAATGAGATCAAAGAGGGGCGGTATTACACGAAGCACGACACGCCCGCCACAGGCCCCACGGGCAAGCCATTTCCCGTTGATTGGGACAAGGTCTATAACATGCGGCCCAACCCTAAGATGAAGGATTACCCGCGCGGGAGCGAGGTCAGGGAAAAAGCCTACAGGTTCAACCGAATATATATGGGGCTGCTAAACGATATGCACACGGCGCTCAACGGGCGGCCGGATACACTCGTGAACGCCGTTGTCAGGATGTACGACCTCAAGTACGAGGCGGTCGAATTGATGAAGATTCCGGTCGGCAAAGACGGGGCAACGGCGGGTCCGAGCTTCGAATACGTACCGGTAAAGGAGTAAGACGGGCAGCGCGATCAATCGCGAACGCGCTCAAACTCGTAGCGGCAAGCCAGCTTCTCTTTTTTCGAGAACCGGCCCAGCGACATTTTAAACAGCACCAGCGTGCCGTCATCTTCGATTTGAAACCGCCCGAATCCGTTGACGTCCGTTGGAATCATACTGCCATCGTTAATGACGAGCGCGAAATCTCTGGTTCGCGGGTCGAAGAGGTACTTGCCCCAGAAATCTTGATAGGTCTCGAATATAAAACGGGTTGCGAATACTCCCCCATCTGCCCGGAAGGTCACTTCTCTGAACGGCTCATCAACCGATAATGAATTGCCGGAGCTGCAAGAGAATCTCCGCGTTTCCCTCCACACGCCCACGAGCGGATTATCGACGGCTTTATATATGTGAACCGGAATTGAAAGCACTCGGCGACCATTCTCTACGTTCACCGAAACAGTAAAAGACTGACCGTTGCGCGCCGTCGCGTTTATGCTCAACAGACCGGTCTCAGGGTCGATAGAAGCAAACTGGCCGTTGCTTATCGACCATGTCGCGCAGGCATCGACGGATAAAGGGGGGCCGAGTAGGAACGTATATAGGTCTAAATCCAGGGTCTGCCCCGGCTGCGCCTGAAGAGTGGGAAACTGGGTGCCGAAATAGAGGGTTTCGACAATACTCTCTTCAAGTGTTTTGTCGCACTGCGCGAAGGCGTGAGTAGAAGAAAGGCATATGCACATCAGGGCCAGGATCATCGTCGAGCGAAAGAGTCTTAACAGCTTTAACATACAAACCTTTTCAAGATTTATTATGGGAATCCGATTCGTCTGGGCAAAGAGATTGTACAACGACTCCTGGTTTCGCTTACAGAGCTATTTGCTACATGCATTTTTTTTACTACCCTTCCCGGCATTGCACAAAAAGTAATTAGATAAGAGTCCTGTAGGGACGAAATGTTTATAGACGCAGACCTTTTTGATAAGCTTCTGAGCTCCGTCAGGAGCGGGTATCGTCGACATTCCGCCCCTACGGGGCTCTGATTGCTATCTAGGCCGGTCTCCTATATAACTTCCGCCCCTACGGGGCTCATATTACATGTCTCACTCATGTTTTTTGCAAAGCCACCCTTACCTATGCTTTATCATCTCGGTGCCTTCGTGATCGTGAGACGTTTGCTCCGCCACCTGTACAGCTTCATAGCCCATTCTTTTATAAAACTCGACTGCCCCCGGCGCGGAGTGCAACCTGAGCGAGCTTAACCCGGCCTTCCAGCCGATCTCTTCCAGGCGGCCGAGTATGTTCGACCCGACCCCAGACTTCTGCTCCGCGGGAACCACGTACAGATACTTCACCTGCTCTCTGGCATTAATATCTATTCCGCCGAAGCCTATGACTTGACCCTCGTTCTCCGCCACGAGTATTCCGCCGGCAAGTATCAGATGGTCCCAATATGGATCATTTCGCGTTGCCGCCCCGCCGACGGCCGATTCGTATATTTGCCGGATTATCTCTTTATCCGCGGCCTCTGCTTTTCTGATCTTAATCATAGAACCTCGCTTCGCAATTGCGGCCCGTCTATCATATTATTCCTTCTTCATGTACACAGGTCATCGCATAGCAGCCGTATTACCGGCGCATAATGAGGCCAGCCACATACTCGGCGTAATTCAATCCATGCCCGAAAGCGTAGACCATATAATTGTGGTTGACGATTGCAGCAAAGACGACACTTTTCAGGTTGCTTCAACGAGCAAAGACCCGCGCCTCATCATAATCAAAACTCCTTCTAACCAGGGCGTGGGCGGGGCCACGATCACAGGCTACAGGAAGGCCCTCGATATCCAAAGCGACGTAATTGTAAAGATGGACGGCGACGGCCAGATGGACCCCGCGTATCTGCCCTCGCTGCTCGACAGCATCATCGAGCAGAATTACGATTATGCCAAGGGCAATCGTTTTCTGTCGGGCGAATCGCTCGCCTTTATGCCGCGTCACAGGCTCATTGGAAATATCGCGCTCACTTTCCTGACAAAGCTTGCCTCCGGATACTGGAACATATTCGACCCGCAGAACGGCTATACGGCAATCAAGGCTGACACGCTGCGCCACCTGAATCTCGATCACATACACAAGCGATTCTTCTTTGAGAACGACATGCTGATTCATCTCAACTTCTTCGGCTTCAGGGTCAAAGATGTCTCTATACCCGCGCGCTACGGCAAAGAAGTCTCCGACCTCAACCCGTTCAAGATCAGCGTGACTTTCCCCCTTCTCTTTTTAAGGAGGTTTTTTTATCGCGTCTATCAAAAGTACGTCCTGAGAGACTTTTCCCCCATCGCCCTTTTCCTGTTCCTGGGTCTGCTTCTTTTCGGATGGGGTTTTCTCTTCGGCATATACCTGTGGATAGAAAGCCAGATCACTCAACAACTGACGCCCACGGGTACGATCATGCTGTCGCTCTTGCCGTTGATATTAGGGTTTCAACTACTCTTGCAAGCAATCGTTCTCGACATACAGGAAACACCCAGGTAGCAGACTGGTCCGCGTCACGATGAAAATTCTATTCGTAGTCTCTTCACTCGACCTCACCCAGCCCTTCAGCGCCACCCCTGCCTGGTGGCAGTTATTGAAGGGCCTTTATGAAATCGGTGTGGAGGTGATAGCTACTCCTTATCAAGGCCCGGCGATTGAATCATTGTGGTGGCGCGCGGAGCCCAACCCCGCAAAGCTTCAGGGGGACGCTTTCAAATTCGCGCGCGATAGGATCAATAGACTCAAGGGCGAGCAGCGACAGGCCCAGTTGGGAGACCGCTCCGACGAGAGCGCTTCAGACAGGGTTGTGCGGCGCACCGCGCAAACATTAATCGCGCCGGTATGGCTAAGACATCTCGACCGCATACTGACCGCGCAGCCCGACATCGACGCGGTCATCTTTTTGACCGTCCCGCTAAACCAGCTCGTCGGGGTTGCCGGAGAGTTGCAGCGCAAGCACAATAAGCCGGTCTTTTATTACGACGGCGACGTGCCCGCGAGCCTCCCCAACATGCGCGGCTTCGCGACGGGCTTTCGCATCTATCAGGGCGCGAACCCGGCCGAATATGCCGCGTTCTTTAGCAACAGCGCGGGGGCGGCCGACAAGATTCGCGAGCTGGGCGCTCGCGAAGTCCACACGATCTTTTATGGAATAGACCCTGACGTTTTTAGCCCGATGGACGTGGCGGCGAAGGATATAGACTTTATGTTCTACGGCCACGGGCGCGAGTACAGGTCCGAATGGATCGATTGGATGATAACTGCCCCGTCCAACCTGCTCACCGACGCGCGGTTCGCGGCGCGCGGGACAAAGCTCGGCAACCTGGGCCGAACAGAGATGCTTCCCTATCTCAGCTTCAGCAAATTGCGCGAGTACTCTTGCCGCGCCAGGATCAATCTCTGCATCACAAGGCTTGCACACGCGAGCATCTATGCTTCTTCGTCCTCGCGCCCTTTCGAGCTGGCGGGCATGAAGGCATGCATAGTGGCAAACACCTATAACGGTATCGAAGAGTGGTTCGAGCCTGACAAAGAGATATTCATGGTTCACTCCGAAGAAGAAGCGATAGACCGTTACCGCTTCCTGCTGCGGCACGAGTCTGCGCGGGTGGCCGCGGGCGAGGCCGCGCGCGAGCGCGTGATGAAAGAGCATACTTTTCGACATCGCGCCCGGCAGATGGTGAGAATAATTCAGAGCTACTTGTAGAAGCTTATGAGTCGGAAGAAGCTGCAAGATAACCCGCGAGTACGGAAGCTCATCGCAAAAAATGACGCGAAGCACTTTTACAGCGCGCTCGTTGAAAGACTGCTCGCGTCGGGCCGGTTGTCGAAAGAATCGAGCGTGCTCGTCATCTGCGCCACGGGGAAAGATAAAGAGGTACTGGCGGCGCTCGGCTTCCGCAACGTGACCATATCAAACCTCGACGCGCGACTGCCGGTCGATGAGTTCGCGCCCTACGGTTGGAGCTACCAGGATGCCGAAAACCTCGACTTTCCCGACAATCATTTCGATTTTGTGATGGTCAACGCGGGGCTCCATCATTGCCACTCGCCCCACAGGGCATTGCTCGAGATGTATCGTGTTGCGCGAGCGGGAATCCTGGTGATCGAAGCGAGGGAGAGTTTATTGATGAGGCTCGCGCTCAGATTGGGATACGCCGAAGAGTACGAAGTCTGCAACGTCGTGACGGAAGGGCTTGAGTTCGGCGGCGTAAAGAATTCGCTTATACCGAACTATGTCTATCGATGGACCGAAAGAGAGGTCAAAAAGACCGTTGCCTCATATGCCCCCCATGCAATGCACGAAATCGATTTCTATTATGATCTGAAGTTTCCCTTCGGCTCTCTCGTTGATCGAAACCCGCTCGTCTTTGCAACGGCGCTGATGTTATACCCTTTTGCAAAGCTTGCCGGGAAGCTTTTTCCGAAACAATCGAACCTTTTCGCCTTTGTCATAAAGAAGCCGCGGCTCCCCCAGGCGCTCGCGCCGTGGCTCAGGATGGACGGCGAGCGCATAGCTCTGAACATGCCCTGGATTAAAGACAAGTACGACGTGACCGGGAAAAACGACTAGGCGATGCTTTGCACAAAAAGTCTGACTGAGTCTCTGAAATATCAGAGTCCCGTAGGGACGAAATGTTTATAGACCAATAGGACTTGATAAGATTCTGTAGCTCCGTCAGGAGCGGGATGTTTACATTTCGCCCCTACGGGGCTCTTATTGCAAGATACTCGGTTCTTATGCAAATCTCGCCCAGGCGCATTAGACCTTATCGACTAGAGCTGCAACCCTGTTTTGCGGAGAGGCGCACCTGCTCCTCAATCCATGGGTAGGTCCGGGCCAGTCCCTCTTCTAATGAAATCCGGGGCTCCCATTTGAGCACTTCGCGCAACCGCGTGTTGTCTGAGTTGCGACCGCGAACGCCCTGCGGGCCTTCTACGTGTTTCTTCTTTATGGCGACGCCGGCAATCTCGGCGACCATATCCGCGAGCTGATTGATCGTCACCATACGGTCCTGCCCCAGGTTTAACGGCTCGGCGTGATCGGATCGCATCAAATTATATATTCCCGTCAGGCAATCATCGATGTAACAGAAAGATCGCGTCTGTTCGCCGTCGCCCCATATCTCTATCTCATGATTACCGGTGAGCTTTGCATTCGCGACCTTCCTGCACATGGCCGCGGGAGCCTTCTCGCGCCCGCCCTCCCATGTTCCTAACGGGCCGAAGATGTTATGGAATCGCACGATGCGAGTCTCTATCGGGTATTCCTCTCGGTAATGCGCGCAGAGGTGTTCGGAGAGCAGCTTCTCCCAGCCGTAAGCATCCTGTGGCTGGGCCGGGTAGGCGTCTTCTTCTTTGAGCGGCGCGATGTCCGCGTCCATCTGTTTGTACTCCGGGTATATGCAGGCCGAAGACGTGTATAAATACCTTTTGACGCCGTTCTCGCGCGCCGCGTCGAGCGTGTGAATGTTTATGAGCGAGTTGTTGCGCAATATCCTCGCGTGGTTGGAAGAGATGAAATCCCATGCCGCCCATGTCCGCCGCCAGCGCGTACACTTCATCGACATCTTTCGTGGCCTGAAGGCAATTCTCCCACCGGCGCAGGTCCAGCAGCTCAAACTCGTCGGCGTCAGTACCGCTGAACTCCGGGCGCTTGATGTCCGCGCCGCGGACCCAGTGGCCCTCGCGTTTCAGAAAGGTTACCAGATGATTTCCTATGAATCCGCCCGCGCCCGTTACCAGTATTCTCGTCTGTTTCGACATATCAGTAAACTGTATACAACGCGCCGCCGCCTGACCACAAGCACCCGGATTTGAGTGACGGGCTCTTTGCTCGGGTCTGTTTTTATTATGACCGCCAACTTTGAGAATGCTATATTCACCGCTGTCATGTTCAAGCGACCCACTAGAGAATCCTCTATCAATTTTATCCGTTCTCTTGATCCCGGAAGAAAGTTCCTTCTCTCCCTCTGGCTGTTGTTCCTGCTGCTTGTCGCGTTCGGAATACACGGATCATCGACGGGAATCACCGCCCTCTACTGGGCCAAAGAGAGCGCCTATACGGGCTATCTTTTCGACCCTCCGCAAAACGCTTCCGGGCCCGAAGCGAAAGAGATGCAGAGCCTGCTGATGGCCAACGCCAGGGATATTCGATGGGACGAATACATGGTCACGACCCCACTGGCGCTGAGCCAGCTTTCTCATAGCCCTCGTTTCCCCGTGGTTAATACAAATATAGGCGACGGGCAGAATGTTCTCATAAGCCATCAGGTTCCGGTGTGGCACATCGCCACGCTGGCCCGGCCCCAGACCTGGGGCTATTTCTTTCTAGGAGCGCAGAGAGGTCTGGCCTGGTACTGGTGGTTTCAGGTCTTCGCCTGTTTCACGGTCCTTTACCTGCTGCTCGAAATCATATTAAAGGGGCGCAGGTTGCTCGCCTTGTTCGGGGCCTTCTGGTTTTGCGGCTCGGCCTACGCGGTCTGCTGGTCGCTCTGGCCCACCCAGGTTACATTCTTTGCCGCGCTCGCATGCCTGTCGGCTTATCACCTGTTCGCTTCCGAAAAAAAATCCACTCAAATAACCTCGTCGATCTTGCTCGGGCTCAGTATTCCGGGGTTCGTGATGTTCATATATCCGGCCTGGCAGGTCCCGCTTGGCTACCTGTTCCTGTTGATCTTTGTCGGCCTGGTGATTCGCGACAGACTCTACGTTTTATTCAAAACGCACTTCAAATATAAAATCGCTCTCGCTTGCGGGGGCTCTGGCTTTAGCGGGCGGAATCACGCTTTCTTTTATCCTCACTTGCCTCCCCGATTTGCGAGTCATGTCGAATACGGTCTATCCGGGCAACCGCGTCTCGCTTGGCGGCGATTATTCTTTCGCCATGATTTTCAAAGGTGTATATAACCTGCTGACCATATACGTGGCGCAGCCCGGTTTGATCAACGAGAGCGAAGCATCATCTTTTTACTACCTCTTCCCCGCGGTCTTCGCCGGAATTGCCCTTTCGAAACGTCTGCTTTTCAGGTTCACGTCTTTTGGGCTGGTTGCTCGTGGCTTACCTTGCCGGGATGCTCCTGTTCCTGCTGGTCGGATTTCCTGAAAGTATCGCCAGGCTCACCATGATGAGTTACGTTCCGCCCTACCGCGCCGACATAGGGATAGGGCTGGCCTCAATTATCCTCTGCGTTCATACCCTTGCCGTCGTCAAGGACGAGGCAAAGGAAGCCCCCGGCAGGTGGGATAAAGCGATGCCGTGGCTTGTGGGCTCGGCGGTCGTTCTGTTTTTTATCTTCCACGGCACCGCCATGATCAAAGCCGTGGCGGGGGTCCCGTCGGCTAGCTTCGTTTTATTCGCGTCGCTCATCGCGGGCTTGCTCTCTTATTGTTTGATGGCGGGAAAAAGCGCCGCCTTCTGCGGCTTAATGACCGCCATCCTGGTGGCGACGACCGCGCTTTTCAATCCGCTTGCTACGAATCTTGATCACATATACAAGTCAGAGCTTGCGCGCGAGATAAGCAGGATCAACAAAGAATCGGGCAAGCCTTTATGGCTGACGTATGGCGGAGTTTTTCCAGGCGTATTGATCACTACGCTTGGCGGCAGGTCGCTTTCGGGAATCCACTGGCCGCCTCAGTTATCAATATGGCGCAAGCTCGACCCGACCAGGGGAAGCTTTGAGAATTTTTATAACAGGTATGCGGAGGTGGCGTTGCAGTACATCGGCGAGGAAAGGAGAGTCACTTTTGCTAATCCCATCGATGGCGCGCTGACAGTCGGCATCTCTCCCTTCAATCCCGGTTTGAAAGAGTTGGGCGCGCGATATGTGCTGGCTATGGGCGAGGCGCAGGCTCAGCTTGATTCGGCCGGGTTGCCCATCCTCTACAAGTCGGGGAGGGCGGATTTTACTATCTATTCGATTCCTGACTCGCCGTGAGGCGGTTAGAATCCTTTACGCCGCGCGACCAGCAGCAAAAGCGCGCCGGCCGCCAGCACTGCTATGCCGACAAGCGCTCCCACGCCCGTGAATGCGAGGCTTGAGTAGAGCAGGTAGGCGCTCGACGCGCAGAAAAGTATCGGGGGCAGCGGGTAGAGAGGAACGCGAAACGGCCGCGGGGTTCGAGGGTCGCGGGCGCGCAGGATGAAGACCGAGCCGCCGGTCAGCAGAAAAAAGAACCAGAAGACCGGCGCGGTGTAATCGACCATGGTTTCGAAGCCTCTCCGCTGGAGCGCGCCTAAAACGACAAGCGCCAGCGTTATCGCGCCCTGCGCCAGAAGCGCGTTTATCGGAGCGCCCACCCTTTCATTCCACCGGCCGAGCGGCGAAAAGATAGTGAAGTCGCGGCCGAGCGCGTAATTGCCGCGGGCTCCCATAAGTATCGTGGCGTTTGCCAACGTCAGCGCGGATACGGCGATCAAAGCGCTGATAAACAGCGCGCCCCGCTCGCCCATCGCAAGCTTCATCACGTCAGACGCGACCGCCTGAGATTGGGCCATCGCCGGAAGCCCCAGCCCATTTATGTACGCCATGTTGATGAGCAGGTAAAGAACAGTCACCGCGAGCAGGCTGAAGATCAGCGCGCGCGCGATGCCGTCCCGCGCTCCACGAATCTCGGCAGAGACGTATGCCGAATCGTTCCACCCGCCGTATGTCAGCAGCACGAATATCATCATCAAGCCCCAGGCGGCGCTCGCCGGGGCCGTAGCCGTGGCGGCTGTCTGATCGCCCCCACCGGCTGCAACCGTCTCCGGACCTGAGAGCGCAAGCCCGGCGCAGATGACTATCACCACTCCAAGGGCTTCGATTGCCGTAAGAAAGTTTTGCGCGCGCTTGCCCTGCCTTATGCCCAGTATGTTCAAGACGGTCAGCACGACGACTACGAGCGCGGCATAGATTGACGATGAATTCTCGCCGAGGCGAAAGAGTTGCGATGCGTAATCGCCGAATACGAAAGCCATCAGCGCGATTGACCCAGTCGGTATGACCGTCAGCCTCGCCCAGGCGAAAAGAAAAGCGAGGTTTCTTCCGTAGGCGCGCGTAAGAAAATGGTATTCGCCCCCGGCGTTGGGGTATGTGGTGGCAAGCTCGGCATAGCATAATGCCCCCGCGAGCGAGACGACGCCGCCAATCGACCACGCGAGGAGTACGGCGGTTTCGCTCCCGGCGTTTGCCGCGACGAGCGAAGGAGTCCTGAATATTCCCGCCCCGACGACAATGCCGACGATGAGAGCAACCGCATCAATTACTCTAAGCGCCGGGGCCGGGGCTTCCTTGTGTGTCGCGGCAACGGCCTCCGCGGGTTGCTCATCGAGTTTTCGCCTCATCGTAAACGCTGGTGCTTCCGGCGTTGCGCAAAAAGAGTTAGGATGAGAGTCCCGTAGGGACGCAATGTTTATAGAAACAGTCCTGGATAAACGCTTGAGCTCCGTCAGGAGCGGGATGTAAACATCCTGCCCCTACGGGGCTCTGGAAATTTGTAATGGAAACTTTTTCTATAAACATCTCGCCCCATCGGGGCTACGGACCTCAGACCATCAGGCAGACTTCTTGTGCAACGCTGGGGCTTCGTCCATTCCCCTCCCTTCTCAGTAGAGGTCGCCGAGCCAGCCGTCGGCCAACAACTGGTTGATGGCTCCCGCGATGAGCGGAGCTACTGATACTACCTTTAGCTTGGGCGAATGCTGCTCGCCGCCGCGACTGTATCCGTGATCAGGACTTCGCGCACGGCGGAGTAATCGAACATTTCGTGAGCCCCGCCCAGAAGCAGCCCGTGAGTGGAGGCTATGTAAATCTCTTCGCGCGCCCCCGCCTCCAGCAGCGCGTCAATGCTTCTAACGATGGTGCCGCCGGTCGAGATTATATCGTTAACGATCAGGCACGCGCGCGATCCTACGTCGCCGACAAGGTGCGTGACGGCCGTATCGGTCCCGCTGACGCGCCTCTTGTGCAGCACAACCAGGGGCAGGCCGAGCCGGTTCGCGAATTCCGTCGCCATCTTTACGCGGCCCGCATCGGGCGAAACGACGACCGTGTCCGAGGGCGACAGGTGGCGCATGGGGCCGCAGAGCGTGGGCGTGGCCGAGAGGTTGTCAACCGGTATCTGGAAGAAGCCTTCTATCTGCGGGGTGTGCAGGTCGATGGTGACGATGTGGTCGATATTGACGGCCTGTAACAGGTCCGCGGTCATCGAGGCGGCGATTGCTTCGCGGCGTCCGTGCCGCTTGTCCGAGCGAGAATACCCGAAGTATGGGATTATGGCCGTGATGGTCGCGGCCGAGGCGCGCCGCAGCGCGTCGGCAAACGCCAGCAGCTCGACAAGGTGATCGTTTACCGGCGGCAACGTCGATTGGATTATATAGACCTCTTTGCGCCTGACGCTCTCTTCGAGCCTCACCGACAGCTCGCCGTCCGGGAATCGCTCGACCGAAGAGAGGCCCGGGCGCACGCCGAGCTCTTGCGCTATCGAGGCCGCGAGGCCCGCGCTGGCCGTTCCGCTGAAGATCAAGAAATCATCCATAGCGATTTAAGGGCGCGTAGAAAGCGGCGAGGCAGATAGGTCAGACACGCGCGACGCTATTCACGCATCGGCACCATTATGACACAGCCGTTGCACTGCATGCCCGCGTGCGAGGGAAAGCATGGCCCTTCGATGCAAACAAGCGCTTCGGCGGTAGGCGAGGTCTTGCAACTATGGTTCAGCCTTAAGATGTCTTCGAAGTCGGGCCTCTCGTTTTTCTTGAGATTGAATTTCGTTGCTATTGCTTCCAGGTCTTGTTTATCAAGCTGATTCTTCTTTGACTTGCCTCCGTAGCAGACGCGCAGAATCGTGCGGTCTCCCTTCCCGTCCCCGCGAGGGCGGCTCACGCTTGCGTCCGCCGATTGAATGGAGACGAACCAGCTCACGATTACTATAAACGCGAGCAAAATTATTACTAAGGTCCCGCCCGTCAGAATGCGAGGCCAGGTGAGCTTGATTGTATCGAATGCTGGATTCATATCAGTGGAACCTTTATCGATGTGTCAACCGTCAACAGCCGAAGGTCTTTCGGCAAGCCAGGGTTTGCGTCAATCAATCTTCGCAGATTTATGGAAGAGCCTGAGCCCATAGTAATGCCGCGCGAGTTGCGAAATAGTGTCGCCGTGCTTGACCCGGTGAACGATGAAGAAACGGTCCATATTGCTCGCCCGCGTAGGCGCGCTCATAGGCAATGCGCGATTGCTCGACTCCAGCGACTCAACAGCCGTCTGCCCCGTCACATAAGCGGTGATCCCTATCAACGCAGCCAAAATGATGAGCGGGCGGTAGGCGTTGTCTCTGCCCGCATACCATAGGATACGCGGCGGCGCGGCGACGCGAAAGCGCGCTTCCGGCTGCTATCTCCCTTGCTATGTCCGATGTGATAGGGCTAGATGTAGTTCATGGTGTCCTTCTTTCCTTCGCGACCGCATAAACCAGTAATTTGTCGCCTTCTTTGATGTCTTGACACATAAGCCCAGGGTTCAGGTGCTGCAAGTCGAAAAACTCATTACGCACCCCCATCAGGAAGGCTAGGATTAATGCGGTTCAAAAAATCCTGGCAGATATTTCCGGACCCCACTCTCATGTCTGCTGCTGTCACCTCATAGAATCTCGTTCCTGACGGAGTTTGGAGTTGCGACTCACTTCTGACGATATGGGCTTTGGCCTCATCATTAGGCCATCTCTCGGCATCAGTTTGATTGATAAACTTCTCAGATGCCATCATGTCGCTGAGAGTATCTTGCTTACCATACTGGACCAGGTAGGCGAGCCTGGTTGTTTTCCGCTGGTCATCCTTGATAACAATGCTCCGCCCATCAGCCCCGTAACCGAGGGTGAACCCCTTTTGAGCCGAAGAACTGGAGACGCCCGAAACGCCGCTGGGTTGGGTGATCTGTGCTGGTCCAGATGTAAACCAATTGGTAATTGCGAAATAACTAATAACTATCGCTGCGATGGCTAAGGTGCCTACCAAAATCTTACCCCAGAGCCCCGATCCAAAACTCTCAATATAATATGAAAAATCTCTCTCCGGCTCATTCCCCGGCGCAAGTACTAGTGAGCCGGTTCGGCGAGTAATGTACTGAGCTTAAATGTTTACTGAATTCCTCAAGAATCTTCTTCTCCTTCTTCCTCTTCTGCTCCAAGTCTGCTTTGTAATTCCCAAGCAAGCCCGAATTTGTGCTATTCAGCATTTCCAGCTTTCTGCATACGTTCTTATTGAGAAATCCATAAAACTGATCCATAGTTAAACCCAGGTATTCTTCCTTTGGCATCAGGCGAAGGCTCAAATATATGCCGGTAAGCAACCCTCTGGGCGCCTCCTTTGACACCAGCACAAAGAATGTGGGGCTTTGCATGGATTCGTTCGTCAATTGTGGCTTATCCATCGGCAATATGGCGATAGAATCGCCCACGACGTGTATTACCCCCTCTTGACCGTATTTGTAAGGATTTAGTCTTTCGGTGTGACCGGGTAAGCTGTCAAACACCATAACAAGAGGGACGTATCTCATCCGTTTCCGCTGTAGCCGCGGCTGAAGGCCTCGCCTCACTGACAAATTGATGCGTCATGCCAACGTCTTCTATGTTTTGCGCGCCAGACCCGACCTCGCTGACCGGGCTTTTGGACCCTGCATCCGCCGTCTCTCTGGTCTGCGTTTTTTCCTGCTGGCTTACGTGTTTACTGACGGGCAACCCTTTCTTAAGATCTGCTACTTCCTTTCTGACACTAAATAGCTCGTCATTATAAGAATCGATATAATTACTAAGCTTCTTATCCAGCTCGGCGACCTTCGTTGACGGACCGTCATTTACTCTGCTCTTCATCAGATCCTTTAGCTGTTTGGTCAGCGCTTCTATACTTTCTTTATTGTGATGGGCATACTGCAGCAGCGAGTTCAGAGATTTCTGAAATTCTTCCACATTTTTCATGTCGTCCTCGATTTTGGAGAGTCTAGCTGAAAGAGACTGCTGAGTATTGAGTCTATCCGTCCGCTCTCTGATAATCGCATTGCTTTCCATCCCCTCGTGCGGCCCTCCTGCTATCAGAAACGTCCGGTCGTCATCTCCCAGGTTGATATCTACCTCTTTCATCACCTCTTTGACGATCTCTTCAAGCCCTCCACGCTGATTGCCATTAGTTAAAACCTCCAGCAGTTGCGTGGGCGAGACTACCTTGTCCACCCCGTCCGAATACACCAGCACCTGGTCGTCCCTTTCCAGCGAAAACTCTTCCACCTGCGAAGGCGACAGGTATTCCGGCCTCACTCCAAGCACCTGCGAGGGCGGCGTCTCCGGTCCTCGCCTCACGGCCTGCCCGCCCACAATCAGCGGGGGCAGCGGATTGCCGGTTGTATCTACCCACAATGTCCCGTTCAGCAGATACAGTGACTGCCCCCTCCTCACCGCTATTCGGCAATCTCCCACATCAAGGTAATACAGCTTCGCCCCTACTATCGCCCCGAAGACCGCGCAGCACTGGAAGCTCATATTGAAAGCCTGGCGCTGATTGAGCAGCGCGTTATTGAACTGCGAGGCTATGTGCGACAGCAGGACCTTCAGGGGAGCAGAACGGCAGGCTCTCTTCCTTCAAAATCCGCTCCAGCAGCTGCGTCGCCGTCTTATTTATTCCCGTGTAATCGGACGTGGCAAAATCGCCTACGATGAAAATACCTGCCCATGCTTAGATCGATATTGTAGAAAAAATCCTCGTTATGTTCCCTCAGAGGTTTGCTGTAGCCTGCTATTGATGTCACTTGGTCGCCTCCGTGTGATTGAAAACTGTGCTGGCTTTGAATCGGCTGCCCGGTCTTTTGCTCATCCGTCGAAACGGCCATTAGCCCGGAACAGCGACGGCCCCGATCAACCTCATGATGCTCGTTTCAGCGGCGCTGGAGCCCTCGGAAAACTTCCGGCAGAGCAGACCGAGGCGGCTTACCAAATCAGACGGGACCGGTCTTGCCAATGGATGGGCACTCAACATCTCGCGCAAAAGGTCCTCAAACTCTTGCGCAGCCTGGACGTTTTCCCCCGCAGCGTCGGCAAGGCTCGAAATTGCCTTCTGCTCGAACGTCACGTTATATCCGGTATCGACATCCCTGTCCTTTGCCGCAAGCTTTAACAATTCGAGCAAGATCACCGCGAGCATGTAGGCACCGAACGGAGCCCTGATCTTTGACAAGGCATCTTGCCGCCCCGCCATATCGCCTTTAGCCTGAAAATCTCGCGCTTCGGGAGGTAGCGAGGGTTCTTGATCGGCAGCTCGCCCCTCGTCAGTATTCCCAGAAGCGCGCTCAAGTCGCCGAGCGCCTCGTCCATCACCGGGTACGTATTATCGAAGTCGATAATTGCAAGCCTTCCATCATCGTTTACGCAAATCATCGATGGGTCGAGGTCATAGTTTATAATGCGGTCTTTCGCCATTGCCTCTAACAGTTTCGCCATGCCATAACCGATAGCCGCGGCTTCGGCAACCGTCGGCTGACTCATCACCTGATCAAGGGGCTTAAGGCGCGGGAAGATCATTGCCCAGGGCCTCCCCTCCTCAGGCCCGATGAGCACATCCTCGGGAGGGCAAAGGTACAATTCATCGGCGCGGTCTTTGTAGCGCTCATAAAAGGCCGCTTCTCGTTCTGCGTTTGGTCCGCTGAAGCTGTAGTACACCTTCAGGAACCGGGTGTTCCGGCCTTCGCTCATGATGTAATGTACTGCGACGTTGCTCCTGGAAGACTCATGCACGTCATAATTCCCCCACGCGGTGCCCAGTATCCTCACGCTAACGTCAGTCTCGCTGGATGGATCGAACTCCGGGACCTCTGGAAGGAGTGCTCGCGCCGCCATCGGCCTCGCATTCATCACCCTGCCCGGCGCTCCCTCTACGAAATCTGAACGTCTCCCCGTATAAGGAGTAGCGCGCGTCTTGATTGCAAATACGACCTTCAGGGAGTTGCCGTTGGTCATGCTGATGCCGAGGATACGGGGTTGGTGACGTTGTTCACGATGGCGAGATTGCGCAACTTCGTCGACGCCCGCGGTGGCGATGTGGATAGCGGCCGACCCCGCCTTGGGACAGGATGCTTCCAACCTGCCCGGTATCGCGAGAATAGTGACCGACTTGGTGACCAGGACCGTGCCGGCGCTGAAATTGGCCGAGTCGAGCATCCAGATCTCGCCGTTGCCCGCCACCGCGTCCAGCGCGGCGGGAAGCAGCCGGCATGGCGCCGCCAGGGTGCACGGATTCGCGTCGGAGCCCGTCGACGAAAGGTATGCGCGAAAAAGACAATGGTA
>CAWHTK010000023.1:0-376454 GCA_963832205.1 Blastocatellia bacterium | reverse complement strand
CTCGAACGGTGTGCAAATCGAAGGCCCTGCCGAACGCCTCGGTTTCGGCCCGATAGACGCGATTGTCAAGAACACGAACTGCACGATCGAGGTGGTATCCCCGCCTTCCGATACGCGATCCACCTGACTGAGGTGTTCGACCACGAGTGCTCCGCCGGTAATAGCGCTCAAACGCTCGATGAGCAGCGGATGGCGCGCGCAGTCCTGGTCGTCGCGATCCTCGCCCATCGTTTCGACCCAGCGCCCGGAAACGCGAACGAACGACAACACGACGCGCACGTCCTTCGACTGGGGACCCCAGTCGGTTTCGAATGCGCCGGAAAGCTCCTCTTCGTCTGGCATGCGGTCGATCACACCAGCATCCACAAGGCACTGAAGCGCCCCAGAGGTACGGTGATGCCTTTCACGCGCCAGATGGCGTCCATCTTCGATGTGTCGTCGATCTGCCGCGAAAGTCCGCCAAACATCTTTGACCGCCAGGCGGCCACCGATTCGTGCCAGCGCCGATGCCACCGGGCCCTTGTACCGAGGCGTTGATCGCGGCAAGACTCAACGCTGCAACCGCATCTTCGTCGCCGGTTCCTTCGCGGGCAATTCCGAGGGCGTTGGCGGCTCGAAGAAGATCTGGGTATCGTCGAGCGCACGCATTGCCTCCTGCGTCACATCCATCTTCAACGTGGCCAGCGCCTCCAGCGCGCTGCCGTAGACATAGATGTCCTCTTTCGCGGAGGACGAAAGCACGAGCTGGAGATCCGGAACGATTTCGGCACCAGCCTTTGCCGCGCGCAACACGTTTTGCTGGTTCAGAAACGGCGGTCTAAGCAGCGCCCGCGCCGCGGGCAATGCCTGTGGACCGCCACGTCGCACCAAGGTGGCGAGCGCGCTCGCCATCCAGAGTAGGGATATCTGTCGTTCCCGGCACCACGAACGATCTCATCGACCACGCCCTCGCCATCCACCGGCGCGCCGAGCTCGAACGCAGCCCGGAGGCCGGCAAAGCGGGCTGGGTGGCCCGGCGTGTCCGCGACCCTGCGAATCAGAATGGTGATCGGCTGCAGACCTGGTGTCGCCTTGACCAGTTCGGCGCTGAGCCCAAGCTGGTTGAGGGCCTGGGCGAGGGAGGGCGAACTGTCATCCGACAACAGGCGGACAAGGCGATCGACGTAGGACTTCATCGCCAAGCGACACGAGCGCCACACACGCCGCCGCCGCCGGCCCGCCATCCTGGCTGGCGGCCTGCTGCAAGCGGGGGACGATGCGTTCACGATCTCTGCCTGAACCGGGCGATCCACCCGGCATCGAGTCGTGCGTCGCCGAGGACGCTCAGGAAATCAAAACCGGGAGGCGGCGTCGTGCGCCGCACGTAATCGGCCGCGGCGGCCCGTGCCTCCGCGAGTGCTTCCAGCGTGTCGAGTATCGTGATGTTGGTTTCCGGTTCCGATTTCTTTGGCATGTGGCGAACGTCTACTCCCGCTACCATCCTTTTCGTGCGCTGGCGCGGTTTGCTCCAGGGCATGCCGCGAGCAACACATGCCGCATGTCGCTGACATGGATTGACAATCGTCCAGCGTCGACGAATCATCGGATGATGGAGTTCGGGATTTGCACGTTTGCCGAGACGACGACCGATTCGCGGACAGGGCAGAAGGTGGCGGCGGGCAGCGACTGCGTCACCTGATCGAAGAGATCGAACTCGCGGATCGGGTCGGGCTCGATGTGTTCGGCGTGGGAGAGCATCACCGGCCGGATTTCGCGGCCTCGGCGCCCACGGTGATTCTCGGGGGGCCGCGACGCGGACCTCGCGCATCAAGCTGACGAGCGCCGTCACCGTGCTCAGCTCGGACGACCCGGTGCGCGTCTATCAGCAGTTTGCGACCGTGGATCTGCTGTCGGACGGACGCGCCGAGATCATGGCGGGCCGCGGGTCGTTCATCGAGTCGTTTCCGCTGTTCGGCCAGAGCCTCGACGACTACGACGACCTCTTCGCGGAAAACCTCGAGCTGCTGCTGCGCGTTCGCGCCTCCGAACGGGTCACGTGGCCGGCGGGCGGACACCGCCGCGCCATCGACGATCGCGGCGTCTATCCGCGCGCCGAGCACGAAATCCCCATCTGGATCGCCGTCGGCGGCACGCCGCAGTCGGTCGTGCGCGCCGCCAGCCTCGGCCTGCCGCTCGCACTCGCCATCATCGGCGGCCGCCCCGCCTCGTTCGTGCCGCTGATCGACCTCTATCGTGAAGCCGGACAGCGCGCCAGCATCGCGCCAGGGAAGCTCGCGGTCGGCATCAACGTGCACGGCTTCATCGCCGACACCAGGGAAGCCGCGATCGAGGCGTTCTATCCGGGATACGCCGAAGTGATGACGCGCATCGGCCGCGAGCGCGGCTGGCCCCCGCTCTCGCGCGCGCAGTTCGACGCATCGACCGGCCCCGACGGCCACCTCTTCATCGGCACGCCCGATCAGGTCGCCGCGAAGATCATCGCGCTCCATCGTCAATTCAACAACGATCGCTTCCTGATCCAATTGACCGTCGGCTCCGTGCCGCACGACGCGGTGATGCGCGCGATCGAACTGTTCGGCACCAAGGTCGCGCCCGCCGTTCGCGCGGCCCTCGCCGAGCCCAGTCCGAGTCCGAGTACGCGCCTTGAGAGCGCGAAACTGACTGATCAGGTGAGTTCCGGCTCGCGAAAACCTAGCGGGCCGAGGCCCTCGGTGGGCCGGAGGCACGCTAGAATTTCTGGATGATGTCCTGGGACGTGAGACCTGCCACGCACGGCCGAAATCGATCCCATCGCCCGCGTGTGGTTCGACGGCTGGCACGAGGCGCACGCGCATCTCGTGCCGCCAGACCTGACACGCCTCCGCACGCTCGAGAGCTTCGCCGAGCGGCTCCATCCGCTGCTTCCGGACATACGCGTCGTCGGCGCGCCTGGATCACCGGTGGGATTCTGCGCGCTCAAGGATGACGAGCTGTATCAGCTGTTCGTCTCGCGCGACGCCCGCGGATCGGGCGCGGCCGCGGCGCTGATGGCCGATGCGGAAGCGCGGCTGACGGCGTCGGGCGTGGCCACCGCCTGGCTCGCCTGCGCGATCGGCAACGACCGCGCCGCGCGCTTCTACGAGAAATCGGGATGGCGGCGCACCACGACCGTCGTCTATCACGCCGAGACGCCTACGGGCGTGCTTCCGCTGGAAGTGTGGCGCTACGAGAAGTCTTTGCGAGCTTGATCGAGTTGAATCGAGTTTGATCGAGCTGTAATCGAGCTTAATCGAGCTTGATCGAATGTGTTCGAACGCGATCCTCTTCAGCTGATCGTCCGACTCATTGACTGCGAGCCCAGCGTTCGTAGACGAGCAGTGAACCAGCGCGATCGATCAGGCGATAGTGCGCGTGGAGCGTGTCGGACGATAGCTCGACGATCGATCGCCGGCTCCACGGACTTCCCGTCTCAGGCACCACCACCAGGCGCGCCTGATGCCGCGCGTGCTGCTGCGCCAGCGCGAATTCGATAGACGACGAGGGGATGCGCGTCGAGGGATCGAGCATCGCGGCTAGCGGAAACAACTCCACGTCGTCGAACAACACGCGATCGCCGGGACGCAGCCGTTCGCGCACTGCATCCGCCACGTGCACGAACGGCGTCAGCGCGGTCATCGGCTTACCGGTCCGCACGGACGCCAGCACGCTGCCCGGATCGTCGTCTTGCGAGATGACAACAGCCCAGGCCGACATACTTCCGATCAGCAATAGCGTGTAGGCCGCACCCGTGCGGATGACCTGCTCGCGCGCGAGGCGGACGATCGCGATCGCGGTCGCGAGCACGTAGCCGAGCGCCGCGAGGCTCGACGCGATATCACCTTGGGACGCCCGCAGTCCCAGCATCAACAGCGGCGCCAACGCCAGCAGCCACGTGCCGGTCTGCAGACGCGCATCGCCGCGCGTCAGGCGTTCACGCATCGCGGAATCGCGCTGAGAGAGTGCGGCGGGAAGCAGCCAGATGACGGGTGTCGCGGCGAGCGCCATCATGGCGGCGGCGTGCGCGCTGAAGGCGGGGCCGCGCAGGTGCGACGCCCACTGTTCCATGTGCTGCAGCGAGAGCTGCGGCACGTGCAGGAAGTAGAGCGGCCAGCCGGTCTCGGTCCAGTTCAGGCAGGCCCATGCGGCGCTCATGAACAGCGCGGGAAACAGCGCAATCAGCCAGCGCGCGAGGCGTTCGGTCCACGTGCCGCGTGGCATGACCAGCAGCACGATCGACACCAGCAGCCACAGCGGCCACGCGAAATAGTCGACGAGCACGAGAAAGCCCATCGCAAGCCCGCCGGTCAGCAGCGGAGTGGTGTCGCGCGAGCGCAGGTGCTCGATGAAACCGACCGTCGTGGCGGCGATCAGCAGCGTGGTGATCACGGTCACGGGAGACGCGGCGGCCCCGAGCAGCATCACGGGATGCAGCAGGAGCGGCAGCATCCACCAGGACGATCGCCGCGGCCCGATCAGCAGAAACAGACCCGCGAGCGACACCGCGCCGAGCGCGATCGCGGCGCCGCGCGCCGAGCCGGTGACGAACACGGCATCGAGCACGAGCGATGGGAACGTGAGCGTCATGCCGGGCGGGGACGCATCGCGGATCAGGCGTCCGCGCGCTTCCCAGAACAGCAGCTCGATCGACACGGCATCGCGCGCCCACCACATCCACACCGCGGCCACGGCCAGCGCGCAGACGCCGATCGCGATCGGCGCGATCGCTGGCGCGATCGCTGGCGCGCTCGCCGGCGCGGTCGCCGGTGCGGCGCGTCCGCTGCCTTCCGGAAGCAGCGGCCGCAGCGGTGACGCCACGACCTGCGTGTGAGTGACCTGCGCGATCTGCGCGACCTGCCGCGCGAGGCGCCAGGCCAGCGCGCCGATCGCGATCATCGCGAGCGTGAAGGCGAGCCAGCGAAGACGTGCCGAGCCCGGCTGCGCGGCACCATCATCGAGCGCGCGCACCCGCAGCATGGGACTCGCGAGATCGAGCGCAACGGCGTCATCATCCGGCACGCCATCGGCGCGCGCGCCGGCGATGAACGTATCGGCCTTCATCCGCAGCCAGCGATCCGATGAGAACAGCCGCTCGAACGCGCCCGCCACCAGCGCGGGATCGGCGGCAGGCGTCGCGTGCAGCACCAGCGTCCGCGGCGTGCCCGCCTGATACTGCAGCGTGACCAGCGGTTTGCCCGGCCGAGCGGTGACGGGAGGGGCGGTCGCGTTCGGACCGGCGGTGACTGGACCGGCCGCGATCGTGCGCGGGGCGGTGCGATCGACGATGGTCCATGGCGCGTCGAAAGGGAGCGGCAAGGATCGCGAGAGTGAGCGGAGGCGATTCGCGGGAATGCGGCGGCCGGCGATCAGGCGCAGCGCAGGCGTCGCCGCCGGACGTTCATCGGCGGCATAGACATCTGGCAGCGTCCGCGTGTGACGCGCCACCGCCGCCAGCATCCGCGCCGCCGTCCGCGCGATTTCCGGCGTGCTGTCGATCAACTCGATCGCCACGGGCCCGTCCAGCGCGACGATCTCGCCGATCGCGCCGCGCCAGGAGCCGATGCCCCACCATGCGAAGTCGCTGGTCGCGGCGAGGCGCGGCGCTGTCGCTGGATCGTCGCATTGGATGCGGCTGCCGCACGCGTCCGTGAAATCGAATTCCAGCGTGTTCGCGACGTCGAGCAGTTCGCCCGGGAGAGACACGGCGCCGCGAATCGCGTTGCCGTGTGCCGGAAATGCGATCGTGTCGATCAACGCGCCGTTCAGCCTCACACGCACGTGTGCCGGACTGCCCGCCGCCACCGCAGCCGCGGCCGCCGCCGTGACGGCAGGGCCGTCTGCGTAATCGCCTCGAAATGATATCGAAGATTGCGCGGCCATCCCCCGAAGGCCGCGAGCGTGAACGGGACGACGACCACGCCACGTGATGCCGTGGCAGGAAGGGGTGGGAGCTGCGGGATACGCGGCGACGGCAGCCGTCAACTCACCTCTTGCGATCAGGTCGCGGTGCAGGTGATTGAATCCCTCGTCATCCGCGCGCACGAGCACGCGCGTGTCATCGCGAAAGAACGGCAGCGTGCTGGCCTGGTGGACGAGCGTGATGGTCAGAGGCGTCGCGTTCGCATTGGCGACGGTGTTCGCGCCGGCGTGCGCGCGGTTTGCGTCGCTCAGCTCGAGAACGACGCGCGCGGATCGCAGCAGATGTGACAGGCGCGTGATGAAGATGATGCTGCTGGCTTGATCGACGGGCGTGTCCCAGCGGCCTTGCACGATCACGCGCCGCGGCGCCGCGGGGTCCGCGCGCGCGAGTGTCTGCGCCGCGGCATTTCCAGCCGACAACAGCAGCGACAGCGATACGAGCGACACCACCGAAACGCGCATGCCGAGTTGATGTCCGAGCCGGGGAGAAGTCCCCAGCCGTCAACACTGCGCGCCCCAGTGCGAAACCGTCGCGACAGTATATGCGAATCGTCACGAAAGCTCGTCTGCTCGTCGCGGAGAGTTTGCCGCGCGTTTACGCCGCCGACGTTGCGCCTCTTACGCTGAGCGCGTCTGCAATCGATGGTGCCGTTTTCGCGCGCGAGAACCCATGCCGCTTCCACGCACCTCGAGCCTCGTCTATCCGATCGCTCCCGACAGCCTGCCCGCGCGGCCGCTCGATCAACCGCCGTATCTGGTCACGTTCGCGAACAGCCCCGAGGATCTCGACGCGGTGCTTCGCCTGCGCTTCGACGTCTTCAATCTGGAGCTGCGTGAAGGGTTCGCCGAGTCGTATCAGACGGGCCGCGACGAGGATGCGTTCGATCGCGTGATGCATCACCTGATGGTGATCAAGATGCCCGAGCGCGAAGTGGTGGGCACCTATCGCATGCAGACGGCGGCGATGGCGGCCGCGAATCTCGGGTTCTATACCGCGACGGAATTCGATCTCTCGGCGCTGCCCGCGGCGCTGACGTCGCAGGCGATCGAGATCGGCCGCGCCTGCATCTCACGGCCGCATCGCAACCGGCTCGTGCTCTACATGTTGTGGAAGGGGCTCGCGGCCTACATGCTGCACAATCAGCAGCGGTATCTGTTCGGCTGCTGCTCGCTGACCAGTCAGGATCCGGCCGAAGGCTGGCGCGCGTACAGGCACCTGGCCGAGGAGAATCATCTGCATCCGGAATACAGCCTGCCGGCGCTTCCGGGCTACGAGTGCGAGGCGCCCGTCAGCGCCTCGAGACGTGTGAAGTGTCTGCGGACGCGAAGTCGCCGATCCCGCAGTTGTTCCGGACCTACCTGCGGTATGGCGCGAAGGTGTGCGGGCCGCCGGTGATCGATCGCCAGTTCGGGACGATCGACTTCTTCATGCTGCTCGACGTGCAGCAGCTCGCGCCGGCGGTGTTCGACTCCTACTTCCAGTCGTCGCCGATCTGATCGTTCGCGATTCGCTACGCAGGCCGGCAGACCGCGAGCGACGAGAATCGCGGCACGTTGACCTTCGTCACCGAGAGCAGCTCCAGCGACGCCGCCTGCAGCAGCGGCCTCATCGCCAGATTCCAGCGGACGCCGGCCTTCGCCATCACCAGCCGATCGAGCGTGTCGTCGAACCAGCCGGACGCGGCGTTGTCGCCGCGGAAGTGATTCAGAAAGACGACGCGCCCGCCGGGACGGCAGACGCGGCGCATCTCGCGCGCGACCGACAGCGGGTCGCTCACCACGTTGATCAGATACGGCGCGTAGACCACGTCGAACTGGCCGGACTCGAGGCGCAGCCGGGTGGCGTCCGCTTCCATCAGCCGCACGTTCGTGATGCCGCGGCGGGCCAGCCGCGCTTCCGCGCGCATCAGCATCTCGCGCGAGAAGTCGACGGCGAGCACGTCGCATTCCGGCGGATACATCACCGCGCTCAGTCCCGTGCCGGCGCCGACTTCCAGCACGCGCGTGCCGGGCGCGAGCGCCATCCGCGCGATCGCCGCGCGCCGGCCGGGATGCAGAATCACCCCGTAAATCAGGTCGTAGGCCGGCGCGAGCTGCCGGTAGAACGTGGCGACTCGTGATCTTCGACCGGATCTTCGAGCGTCTGCATGCCACGCAGCATGCGAAGCCGGATGTGCCGGCGGCGTGACCGGCTGCATGAAATCGTCGTGACATCCGCCCGCCGCTTCATTCCAGTTCACCGATCGTCATGCATGCGTCGCGGCCGCGTTACAGCGACTACTCATGCTTCCCGGTTGTGCCCGTATCGAATCCAGAAAGGTGAAAGGTGATGCAGTTCCTGCAGCGTCGGCGTTCCGAGGATGGTGGATCGTCTGTGCGTATGGCGATGATGGCGATGATCGCGGTGATGGCTGTGGCGCCTGGCGGCGGCGCAACAGGAGACCGCCGTGCTGACCGGCGAGGTGCGTGATGCGTCCGGCGGCGTCGTGCCTGGCGCGACCGTCACCGTGACGAACGCCGAGACCGGCATCGCGACGACCACGGTCACCGCCGACGATGGCGCCTACACGGTGCCGAGCCTGCGGCCGGGCACCTATGACGTCGCGGTGGAGATCGCCGGATTTTCGCGCAGCGTGCGCCGCGGCGTCGTGCTGCAGGTGGCGCAGGTCGCGCGGCTCGACGTCACGCTGCAGACCGGCGCGGTGAGCGAGTCGGTGGAAGTCACCGGCGGCGCGACGCTGCTCGAAACGCAGACCTCGTCGCGCGGCTCGGTGATCGATCAGAAGAAGATCGTCGATCTGCCGCTGAACGGCCGCGACTACAACCAGCTCGCGCTGCTCTCGCCGGGCGTGCTGCCGACCACGCCGCGGCTGTCGAGCGTGAACTTCAAGGGCGCGTTCAACGTCAACGGGAACCGCACGTTCAACAACGTGTTCCTGCTCGACGGCGTCGACAACATCTCGTATTCGAACTCCTTCCGCGGCGAAAACGTGCAGCTCGTGCAGCCGTCGATCGAGGCGCTGCAGGAGTTCAAGATTCAGACGAACGCCTATTCGGCGGAATTCGGCCGCAGCTCCGGCGCGGTGATCAACGCGACGATCAAGTCCGGCACCAACCGCGTGCGCGGCAGCACCTACGAATTCCTCCGCAACGACTCGCTCGACGCCAACAACTTCTTCTCCAACGCGCTCGGGTCGCCCAAGCCCGAACGGAAGCGCAATCAGTTCGGCGCGGCGATTGGCGGACCGCTCGTCAAGAACCGCACGTTCTGGTTCGCCGACTACGAAGGCCTGCGCGATCGCGAAGGCGTGCCGCGCGTGCGGCAGGTGCCGACCGCGGCGGAGAAGGCGGGGCTGTTCAGCAGCGCGGTCATCGATCCGTTCGCGGCGGGCCGGCCGGAGTTCAGCCGCAACGCGCAGGGACAGTGGGTGATTCCGCGCGATCGCTGGGATCCGGTCGGCGCCGCGGTCGTCGCGCTGATTCCCGATCCGAACGTGCCGGGCACGACCATCTACGCGTCCACGCCGGTGACCGTGACGCGTCAGGATCAGTTCGACGTGCGGCTCGATCATCAGGTCGCGCAGAACGTGTCGATCTTCGGACGCTACAGCTTCGTCGACGCCAACGTGTTCCGGCCGT
Source organism: Blastocatellia bacterium (assembly GCA_963832205.1). GTDB lineage: Bacteria > Acidobacteriota > Blastocatellia > UBA7656 > UBA7656 > DATBMY01. The sequence continues at coordinate 366,881 of CAWHTK010000023.1, read as the reverse complement.
CGCCGCTGCCGGGCCTCGCGGAAGGATCGTTCAACGACGCGTTCGGCGAGAACCGCATGCGCTCGCAGGGCCTCGCGCTCGGCCTCACCTGGATCGTGTCGCCGACGCTGGTGGGCGACATCCGGTTCGGGCTGGCGCGCGGCGACTACTTCACCGAGCCGCCGAACTTCGGCGTGGACGGACCGGGTCAGGTCGGATTGAGGAACGTGCCGAGCGACTCGTCGATCGCGGGCGGCCTGCCCAAGATGAACATCCAGGGCTTCGACGCCGTCGGCCGCCACACCTCGACGCCGCAGTTCCAGACGCCGCGGTCGTGGAATCCGCGCGCGACGTTCAGCTGGACGCGCGGCGCGCACTTCATCAAGTTCGGCGGCGAGTTCCTGCACGTCGAGACGAAGATCAACGATCTCAACGCGACCATCGGCCGCATGAACTTCGAGAACCGCTTCACCAATCGGGCGGTCGGCGACCTGCTGCTCGGACTGCCGTCACAGCTGGCGCTCACCAGCTATTCGGTGATGGATCAGAGCCAGAACATGTACTTCGCGTTCGCGCAGGATGATTTCAAGATCTCGCCGCGGCTGACGCTGAACGTGGGCGTGCGCTACGAATACGCGACGCCGCCGCGCGAGAAGAACAATCGGCTCGTCAACTTCGATCCGGTGACCGGCACGGAAGTCACCGCGACGGACGGCGACACGTTCGAGCGGACGCTCATCCATCCCGATCGCAACAACTTCGCGCCGCGCGTCGGCTTCGCCTGGACGCCGGCCAGCGAAGCTGGGTCGTGCGCGGCGCCTACGGCGTCTTCTACTCGCACACCGTGCGCCAGGGCCGCGAAGGCATGCTCGGCTTCAATCCGCCGTTCCTGGTCGACAACCTGCTCCAGAGCGGCGCGACGGGCGCGGCGGCGGTCGCGAGCGCGGCGCCGTTCCGCCTGGTCAACGGCTATCCGTCCGGCCTCCTCGATCCGAATTCGCTGGCGCCGACGGTGGCGCGGCGCGCGCAGGATGCGAATCAGCGGACGCCGTACATCCAGCAGTACAACGTCGGCATCCAGTACGAGCTGACCAGCGACACGCTGATCGACCTCGCCTACGTCGGCAACAAGGGCACCGGGCTGCCAGGGTTCCGCAACCTGAATCAGCGCGAGGTGATCACCAACGCGAACGGCACGCAGACCGCGGGCGCGCGGCCGTATCCGGCGTTCGGCGACATCCAGTGGATGGAGAACCGCGTCGACGTCCAACTACAACTCGCTGCAGGCGCGGCTCGAGAAGCGCATGTCGAACGGGCTCACCGGCAGCGTGTCGTACACGTGGGGCAAGGCGCTGACCGATTCGCCCGATCACATCTCGACGAGCGGCGGCGGCGCGGGCTTCGACACCGGCACGTTCCGCGAGCCGCAGGACGGCAACAATCCGAAGCGCGATCGCGGCCTCGCCGAGTTCGACGTCACGCACCGCTTCGTCGCGAGCTACATCTGGGAGCTGCCGTTCGGCCGCGGCCGCCGCTTCGGCAACGACTGGTCGGCGGCGATGGACCTGCTGCTCGGCGGCTGGCAGCTCACCGGCATCCACAGCCTGCAGACCGGCCTCGCCCTGACCGCGACGCTCGGCGGCGCGTCCGTCCTCAACATCGGCGGCGAGCGCCGCGCGCGTCCGAACCTGGTGGGCGATCCCGAGCTGCCGGAATCGGAGCGGACGGTGGCCCGCTGGTTCAACACCAACGCGTTCGCGGCGTTCGATCCCGCGCCTCAGGCCTTCGGCGACGCCGGCGTCGGCATCATGCGCGGGCCGGGGCTGGCGAACTTCGACTTCACGCTGGCGAAGAACTTCAATCTGAGCGACCGGCATTACTTCCAGTTCAGAACGGAAGTATTCAACGCCTTCAATCGCGCGAACTTCGGACCGCCGAACATCGCGCGCGACTCGGCCGGATTCGGTCAGATCCTGACCGCCGCCAACGCGCGCATCATCCAGTTCGGATTGAAGTTCTACTTCTAGCGACCCTCCGGCCCGTCTTCGGTGTCAGACGTCTCAGAGGGAGCGGCATCGTCCAACACGACCGCGTTGCTGTCGAGCAGCTCGCGCGCGGTCGTGAGGTCTTCAGCGCAGACCAGCACCTTCACGCCTCCACAATTCTTGAGGAGCGTCAGACGAGCCGATTCAACGGGACGTGAACAGTCGCGTTCATCCTGTCATCCGTGGACTCCTCGCGCTACCCGTGCTCGCCGCCCTCGCCGCGCTGTCCGCGCCGGCCCGGCCGAAGCTGGTCGTTTCGGTAGGCCATTCCGAGTCCGTCCACTCCGACGCCGCGTTTGCTGGCGGTCATCTCGCCACGGCGAATCTGGTCGACCGTGGCGCTCGTCGACCTCTCGACCGGCCTGACGGTCGCTCACCTCCAGCACTCGGCTCTCGTCCAGGCCCTGGAGGCGAATCCTACCGGAGACCTCATCGCGGTGGGCACGTGCGGCCGCTCCGTCGAGCTCTGGAACGTCAGCTCCCGCCGTCTGGTCGCACCGGCTTGCGAATCCAGCGGGAATGCGCCGACTCCCTGTCGTTCAGTCCCGATGGCGCCTTGCTCGCGATCATCGACGTTGGCTGCTGTACCGATGGCGACTGCTGCGGCGGTGAGGCGTGCTACTTCCGCTGGGAGGTGTCCAGATCTGGGACGTGCGCAGCGGCAGACTGAAGCAGGAGCTCGCGAAGGGCGCCGGCATCCGCCACGTGGTCTTCGGTGCAAACGGCCGGTGGCTGGCTGGCGCGGACATCAACGGGAAGACCACGGTGTTCGAGTGGCCGTCTGGCCGGCAACTCCGAACGTTCAGGGGAACCGCTGACGCTGGATCTCCGGAATCCGGACGTTTCGAGTCCCGATGGGAAGGTATCCTCTGCCTGGCGGGAATTCGGTGCCGCTCCAGGTGTGGGAGGTGGCGAGCGGAACGCCGATGGCGTTGCCAGCGCCACGTCCCACGAGGGACGAGGACGAGGGCGGTCGTGACCGTCAGCGCGATACTTCCGAACCAGCGTGGACCGAGCGAGCGTGTCCCGGCGAAGGCGGCCGAGTTCCTGGACGACGGTCGGCTCGCGTACGTGGATGACGATCACCTGCGGATCGTCACGCTGCCGAACGGCCCGATCGAGGAGATGCCGCTCGAAAAGCCGAAAATCGATGTGCGCGGTCACATGGCGCTGACCATACCGCCCTCCTGGTTACGGATTCATCGAAACGGACGGGCGATCGCCGGGACGTTCGAGTCGCGGACGGTTCTTTGGGACACTGGCGCGGCAACGCTTCGCGACCTGACGTCACCCGCGCTGGCGGACGCCGAAACGCTGCAATGGAATCGCTCCGGACTCGCTTGGAAAGAGGGGGACTCGCGCATCTGGGCGTGGAGTGGATCGTCGGTCAACTGCTGGAACGCGAGACGGACGACCGTGACCCGCTTCGCCAGCAGCTCATCGCGCGATTCGAGAATCCCTGGAGCGTCAAGCCACGTCGCCTTCAGTCCAGACGGGCGCTGGAGCGCCGCGGCGCCGCAGGACGATCATCAAAACGCGGTCAAGGTCTGGCCGGCCACGGGCGGCGGCGATGGCGTCACTCTCCATGCCAACGAGGTGATTCTATGGGCCTCAGCCGCCGGCATTCAGCGGCGATTCGCGCTGGCTCGCCACGTTCATCAAGGGCAGATCGTTGATGCTGTGGTCCACCGGATCGTGGAAGCTCGAACGGACGCGGAAGCTCGCCGGCACCGGAAGGGCACTGATGTTCGCGCCGGAAGGTCCCCGGCTAGCCATCGCCGCCGACGGCGAGACGGCGATTTGGGACGCTCGCACCCGCCGCAAACTGGTGACGCTGACCGGTCCCGGCTCGTCGAGAGTCACGCAGGTTGCCTGGAGTCCCGACGGCCATCGCGTCGTGACGTCGTCGGACGATGGCGTGCTGCGATTCTGGCATGCATCGGACGGCCGGTTGCTCGCGTCGCTCTACGCGATTCCGCTCCACCCCCGACTGGCTGCTCGTGACCCCTGACGGCCGGCTCGATGGCAGCGAGCGTGCACTCGCCACGCTCGTGGCCTGGCGCGCGGGCGATCGCGTGTCGCTCGACAAACGCCTCACGGACCGGCATCGCGTCCGACACCTGTGGCGCAATCTGTCAAACCAGCTGAATGCCCCGAAGTTCTTCAGCGTCCCGTGGGCGGGGTGATGACGATCACCCCGATCCTCAACGTGTTCTGATCGGGCGAGCCGGCCGGGAACGTGAAGTGCTGCGCGGTGAACTGGCTGTTGAACGCAGCCGCGCCGCGCAACGTCAGCGGATCGTAGGGATCGACGATCACCTTCTCGCCGCGGATCGTGCCGGTCACGGCAAGCTCGACGCCGAGCGGATCGTGGACCTTCTCCACGAGATTGCCCACTTCCTTCTCGTAGTCACCCGTCCTCCCGCAAATCGGGCACTTCTCCACATCGGCATGATGCGGATTGTGATGCTCGACTTCGTAATGCGCGCTGGTGGGGAGGCGATAGAACGCGCGCGGACCGGCGGCGGTCTGGAGCGTCACCTTCTCCAGCTTCTGACGTTCGAGCGCGGAGTAGTAGTAGCGGATGTGAAACGCGTGGCCGTGCTGCAGCGCGCGATCCTCGCGCGTCTGCCACGGCTGCAGGTGCTCGAGCCCGGCTTCGAAATCGCACGCTTCGGGATTCGAGAACGGCCCGAAGCGCTCTTCCATGCGCATCGACTGGCGCAGCATGCCGGTCGCGAGCGCCACCGCCGCCTGATACGACTCCGCCAGCGACGCGTCGACGTAGACCCACAGATTCGGATAGCGCGGCATCGCCGCATCCCACACCGACTTCGCCGGCAACTGGAACGACGCGAGCGTCGCCGACGATGAGTCGAGCGTGGGATTGTCGGTGTCCGGCGGCCATTCGAGCTTCGCGCGGAAGTTGTAGGACAGGAAGTGCTGGCTGATCGTCGCGCTGTTCCAGCGTGATACGCGTCCCATCCGCGCGCGATCGAACCACGCGATCGGATCGACCAGCTTCGAGTAGTCGTGATAGTCCTTCGACGTGCCCTCGAACTTCAGCGGCCATTTCATCCGCCGCGCCAGGCCGTGATCGCGCAGCCGCGCGCCTTCGGTCGACAGCTTGCGGAACGTCAACTCGTTGATCTGCGCCACCGTCACGCCGCTGGCCATTCCGAACTGCGCTGATTCGCCGGCACGTCGTCGATCACGACGCGAATCCGCTGCTGCTCCGACCCGAACGGAATCGAGCCGTGTTTGCCCCACTGCACCTGGATGCGCGGCCGCCCGCCGTTCGCGCGCGCGTCCTTCAGCGTGTCGGCCGTGCCCGCGAGAATGCGTCCGTGGAAGTAGGCGTAGACCTGCTCGATGTCCTTGCCGCCCGGCGCGTACGCGACCCAGATCACCTCGTGATCGCACGGATCGTTGTCTTCCGGAAAGTCGATGTCGTCGTCCCAGAACAGGTGATAGGCGATCAGGCGGCGGTCGGGATGCATCGACCACGGCGGCGTCGCGCAGGCCGAAGAACTCGGTGGGTGTCGTGTAGAGGCGCGGCGCGAAGCGGCGGGCGAGCGCCCACTCGTCGGCGGTCAGCTCGCGTCCGGGATCGATCGCCAGCGCGCGCGCGTATTCGCGGCTCGCTTCGTTCAACCGGCGATGTTCGTGATATTCGACGCCGAGCCAGGAATGCAGCGCCGCGCCATCGGGCCGCACCGTCGGGTAGCGTCTGACCGGAAGCGGTCGCCGCGAAGCCGATGAGGCCGGCAAACGCGAGAATGAACGAAAGCGCGTCGAGACGTGGTAGGTCGCATCGCGGCGCGAGGATAATACGCCGCGATGACGAAAGTGTAGCCGCGAGCCGCCCGCGGGCCGCCCGCGCGCTACGCGACGCGCGGGTTGGCCGACGACGCCTGATCGGTCGGGCGCGAGGGATTCATCCGTTCGAGGTGCTGGCGCGCCTGCTCGTGGCCCTGGACCGCGGCCCGGCGATACCATTCGGCGGCGGCCGTCGCGCTGCGCGGCACGCCGCGTCCCGCTTCGTACATCGTCGCCAGCTTGAACTGCGCTTCGTCGAGGCCTTCTTCCGCCGCCTTGCGATACCAGCGCGCGGCTTCCGCGTCGTCACGCTTCACGCCCGAGCCTTCTTCGTAGAGCATGCCGACGTAGTAGTGGCCTTCGTCGAGGCCCTGATCGGAGGCCTTGCGGAACCAGCGCATGGCTTCGGCCGCGTTCTTCGCGATGCCGAGGCCGTCGAGATACATCACGCCGAGGGCGGTCTGCGAGCGCGCGAAGCCCTGTTCGGCGGCGCGGCGGTGCCAGTGCACGGCCTGCGTGTGATCCTTGGCCACGCCGCGGCCCATTTCGTAGAGGCGCCCGAGGTTGTATTCGGCGGCGGCGAGGCCCTGCTCGGCCGCGAGGCGATACCAGTTGGCGGCTTCCTTGTCGTCCTGCGGCACGCCGGCGCCGCGTTCGTACATCATCGCGACGTTGTTCTGTCCGCGCGCGGAGCCCTGCGCGGCCGCCTTGCGGAACCACGCCACCGCGCTCGCATCGTCGCGCGTCACGCCCGGCCCGCCGACCATGATCATCTTGCCGACGGCGTTCTGGGCATCGGAATCGCCCTCGTCGGCTAGCGGGCGGAGGATGGCCATGGCGGCGCCGTAGTCACCCTGTTCCATCGCGTGCAGGCCTTCCGCCTTCGTCGTGGCGGAGGCTGGGGACGGCGTCACGAACAGCGCGGCGAGCGCGACCGACGAGACGACCAGGGAGACACGCACCAAATTTGTGATTGCCCGCATGTCTCATGGATTGAGCAATAAAGAGGCCATCGAAATCACGTCTCGTGAAGGCCTGGAAGCGCTGCGAAGGTTTCCCAGCGGCCGACTTTGTTCGCACGTTTCGCGAGTGTCACATGTGATCGGAAGTGACCTCCTGTCGCGGTATGCTCGACATCATGATCGGACGACCAGATACGCGCGTGCGTCAGGACATCCTGCAGTGCATCGGCAACACCAGCCTCGTCCCGCTGCGGCATATCGCGCCCGCGAACGGCGCGCGCGATCCTGCTGAAACTGGAGAACGAGAATCCGACCGGAAGCATGAAGGACCGGATGGCGCTCGCCATGATCGAGGCGGCGGAGAAGGACGGCCGCTTGAAGCCGGGCGGCTCGGTCGTGGAATACACCGGCGGCAGCACCGGCGTGTCGCTGTCGCTGGTCTGCGCGCGTCAAGCGCTATCCGCTGCACATCGTCAGCTCCGACGCGTTCGCGCGCGAGAAGCTGGATCACATGCGCATCCTCGGCGCCGAGCTGACCGTCGTGCCGAGCGACGGCGGCCGCATGACCGCGAAGCTGACGCGCGACATGATCGAGACGGCGCGCGTGATTCAGGAGAAGACCGGAAGTTTCTGGACCAATCAGCTGCACAACCCCGATCAGGTCGGCGCGTATCACCCGATGGCGCGACGAGATCTGGACGCAGACGAACGGACGTGTCGACTGCTTCATCCAGGCGGTCGGTTCCGCCGCGTCGCTCCGCGGCAATGCCGAAGGCCTGAAGCGCCATCACCCTGTCGATCCACATCGTCGCCGTCGAGCCCGCGGAATCGCCGGTGTTGTCGGGCGGCCCGTCGGGCGCGCACAAGATTGACGGTATCGGTGCAGGATTCGTCGTTCCGCTGTGGCGCAAGGAGATCGTCGATCGGATCGAGCTGGTGTCGACGGACGAGGCGAAGGCGATGGCCCTGCGCCTCGCGCGTGAGGAAGGATTGTTCGCGGGCACGTCGACCGGCGCCAACGTGACCGCGGCGCTGCGCCTGGCGGCGGAACTGCCGCCCGGCGCGACGATCGTGACCGTCATGTGCGATACCGGGATGAAGTATCCTCAGCACCCAGCGGGCATAGCCCTGCTGGCGAGCTAGCTGGCGGGTGCTTACTTCTTCTTGACGGTCCAGGTGCCGGAGAGCGCTGCCGAGGGTGCTGCTCTTCAGGGCCCACGTGCCTTTCGCGGTGTCGCCCTCGAACGTCGCGCCGAGGGTGACCGTGACGCTGGGATCGGGCGGGAAGTCGTAGGTGGCGGTCATCTTCGCGCCGTCGAACGCGAGCGTCTTGAGCGTCGCCTTGTAGGTCGGTTCGCCGGTGACCGAGACGTGGCCGCCCGGTTTGCCGTCCTTGCCGGCTTCGAGCGTGATGTCGAACCCGCCGCTCGAGCCCTCGCCTTCCCACGTGCCAGACCAGGTCCCGAAGTATTTCTTGGCCGCCGCCGCATCGCCGCCGCCACTGCCTCCACTCTGCGCGGCCCCCGGCGCCACCAGCGACATCACCCCGAACACCAGCACCGCCACACCAGCAAGAGTCGTCTTCTCACGGGTCCCTCCTGTTGCCGTTCAGACTAGCATGTCGACCTTCACCTTGTGTGACGCCAGCATCGCACGTCTGAGCACCCGGTGCCACGCGAGCATACCGGCGACGCTGAGCGCGACGGTCACCAGGAATACAGGGACGTCACACTATGAAGTCTCCCGGCAGCGAGTCCCGCTGCACGGCGCCAGTCCCGCCTCCACGAAGAACGGCACGAACAGCAGGCGATGAGCAGTGTCCGCCACCTGAATCGTGATCGCCAGGTGCGCCAGCACGCGCATCAGTCCGGCGCCGCGCATTGTCCGCATGGACCACGCGCGTGCCGGCCGATCGCGATGCCACCCACGATCGCCAGCGGCAGCCACGTGACGAGCACCGTCATCGCGGCATGGTGGATCGAGCCCTGTCGAAGACGGATCGCACGGAATTCTGATGAATGGCTATGAGATCCAGCTCTCCCATCGCGTGCTCTCCTGGTCGAATCGTTCGCGGCCGCACTGGCCCATGCCGTTCGAATCGGCGTCGGGCGCCGCGCCTGTGAAAGACTTGGACACCGGGCGGGGCGCAATGGCGAGCCTGCGCAGTCCGCGGGAGTCAAAGACGCAGAAAGGACAGCCGCCGTGGCATGGTCGCGGCACGTGGCAACGGCCTGGTTGGCGGTAAAGGAACAGGAATGGGAGCCTCTGTGATGAAGCGCACTGCTCTTGTTGGTCACTCTCGCGCTGGCGGCCTGGCGCCGGCGTTCGCGCAGCAAGCCGCGCCTGCGCCGCCGCGGCGGCCGATCCGCATGCGCATCATGCACAGCCGCCCGCCACGCCGGCGCCCGCGCCTGGCCAGCCGGGCGCGCCCGCGACGCCCGCGCCCGGGTGGGCCGCCGATGGGGCAGGCGAATCAGCCGCCGCCGATCGAGGTGCCGTGGAACGACGCGCTGCCGGCGGGCACGGCCGCGCATGCGGCGCGCGCGCTGAAAGAGTCGACGCGCAAGGGCGAGTGGGTCGATATCAAGATGGCCGACGGCACGGCGCTGAAGTCGTGGGTCGTCTACCCGGCATCATCCGCGAAGACCGGCGTCGTCATCGTGATTCACGACATCCGCGGCATGGCGGACATTCCGCGCGCGGTGGGCGATCAGCTCGCGCAGGACGGGTTCATCGCGATCGTGCCGGACTTCCTCTCGGGGAAGGGGCCGAACGGCGGCGGCACCGAGTCGCTCGGATCGGAAGTGGGTCAGACGATTCGCACGCTGACGCCCGCCGAGGTGAACGCGCGGCTGGATGCGGCGATGGCGTACGGCAAGACGCTGAAGCAGTCGAACGGCAAGACCGGCGTCACCGGCTTCTGCTGGGGCGGCGCGCGCACGTTCGGCTACGCCGCGCATCAGAAGGATCTGCAGGCCGCGGTCGTCTTCTACGGCGACGCGCCGGGCTCCGCCGACAGCACGCAGGAAACCGCGCTCGCCAACGTCGCCGCGCCCGTCATCGGCATGTATGCCGGCAACGACGCGCGCATCAACGCGACGATTCCGGCGACGGAAGCGGCGATGAAGAAGCTCGGCAAGAAGTACGAAATCCACACGTTCGAAGGCGCCGGCCACGGCTTCGTCGGCAATCAGGCCGGCGCCAACGGCGCGAACCTGAAGGCGACGGAGCAGGCGTGGCCGATGCTCGTGACGTTCTTCAACAAGCAGCTCAAATAGTGCTTACGGCAGGCGCGTCGCCGTGGCGTTCGTGCCTGCCGCCCACACCTCGCCGTTCACGTTCCAATACATCGCGCGCTCGACGACGATCGGCTGATCGGAAGTAATCAGCGTGCCGAACGTCGTCGCCGGATCGCCAGCCGCGCCGGTCGGATCGACCGCGACGTTGACGCGCCGCTGCGCCGGGACGTCGACCGTCTTCGTCGGCTGGCGCGGCGCCGGCGTACGCCGCGTTCGCCGAGGAACGTCAGCGTGACGCGTCGCGTCGGACGTGCCCGGATTCGCCAGCAGGATGTACGTCTGATAGCTCTCGGGCCCGCCCGCGCGTCCTTCCGCCAGTCCCCACTTCGCCGCCGCGTCCGTCACGCCGAAGCTGTTGTGCGCTTCGGTCCATTCGGCGGGACCGAGCGGCCAGTACTGCGCGCGCTCGGCAATCACCGGCCGCGTCGCGGCGATCTGCGTGGCCACCGGACCGAGCGGCAGGCCGGCGAGCGCCTCATCACTCTCGGGATTGATCGTGATGCGCGACGCCGCGCCCACCGTCCGCGTGATCGACGCCGGCGCGCCGTTCTCCGGCAGGAACGTGAATGTCACGTCCGCCGCTTCCGATCCAGGATTCGCGACCAGGATGAACGTCTCGAAGCCCGCGCCCGTCGCGCCCTCCGCCAGCAGCCACGTCGCCGACGGCGCGGTGACGCCAGCGGATTCGTGGCCGCCGCGGAAGATCGGCGACGTCCCGAAATACATCGCGCGCTCGGCGACACCGGGCTGATCGAAGGTCACCGTCATCCCGAACGACTGATCGATCAACTCCTGCATCGTCGCCCGCCGCGATCGTGCGGCGCGATGACGGCAGCAGGTCGTAGCTGCGCGCGATCGCCGGCAAGCCCTCGCGCAGATACTGCACGTGCGCGACGTTCGCCGTCGTCTGCGGATTCGCGAGCAGCAGGAACGTGCGGAAGAAGCCTTCCGATCCTTCCGCGAAATACCACGTCGACGCCGGACCCGGACGTCGCCTTCTCGGTGTGACCGCCGTAGCCCGACGCATCCCACCGCATCGTGCGCTCCACGACCAGCGGCACGTCCTCGCGCGGCGTCGACGATGGTCGAGAACGACGCGTCTTCGAGACCCGCGACGTCGTCCAGCTTCAGCGTCAGCCGCGACATCGCGTAGACGAAGTGCTGCTCGACGATCGGCGCGCCGGTCTCCGGCAGGAACGTGACGTCGACGAACACGTCGTCGTTGGTCGGATTGGCGATCAGCAGATCGGTGTCGAAGAACGTGCCCGTCGCGCCTTCCGCGAGGTGATACGTCATCAGCGTCGGCTCCGCCGACCGGCGTCAACGTGACGTCGTTGCCCGTGCCGCCGGTGTAGCTCACTCGATACTCGCGGCCGCCGATCGTCAGCCGCGATCCTTCGGGATAGTTGGCGAACGTGCCGACGATCGCGTCGGCTGCCGTCGTTGTCGACGATCGTCAGCGCCGCCGCGGCGCCGTTGACAGGCCCGGACCGGCGGCAGCGGCAGCGTCGCGCTCGTGCTGTAGGTGAACGCTCCCGCAAGATGGACGCTTCCGTTCACCGTGATGCGCGGCGTCGCGCCCGTCAGCCACACCTTGGTCGTGGCCGCCGCGGGCAGCGTCAAGCCGCCCGTGGTGATGCCGGTCACGCTCGTCTCGCTGCCGGCGCGCAGGTATTCCGCGGCGCCTTCGAGCGTCAGCGCGCCGAGCGTGCTGCCGGATTCGATCGTCACGACGCTCGCCGCGCGCGATCACGGCCGCGGGCATCACCGTGTTCGCCGCGACGTCGAGGGTGGCGTTCGTTTCGAACGTGCCGGTCAGCGTATGCGTGCCTTGCAGCGGATAGAGCGTGGGCGCGACGTTGGCGACGACGCGGCCTGGTCCGGCGAAGATGCCTTCGAACACACGCCGATCGAGCCGTCGAGCGTGAGGACGCCGGCTGGCCGTGCCGGTGTCGATCCGGCCCGGTGCCGCCAGCCACGATCAGACGCTGACTGAAGCCCGCCAGATCGAACGTGCTGCCCGCGTCGACGCCGACCTTCGTCGGCTGTCAGTCCGCCCTGCAGTGATCGAGCACGTTCGAGCGCGCGAGACGAATCGTGCCCGTGCCCGCCGGTGTCTGATCGCGGCCGGCGACGATCTGCTGCAGGAAGTTGGTGGTGGCATCGAGGATGGTGACGCCCGTGCCGTAGGCCGATGAGCGATCGGCCGCCAATCGAGCCGCGCAACACCAGTTGATGCGCACCCGCGACGTGCGCGATGCTCGACCACGCTCATGAACGACGAGCTGCCAGAGAGCGTCACGTTGCCGCCGCGAATCGCGAGCGTCGACGGACCGGTGCCGCTTCCGGTGTCCGACGTGGTGAGCTCGCCCGCGTGCGTGAACGGGACGTCCCAGGCGAGCGTCGCGCCGGGATTCGCGATCAAGTGCGGCGACGTGATCTGCTGGCTCGCGATCGCCAGCTCGCCACCGTCGACGGTTGCCCAGCCGAGCGCCGCCGTGCCCGTCAGCCGCAGCGTGCCCGCCGCGCTCTTCATCAGCGTCGGCTCTCCGTTGATGGCGCCAGGAAAGATGTTCGGCCCGGCCGGTGCGACCTCGACGTGTGCGCTGTTTGCCGGTCGTGAGCGTGCCGGTTCCCGTCAGGCTGTTCACGATGATGCTCGGGCCGTTCGTGGTCACCGCACCCATCACGTGGAGCGCTTTCGTCGGCGTCAGACCGAATCCGCCCTGCACCGCGATGTCGAGGACGGCGCCCGCGTCGACGGTGACCGTGCCCGCCTGGAATTGACTGTTGTTGCCTGCCGCGTGCAGCGTCAGCTCCGGTGATGCGCAGATCGCCCGCCGACACGATCTGTCCCTGCATGGTGAGATCCGCGCCAGGCGCGCCGCTGATCACGCGTCGCGCCCGCGCCGAGCGTGACGCTGCCACCGATCACCACCGGCGCCGCGGCCGTCACGTGCAGCGTCGGCTTATTCGGCGGCGTGAAGGGCTGCAGCGTGAACGTGCGGGAGATCGATGGCATGCCATTTTATGTCATTCCCATTGAAAATAAATTCCTCTTTAATGAAGAACGCCGGTTTGACGAAGAAGTGATCCGCTTTATAGAAAATTTTAAACAACCTTCCTGAAATGGGACGAAAAAATTCAAAAAAACAAGCAAGAAAAAGCCCGAACGAACAGATGAATACAAAGGCGTACTGGAGATAACGCGGTCAGGAATGGGCTTTGTTGTCGTGGATGGACTGGAAACTGACGTCCTGGTGCGCCCGTCGGATTTTAATACTGCTATGCATGGCGATTCGGTACGTGTACGGATCAAGGCTGATAAGTCGGGCAAAAAGAAAACAGGGTACGATCACAACGGTGCTGGCAAACGACAGACGGAATTTGCTCGCCGGCGAGCGCCTTCGCATCGGCAATTGCGACGATTGCGATCTCCGCCTGCGCGCATCTGCGCTGCCGAAGCGCCCCGATAGCAACGGCCTCGTGCTGGAACTGGCAGGGACAAACGGCTCTTACAGCGTGGTGGAGGTTGATCCCGGTCTGACTCTCAGTCTCAACGGTCAACCACTTGAGAAAGATGTTCTGATCAAGGATGGAGACGAACTGCGCATTGCTGATTCCATTCTTTCTTTGCAGTTCTTTCCGCTGCGTTCTTTGCCTGCTGTTGTTCCCCGTCGTCGCGGGAAACTCTTGTCGCACCTTTCATCGAAGCCGCGGCGATCGAATCTGCCGCCACTGCTCGCCGTGATGATGCAAAAGTATTCCTGCGCGAATTCACGCGTGAACTCGTTCGTGAAATTAATTTCAGTACAAAACTAATCACTTTGGCGATTGCGATCGCTCTCGTCGGCGGCGTGCTCTACATCGGCTTCTCCATGTTCAAGGAGATGCAGCGAACGCGGCTTACTCGCCGAACAGCATTCGCAGCTTGAAGGAGCGCGGACGCAAGCAGCCAGGACCAGCGAACAACTGACTGATCTGGGCCGCTCAAACAAAGAGATTCGCGATAGCCTTTCCCTGGCAGTAAAACTGCGCAGCGATTACGGCAGCGGTGTTTGCTTAATTGCCGGGTCCTTCTATTTCGTCGAAGCCGGAACCGGCCGGCCCCTGCGCAATCCGGAATCGCAGATGAATGAAAGCGGGGCGGCAATCCAGGGCAGCGGCGATAGTCAGACGCTGACACCTGAAGGCCGCGGCTCAATCGCGGAGTTTGAATTCGTGGGCACTGGGTTTTATGTCGGTGGCAATTTTGTCATCACGAACCGCCACATCGCGCAGCCGTGGATCGCCGATGAACGAGCTCAGAGTCTTACCAGCAGCGTCAGAGGTCAGCCACGCCTCAAGAAACTCAACGCTTACTTTCCGGATCACAAGCAACCAATCCCATTAAAGTTTAAGCTCGCCGGGCAGCGAGACGATCTGGCAGTTTGCACTCTGGATATTGCCGAGGTGCCAACCGCAATACCTGTGCTGCCCCTTGAAGAAGATGAAGAGCAGGTCGCCGTAGGCAAAATGGTAGTGATGATGGGTTACCCTTCAGGTCCCGATCGCCTTTTGGCCCTCCTCGATGACGCAGAGTCGCGCGACATTCAGCAGCGTTACGGTTCCCTTGATGCCCTGCTTGGTTACTTAGCAGAGAAGCGCCGTATTCAACCTTTGACCACGCAAGGCAGCATTACTGATCTGGATGTGCGTCGCATCGCTTACGACGCGCGCACGGCCGAAGGGGGATCAGGCGCGCCGCTTTTTGGGCCTTCGGGTCATGTGATCGGCGTCAATTTCGCAATCTTCACTGAGAACCAAGCCTCAAATTTTGCCGTGCCGATTCAGTTTGCAATGGGTTTGCTGGGGCGAGCTGGTTGGACACCACCCGTCCCGAAGGAAATAAAAGACGGTGAAGTTGCTAATCAGCAGACCAACACGCAGGCTTCCGCTCCAAAGTAGTTTCTTCCTTCCAATTCTCCAATCCTCATTGAGTTCTTCAATCCGGGCGCTAGTCATGGATCGTTCCTGCGCATTTCGACTCACTCGATGTTCAAGTTGTCGAGTGTTGTATAAAACTACCAAATGCCGCTTGGTGTGGTCGTCAACGAACCGTCTGATAGTCTTAGCTTCATGCCGACTCATGCTGGCCTTAACAGGAAATTTGCGGGATGATAAGACTCCCCTTCCGGTTTTGTGGAGCAAAAGCTTTCGTCGATTTCCGGGACGTCTCGTCAGGGAAGTTTTGGCGGATGCCGGAGAGAAGGATCCAATTGCAGTTACTGGAGCAAGTCCGACGCACTGATGGCTTCTGATGCAGAATTGAGTTCTGATTGGCAGGTCGCCAAGATTGAGGAACTCGTAGAGGATCCGGAGCCAACTGGTTCCAGCGGCTCGCGTCGTTCATTCATCTGGCTGCAAGTCCTCGCGTTCCTTCTGGGAATCGGCCTCCTCGCCTACGTTATCAACCGCGTTGGTGTGCAACCGATCTTCGATGCCCTTTTCCGCGTCGGCTTCGGCTTCTTCTTTGTAATCGGCATTAGCGGACTGCGTCACTTCTTCCGCACCATCGCCATGAGGGCGGCGGTACCCAGCGAACACCGTCGCATTAGTTTTGTTCACGCCTTCGCCGCACGACTCGGCGGTGAAGCAATAAGCTTTCTGACTTTCACTGGACCTTTGCTTGGAGAAGCGACGAAAGTCGCCTTGCTTCGCAAACGCGTGCCACTCACTTACGGCGTGCCCGCGCTCGTAGTTGATAACCTGCTTTACAACCTATCCGTCGTCTTCTTTGTGTTAACTGGCGCCTGCGTGATGTTGTTCGCGTACCAGTTGCCGCCGCAAATTCATTATGCACTTATCGCCATTGCCATAATCGCAGGTCTGGGGATCGTGATAGCCGGACTGGCCGCCAGACGTCGGATTCTTCTTCTGACATGGATCATTGATCGGCTGGCTCAGTTGCGTCTTAGTCCCAAGGTGATTCTGAAACGACGGCAGCACATCTACCATCTCGAATCCAAGGTCTACGACTTCTACAAAAATCAGCCCAAAGCCTTCTTCGGAATGATCGGCTGCAATCTGTTGGCGCATTTGTCGAGCGTTGTTGAGGTCTACGTCACGCTGCGAATGCTTGGATTTAACCCACTGACGTCCCAGGCGTATATAATCGAATCGTTAACAAAAGTTATTAACGTTACTTTTGCTTTTGTTCCGGGGACTATTGGAGTCTATGAAGGCGGCACCGAAGTTATTCTCCAGGCGCTTGGTTTTGCGCAAGCGACTGGCGTGGCCCTTGCCCTTGTTCGGAAAGCCGCAATTGTTTTTTGGACCTCGATTGGCTTGCTGGTGCTGACCTGGCGCACCGCGCCAAATGCCTGGGGGCGGCTGCTCGATCGCAGCCCGCGTTTGAGAACTTTTATGGACAGCCTCGTACTTTCAAACATTGCTCATCGCCCGGCCCGAACCGCGGTCAGTATTCTTGGCACGGCCGTCGGCGTGTTGTTGATTGTCTTCACGGTGGGTCTTTCACATGGAGTGCTTCACGAAAGAGGGCGACGCGAATCGAATATCGGCGCTGAAATAATGGTGCGCGCTTCCGGCACTTTAGGTTTCGGGGTTCATCACCATTCGTGCTTCCCATCTCGCGCGCGCCGGAAATTGCCGCAATTCCCGGTGTTCGTGCAGCCACGCCGTTGGGCCAGACACTCGATCGCAGCGACGCCGGATTTGGCACGCGCCTGCTCGATGGCATCATCTTTGACGAGTACGCTCGCCTGACGGGGATTCGCATGCGTGAAGGAAGGCCGCTCGCGGGCGGAGATGAAGCGATCGTCGATCCTGTCTGGCAACAGAACCGGCGCGCATCCGTGGGTTCGACTGTGCAAATTTTTGAAAGACCTTTCACGATAGTCGGTGTCTACGAACCGCCTGGCGGAGGTCGCGTCAAAATTCCACTCGCCACCATGCAGGAACAGGAAGGCGCCGAAGGTAAGACTTCAGCCGTCCTTGTTGCAGTTCAAGATCCCGCGCAACAAGAGGCAGTCGCCGGACGGATTCGCGAGCGCTTTCCGGACGACCAGATCATTTTTACGCGCGATTTGCCCGAGCTTTATGCTTCGGGAGTCCCGGCGCTGAACATCTTTATCAAAGTTGTCGTCGGAGTCGCGGCCGCAATCAGCATGCTGGTGATCCTGCTGGCGATGTACACGACGGTTACTGAGCGCACTCGGCAAATTGGAATCTTGAAAGCGCTCGGGATGTCTAAGCCCGCAATCGCCTGGGTAATCGAGAAGGAAGCGTTGCTCGTCAGTTTTCTCGGTGTGGCTGTTGGAGTAGTACTTACTCTGATAGCCCGTTTCTTTGTGATGCGAACTACCAGTCTGACGATCGAGATTGAGCCACAATGGATTTTGATCTCTCTGCTGGTCGGATTGTTAGGCGGAAGCCTCGGAGCTCTTTATCCCGCTTTACGCGCCGCTCGCCAGGACGCTGTCGATGCGTTAAGTTACGAGTGACCCGTTCGTTAATTTTTCCTCCCCCCTCGCCCCCTTTTCTTAATCGCGACCCGAATTTTGCGGGGCGCACACTTAAACGTCATTTTAGGAGGAATAAAGTCATGTCCATTGCACGCATTACTGAAATCAGCTCAACATCAACCAAGAGTTTCGAGGATGCTATTCAATCAGGAATATCTCGCGCTTGCGGCACGCTGCGTAATGTTCGCAGCGCGTGGGTTAAGGAACAGCAGATTCGTGTGGATAAAAACACAATCGTTGAGTATCAAGTCAACCTGATGATTACTTTCGTACTCGACGAAGATAACGAAAACGTCGCTTAGTCCGCGAAGCTGGCGGGGATTATGAGCCCAGCCCGACATCTCGGAGCTGGGTCCATCCCATAACGATTGCCAATTGGCGTTTAATCGAAGGAACCAATAGAAAGTCGTTAAAGTACGGGAGCGCAGCACTGAGGTGCGACGCAACTCGGTACAGTACGGGAGCGGTAGCGACCGCACTCACGATACAGGCTCTAAGATCAGGACCCGAAGCGGCGGCACAGTTGAAGGCCGTCGCTACCGCTCCAAATACTGTACCGGGAGCAAAACGGGCCAGTTCAACGGCCTTCGCGACCCAACAAATCACCCTGAATTGATTTCATCTATGAAGAATAAAAGATCGCTTTTCGCATCGCTCCTGACCGCCGCACTTTTTGTTAGCGGGGTTATCGCCTGTTCTCGAATCCCTAACGAAGCAACTTCGCAGGCGTCACCGCAGAAAAAGCCTGAGCCGAAGGCCTGTTCGTCCGCTTCCCTGCTTCCGCAAATCGAAAAGATCGCGGCGCGGACCGGTGGGCCGGTTGGGGTGGCGGTGGGTTTAGTCGAAGGCGGAGAGGTTGTTGTCCTTAATGGTCAGCAGCATTTCCCGATGCAGAGCGTCTACAAACTGCCGATCGGAATGGCCGTGTTGCAGCAGGTCGATCAAGGCAAGCTGAAGCTCGAACAAATGATCAGCATCAAGCCCGTTGAATATGTGCGGGTTGGTATGGGCAGTCCAATTCGTGACAAGCATCCGCGTGGTGTGGAGCTGTCGCTGGGTGAGATTCTGCGTTATGCGGTCTCGGAGAGTGATGGCTCAGGGTCCGACGTCCTGATGCGTACGGTTGGGGGGGCGCAAGTGATCCAGGATTATCTGCACAGTCTGGGCATCGACGAGATAAGGGTTGTCGACACCGAGAAGGAAATCGGTAAAAGTGTGGAGATTCAGTATCGAAATTGGGCCACACCAGAAGCGGCTCTCGCTCTCTTGAAGGTTGTTGCAGAAGGGCGCAGTCTGTCGCCGCAGAGTCAGACGTTGTTGCATAAGCTAATCACGGAGACGCCGACAGGGCCGAAGCGCATCAAAGGGTTGTTGCCCCCAAATACCGTTGTGGCGCACAAGACCGGCACAGGCTTAAGTGGTGGATTAACAAGGGCCGTAAATGATATTGGGTTGGTCACTTTACCGGATGGCAAGCGTTTGGCCATCGCCGTTTTTGTGTCAGACACTAAGCTGAATCCGCAAGCTTGTGAGGCAGTGATTGCTGAGATTTCTCGAGCAGCTTGGGACTGCTGGACAAACAGTGCAGCCAGTCCTAAGCAGCCCTGAATGTGAGAAGGAGATAAGCAGATGATGTTCACAACGTCACGACTCTTTTTAAGTGTTTGCTCGCTACTACTTGGCTGCAGCACCGCGCTGAACTTGAACAACAACGGAGACCAAAACATGGCTCGCGTGGGCAAAGAATTCTCGATCAAGGTTGGCCAGCAATTGAAGCTTGAAGGAGCCGACTCGCAGGTAAAGTTTAAAGGCGTTCCTCAAGACTCGCGCTGTCCCACTAACGTTAATTGTGTTTGGGCCGGCAATGCTGAGGTTTCCCTGGAGTGGAAGGTAGATAAGTGTCCCACGGCTATAACCTTAAACACCCATGCCACGTCGGGAGCTGGCGACGAAAGCAAGGTTGGTGGGTATCGCGTCAAGCTGATCAAGCTGGAACCTTATCCGCATTCAGAAAAGAAGATCTCGCCGAGCGACTACACAGCAACACTCATTGTTATCAAGGAATGAGGCGGCAGGTTCAGTACGGGAGCGATGCGACCGATATTGATTGGCGATTGCCAATTGGCTCTTAGCTAAGCGAACAATCGAAATTTGGCAATTGAAAATTGGCAATGGCCTCGGTCGCTACCGCTCGAGTACTGTACTGACTTGACCTCGTAACCTGAGTGCCTTTGCTACCGCTCGCTCACTGTGTCTAAATCCCCTGGGAGTAGATTTTGCCGATGCCAAAGTATGTAGCCTTTCTCCGGGCCATCAATGTCGGCAGCCACCTGGTCAAGATGGACCGGCTGCGCACTCTATTCGAAGCCTTGGGTTTTACGAATGTGGAAACTTTTATCGCCAGCGGTAATGTCATCTTTGATTCCAGGTCTACAAACACTGCAGCGCTGGAGAAGAAGATCGAGAACCATCTGCTGAAGAGCTTGGGTTATGAGGTAGCGACATTTATAAGGTCACTTGCCGAAGTGGAGAAAATTGCGAGCTCCGAACCCTTCAGCGCGGCGGACCTGAAACAAAACGGCACCACACTTTACGTTGGGTTTCTTGCCCAGCCGCTTTCGGAAGAATCGCGGAGCGAGCTTCTCAAGTCTGGCAACAAAAATAACGACTTCGCTGTATCAGATCGTGAATTGTTTTGGTTGTGCCGGGTCAAATTTAGCGAAACAGATTTTTCGGGAACCCGACTGGAGAAGATACTAAAGCTGAAAACTACGCTGCGAAATGCCAACACTCCGCAGCGGATCGCCGCAAAGTATTCCAAAGCTCGCTAAAGCACGAAGCGAGGCCTCACATCATCACGCCTTTCAATTTCTCCCAGACATCATCAGGTTTGATCTCAACCAGACAGGCTGGTTTGAATGGGGCAGGTCCGGGATAGATGCATTCCGTCTCGTGACAGCGCACACACACAAACTGCGAGGTCAGATGAACCTGGCGCTTGCCGGTAGCGCCAACAAGGCGCGGATCGGTCGCGCCGTAAATTGTGACCGAGGGAATATTTAACGCTGCCGCGATGTGGCTCAAGCCGGTATCCAAACCCACTGTTCCGACGGCGGCGTTAATGATGGCCGCCTTCTGCGAAATTGATAACGGCGGCAACACGGTAGCTCGATCATTTCCGTGTCGAATACTCATCGAGCGCTGTCGCTCGGCTTGATCACCCCACGGCAGGACAACATAAAACCCGGCAGCAACCGCGCGCTTCACCAATTCCTGCCAATACCGTTCCGGCCAAATCTTCGACGCCCAACTGGTACTGTGAATAAAAACAAGATAGGGATGCGGCAGATCCACATCTGGCGAGACGAATCTTTCGCGCACTATGCCGTAATCGACATCTGTTCCGGGGAACGCATAGCCTAGCGATTCGGCAAGCAAGCGTCTCATCCGTAAGATCGAATGCATGCCTTTTGGAACCGCAAACTGTTTCTGGTAGAAAAACTGTGCGCCCCAGTCGTGAACTCCGCGGCGGTCATGTCCTGATCGCACACCCTTGGCAAGCCAGCTGGCAAACGCGCTCTTAAAACCTCCCTGAACGTCGATCACCATGTCGTAGTTTGTGGCACGCAGCCGTTTGAATAACGCCTGTGGTTCTCCGCTCTGGAAAGCCTCGATCCAATTCTTGCCCCAGCGACGCAACGCCGTGGGAAATATCTTTGCTACGTGAGAATGCCAGCCTGGCACCTCGGCAAACGACTCTTCTACTACCCAATCGAACTTTATTCCAGGAATTGCTTTGGCGGCATCGGTGAGTGCGGGGAGAGTCTGTACTAAATCTCCCATCGCGGAGAGCCTGACGATTAAGATACGCATGGAGTGTGGCTGCTTCGGATTGTATAGCCGCGAATCATCAGTGTCTAACGAGACTTTCAACCGGGTCTCAGTTAACCGCCAAGGCAAACGAAACCGCCAAGACGCCAAGGAGCGCAGAGGACGCCAGGAAACTAAAAAAGTGCTTTGATCTTGTTTCTTTGAACTTTGAACTTGAGCGCTCTATTTGACGCCGAGCGACTTAAAACAAAGTACAAAAACCAAGTACCAAGCTCATGTTATTTTTTTTGGCGTCCTTGGCGTTTTCTTGGCGCCTTGGCGGTTTCGTCTGCTGCCTCGGCGGTTAACGGACACCCCTGGCCGCAAACCACGTTGACGCCTGCAAAGGCCGCTTCTATTCTCTGATCGTGTTAGAAATCAGCATCATTTGGTCCGCTTGAAAATCACTGCCACAATTATCACCCTCAACGAGGCCGAACATATGCGGCTCGCCTGTGAATCCGTTTCCTGGGCTGATGAGATCCTGTGTCGACTGCGGATCAACGGACGACACCCGCGAGATTGCCCAATCATGTGGAGCGCGCGTCATTGAAAATCCCTGGCCGGGCTTTGCCGCCCAGAAACAATTCGCCGCGGAACAGGCTTTACACGAATGGATTTTCAGTCTCGATGCTGATGAACGCGTCTAGAGCAACTAGGAGATTCGATCCAGGCCTTGCGCCAACTCGCTGAGAGCGATCTGGCCGATGGTTACTCAATCGCTCGCCGGGCGTTCTACATGGGACGTTGCTTTGACGCTTTCAAAGTTGTCAATGGGGTTACCACCTAAAACAAGGAAGCTTGCCTCATACCCCTCCATCAACTGCCCGATTTTTCTACCAGGAAAGATCGTTTCCGCCGTTGTCTTACACCACATTTTAAGAAGCGTGAGGTTATCAAAGACCTTCAGATTGTATAGATTCATAGCCTCGGCAAGTGAGGTTACGCCGTGAACATCGGGACCAATGGCGAGCTTGACGCCGGCATTATGAAGCAGGCGCAGGTTCCGGGCTTGAATCTCTTGCGCCCGGCGAAGCTCATCAGGCTTCTTGATCTCCGCCGTGCTCACATACGTCGTGGTCACGACGACTACTCCTTTGCGGGCCGCAAGCGCGGCATCCTGTTCGGTGATCTGAAACCATTCCGGGCGGCCATGCACAAAATCAGGATAATAGCCCGGCATATGGTTGATCTCATCAACACCAGCCGCAAGAGCGGTACGGAAATCGGCCGCCGTCTCAATGTGGCAGGATACCCTGAGACGGCTTTCGTGCGCCTTTGCTACTATCAAAGGCAGTAGCCGGGGGTTCTGCCCCTTGAGGCCGTAAAAACCCGGATCATTTCGCCTTTTCTCGTACTCTTCCGTGTACAAAAGATTTGTCTTTATGAAATCCGGGGCATCGGCCATTATCAGCGGCCATTTTTTCTGAAGGTCCGCCTCGTTATCAATTATGTAGTAGGCAAGATTCTCAAAATTCCCGTTGGGTCCGGGTTTCTTTACTTTGATCAGAGTCTTGTCATAAAGCGCGACCGGGTGCCCGCCGGAAGCCGCGAGCACTCCGTTCGAGAATACAACGTCAACACTGTCGGGCCTGTTGATTCTGCTCTTTATCTGATTGGTATCCCTCGCGATGCTGGATGGGTTCTTGGCGTAAAAGATCCCTTCCTTCAAGTACTGATGGATAATATTTTCTACGTTGTATGGCCCGGAAATATAGTGGTTGTGAGCATCGCCAAACGGCGGCACGACATATCCACCTTTAAGGTCGACGACTTCGTCAACCGCGCGCGGCTTCTTTTGAGTCAGGACGCCGCCGACTGAATAAAAGACCCGGCGCTGGAACCTGTTGCCGTCGAACCATTGACCGTTCGTGAATGCGTAGGATCGAAAAGCATCGTGGGCTGGCATCTTTTATGCTGCCCGTGAAGGCAAGAATTGAAAGACTGATCAGGATTAGCTTCTTCACAATAGACTCTCCCCAATTCAATGAATTGTTGTCTATTGTAGGTGAGGTTTTTACGGTGAGAGTTTCAATTAATGCGTCGCACGCCCCGCAA
Organism: Blastocatellia bacterium; assembly: GCA_963832205.1. GTDB lineage: Bacteria > Acidobacteriota > Blastocatellia > UBA7656 > UBA7656 > DATBMY01. The sequence goes on along the minus strand of CAWHTK010000023.1, from coordinate 343,326 downwards.
GTGACGATTGTCAACCCTCGTCAAGAGTTCGGGGACACGCTCACTTCGGTAAACATGGTGCCTGCGCCTTCGTCGGTGAATACTTCGTAAAGCAGCGCGTTGCGCTTCTGCCCGTTGATAATGTGCGCGCTGCGCACGCCGCGGCGTATCAAGTGCGCGATGGCCGAAATCTTTGGCAGCATCCCCGCCGATACAACCCGGTCGCGCACCAGCCGCTCGGCCTCTTCGACCGTGAGCCGCGATATTCTCGACTGCGGGTCGTCCCGGTTCAACAGTATCCCGTCCACGTCCGTCAGCATTATGAGCTTTTCCGCCGAAAGGTGGACCGCAATCTCAGCCGCAATCGTGTCGGCGTTGATGTTATAAACGTTTCCTTGCTCGTCGGCCCCGAGCGATGAGACTACCGGCACGTAGCCATGCTCGAGCAATAACTTGAGCAGCCGCACGTTTATCTCGACTATATCGCCGACGTGCCCGAAGTCCACGGTTTCGACCTCGCCGGTCTCGCGGTTGAGCACTTTCTGAATCTCGCGCCGCCGCGCGTGAATTATATTGCCGTCGACGCCCGAAAGCCCGACGGTCGCGGCCCCCGATCGCATAAGGGCCGAGACTATGTCGGTATTGATCTGGCCGGCAAAGACCATCTTTGCCACCTCAAGCGTGTCGGCGTCCGTCACCCGCCGGCCGTTGACTATGCGCTGTGTTATGCCGAGCCGCTCGGCGATAGTCGTGAGCTGACCGCCCCCGCCGTGAATCACCGCGACATGGATGCCGACCTGCTGGCAGAGCGTTATCTCTTCGGCCAGCGAGTTGAGCTGCTCCTGATCTTCGGTCACTTTCCCCGACAGCTTTACGACGAAAGTCTTATTCTTGAAGCGCTGTATGTAGGGCAGCGCCTCGCGCAACAGATCCAGTCTTTCGTTATTCATAATCCGATTGCTCAGCCCTCAAGGGTCGCCGCCAGCACGGCCTTCTGCGCGTGCAGCCGGTTTTCGGCTTCGTCTATCGCGGCGCATTGCGGCCCATCCAGCACGCCGTCGGTTACGACTACGTTGCGGCGCACCGGCAGACAATGCATGAAGTAGCCGTTATCCGTAGAGCGCATGATCTCTTCATCTATTCGCCACGCGCGATAATCCTGTCTCACGCGGATGTCTTCTTCGGGTCGGCCGTAAAAATCTTTGCCCCCCCAGCTCTTAGCATAAATGATGCGCGCCCCCGCGCACGCTTCGCGCTGATCGCGCGCGACACGCACGCGCCCGTTGCTTTCGGCCGCGCCCCTTTCAATCTCCCGCATGACTTCATCGCCAAGGTCGTACTCGGGCGGGCAGGCAATCGTGAGGTCAAGCCCGAATTGCGCCGCGATCAGCGCAAATGAGTTCGGCACGGCCATCGGCAGCGGCTTCGGGTGATATGCCCACGACAGCACCACGCGCTGGCCCGCGAGCGAGCCGAGCTTTTCGCGCATCGTCATCACATCGGCGAGCGCCTGAAACGGGTGATAACGCGATGATTCGAGATTAAAGACCGGCGCGTCGCTGTAGCGCGCAAAACCGCTTATCACCGGGTCCTCTATATCCTCTTCATAATTCTTCATCTCCGGAAATGCCCGCACCCCGATTGCCGAGACGTACCGCGACAACACGCGCGCCGCCTCCTTGATGTGCTCGGTCTTGTCGCCATCCATCACTACCGATTCGCGATGCTCCAGACTCCATGTGCCCTTGCCCACGTCGAGCGTCACCGCGTTGCCGCCAAGCTCGTAGACGGCAATCTCCATCGAGGCGCGAGTGCGAAGCGAGGGGTTGAAGAAGACGAGCGCCACGCTGCGACCCGTAAGCGGCCTCTCCCCGTAATCGCCCGCTTTCATCCGGGCCGCGAGGTCAATCAACGCGGTCAGCTCGTCGCGCGTGAAATCGGCGGTGCTTATGAAGTCTCTGCCTTTAATATCCATCGTCGCACAATTCCCTACAGTTTCGATAACTCGCTCAAGAACAGATCGATCTCCGGCCGGGCGAGCACCAGCGGCGGCAGGAGCCTCAGCACCGTCGCGTCGTCGGCGAGCCCGGTGATGATCTTTTTTTCGAGCAAGCCCTGCTGAAACGGCCGCGCGCTTTCGCCCTTGAATTTGATGCCTATCAAATACCCCAGCCCGCGCACCTCTTCCACCGAGTCGAGCTTGCTCAGCTCATTAAACAGGTACGCGGAATTGTTGCGGACGTTTTCGAGCAGTCCCTCTTTGCCGATGACATCAATAGTCGCTTCGAGCGCGGCGCAAGCAATTGGGCCGCCGCCAAAGGTGGTGCCAAGCTCACCCGATTTTACTTCGCCCGCGACCTCTTCAGTCATCAAGACCGCGCCCATCGGCACACCGCTCGCAATACCTTTAGCAAGCGTCACCATATCGGGCGTGACGCCCCACCGGCCGGCGAAAAAGAACTCGCCCGTCCGCCCCATCCCGGTCTGCACCTCGTCGTAGATGAGCATCGCGCCCGCTTCATCACAAAGCCGCCGCAGCTCGCTATAAAACTCCGGCGCGGCCATTCGCGCCCCGCCCATCGATTGTATCGGTTCGAGGATGACGGCCGCCGTCTCTTCGTCAATCATCTTTTCTACCGCGCCCGTGTCGCCGAACGGCGCGTGAGTATGCCCTTCCAAAAGTGGCGAGACGTTCTCCTGGTATTTTTTGAGCCCCGTCGCCGCAAGCGACCCCGGCGTGCGGCCGTGAAAGCCCCCTTCGAAAGATATGACCTTCAACCTGCCCGTCAGCCGCCGGGCGATCTTCATCGCGTTCTCGTTCGCCTCGGTCCCCGAGTTGACGAAGAAGACTTTCGTAAGCAGCGGGGGCGCGACCTCGACCAGCTTTCTTGCCGCCCGCGCGCGCGCGTCGTTATAGACGAGGTTGGAATAGAAGATGAGCCGGCCCGCCTGGTCGCTGATCGCGCGCACTACAGCCGGGTGCGAGTGGCCGGTCGAGACGACGGCGTGCCCGCCGTAGAGGTCCAGGTACTTTTCGCCCTCCGACGTATAGACCCACACGCCTTCGCCGCGCTCGATGGCAAACGGAAACTTCTTATACGAAGCCACCTGGTACTGCTCTTCTATGTCGATGATGCTTTCAATCTGTGGCTCGGTCGTCAAACTAATCTCCTCTGTTTAAGGATTAGAACCGGCAAGGACGAGCCCGGTACGCTCCTCGATTCCAAACATAAGGTTCATATTCTGCACGGCCTGGCCGGCCATGCCTTTCACAAGATTATCCAGGGCGACAAAGACGATCACCGTGTCGCCGCTCGTCGCAAAGCCTATATCCGCGAAGTTCGTATTCTTAACCCAGTTTATATCGGGCGACCCATCGACCAGTCGTATAAAGAACTCGCGCCCGTAAAACTTCTCCATCAGCTCGGCCATGCGCTCCCGCCCCACCGGCTCTTTCGTCGTCACGTATATCGATGCGAATATGCCTCGCACCGTCGGCAGCGAATGGGTCTGTAACACGAGGCTCGAAGTCGCCCCCCAATTCGGGTCTATCGCGGAAAGCAACTGCTCGACTTCAGGCTGGTGCTGGTGCTCGAATGTCTTATAAGCATAAAAGCTGTTAGCGCGCTTCGGATGATGAGTGCCCGCGGCGGCCTTCGCGCCCGACCCGGATGAACCGGTCTTCATGTCGGCGATCACTTTGCCCGTTATGAGTCCCGAAGCCAGTAGCGGGAAGAGTCCCAGCTCAAGCGCCGTGGCAAAGCAACCGGGGTTGGCCACCGCGCGCGCCTCTCTGATCTGCGCGCGGTTTACTTCCGTGAGGCCATAGACGAACTCGCGCTGCGCATCCATCGCCGTATGCTCGCGCCCGTAGAAGCGGCGAAACAGGTCGCCGTCCGCCAGCCGGAAATCGCCCGACAGGTCTATTATCTTTGCCGACCGCGGAAGACGCGGGACGATCTCCATCGCCTGCCCGTGCGGCAGCGCGAGGAATATGCAATCCAGCTCGTCCGCCTTGCCGATGTCATCCATCGCGTCGAACTTCAGATCGGTGAGCTTCGAAAGGTTCGGATGCACCTGTGCCACGCGCTTGCCCGCGTGCTCGTTGGCCGTCACAAATCTTGTTTCGACGCCGGGATGAAAAAGCAGCAGGCGAAGAAGCTCGCTCCCGCCATAGCCCGACCCGCCCAGTATGCCTACTTTGACCACTGCTCCAGCCTCTCCTTTACAAGGTCCGCCAGCCGCTCCCCGCGGTTGACCGCGTTGGCCGCGGCAAGCCCGAGGTGCTCGCGCACATAATCGATCCCCATCTGCGAATCGGTCACCGCGCCCGACACAACGTCGATCTCCACGCCGCGCGCGCGCAGCAATTCGCGGCCGCCCCACGCGCCGACGAAATCGCCCGCGCAGAATACGAGCGCCGCCGTCGCGTCCATCAATTCACGGTCCTCGAAGATCGTCTCAACCCCATAGCCGCCCAGTATGCCGTCGCCCAGCTCGATCACTATGCAATCGGGGTCCGATTCGGCGAGCTTGCCGATTATCCCCTTCGCAATCGGGGCGAGGTCTTCGAGCCCCACGGTCGAGGGCAATCCGCAATCGAGGAAGCTCAGCGTTTCAACCGCGCCGTGGTCCTGCATGTTGAGCGTATCGCGCAGGCAGGCTACGCCGGCGAGCTTGGCGGCAGACACCCTTACGCCTGCGCGAGCCAGATGCTTGATGATCTCGGTCGCCGCATAGGTCTTACCCGAATTCATGCATGTGCCCGCGACAAGCACGAGCGGCGTCTTGAGCACGAGCGTGTCGCGCGGCGCGATGGCGTGCTCCGCGATATTGAGCACCCGGCCGTCGCGAACCGGCATGCCGATGACCTCGACCTCTATGGCATTATTCAGGCTGTGGTGATGGCCCACGCACTGGCCCACGAGCCCGCCGAGGTTGAGCAGGTGAAGCCGGTCGCCGGGGTTTATCGAAGCGGGCACATTTCCTATGAAGCCTTTCAGCGCGCGCCGATACCCGAGCACCCCCGCGATGACGTCGCCGGGGTTTATCTTCGCCATGCGCCCCGTGACCAGTTCGAGCGTGTTGTAGGTCGCGTTGTCCGTAAGCGTGCGCACGATGACGACGTTGCCCGCGCGCGCTTCGCACCTGTCGGTTATCTCAACCTCGTGGCCGAGCCCGAGGTTGATCGTGGCGGATGCTATCTTGTCTACGCGCGCAAGCCTTATGTCCGGGATCGGCAGTCTTTGGTCCGACACTATGGTATCGACAATCCGGTGGCTCATTTTATCTATCTCCCTTCCCCGCCCTGTTCGGCCAGCTTTCGCATGCGCAACCGCAACGCGTTGAGCTTGATGAATCCTTCGGCGTCGCGCTGGTTATAGACCTCGTCGCGCTCGAAGGTGGCCAGTTCCTCCGAGTAGAGCGAGCGCGGCGAGCGGCGCCCCACTACCATGCAGTTGCCCTTGTAGAGCTTGAGCCGCGCGGTCCCGGTGACGTTTTTTTGCGTCTCGTCCAGGAGCGCGCGTATGGCTTCGAATTCGGGCGAGTACCAGAAGCCGTAGTAGATCATTTCGGCGATGCGCGGGGCGAGCGAGTCTTTCAAATGCGCGACCTCGCGGTCGAGCGCCAGAGACTCGACGGCGCGGTGGGCCGATTGCAATATCGTCATGCCCGGCGTCTCATATACCCCGCGCGACTTCATCCCCACAAAGCGGTTTTCGACAAGGTTGACGCGCCCGACTCCGTGCTCGCCGCCGATCTTGTTCAGGCGGTCGAGCAACTGCGCGGGCGAAAGCGCCTCGCCGTCGACCGCTACGGGGATGCCGGCGTCAAACTCTATCTCGACGTAAACAGGCTTGTCGGGCGCGTCTTCGGGCGCGCGCGTGAGGATGAATATGCCCGGAGGGGGCTCTGCCCACGGGTCTTCGAGTATGCCGCCTTCGTAGCTTATGTGCATGAGGTTGCGATCCATCGAGTAGGGCTTCTCTTTAGTGGCGGTCACCGGGATGCGGTGTTGCTCGGCATACGCGATCAGGTCCGAGCGGGATTTGAATTCCCACTCACGCCACGGAGCGATCACCCGTATGTTCGGCTCAAGCGCGTAGTAGGTGAGCTCGAAGCGGACCTGATCGTTGCCCTTCCCTGTCGCGCCGTGGGCGACGGCCCGGGCGCCCTCGCGGCGGGCGATCTCGATCTGCTTTTTGGCGATGAGCGGGCGCGCAAGCGAAGTGCCCATGAGATAGACGCCTTCGTAAAGCGCGTTCGCCTTGAGCGCCGTAAAGACGAAGTCGCGGACGAACTCTTCGCGGAGGTCTTCGACGTAGAGCTTCGACGCGCCGGTGGCGAGCGCCTTCTCTTCGAGCCCGCCCAGCTCCTCGGCCTGGCCTACGTCGGCCGCAAAGCAGACCACTTCCGAATGGTACTTCTCTTTGAGCCAGCCTACTATCACCGACGTATCGAGGCCGCCGGAATAAGCCAGGACTACCTTTTCGATCTTTTCGCTATGCATCTGGTCAAACTCTCCCGAACTACCTTAGCGCCGCCTCGCTCGTGACGGCGGCGGGCCGAGGTGATTGAATGTTAAACAGCCTCTTGATCTTGTCGATTGCCGAGCGCTGCGCGCCGCGGGTCTTTACCGCGACAAGTATGGTGTCGTCGCCGGCCACGGTGCCTACTATTTCATTTATGCCCGCGCGGTCGATGGCGAGCGCGACCGGCTGGGCCTGGCCCACGTCGGTCTTGAGGACGACGATGTTGGGCCCCGCCGTGTCGATCTCTAGGCGCGGGCCGCGCGAAACCGTCAGGCCGGGCGTCGCGTAGTGCCCGTTCAGCTTCGTCAGCCCCATCTCCACTATGTCGCGAGAAACGCTCGACTGCGTCGCCTCTATCCCCAGGCGGTCGAGCTGCTCGACAAGCTCCTGCTGCGTCGAGATGCGCATCGAGCCGATTATCCCCGCTATTGCCTGTTGCCTTTCGTTCTTCATAAAACACTTCAAAACTCTATCTGCATAATTATGCAAATAGATGCATAATTATGCATTGAGGGTTGCACGGGGTCAAATCTATTTTGGCAGGCGCTATCGCGGGGTTGAGGGGGGAGGTTGGAGGGGCAGGGGGGCCCCTGCCCGAAGGCCCTCGCGGGCATGATCTTTTATTGTGCGGAGCACGGTTCGGGCGAGAGCGGGCCCCGCCGTTACGGCCTCGTATCGATAAGGGCGATCAGACGGCGTATCCCTTGTCGCGAAATACGAGCAGGTAGATGCCCGAGGCGAAGACCGGCACCAGCAGCATCACTGCGATCAGCACGATCTTTGAAAAGTTGTCGCGGTTTGACCGCATGACATCGCTGATGGCGAAGATGTCGAGAATGACTGCCGCAACAAACCAGAGAGACCAGAACATACGCATTACTCCTTTGACTTGATTGATTCGCTACAGTGCCGTTGCGTAATTGCTTACGCGCCCGCGCGGGCTAAAGTTCACATTTTGATATAGGGGACTACCGCGCCCTTCCGGGCCAGTATCTTGACACTACAAACAGGCACACCCTACAATGCAGACGGGAACGCGAGTTACGCGGTTCGATCAAGAGTTGAATTTTTTATCCGAGGCGCAAATCGATTGAAACTCCGGCTACTCTCAATCTGCCTTTTGCTGATCGCCATCCCGCTCGCTTCCATTTCCGTACGACCCCGTCTCGCCTCGGCCGCCGAGCAATCAGAACCGAAAGAACTGGAGTTCTTTCAGGGTTATCTTGATCCCGCGCCTCTCGGCATGGACGTGCGCCACATGTGGGAGGTCCCGGGCGGGCGCGGCGAAAACGTTCGCATCGTCGACATAGAGTACAACTGGAACACCCGCCATAACGATCTGCTCGAAGCGACCGCGGACCTTCTGATACATGTCCGCGGCCTGGACGCATCCGACACGCGACTAAACCAGGCGAATATAGATCACGGGACGGCCGTCATAGGCATTCTCTCCGCCGCGCCCGACGGCGTGGGGATAACCGGCATATGCCATCGCGCGCGGCTGGGGCTGGTCAACCCGCTGACATCCGGCACGGTGCCCGACGTGCAGGCCGCGATAAGGCGAGCGACGGCGGTGCTGGAAGCGGGCGACGTGATTGTGCTCGAACAGCAATCGATCAACGGGCCGAAGTTCGACCCGTCGAACGGGCGGGGACTTTTGCCGATTGAATACGAGCCCGACGTGTATAAGGCCATAAAAGAGGCGACCGCGAAAGGGGTAGTCGTGGTCGAATCGGCCGGCAACGGTTTTGACAATCTCGACGACCCGATTTATAACGGCGCGTTCAACCGCAACGTGAAAGATTCGGGAGCGATAATGGTAGGTGCGGGGCTGCCCGAAGGCGGCGTCTATGGCGGGGGGCCGGATCGCACGCGCACTCCCGAGTCTAATTATGGCTCGCGCGTCGACGTGCAGGGATGGGGCGCGTTCGTCACCACGACCGGCTACGGCGTATTGCGCCAGGAGCAGGGCGAGAATAACTGGTACACGATAGATTTCGGCGCGACAAGCGCGGCCACGGCGATGGTGGCGGGCGCGGTGGCGGTACTACAGAGCATAATTATTGAGCGCGGCCAGCCGCCGCTTTCGCCCGTTGAAATACGTCGGTTGCTTTCGTCGACCGGCACGCCCCAGGCGGGCAACCTCAGCGAGCGAATAGGCCCGCGCCCCAATTTAAGAGCGGCGCTCGACGCGCTCGACGCCGACCCGCTCTCCCGCGACCCGCGGATCACTTCGGTCAAGGTAAAAGGGTCTGCCGGCAAGCTCATCGTAAACGGCGAACACTTCATAACCGACGATTCGATAATCGAGATAGACGGCGCGGCCATCACCCGATTGAAATTCCCATCCGAATACAGACTGCCCAACGGGTTAACAACTCGCATCACCACAAAGGGCGGCGTGAGCGAGCTTGTGCCGCGCGGCACAGAAGTCACCATAACCGTCTTCAATCAGAGAACCGGAAAAAGGAGCGAGCCCTTCACCTTCCGCCGCAATTAATCACGCTCGAACTCGCCTCTCTTTTTAACCTCGTATGAGCATCTGGTCTTTAGCCCTCATAGTCTTCCTATTCAACATACCGTTCGGGTACTGGCGAGCAGGCGTGAGAAAGTTTTCGTGGCAATGGATACTGGCCATCCACCTGCCGGTGCCGTTCGTCGTCGCGCTTCGCATCTATTCGGGCGTCGGGTTCGAGCTTATAACCTTCCCGCTGATGATTGCCGCTTTTTTCGGCGGGCAATACGCGGGCGCGCGACTCCATCGATGGCGCGGGGCTAGACACGCCGAGTAAAAACGGGCGGGGTCACAAAAAGAGGTATTGCAATCAGCAAGGTATGGTGTAATTATGCGCATTATGGTTTATGCAGGTACAAGCCCCAACTTGAAATGCTAAACGCCATCACAAAAAAGGAGATACCAGGACATGTCAGCTAAGAAAAGCAGCAAGAAGTCCGCGGGTTCTAAGAAGGGCGCGGCAAAGAGGACTGCCAAAAAGTCTTCGGGCAAGCGAGCCGCAAGCAAGAAGAGTCCCGCCAAGAAAGCAGGCGGAAAGAAGGGCGCCAAGAAAACTTCCGCTAAATCATCCGGCGCCAGAAAAGGCGGCTCGGCAAAGGGGGCTACCAAGCAGATAAAGAACGTCGCCGTGAAAGTGATCGCGGGCGCGGCGGCCGGCGGAATCAAGGCTTTGATCCCGCCCCTAGAAGAGGCCGCGGGAGCCGGGGATAAGACCGCGGGCATCAAAGGGGGCGCCAACAAAGGCGGCAGCAAGCGCGGAGCAGCGGGCAGAAAAAAGTAAAAGAACCGCCGCGCTGAAAATGGTATGAGAGATTGGGGCGGCCGTCTCGTGTGAGACGGCCGCCCCGTATTTTTGCCCCCGTATTTCTGCCAATGATCCGATCTATTTTTTTACCGCGCCGACCGGCCTCAACTTCTCAAGCGCCTGGAATGCCTCGTTGGTTATGAAGCTGCCGAAACCCGCCCCGAAAAGCGATATGCTCGACTCATACGTCTCGTGCCGGTATTCGTCTTCGGTGATTATATAGCCGAGGGCGTCATTGGTGAGCCCAAGGATAAAGGTCTTTTCAAACCCAAGCAGCTTGCCCCGCTCTTTCACCTGTAGATTGAGTATGCTGCTCAGCTCGCCCGGTATGGCCACAAATGCTACCCGGTTGTCGAAAGAGATGGCGCTCAGCTCCGTGTCGTACATAGGCGGGAGCTGAATCAAGCCGCGCGCTTTCGGGTGCGGGATTGGCTTGATCTGTATCGGCGAGCGGACGATGCGAATGTCGGCCGACTGCTGCGGCTTTATCATCAAGCAGACCTTATAGACTTCGGCGGCAAGTATCGAGCCTACATTCTCCGCCCTCTCCCATTCGTCCTTACCCTGAAAAGCCTGGGGCGCGACGGTGCCCTGCGCGCCGTTGGCGAAGATTGCGACCACGTCGCCGCCTATCATCTTTTCAAGCGCCCGTCGCGCATACCCTACGAAGTCCGCGGAAAACTCGAAGTTCTTCGCGCCCAGCACCGTCGGGTGCGCGGCGAAATTCATAAGCACCGCTATCGGCTTGCCGGTCGCAACCGAGTCAACGCGTATCACACCTACCTCCGGGTTGACCGGGCCGTTGGGCGGCCACGCGGAGCGGAACCGCGATATGCCTCGCGCTTCGCCCGATCCGAAGGCCACACTCGCGGGCCGCATGGCTCTTGCTCGCCGCGATTATGGCCTGTGCCGCGCGGTCTATGTAATGATCCCGAATCTTCGGATCATACTTTCCGGCGAGCACCGGGAAGGCTTCGAGAAAAGACCCGCCCCCGGCATGGGTGTGCGACGACATGACAAAGATATTCTCTATCGGAATGCCGGTCGCTTCGGCGGCAAGCGTGCGCACGCGCATGGACATGGAGTGATCGTAGCCGAGGTGATCTACGGAGACGAAGGCGACCTTCTGCGAGCCGTTATCGAGTACCAGCGCGCGGGCTTCGCACGGATCGCGCACGCCGGTTGATGGGCCGCCGAGCCGCCCGCCGTAACCCGCCAGCGGCGTGCCGATGGGCGGAGTTATATCGGCCTTGCCCACGCCGGCCATAACGCTTCCCTGCGCGTTGGCCGCGACCGTCAGGCAGAGTATGACAAGGAGATTTGCAATCGTGATTGAAAGTTTTCTTCTCATAGGATATCTGAGGCAGCGGGCTATGATTCTAAGCCGGTGAGGCATAATTTCAAATAGAGAATTTGAGATTCAGATTAACCGGCCGCTACTAAATGATTGTGGTTCCGCCGTCGACCACGATGGTCTGGCCGGTGATATAACCCGAGGCGTCCGACGCCAGAAAGACCGCCACGCCTTTTAGCTCGCCTTCACGGCCGACCCGCCCCATCGGCACGGTCGCCTCTATCTGCGACTGTGCCGCTTCGAGCACCTTCTCGGTCATGCGAGACGGAAAAAAACCCGGCGCGATGGCGTTGACGCGGACGCCGCGTCGGGCCCACTTTGCGCCCAGCTCGCGCGTCAGGGCGATCAACCCGCCCTTGGCCGCCACGTATGCCGCAATATGCTGTCCATCCTCCATAGAGCCGACGAGGCCGGCTATCGATGCGACGTTTATTATATTGCCGCTTCCGCGCTTGAGCATCTCGCGCCCGACGGCCTGCGCGAAGAGGAACGCGCCCGTCAGGTTTATGTCTAGCACCGTCTTCCAGCGGTCGAGCGGAACATTTTCGGCGGGCTCGCCCCAGGTGACGCCCGCGTTGTTGACGAGTATGTCTATCTGGCCGAAGGATTCGAGCGTGAGACCGACGGCCCGCTGAACATCGTCCGCGCTGGACACGTCGCACATCGCGCCTTCACAGCGAAAACCCCGCCCGCGGAACTCCTCAACCGTAGGCGTAAGCCACTGCTCGCGCCGCGCAAGCAGCATCAGGCTCGCGCCTGCTTCCGCCAGCCCTTCGGCCATTTCGCGGCCGAGCCCGCGCGAGCCGCCCGTCACGAGCGCAACTTTACCCTCAAGATTGAATAACTTGCTAATGGTCGCCAAATCAATCTCCTGATCCTGATTTACCTGAGAGCGCATACTAACACAAAGAAGACCTGAGCGATGAGGGGCGGAGGAGCGAGCGGGAAAAGTATGCAATCGGAGCGTTGCGCAATAAGAGTCCCGTAGGGACGCAATGTTTATAGAGACACGCTGCCCAAGATTCCTGAGCCCGTAGGGCGGGATGTGAACATTCCGCTCCTGACGGAGCTCTATGTACGTGCTATCTGCGACGGTTTCTATAACCATCTCGCCCCTACGGGGCTACAGACTTCAAACCGTCTGTCACGCTATTTGCGCAACGTCGCTTTTACAGCTCAGGCATTCATCATCGCCCTGCTTTCGGGCGATTCGGGTTATCTTTTTGCTGCGATGGATTCTCGCGAAAGTCCGCTTCTTCTTCATCGCCAAGTATATTCTGGCCGGGCGTTGAAGCCTGGGTGACTTCCGAACGCTTTAGAATTTTTTTGCTGTCGCCGGTGACGGGACTTTGCTTCTTGCCTTCGCCCGTGGGAGGCTGGTTCTTTTTTTTATCTGCCATCTGGTTTTCCCTCGCTCGACGAAAGGGCATGGCCCGGCTTCACACCGGAGACCGAGCGGTCCCTCTCTTTCAGTTTTGCTTCATCCCACAGCGCGTCCATTTCTATATGATCCGAGTCGGCGGGCTTGCGACCCTGCTCGCGCAGCCGGTCTTCGATGTAGCGAAAGCGACGGCGAAATTTCCTGTTTGACGATTTGAGCGCGCTCTCCGGGTCAATGCCCAGCAGTCGCGCCACGTTCACGGCTACGAAGAGCAGGTCGCCAACTTCGCCCGCTATCTCCTGGTGATTCGCCGCTTCGCTCTCTATCGCTTCTTTAAGCTCGTGGACTTCCTCGTCGAGTTTCTCCAGCACCGAAGGCACGTCCGGCCAGTCAAAGTCAACTCGCGCGACCTTCGTCGTCATCTGGAAAGCTTCCATAACGGCCGGCAATTTTGAAGAGACGCTGTCAAGCATCGAGCGTTCCTCGGCCGCAATTCCTTTGGCCGCAAGCTCCGCCTCTTTGATGGCTTCCCAGTTGCGCAGGACTTCGGTAGATGTTTCGGCTTTATCTTCGCCAAACACATGCGGGTGGCGGGTTATCATCTTCGACGTGACGCGCTCGACGACATCCTCGACTTTGAAACGGTCCTCTTCGGTAGCAATCTGGCTGTGGAATACGACCTGTAGCAGCAGGTCGCCAAGCTCGCCCTTCAGGTCTTCGTCGTCGCCTTCGTCTATCGCTTCGACTACCTCATACGCCTCTTCGAGCATCATCGGCTTGAGGCTTTCGTGCGTCTGCTCGCGATCCCACGGGCAGCCGCCCGGCGCGCGAAGTTTAGATATGATCTCAACGAGTCTGGTGAAGCTCTCGCCCGCCCGCTTGCCCGACGATTCACTCATACTCTCAATTTACATAATGGCCTCACACGGGGCAAGCCGCCATATTCTTAGATGGCCTGTTGACCGCTTCACCAGTCTGTGTGTTTGATGCTAGCATTACTAGCTTAATAAGGCAGTAAAATTTACCGTAATCTGGACTGAGGATATGGAAGAAGAAACCGCGAAGACTTTCAAGATAACCGACCGCAGGAAGTACAACATTGACGGTTCGCCCCGCGATAACGCGGAGGAACCGCAGGCCGAAGAGAAGCAGCCGGAGCAGCCGCAAACCGAGGCGGAGGCCCCGCCCGATCAACCGCGGCCGGAGCCCGATGCCCCAGGCGAGCAGACGGATGCGAAGGGCGCGGCCGACAACATAGTCTCCTTCCCCGGCGAAGGCGCGCGAAAGCGCGAGGCCGAGCAGAAGGCTGCGCCCCCCGACCCGGAAGCGGCTCAGGCCGCCCAGGCCGCGGTTGCCGCCGAGCAGGCTTACCAGCAGGCCAACAGCGCAAGGCCGCGCGAGATTCCCGAAGCTTCGCTTAATACGCTTCTGAATATGCTGGCCGGCGAAGCGGCGATGTTAATGGGCATGGTCGAAAGCCCGGGCGGCGGGCAGTTGCCCGTTGATCTTGAAGCGGCCCGGCACATGATCGACATGCTCGGCGTGCTCCAAGAAAAGACGCGCGGGAACCTGACGGCCGAAGAGATCAATCAGCTCGAAAATGTGCTCGCCTATCTGCGCATGCAGTACGTCGCACTTTCGAGAAAGCGATGAGAATAACCTTTCTGGGCACCGGCACGTCGGTAGGAGTGCCGGCCGTAGGCTGCGATTGCGACACATGCATGTCGGATGACCCGCGCGACAAGCGGCTGCGCACCTCGGTGCTGATAGAGCACGCGGGTCAAAAGATCATAATTGACGCCTCGACCGATTTCCGCCAACAGGCGCTCCGCGCAGGTCTCAAGAGTCTCGACGCGATACTTTTCACGCACTCGCACGCCGACCACTGCTTCGGGCTCGATGATACGCGGCCGCTGATGTTCCGCAACGGCCCGATGGCCTGCTTCGCAACCGAGGTGACATGGGAGGGGCTGCGCCGTATCTATGCCTACGCCTTCGAGCCCGCCCCCTACCCCGGAGTGCCGCGCATCGTGCCCCACACCATAGAGGGCGCGTTCAACCTCTTCGGCCTCGACGTAGAACCGCTCACGGTCATCCATGGGCGACTGCCGGTCACGGCCTTTCGCATCGGACCGTTCGCCTATGTTACCGACTGCAACCTCATACCCGACGAAACGCTCGCGCGGCTGCGAGGGCTCGACCTGCTGGTAATAGACGCGCTCCGATTCAAGAAGCACCCGACGCACATGTCGCTGGATGAATCGCTCGCCTATGTCGAGCGGCTGCGCCCCAGGCTCGCGCTGCTGACGCACATATCGCACGACATAAAGCACGCGGATACGAGCGGACACCTCCCTGCGGGCGTCGATATCGCGTATGACGGGCTGTCGCTCGATCTCAATATCTAGTCGGCTTGCTATCGTGACCGGGCCAAGCTACACATTAATCTAGAGACACGCGAGCGATGAGAATATTCCGAGACGTTGACGACCCCGACATTCGAACGCCGAACGTGCTTACCTTTGGCGTCTTTGACGGGCTGCACCTGGCCCACCAGCGAATAATGAGCGCGGTGGTCGAGAGGGCGCGCGAGGCCGGATTACCCTCCACGGTCGTCACCTTCGACCCGCACCCGCGCGCGGTGCTTCGCCCCCAGACGGCTCCGCCGCTGCTACAGACGTTCGAACAGAAGATGGAAGGAATATCGCGGCTGGGGGTCGATCAGGTGGTCGTGCTCAACTTCACGCCCGACCTCGCCCGCGTCAGCGCCGAGGACTTTCTGCGCGAGTTGATATTCGGGCGGTTAGACGCGCGCGAAGTCTATCTCGGTCATGGCTTCGCTTTCGGTCATAACCGCGAAGGGCGTTTCGAGCTGCTCAAGCAGATAGCGACCGAGCGCGGGCGCGTGGCGGAGGAAGCGCCGGAGATGAAACTGCGCGGGCACCGTATCAGCTCGACTATGATCCGCCGCTTGCTGGTCGCCGGCCGTGTCAACCTCGCGCGGCGAATGCTCGGCCGCCCGTACGGAATGGAAAGCCGCGTTATAGAGGGCCGCCGCATAGCCCGCGCCCAGCTCGATTACCCGACCGCGAACCTCAAGCCTCATAACACGGTCGTCCCGCTCAACGGCGTCTATGTGACGCTGACTCTCATCGATGGCGTCTGGCGGCGCTCGGTGACAAACATCGGTCACAAGCCGACTTTCGGCAGCGATCCGGAGGTGACGGTCGAATCGCACGTGATCGATTTTGACCGCGAGTTGTACGGCGAAAAGATCCGCATACGTTTCCTGCACAGGCTCCGCGACGAGCAAAAGTTCGACGGGGTCGAGGCGTTGCGGCTCCAGATCAAGAGAGATTATCAGCGGGCGTTACGCTATTTCGAGCGCGACTGCGCGCGCCGCGCTTTCGCGTTCGAGTAAGTCCCAGCTTGACATGAGCGGTCCTGCCCGGCTATTTTATTAGTCTTTTTTAGATATAGTTTTCTTCACAGTATCGAGGAGTGATGAGATAGTATGGCAAACCATAAATCAGCAGAAAAGCGCATGCGCCAGAACGAGCGCCGCAACGAAGTAAACCGCCGCAACCGCACCCGGCTCAGGACCGAAATCAAGCGACTGCGCGCCGCAATCGAAGAGGGCAACAGGGAAGAAGCCGTGGCAATGCTTCCAAAAGCCATTTCGGTGATTGATAAGTCGATCCAGAAGGGCGTGCTTCATCGCAACGCCGCGTCCCGGTATAAAGCCCGCCTTACGACCACCGTAAACAAGATGTCCGCGTAGCGCGGGCGCGATATATATTAGAAGAGATGCGCAAAAAAAGAGAACGGCCAGTTGGCCGTTCTCTTTTCGTTTTTTATCCCTCTGCTTCTACTTGCCCACCCGCCTTCTGGTCGTCTTTGGCTCGTCCGCGGCAGGCTCAAGCGTGCAGATAGAGCCGTGGCGCTTTATTCTCAAATAAACCGACTCAAAGACCCTGAACGGGTGGTTCATGTGCTCGGCGCCCAGGTATGCGACCGTCAGGTCCTGCGCGACCGCCAGGTCAAAGTTTTGCGCGCCCGTCGCAACGACCATGCCGAAGCCCTCGCGTATGAGCGGAGATTGATAGACTCCGTCGGTGATCAACTGTCGGATGTGCTCGATTTCGAGGACGCCCGTGCCGGGATGCACCTGATGCATCTGCGTGTACAGGTTCGGGCTCACGACCATCGCGTAAGGGCCGTAGAATCCGGCCTGCACAAGTATCTGCGTCGCCTCGACGACATCTTTGAACGCGCTGCCCGGGTCGGCCCAATCGCGGCGGCCGAGGACGTTACGCCCTTCGACTACCATCAGGCCCTCGTAGCCCATCTCGACGCTGCCGTTAAAAATCAGATCGTCTTCGGCGTCCGCGCAGAAGGCGGCCGCGCCCGCGGCGGCCGACGTGTCGAGCGGCGTGCCGGTCTGCCGCGCCGTCTCTATATCTCTCCAATGCAAGATGAAGTCTTTATAGATGAGCGGAATAATCCCGCTCTCGCGGCGCACCGAGCGGACGGGGTCGGACTCCTCCTCGCCGAGCAGCCCTATGCGGCCTATAGTCGTGCCTGAAAAATGGTCGTGTACTATTGTCTGAATGCCGGGGCCGAGCGGCCCGTGGAGATCGACTATGCGGCGGCCGACCAGGCGCGTGCGCGCAACGTCTATCACAACCTTCTTGATATTCTCCCACTCCTGGTCGTTTAGCGGGTTCTCTTCGTGAGCAAAGATGGGCATCCTCTCCCCCATTCCGATTTTAGATTTTGGATTTTGGATTTCAGATTGCCGGACACTTGGAAAATCAGCGCGCTAATTCAATCCTGTTCCAGGAATCCAAAATCCAAAATCTAAAATCCAAAATCAGAATATACCCCAGCGCGCGCTGTCGGGCAAAGTCAATTCAGCTATAAGAAATTGCATTTGCAGCCGCGGCGTCGCCTCGGAATTCTTTATCGCATTATCTACTTGCGCGATGCGGCGCAGCCCGTGAACTATCTCGTCGCGGGCCGTGCGGAGCACGCGCGCGTTAAACAATTCCGCGTTCCGGCCGTACCTGCCCGTGGCCTTGTTGACCTCTTCCGTAGGGGCCTTGCGCGCCATCAGCTCCTTGGCCGCAAGCATTCGGCGATAAAGCCCCGCGAGCGCGCCGAGCAGAAACAGCGGCTCGTTGCCGTCGTCAAGCAATCGCTCCATCAGCCGCAAAGCGCGGCGGCGGTCCCGGTCAATGATCGCGTCCCACAACTCCCAACTGCTGTGCTCGCGTGCGCGCGGGACAAGCTCTTCGACCGCGGAGTTGTTTATCATCCCGCCCCCGGAATAGGTCGCGAGCTTTTCCAGCTCGTTTACCAGGCGGTTCAGCCGCGTGCCGACGAGCCCCACCAGATAGCCAAGCGCGCTCGGTTCGATCCGGCAGTTACGCCGCTTGAGATACTCTTCGGCGTAGCGCGCGGCTTGCTGATCGGTGAGCGGGTCGAAGGCGACGACCGTGCATGTCTTGAGCAGCGCCGCGGTGATCTTTCTGCGCTGATCGAGCGAGCGGGCCTGAAAGACGACGGTCGCCTGTGGCGCGGGCGTCTTGAGATATTCGAGCACAAGCTCAAGCTCGCCCTCTTTGATCTTGTCGAAGTCGCGTATGACCACTATTCGGCGGGCCGACATCATCGGCATCTGGTTGGCATTCTCTATTGCATGCACGGCGGTAGTCTTTCCGCCCCGCGGCCCGTCCCCGCCAATAAAGAATGTGGCGAAGTTAAAAAAACGCCCGCCCTCGTCGAGCGTGCCCGTAAGCAATCTGAGCGCGCGCTCCTGTAGATACTCTTCCTCGCCCGCGAACAGGTATAGCGGCTCGACGCGCCCCTCTTTAATCTGCCGGCGGAACTGGTCGTAGGTGATCCCGTCGAGCCTCTTTTTTCTGCTCACAGCCCTTCCAGTATCGTGGAGATGAGCGACTGCGCGAAATCTTTCGCTATGCGCTCGACAGCCGGGTTCTCTTCGTTAAAGAATGATCGCGGGTCGTCGGAAAGCTCGTACTCGCCCTCGAACGTCATGCGCGAATTCTGGTAAAGGATCTTTCGCGTCCTCTGGTCTCTTAACGACACGCTCGCGATTATGCGAACCTCCCATACGCGCGTGCGCCCCTGCTGATCGAGTACGGAGCCCGCCGCGCGGAAATTACGTATGTCGCCGCTCAGCACGACGTCGGCCTCGTCCGGGTTCGTGGTGACGCGAAGCGCGCGGGCGCGCTTGAGCACCTCGTCAACGACGGCCTGCGTGAATCGCTGCTCGACGCGGTACTTGAGGCTCGAATTCTGAAACACCGGGATGGCTATCGTCTTTATGTCGGCGGGCAGTCCCTTCCCCTTGCCCGCCTGCTTATAGCCGCATACATCGAGCATCATCGCGATAGCAAAGGCAAAAACAGCCGCTTTCAGCATATTAGCTTGATATTAGCTTTCCCGGACCGCGGCAGACAAGTATGTAAATGAACAAGGCCGCTCGAAAGGCGGCCTTGCTCGTTATTGGATGTTCCTAGAACAGCCCGGAGAGATCAACTTGCCGGGTTAGCAATTCGGGTCAGCGCGGAAGATGCCCTCGCGCCCATCCGCCAGTCGCGCAAAGAATACGATCTGCCCCCCGTCGCTAAGGCTCTTTGACGAGGCGAACAGGAAGGTCACCGTCGAGCCGTCCAGTGCATCTCCCGTCTGAATCACCTTGTCGGCTATAGGGTCCCCGCCGGTGAAAATACCCCTCGCGCCGTTGTCGAGTCTCGCCGAAAAGACTACATCCCCCTTGTTGTTAATGGAGGGGTCATCAAAGGTCCGGAACAGACCGGTGCTATCGGCGACCGTGGTCACACGACCGCCTCTCCCCGTGAATATGCCCGTCACGTCGTCGTCCAGTGTCGCAGAAAAAGCGACCGTCCCCTTGTTGTTGATGGAAGGGGCGTCAGCAAAAAACGAGAAGTCGCCACTGCTGTCGGCGATGGTGATGATCTGACCCCCCTTTACCGCGAAGATGCCTTCCTCAAACGTATTCAGCCCGGCGAAAAACGCCACGGTCCCGCTGCTGTTAATGGCGGGATAACTAAAGAAAGTGAACGGGCCATTGGTGTCGGCGATGGTTTCGACGGGGCCGCCTTTACCCGCGAAAATGCCCACTCCAGGGCTTTCCTCAAGTATGGCCAGAAACGGCACCGTCCCGCTGTTGTTGATGTCGGCGTTACCAAAGAAGAGGAATTGGGGTCCAGTTGCGTCGGCAATCGTCGTGAGCGGGCCTCCGCTCCCTCGAAGGATTACATCCTCGAACGTGTCCAGAGTCGCCCGAAACGCCACACTTCCGCTATTGTTAATGGCGGGATCGCCAAACGACAGGAAAGAAGGGTTGCCGGTGTCCACAATAGTGGTGATGTCACCCCCGCTGCCCGTGAAAATACCCTGCAGGCCATTATCCAGGAAGGCTCCGAATGCAACCGTCCCGTCATTGTTTATCGAGGGATTGCCAAAAGAGTCGAACATGCCGCTGCTGTCCGCGATCCTGGTGAAAGTGTAGGACGCGCAGTCTGCCGATGTGGCCGGGGTTGAAAACAGTCCGAATACTAAGACTAAAGCTACCAGGTAGGAAGTCAATTTCATCTCGTTCATCTCCTAGATAATGCTCGTAATCCAGAACGTCTTTTGAAGGCTGATTTGGAGTACGAATACCGTTGTTCGTTTGTCGTTGTACGCGCGAGCGCACCGCTTCCTTAGTAAGAGCTTGAGAGGGTAGATTCCCCCATTAAACATAGGAGGTGAGACGGCAATGAAAAATACCGGCCGCCTGGTTTTTTTATGCTCAAAAAAGTAAGGCCACCATTGCGGTGGCCTTATATTTAGCGGTCTTCATTCTGCGTGTGACTTATGATGATATAATCGCTTGGCGTAAACCCTTACCCTTTGCTACAGAGTTGAAGCCATGCTTTACCTTGCTTCGTTCTCAAACAATAAGTTTCAGTTTTGGGAAGAAACTTCGCCCCATCTCCGTCTAACACATGATGTAAATAAAGGAGGGATAACTTATGCGACGAACGATACTCGTGTGCCTGATCGCCTTTCTCCCGTTTTCCTCGCTCGTGTATGAGGCAAATGCCTATTCCGATTGGACCGGCATCTATGCGCGTGTTGATAAGGTCGTCTTTGAGCCTGACGCAACCGCGCCCGAGCGAATCCAGATATGGGGCGCATTCGCGCTAGCAAAAAGTGAAGATCGCAACTCATACGAGTCGGCAGAGCGCGGCTATCTTTATTTCGCCTGCAAGCCGGGCGACGAAAATGTATGCCGGAAAGAATGGGCCGACTTAAAAGCAATCGCCGGGACTGATCAGATAGTGGGCTTTGGCAATCGCTCACAACCACGCCCCCGACTGCGTAAGGCCAAAGATAAAGCCGGCGACCCGGATGAGTATCCGTTGAATGCCGGCCTGTACAAGGTAAATGACCGGAGGAGCGCATACTCGCCCATCCGAGAGCTGAAGGCGCTTCCAAAAGAGCAGAATTGATGGCGACGGTCCTGCTAAAGCAAGCGAGATGGGCTCGTTGGGATGCTCTATTTGTCGGGCTCGCGCTGACACATGGCGGGCTGCTGCTGGCCTTTCCATCGATTCCGCTCATAGCAATCGGACTCTGGTGGAATGCCAATACGATCTCGCACATCTTTATACACCGGCCGTTTTTCCGCACTCCCGCGCTGAACGCGGCCTTCTCGTGCTACCTCAGCCTGTTGCTCGGTTTCCCTCAATCGGTCTGGCGCGCCCGGCATCTCGCGCATCACGGCGCGCGCCGCTCAACCGGCTTTCGCCTCGCGCCGCTCGACTGTGTCTCAACGCTCGCGCTATGGTCGGCGCTGCTCATCTTCTCTCCACGCTTTACGATAGCCGTTTACCTGCCGGGCTATCTCTGCGGTCTGGGGCTCTGCTATTTGCAGGGGCATTACGAGCACGCGCGCGGGACTGTGAGTCATTACGGCTGGCTCTATAATCTATTGCTCTTTAACGATGGGTATCACGTCGAGCATCATGCCAACCCCGGAATGCATTGGCGAGAGTTACCACGAGAGAGAGCAACCGGAACCGGTTCCAGCCGCTATCCCGCGATGCTCCGCTGGCTGGAGTGCGTCAACCTGTGCGCGCTTGAGAGCATGGTTTTGCGTTTCCCTGCCCTACAGCGATTGGTGATCAACCGGCACGAGCGAGCGTTATGCCGTTTGCTAACCATGCTCCCGCCAGTCCGTCGCGTGGGGATCGTCGGCGGGGGGCTCTTTCCGCGAACAGCTCTTATTCTGAGCCGGCTGCTGCCTCAAGGGAGATTGGCGCTGATCGACTTGAGCGCCGAGAACCTGAATATCGCGCGCCGGTTTGTCAGAGAAGAAGTCGAATACATCAACAAGCAGTTCGACCCGAATGAGCCGGACGATTTCGATCTGCTTATCATCCCGCTTTCGTTCGTTGGTGACCGCCGAGTGATCTACCAGAAACCGCCCGCCCCGGCCGTGCTGGTGCATGACTGGATATGGAGGGCTCGTGGCACGAGCGTGATAGTCTCGTGGCTCTTGCTCAAGCGATTGAACCTGGTGGTCAGATGAGATCGCTCGCGCTGTTCGGCGTATTCTTCATCGCGAAGCTGGCGGTCCTGGCAGGACGCCCGATTGACCTATCGGGCTGGGTACTCATTGCATACTTCTGGCAGGATGTGCTCGTCGCGCTTCTATTTTACTTGCTCGACCGCGCGGTCAGGCGGCCGTGGATCGGCTGGATGCTATACGGCTCGGCCATCCTCTACGTGGCAATCAATGTCCCGATCGCGCGGGTGCTCTCTTCGCCGCTCACCTGGCCGATGATGAAGGCGGCGGGCGGCACGCTGTCGGATTCGATCCGGCATCACATAACGCCGGTAAACCTCGCGTTGATGCTGCTGATCGCCGTTGTCGCGGTCGCCCTTCCGCGGCTTCTCCGCCACGTCAATGTGCGGCGGCGGGCCGCGTTGATCATTCCCGCGCTCATCGTCGTGCTGCTCGGCCCATTTGCGTCCTCCAGGGTCGAAACGATTGGCCTTTACCGCAACCCTATAATGGCGCTTGTCACAACCGCGCTCCCCCGGCTGTCGGCGGACGTAGTGAGTACGAAGAGCGAAGAGGATTGGCGAACGAGTCCCCTGGCCGAAAGCTCTGCCGGCGACGATCTGTCCGGGTGGCGCGGAACGGCCGCCGGCCGCAATGTAGTCTTGATCGTGCTCGAATCAGCGGGAGCCCGGTATCTACATCCATACGGCGCGAACCGCGACCCGATGCCTAATCTATCGAAACTGGCGGAGGCGGCGCTAATCTTCGAGGACGCTTACGCAGTCTATCCCGAAAGCATCAAGGGGCTCTTTTCGACACTCTGTTCTCGTTACCCGGCGATGGATACGGCCTCCGAGAGCTATGCGGGCATCACAACCCCGTCGCTTGCTTTCGTTCTGAGCCGGGCGGGATACCGCACCGCGCTTTTTCACTCGGGCCGTTTTATGTATCTGGGCATGGAGGCGGTGGTCGAGAATCGCGGCTATGAAGTTCTGGAAGACGCGGGCGCAATTGGCGGCCATATTGAGTCGAGTTTCGGCGTCGATGAGCCATCGACGGTTAGCCGCGCGCTGGCGTGGATCGACTCTCTCCCGCAAGGCGAGCGATTCTTCCTGACCTATCTGCCGATTGCAGGGCATCACCCTTATGAGACGCCCGAGCCCGGCCCGTTTCCCGAGCAAGAGGAGTCTGATCGATACCTTAATGCGCTTTATTACTCCGACTCCTCGCTCGGCACATTGCTCCAGGGCTTGCGCGAGCGGGGCCTCGACCAGAATACCCTGTTCGTCATTTTCGGGGACCATGGCCAGGCATTCGGCCAGCACGAAGGTAACTACGGGCATTCGCTCTTTCTTTATGATGAGAACATCCGCGTTCCCTACTTGATCGCCTCGCCGGGACTCATCAACCGGCAAGTTCGAATCGCAAAGACGGTCAGCATCATCGACACCGCGCCGACAATTCTCGACCTGCTCGGATTGCCGCCGCCGGCGGATTATCAGGGAGTGTCCGCGCTTGAAGCAAGATCAGCGATGGCGCTTTTTTACACCGATTATTCGCTTGGCCTCATGGGGCTGCGCGATGGCTGCTGGAAGTTTATTGATGAGCTGGACTCGGGGCGCTCGAAACTCTTCGATCTGTGTCAGGACGCGGCGGAGTCTAAGGACCTCTCTGATCTTTATCCGGAGCGGGTAACGGCATACCGCAACCTTTTAAGACGCTGGAGCGCGGCGCAAAAAGCGCTCATAGTAAATCAGACCGGTTAGCCGGCGGCCGCGTATTTTAGCTGTCGTCAGGCAAGCTCGTTCCGCACACGCTCCAGCAGCTTCTTTGTGGCTCGAATGCCATCCGGCTCGCTCAGTCTGGTCCCCTCGTACTCGATTCCAACATAACTGCGATAGCCCGCATCAAGCACTATCTTCATCATGCGCTTGTAGTCGGTACGCGTTTCGTTTCCTTGCTCGTCGAAATCATGCGACTTGGCGCTGACGGCTTTGGCAAACGGCATCAACTCCGTGACGCCCTTATAGCGGTCATACTCCTTGCCACCGCCAAGGTTGAAATTTCCGAAGTCAGGCAGCGTGCCACATCTCGGATGGTTTACCTTTTTGATAACCGATGACAGCCATGATCCGTCCGAAGATAATCTGCCGTGGTTCTCCACAATGACGCTGATCTTATGATCCGCGCCAAACTCCGTTAATTTACGCAATCCGTCCGCGGCCCGCTCCATCTGCTCGTCGTAGCTCCCGGAGCTTTGCGCGTTAACCCGTATGCAAAAACAGCCCAAGTACTTCGCCGCTTCGACCCATTTATAGTGGTTTTCAACGGCCAGCATTCGTTTCGCCTCGTCGGCATCTCCCAGCGCGCCTTCCCCGTCGATCATAATCAAGCGGCTCTTGACGCCGAGGTCGCCCGCCCGCTTCTTCATGTCGGCCAGGTATTTTCTGTCTTTGGCCTTATCCTTAAAAAACTGGTTCACGTATTCTATCGCGTCGATCCCGTATTCATTCTTAGCGACCCTGGCGAAATCAAGGTTATCGAGTTGCTTTGCAAACAGCGCGCGGTGAAGCGACCATTGAGCAAGCGAAATCTGAAACATCTGTTTCGGGTTTGCCGCCCGCGCTTCCTGGCCCTGCGATTTTATAAAAGCCATACACGCGGTCACTTCAGCGCACTGTTTTAGAAAAGTTCGGCGATCAATCACAGTGGATTCCTCCATCGGGGATATTTAAGAACGTGCCCGGATGCAGACTGCGCGCTCACTCACATCTCAACGCAACCATCGGGTCGGTTTTCACCGCCCGCCGGGCCGGTATCCAGCAAGCCACCAGCGCGGCCGTCGTGATCAAAAGCAGTATCAGAATAAACGTCAGCGGGTCGGTCGAGCTAACGCCGTACAACAGGCTCGCCATAAGGCGCGTGAGCGCGAATGACGCGACCAGACCAATCGCTATTCCGATCAGGGCCAGCTTCATCCCCTGCTTGACCACCAGCTTCAAGACATCCGCGGCCTGAGCGCCGAGCGCCATCCGAATCCCTATCTCGTGCGAGCGCTGGGAAACAGAATAAGCCAGCACGCCATAAAGGCCAATGACGGCAAGCAGCAGCGCGACCGCCGCGAACAACCCCAGCAGCCAGGTATTGAATCGCCGCGGGGCGATGTGGCGCGCGAGCTGGCTCTCCAACGAGGCGACCTCATAAATCGGCACATTCGCATTGACCGCGTGCACTTCGTTTTTGATCGCGTCGACGAGGCTGAGAGGGTCAGCGCCCGCGGTGCGCACGGCCAGCGTCGAGCGAGGGCAGCGGCGAACGCCCGAACGGGGTGTAGATTTTTATCCGCCCCAGTTGCTCGCTGCCGTAATTGAGCACGTTCTCCGCGACGCCGATGATCTCGATGGGAGTTGCGCTGTCGTACTTGATGTGTTTACCGACCGCGTCGCCCTCCGGCCAGAACCGCCGCGCCAGCTGTTCATCCACAAGCATGACGGGCGCGCCCTGGGCTACCTCCTGTGGGGTAAAAGTGCGCCCTTGCTTGAGGGGTATTCGCATGGTTTTGAAGTAATCGGCGGTAATGATGCCCCAGTCCACGTTGATTAGCTCGCCCGGGTTGATCTTCTGGTACTGCCCGTTGATCTCCGGGTTGATGTCGGTCTGCCATCCGGTTCGAATCCGGGAAGGTCGTTGAGCACACACGCCGCCTCGACGCCGGGCAGAGCGGCGAGCCGCTCAAGCAGTTGCGAATGAAACTGCGTCAACTGCGGTCTGCCAGGATAAGCCTCTCGCGGCAGCAATTGCATCGTCACGACGTTCTGCGGGCTGAAACCCGGATCAGAGGCGAGTAAACGCGCAAAGCTTTTTATGAACAGCCCCGCGCCTACGAGCAGCACCATGGCAAGCGCGACTTCGGCGATAACAAAGCCGTTGCGCAAGCGCCCGCCGCGAGCGTCGCCGGTGTTTCTGCCGCCTTCCTTTAACGCCTCTTGCAGATTGATCTTCGCGCTTTGCCAGGCGGGCGCGATGCCGAAGACGATGCCCGTCAGCATTGAGAGCGCCAGCGTGTAACCGAGCACCTGCCACCCGATTGTCACGCCCGCCAGGCGCGGCAAATCCGGCGGCGCTAGTTTTATCAGCAGGTCAATCCCCCAATTTGCCAGCAGCAAACCCAGCCCGCCGCCCACAACCGCCAGCAGCACGCTTTCGACGAGCAGTTGCCGGAGCACCCGCCATCGGCTCGCGCCGAGCGCGGCTCGTATGGCGAACTCTCTTTGCCTGCCCGCGGCGCGCGCCAAAAGTAGATTCGCCACGTTGGCGCAGGCTATCAGCAACACCACGCCGACGGCGGCCAGCAGCAACAACAACGACTGGCGTGTGTCGCCGACAATGCTCTCCTGCAAACTGACCAGCTTTATTCTATTGCCGCCGTTTTGCATGGGGTATTCGCTGATAAGCTGTTCTTCGATTGTTTTCATCTCCGCGCGCGCTTGTTCAATCGTCACTCCGGGCTTCAACCGGGCAATGACACTGCCCGCGATGCGAGTATCGCGGTGGAACCAGCCGCTTTCCGGCTCGGCGTACTGTTCGGTCAAGACCCACAGCGCGGGCGGCCCCTGGTGCTGAAACTCCTCCGGCATTACCCCGATGACTTTGAAAAGCTGATTGTTGAGCAGGACCGATTTGTCGATGATTTCGGGGTCGCCGCCGAATTGCGACTTCCAAAAAGCATGGCTGATGATTGCCACCATCTGCGACCCGAACCTGTCTTCTTCCTGGATGAAATCACGCCCGTGCGAGGGCCGAGCGCCCATGACCCGGAAGTAATCCGCCGTGACCATGCGCGCGAGGACCGATTGCG
The DNA here is from genome assembly GCA_963832205.1 of Blastocatellia bacterium. Taxonomy (GTDB): domain Bacteria; phylum Acidobacteriota; class Blastocatellia; order UBA7656; family UBA7656; genus DATBMY01. The sequence goes on along the minus strand of CAWHTK010000023.1, from coordinate 316,297 downwards.
CTTCGCCCTCGCCGGTCATCGTCATCTGCCAGCCGCGAATCGTGGCCATCGCTTCGAACGATTGACTGCGCGCGCGCCAGTCGAGGAAGTTCGGGTATGAAACCCAGCGGGTCGGAATCTGCTCGTGCTGTTCGGTCATCGATACCAGCCGGTGGGACTCCGCGTAGGGGAGCGGGCGCAACAGCACCGCGTTTACGATGCTGAAGATGGCCGTGTTAGCTCCTATGCCGAGCGCGAGCGTGATGACGGCGATCAATGTAAATTCGGGCTTCTTCAAAAGTGTCCGCGCGCCGTAGCGCAGGTCTTGCAGCACCGTTTGCATAATCCACCTTCGGGATAACCTTAAATGTATTGTCGGACCACGTGACACTACTACGCCCCGGCCCGTTTTTCAAATTCAGAAGCGTGGAAAGAAAAGGGCCGCCTTTCGAGCGGCCGGAGCAAATCCTATTTCGTATCCGCGGCCGGATCACGCTCTGGTTCCCGGTGGGTAGTTTCGCAAATACGAGCAAAGGTATAATGCATAGCCTGATGAGCTTTAATTCGCTTCGCGAGCGGCTGAGGGCAAAGTTGCACAGGGCCGATGAGCCTGACGTCGGCGACAAATCCGCGCGTCAGGCTGCGGTCGCGCTTATACTTCGTCAAAACCTCGGAGCCTGCGAGCTTTTAATTATCAAGAGAGCAATAAGAGCGGGCGACCACTGGTCGGGTAATCTGGCGTTGCCCGGCGGCAGATGGCAGGCGGAAGACCCGGACCTTCTACATACGGCCCGACGGGAAACGATGGAAGAGGTCGGCATAGACCTCTCGCTTGGAGAAACGCTCGGGCGGCTCGACGTTTTAAAGCCGCGCAATCCTCTGGTCCCGCCGATAGACGTTACGCCGTTCGTATTCGCTGCGCCCGCCGCCTTCCACATACTTGAATCGAACACGGAGCCCCACGCCCTTTCGCTCAATCACGAAGTAGCGGCGGCCTTCTGGGTGTCAATCGATTATCTTGAGTCGGAAGGGTTGTCGGACGTATTTCACCTGGTTATCGAAGGCGAGCAGCGTAGCTGGCCCGCGTACCCTTCCGAGCACGGCCCGATATGGGGCATGACCGAGCGGATGCTCACAGACTTTCTCAAGCTCGCCACGTAAACTCGGGGCGCCTGCTTCATCATCTCGGCGACCAGAACGGCCGCATCACTTGCAATAAAGTAGGGCCGCCCCCTGACGGAGCGGCCCCTTGCGAAAGCGCATAGATCGCGCGGTTATTGTTTACCGGCCTGCCCGTTGCGGGGCGGCGCGTTCTTTACGTGCCGGTCCATCCAGGTGACCATCTCGTAGATGGTATGCAAGACCGACTCGCGCGCCGAATAGCCGTGAGCTTCTCGCGGGAGCAAGACGAACCGCGCGTTCTTTCCTAATCCCTTCAAGGCATGAAAGAATCGCTCGGACTGTATCGGGAAAGTGCCCGAATTATTATCCGCTTCGCCGTGTATCAGCAGTATCGGCTCGTCAATCTTGTTGGCGTGCATGAAAGGCGACATGCGCATATAGACTTCGGAGGCTTCCCAGAAAGAGCGTTGCTCATTCTGAAATGCGAACGGCGTGAGCGTTCTGTTATAAGCGCCGCTTCGCGCAATCCCGGTGCGAAACAGGTCCGTATGCGCGAGCAGGTTGGCCGTCATGAACGCGCCGTAGGAATGGCCGCCCACGCCTACACGTTCGCGGTCGGTCACGCCCATCTCGGCAAGGTGGTTTATGGCCGCTTCGGCGTTCTTTACAAGCTGGTCGACAAACGTGTCGTTCGCTTTATCGCCGCCGAGTATAGGCATGGCCGCGTTATCGAGCACGACATACCCTTGCATCACCAGAAAGAGGTGAGAAGCCCCTCCGACTTTCGTGAAGCGATTTGGCGAGTCCGAAATCTGGCTCGCGGCGTCGGCCGATGCAAACTCTCTCGGGTATGCCCATATGAAAGTCGGCCTGCGCTCGCCCTGCTTGTAATCGGGCGGCAAGTAGAGCGTGCCAGAAAGCTGTATGCCGTCCGAGCGACGGTAAGTGATGAGCTGCTTTTTCACCTTTCTGAGAGCGGGCTGCGGATCGGTGAAGTTTGTCAGCATCTTATCGGTTTTTTGCCCGAGATCGCGCAGAACAAGATTCGGCGCCTCTGATACGGATTCGCGGCTCGTTATTATCTTTTGAGCGTCGGCGTCGAGAAGCGAGACCAGAGATTCGTAATAAGGGTCCTCGGACCGGAATAACTCGTCGGTCTTTAACGTGGCAAGATCGAGCCTGCGCAAAAACGGCCTGTCGCCCTGCGGCGTGGCTCCGGGCCCGCTCAGGTATACATACTTGCCGTCCGTCAACTGGAGCACGACTCTCTGCCCCGATTCGTTCGTATCCGTGATGAGTGTGCCCGGACTGTTGTAGCGATCTTCGGTAGAGTATTCGAACATCACCCGCGACGGCTGGCCGGTCAATTTACCGTCCGCGAGGTGAGTGCGAGTCTTTCGGGTCGGGCGGTCAAATTCGCGCCAGATGGCGTAATCGTTATTCTTCGTCCAGTCTATGCCGCCAAAGCGGTACTCGGATTTCAGCACCTCGCGCGGCCCCTGGGTGAAGGGCGCTTCGAGCATCAGCAGTCGGTCTCGGTGCGCGACCTTCTTTTTGGGATCGCCATCGTCTAAAGCTTCCGTGTAGGCGAGCGTCGCGGGAAGGTTCGGGTGCCATCCAGCGCACCGAGCGCGGCCCGGTCTTCACGCCGCCGATGGGGGTCTTTTCCGCAAGCGAGAGCGATGCGAGCTTCTTGATTAATCTGCCGTTCATGTCCCAGATCTCAGCCTCCTGGGCGAAGTCGGAATACGGCACGAAGTAACTGAAGGGCTCGACCACGCGCGATACAAATATGTACTTCCCGTCGGGCGAAGGGCTCATCTCGTCGAATATGGCGGGCGAGCCGAGTTTAGTAGCTCCCGCGCGGGCGGCTTCGACGACGGCAAGCTGCGCGGTGAAGTAGTGCTTGAAGAGCGCAACGTCGTGCTGGCTTTGAAGCAGATCCTGGTAGGTGCGCACCGGGGCGCGAACGCCCCCGCTCTCCTGCACGTTCGGCCCGACCGGCACCGCCGACGTCTGCGGCTCCGCCGCGCGCCCGGCCGGTATCAGGAGCGCGACCATCTGCTTGCTGTTTGGCAACCAGCGATAAGGCGAGCCGGTGGTCGCGTTAAGCGCGCCCGTCACCTTCGCGGCCTTGCCCGTGGCCGCCTCCGCAACCCACAGCTCCAGTTCTCTGTCGCCGCGCTGCACAAAAGCTATGTGCTTGCTGTCGGGAGACCATGTGATGAAGGCGAGTCGCGGGCTCGCGGGCAGAGAGATTTCGCGCGACCGGTTCGATGACAGCTCGACGAGGGTCAGGTTCGTGATCCAGGAATTCTGAAAAAGGCCGTTCACTTGCGGAGATATTCGCGCGCCCGCGAGCCGGAGCATTGGCGCGGATATGTCCGATATCGACGGCATGGCCGGCCGCTGGGTTAGCAGAAGCCACCGCCCGTCGGGGCTCAATTGCGCCAGCGGCAGCGTCGGCGCGTCGAGCATTTTCACGATGTCAGCGGGCGGCTGCTGATAGGTTGAAGGCGCCTGCGCTTGAGCGGCAGCGCCGGAAATCAATAGCAACAGGGCTAAAACCAGGATGCGTGTGCGCATTTTTTTCCTCCTCGTACTTTCGCTTGAGAGGCGCGGCCCGCGAGCCTACGCCTCTTCTTCTTCGATCTCGAAACGCGTTGTTATCGTCGCCGCCTCTTTGAGCATCGCCGACACGCTACAATACTTCTCCTCCGATAGCTTTATGGCGTGCTCGACGGCCTTCTCATCAAGGTGGCGGCCGCGGAAGCGATGCACTACTTCAATGGCGGTATAGATGCGGGGATGATTGGCGCGGCGCTCGCCACGCACTTCAATTTCGTAACTGGTCACTATCTGGCGTTTCTTCTCAAGTATCCCGACGACATCCGCGCCGGTGCAGCCGCCGAGCGCCACCAGCACCAGTTCCATGGGCGAAGGCGCGCCGGTCTTGTCGGGCGAAAAACTTGTCACGATCGCATGGCCGCTTTGAGCCTGCGCCACGAACGCGTCTTCCCCGGAGTAACTAAGACGAGCGGTCTTGATTTCCTTCTGATTGTCCATACACCCCCATTGATTAAGAAGACTTCAGCGAAGATCAGATTTATTGTTTCCACTGGAGTATTAGTGGCGGTTGAGAAGAGAGTTTATACCAGTTGCCGCTGCATAGAAAGTTGGAATCTCACCCCTCCAACGTGGACTGGGCCGCGCGACTCCATTGCCGCGCGGCCCATTTTATCTGCATGCGAGTATAGTCTCGGTGCCGTCAAACCATCAGGCGACCTTTCGAATCGGCCCGCTAACCGAGTCAACATTCGTCGAAGATTTATCGCGCCGCAAGAGCCTGTCAAGGCTCCACGCGCCGCCGCCGGCTACGGCGAAGTACAGGAACAGGAAGCTGTAGAGCGCGGCAAGCTCCCCCTTGTTTTGGAGCGTCCAGAAGCCCTGGGGAGCATGCCCCATGAAATAGGCGGCGGCCATCAACCCGGAGAGGATGAAAGCCACCGGGCGCGTGAAGAGTCCGAGCAGCAGAATAATTCCGCCAAACAGTTCGAGCACGCCGGCTATCCATATGGTCGAAAACATTTCCGGCGCGGCCCACTGCTGCCCGGCGAGAAAGCCAAACAGCTTCTGAGCGCCGTGTTGAATAAAGAGAAACGCAGCGATGACGCGCAGCACGCTCAACACGCGCGGTGCCCACCTGGAATCTAACGAGCTTGAATCAGCCATACTATCTCTCCTTTAAAATATAATCACATTGCTTATAACACTTGTCGTTATAACAATTATGAGACAAAAAAATTACTTTTGTAGATCGCGCACTTCCTCTAAGAGCTTTATCAATGTAGCGAGTTTTCTATCCCCGAGTGGCGCCAGTTGATGGCGATGACACTCAGCGACAGGGGCGTCGAGTTCCGCCAGCAATGCGAGCCCCTTCCTTGTAATGCGGGTGATAATCACGCGACGATCCTTGGCAACGCGCTCGCGCGAAACAAGCTCGCGGTTTTCAAGCCGATCAAGCAATCGGGTAATGTCCGAGTCCTTTTTAATAAGCCTGTCGCTTATCTCACTACAGGACGCGCCTGCTTCGCCCGCGCCGCGAAGTATCCGAAGCACGTTATACTGCGCTGGCGTCAAGTCGGATTGCTTCAGCGTTTCGGTGACGGGCCACGAGAGCACCTCCGCCGTAAGTTGCAAGCTTATATAAGCCTCATCCTCCCGGCTCGCGAAAGGCTTGCTCTGTTTCAACTCTTCTTGCAGTTTCGGGCTCACGCTCACAATATAGTCCTCATAACGAATATTGTCAAGAGGACAGTTTTGCCTGATTAAATTTGGACGCATCCGATGTGCGTGTTAGCATTTCAGGAAGGAGATTATGATGGTGAAGATGCCAACCCGCCTGTCGGTCCTGGACCTTTCGCCAGTCCCGTCCGGCTTCTCAAGCCGAGATGCCTTGCTTAACACGCTCGACCTTGCCCGATTCACCGAAGAACTCGGCTATACACGATACTGGTTGGCCGAGCACCACAACACCTCGCTCATCGCCAGCTCGACGCCCGAGGTGATGATCGGCCATGTCGCGAGCGTGACCAGTAGTATCCGCGTGGGATCGGGCGGAGTTATGCTGCCAAATCACTCGCCGCTCAAAGTAGCCGAAGCCTTCCGCACGCTAGAGGCCCTGCACCCCGGCAGGATTGACCTCGGGATAGGACGCGCGCCGGGCACGGACCAGATGACGGCGCTCGCTTTAAGGCGCTCGCGCGCGGCGCTCACCGCCGAAGATTTCCCCGAGCAGCTCTCGGAGTTTTTATCATTCCTCTCGGGGAACTTCCCTGACAAACACCCATTCCGTAGGATCATAGCTTCTCCCGCGGGTGTCGGGATGCCGGAAATCTGGCTGCTCGGCTCAAGCGATTTCAGCGCGCGGCTCGCGGCGGAGATGGGGCTCGGGTTCGCGTTTGCTCATCATATCAATGCAGCGCCCGCGGTCGAGTCGCTGCGGCTGTACCACGAGCGCTTCCGACCATCCGAATACTTTTCCGAGCCGAAATCTATACTGGCGGTATCCGCCATCTGCGCCGAGACGGACGAGCTGGCGGAAGAACTGGCAAGCTCGGCCGATCTGACATTGCTGCGCTTCCAAATAGGCGTTACCACTGGAGCGCTGCCTGATGTCGCGGAGGCGAGAGCATACGCTTACACCGACTTCGAGCGAGAGCTTATACGAGCTAATCGAATGCGCCTGTTCGTAGGCTCTCCCGCGACCATAAGCAATCATCTATCCCGCGTCGTCGAGCAGACTGGCGTTGGCGAGATTATGATTACTACGCTGATCCATGAGCACGTTTTGCGGCGTCGCTCTTATGCACTGCTTGCGGATGCGTTCGCGCTCGCGCATACAGCGCACGCCTTATGATAAGGAGAACGTTATGGAGAAAAGAAAACTGGGCAGAGAAGGTCTTGAGGTTTCAGCCCTTGGGCTTGGATGCATGGGGATGTCTGACTTTTACGGAGGGCGCGATGAGCAGGAATCTATTGCTACGATCCATCGCGCGTTGGAGCTTGGGGTCAACTTCCTCGACACCGCCGATATGTATGGTCCGTTTACTAACGAGGAACTTGTAGGGCGCGCCATCAAGGGGCGACGTGACGAAGTTGTGATTGCAACCAAGTTCGCAATCACGCGCGGCGAAGATGGCAGCTTCCTCGGCATCAACGGTCGGCCCGAGTACGTGGCGTCGGCATGCGATGGCTCCCTGCGCCGACTTGGCGTGGAGACGATTGATCTTTACTATCAGCATCGCGTTGATCCGAACACGCCCATCGAAGATACAGTCGGCGCGATGTCGCGGCTCGTCGAGCAAGGAAAGGTCCGGTACATAGGTTTATCCGAAGCGAGCCCCGAAACGATCAGGCGCGCTCAGAAGGTTCATCCGATAAGCGCGCTCCAGACCGAGTACTCGCTGTGGAGCCGCGACCCGGAAGATGGGATTCTCGATCTATGTCGCGAGCTTGGGATTGGCTTTGTCGCTTATAGTCCGCTTGGGCGGGGTTTTCTGACGGGACAGATCAACAGCTTTGACGATCTGGATCAAGATGATTACCGCCGCGATAGCCCGCGCTTTCAAGGCGAGAATTTCGAGAAGAACCTTGACCTCGTAAGGCGAATTGAAGAGATCGCGGCCGAGAAGGGATGCACCCCGGCGCAGCTCGCCCTCGCCTGGGTGTTGGCGCAGGGGAAAGAGATTGTCCCTATTCCGGGGACGAAGCGGCGTAAGTATCTGGAAGAGAATGTTGGCGCGCTCGAAGTCGAGATAACGCCGGAAGACCTGAGGCGCATTGATGAGATTGCGCCGAAAGGCGCCGCGGCAGGCGCTCGCTACTCGGAAGCTAGCATGTCAACCGTTAATAAATGAGAGCCTCACGCTCAGATGCCTCTTCGGACTCGCGTGAGAGAACCCGCGGGTCCGAAGAGAAAGCCATGCGAGAAACCGTTTGCCTAGCGAGAACGAAAGGCAATGAGGTCCGTTGTGTCAAATAGGTTTCCTATTGCGATTCGTGGTCAGGGATTCCCGGTAGTTGAAAGAAAGTACCGCAAGCGGGATTGATAAAAGAGACCTGATGCCTGTTTGTGGAAGAATAGCGCCAGGCTATTAATGGGATGATTTTGACCTTAAGGAAATGAATGGTGCCGAAGGGGGGACTCGAACCCCCACGGGTTGCCCCATACGCCCCTCAAACGTACGTGTTTACCAGTTCCACCACTTCGGCACGTCTGGAAGTCTTACTGACTATTCAAAGAGAGCTATCGATTTGGCGCGCCGCCCGTCGAAGCCGGCGCTGCCTGGTTTGCATTCCCTTGCTGATTAGCATTGCCCTGGCTCGCGGGCGCTGCCTGGTTCGCGTTACCCTCGGGCGGAGTCGCCGCCGGTTGAGGGGTTAACGGCGATTCAGGCGTTGCTGGCGCAGGCGCGCTCGTCGCGGGATCGGCATCCGAAGGCGCAACCGAGCCGGATTCAAATACACCGGGGATTGAAAACAGAAACGCCAGGAAGAAAAAGACTATCGCGGCGGTAATAGTGACTTTGGCCAGGACCGTCGCGGTCCCGCGAGGGCCGAAGGCAGACGTGTTTGCCCCTCCGCCGAATACCGCGGCCGCATCCGACTTGCCCGGCTGCAAGAGCACGAACAGAATCAGAATGAAGCACGCGATCACATATAAGACTAATAGTATCGTTCCTATCACTGCTCGTTCCTACCTGCCTTCGTTATAATTGACGATCCGCGCAAATGAATCGGCTTCGAGACTCGCACCCCCTACCAGCGCACCGTCAATATCACTCTCTTCCATCAACCTCGCAATATTGTCGGGCTTCACACTGCCGCCATAGAGGATTCTTATATCCTCTGCCACCCTGTCACCAAACATCTCTCGGATGCGGGATCGGATGAAGGCGTGCATCTGTTCGGCTATCTCCGGGGTCGCGGTGCGCCCTGTGCCGATTGCCCATACGGGCTCGTAAGCGATTATCATACGAGAGGCATCCTGGACTGTCAAGTTTTGCAGTCCCCCCTCTATCTGGGCGCGAACTACTCTCTCTTGCGTGCCGGTGTCACGATCATCGAGCCGCTCACCAAAGCACACGATTGGCGCGAGCCCGCTGTTGAGGGCGGCTCGGATCTTTTTATTAACCGACCCGTCCGTCTCGCCATAATACTGTCGCCGCTCCGAATGGCCGATTATGGCCCATTTTGCGCCCGCATCCCTTATCATTGCAGCCGAGACCTCGCCGGTGTATGCGCCGAACCCCTCTTCGGCCGCGACATCCTGCGACGACACCTCCATGTTCGACCCTTCAAGCCGGTCCGCAACCGCCTTGATCGCGGTGAAAGACGGCGCGATCACGATGTCACAATGAGTTGAAGTGACGACTCCAGGTTTGAAAGCCTGGACGAAGCCAAGCGCCTCGGGGATCGTCTTATACATCTTCCAGTTTCCTGCAATGAGCGGTCTTCGCATGATTTATCACCCCACCCGCGGCTCGGGTAGCTTCTCGGTCCTCACGATTATTACCACCATGCCGCCCGCCTGCGGGTCTTTGCGTATTTCGACTTTGCCCTCACTCCGGTCGCCCTTCTTCAGTCTCCATTCGGAAATCTCCGGGTCGCGAGTCGTGTCGACAACGGTCCAGCCATTCGCCTTTATCGCTTTGTCATAAAACTCGGCGATCTTGTCCATCGGGTCGGGCGTGCGAAGGGCCATCGACAGGGTCTCCGTTTTTTGGTTAGGGTCCGGCCCCATTCGCAGATTTATTATCGTCCCGTTGGGATACTTGGGCAGGTCTCTGGCTTCGCCTTTGATCGTATCCATAAAAGACGGCACCTGTACCTGCTGCGACTGAGCCGATTGCGACGAGCTATTCGTAGGCGGCTGGACCGGCGGAAGCGGGTTCTGCGGAGTCTCTGCCGCTGCCTGGTCAGAGCCGTTCCCGTTCGCCGTCCTGCTCTGGTTCAAATTTATGTCGCTGTAAGCCGGCTTGCGCCCGCCACACGCCGCAAGCCCCACCGCTAGAATGCAAACAAAAACCCCTGTAAAAGACTTCATATGATTCCTCTTCAAAATATGTTGCCCAATAGGACTACTTATCACTAAGCGCGGCAACGCCCGGTAAAGTATCGCCCGAAAGGAACTCAAGCGAGGCTCCGCCGCCCGTCGAAACGTGTGTTATTCGGTCCGCCACGCCCGCCTCCATTACCGCCGCGACCGAGTCGCCGCCTCCGACTATAGTAGTGGCATCGGCCGACGCGACCGCGCTCGCTATGGCGCGAGTCCCTTCGTCAAAGGGAGAGTGCTCGAACAGTCCCATCGGCCCATTCCAAACAATCGTCTTCGCGCCGCCGATCTTTTTGGTAAATGCCTCGATTGCGTCGGGCCCTATGTCGAACCCGGCTTCTTCCGGCTTGATCTCTTTTACCGAGCACCGGCGCGGGGTTGCCGCCGCCGGGTCACTCTCCCACTGGTCTTTATTCACTACAACGTTGTCGCTCGGCAGCGCGAAATCGACTCCACGCTCGGGCAGCACGAGAGAGAAGATCGCGGGCCAGATCGAGTTTGTCATCTTCAACAAGCGAGCGCCCCGTCTCGACCCCCTGCGATTTCAAAAAGGTGTACGCCATCGCCCCGCCTATCAAAATCGAGTCGGCGGACTCAAGGAGATTTTCGATCACCGCGATCTTGTCGGAAACCTTCGCGCCTCCCAGTATCACCACAAACGGCCGCTCAGGGTTTTCAAGCACCTGTCCCAGGTAGCGCAGCTCCTTCTCCATCAGCAAGCCCGCGGCTGCCTTCTCCACATAATGCGTAATCCCTTCGGTCGAAGCGTGCGCCCGATGGGCGGTCCCGAAAGCGTCGTTCACATACAGATCGGCAAGCTCGGCAAGCTCGCGCGCAAAACTCCGGATCGTTCTTTTCCTCTTCGGCATGAAAGCGCACGTTTTCAAGCATCAGCGCCTGCCCGGGCTCAAGCCTATTAACCAGCTCGCGCACCTGTTCGCCGACCGAGTCCGGCGCAAGCTCTACGGTCTGGCCGAGCAGTTCCGAGAGCCGGCGGGCGGCGGGCGCAAGCGAATACTTCTCGTCGCGCTTGCCTTTGGGCCTGCCGAGGTGCGAGGCCAGAATGAGTCTCGCCCCATTTTCGAGCGCATACCTGATGCTTGGAAGCGCCGCGCTTATACGCGTATCATCCGTAACATTGCCCTCGGCGTCGAGCGGCACGTTGAAGTCGACGCGCATGAAGACGCGCTTACCATTTAAGTCAAGATCGGTGATTGAAAGTTTTGGCATAGGAGTAAAGGCGGGTCCATCTGTCGAGCGACGGGCAACGCGTCGCATGAGGAAAGGTACGCCTTCCCCTCCGCCGTCGCCCGTCGCCCGCCCGATCAATTGCGGTTAGAGTCCCTGCTCCACCAGGTACTTGATGAGATCGACGACCCGGCAAGAATAGGCCCACTCGTTGTCATACCAGGAGAGCAACTTCACCATGTTCCCCCCGATTACGCTCGTGTAGGGCGCATCGAGAATCGAAGAGTGCGGGTTCTTGCGGAAATCGACGGAAACGAGCGGCTCTTCGGAATACTGAAGTATTCCGCGAAGGTTGCCATCGGCCGCCTTCTTCATGGCCGCGTTCACCTCCTCGGCCGTCGTGCTCTTTTCCACTTCGGCGACAAGATCGACTATAGAGACGTTCGGCGTCGGCACGCGCAGCGAGATGCCGTCGAGATTCCCTTTCAGCTCGGGCAGCACCAGCCCTATCGCTTTCGCCGCGCCCGTGCTCGTCGGGATGATCGAGAGCGCGGCCGCGCGCGCGCGCCTCAGATCCTTGTGAGGCAGGTCGAGAAGTTGCTGATCATTCGTGTACGAATGGATCGTCGTCATCAGCCCCTTCTTTATAGTGAAGTTTTCGTGCAGCACCTTGGCGATGGGCGCCAGGCAGTTGGTCGTGCAGGAAGCGTTCGAGATGACGTGGTGCTCTTTGGAATTATATGACTGCTCGTTTACACCCAGGACGACGGTTATGTCTTCCTTCTTCGCGGGGGCCGAGATGATCACCTTTTTTACCGGGCCGCGAAGGTGCTTGGCCGCATCCTCACGGTTTGTAAACAGCCCCGTTCAACTCGACTACTATTTCAGCGCCGACCGACTCCCAGTCTATCTTCGCCGGGTCACGCTCCGAAAATACGCGGAACTCTTCGTCGTTTACTTTTATCGAGCCCTCGGTCGCGGAAATGTCGGCGTCAAGGTTGCCGAGCACCGAATCGTACTTGAGCAAATGCGCGAGTGTTTTGGTATCGGTGATGTCGTTGACCGCGACGAAATCAACGTCCCCGCGACCAAGCGCCGCGCGAAAGACGTTGCGCCCGATGCGACCAAATCCATTAATCCCAACTTTGATACCCATCTCTTTTCCTCCTGGATTCTATAAGTCCCTTACATGTCACCGCGTCTGTCAAAAGATCAACAATGGAAATTAACGGATGCCCACCACCTTGTCAAGCAAGCCATTTTCTACAATAACGACTTCACCTTTTCCACGATGGCCGAGCGATCGATATGGTGCGCGGCAAGCAATTCTTCAGGCTTGCCGGACCTTGGCAGCTGGCTTACCGCGAGCCTGTGCACGCGAATTCCTTCGGCCGAGACCGCCCCCGCCACCGCTTCGCCGATACCGCCGCAGTCCGAGTGATCTTCGACCGTCACGATCAATTTATTGGTCGCGTGCCCGGCTTCGCGCAGCGTCGCCGCGTCGACCGGCTTGACCGAAAAGATGTCTATTACGCGCACGGCTATTCCTTCGGCCTTTAACTGATCCGCGGCCGCGAGCGCCTCGAAGAGCGTAACGCCTCCGGCGACGATGGTGACGCGGTCGGCGTCGCTATGGCGGACCACCTTCGCGCGGCCGATCTCAAATTTGTCGTCGGCGGTATAGATGACCGGCGTCTTCGGGCGGCTCGTGCGAATGTAGAAGATGCCGTGTGTTTCGGCCGCGAGTTTCAGCGCGTGCTCGGTCGCCACCGCGTCCGACGGATAAAAGACGGTCGCCCCCTCGATGGCGCGCATCATCGCCAGGTCTTCGAGCGCCATCTGCGACGGGCCGTCTTCGCCGATAGAGACTCCCGCGTGAGAGCCGCACAGCTTCAGGTTTGCTTGCGATATAGCCGCCATTCGTATCTGGTCGTAGGCGCGCGTGAGAAAGCACGCGAAGGTCGAAGCGAAAGGCACTCTTGCCCATCGACCCCAAGCCCACGGCCGTGCTGACCATGTTCTGTTCGGCGATAAAGCACTCGAAGAATCTTTCAGGGTGGGCCTTCATGAACTTATCCGAAAACGTCGAGTTCTTCGTGTCGCCGTCGAGCGCTACTACGTTCGCATTTGTATCGCCGAGGCGGGCCAGCGCCGAGCCGTAGGCTTCGCGAGTCGCGATCTCGTCGCCGACTTTGAACTGGCTCTCTCCTGCCTCGCCCGACGTGCCGCTCGCCTCCATTACCGCCGCGACCGGGTCCGCCTTTCGGCCATCCGGCGGCTGCACTTTCAGCCCGTCGGTGCTGCCGGCCTTGGACTGAAGCTCGGCAATCGCGCGGTCGGCCTCTTCCCCCTTCTTGAGCGCCTTGCCGTGCCAGCCTTCCTTGTCCTCGATGAAAGATACGCCCTTGCCCTTCTTCGTCGCGGCCAGTATGGCGACGGGCTTGTCACTGGCTCCCAGAGCCGAATCCAGGGCTTCGACAATCTGAGTCATGTCGTGCCCGTCAATGCTTATCGCGTGCCAGCCGAACGCCTCGAACCGGCGGCGATAGACTTCCGTGTCGTGGCCATACATCGTCTGCTGGCTCTGCCCCAGGCCGTTCACGTCGACGATCCCTATAAGGTTATCGAGCTTGTAATAGGAAGCCAGAGCGGCGGCCTCCCACACAGACCCCTCGGCGGCCTCGCCATCCCCCATCAGGACGAATACTTTATTATTTACCCGGTCGAGATACTTTCCTGAAAGCGCCATCCCCACGCCGCACGACAGCCCTTGCCCCAGCGACCCGGTCGCGACTTCGACCCACGGGAGCCGCGGAGTCGGGTGGCCTTCGAGGTCGCTCGTGTACTGGCGCAGTGTCTTCAATCGCTCTACGGGGAACGCGCCCGCTTCCGCCCACGCGGCGTAAAGCAGAGGCGCGGCGTGCCCCTTCGACAGCACGAAGCGGTCGTTTAGCGGACTCTTCGGATCATCGATGTCGTAGCGCATCGCGTAAAAGAAGACCGCGGCCGTAACGTCGGCGGCCGACATGCAGGTCGTCGGATGCCCCGATCCGGCCTCCGATGTAGAGACTATGGAATGTATTCGCAAACGGTTTCCCATCGATTGAAGTGATTCAATCAAGTCCTTATTGGCTCTGGCTGGTTGTTGCATGGATGACTCCTCGTCGGGTGATATGATGAAATACGGAATTGATCGGCAAGTGCCAATATACACAACTAAAATGCGTCTATCAACGCGGGGGCTCGCACCTTGACTTTGAAATGGCGCGCATCTAGGCTCATCTGGTATGCGAGACAATGCGGCCATCGAAAAAGTAAATCTTTCGGAAAAACTCGATCTATTTGACGAGCACTGGAGCCCCCGCATAGTGGGCGAGATAAACGACGCGCACGTCAAGTTAGTCAAGCTGAAGGGGGAGTTTGTCTGGCATAAGCACGACGCCGAAGACGAGATGTTTCTCGTCTTGAAAGGCGCGTTGCTTATGAAGCTGCGCGACCGCGACATTCGGCTGGAAGAAGGCGAATTCGTCGTCATCCCTAAAGGAGTGGAGCACCTCCCCGTCGCCGAAGAAGAGACCCACGTCCTGCTGCTCGAGCCGAAAACGACGCTCAACACCGGCGACGTTGAAAACGAGCGGACGGTCCATAGTCCGAAGCATATTTAAAGCGGCACACGCTTCTCATAATGACCGGTATGAAGCCCCGCACGGAAAGAGTTGATTCGAACCGCGAGCCCTCCGTGGCCGAAAAGCACCGCTACGTGCCCCGCCGCGGTTTGAGCATCCCCGCCATCACGGTACTCGATGAAACCGGGCGAGTGATTGAAGGCGAGCAGCGCCGCCTCTTTCGCTATCTCGCGCAGCAGGGCGCGGGAGCGGACATCGTATTCGGGAGCGGGACGACGGGTGAATGGAACCGCATCTCGAACCACGAACGACAGCGGCTGATCAGAATAGAAGCGGACGAGGTTGCCGCGATCAATCGCGAAATCTCCGGCCGCGCATCACCGATCGAAGCGTGGGCGGGAGTGACCGCCCCCACCCGCGCCGAGACGCTATCGAACCTGCGATGCGCGCTCGAAAGCAACGCGGACGCGGCGGTGATCGCGCCGCTCTCGGTACGGGACCTCGGAGAGATCATCCCGTTTTTCCAGCGCGACGTGAGCGATATGTTCGATCACGCGGGCAGATCGGTGCCGGTCTTTCTTTACGACAACGCGGACATTGCCGCCGACCCCCGTGTCCCGCACATACGCACGAGGGACGTAAAACGGCTGAGCCGGCTTCCGTTCATCTTCGGGTTAAAGGTATCAGCGCCGCGAAGAGTGCTCGGCAACTACACAAAGGGCGCGGGCCATTTCAAGGACAAGGGCGAGTTCGGCATCTACGTCGGCAACGCCATGCTGATGTTTCAGGTATTCAGGCTGGAGGACGGCCTTTTAGGCCGCGCGCGCGAATACTGGAACCGCTACCTTCTGCACAACGAGCTGCCGATAGGCGTCGTCTCCGGGCCGGCCAACGTGTTGCCGCGCGAGTGGCAGCGGGCCTGGCGCGCTTGCTTCGCGGGTGACGAGCGGTTGATGGCGATTTACAGGTCGGCCTTTGAAAGCTTCGGCGCGGCGTGCAGGTTCTCCGTCAACGGTAAGCAGGTCAAAAAAAGTATCGCCTGCATGAAGCACGCGCTCGCCGTTGACGGGGTAATTAGCTCGGACAGGGTAGCCGAGGGTACCCAGCGATTGAGTGAAGAGGAGCGAGAAGAATTCGCCCGGCGCTATTTAAAACTCAAGCAGCGGTTAATTATCTCCACCGATCCGATCTGGCAATCGCGCGCAGGTTAGCCCGTCTCGTTCCGAGAATCAATCCAGGTCGGCTCTCTTCGACCTTTTTTTTCCGGGTCGCAGCAGGTCGCGCGGAATCACCTTGGTAAGTTTGCGAATGTAGGTTGGGGTGACGCCGAGTATTGCCGCCGCGTCGCGGGCATTGCCGCGAGCTTTATAGAGGGCGCGCGCCCAGAGCCATTTAAGAAGCGAGATTTTCGCCTCGGCGAGCGCCGGAATCCTGGCGTCGGATAGGATGAAGTAATGCTCCTGGTCGAGCGAGTTGATGCGCTTGCGCGCGGCCTGGGCTTCCTTCCTCAGCTCAGGCAAAGGGCGGTTGCCGAGCGCCGCCTCGACGTCGCTCGCCAGCTTACACGCCTCTACGGGACTCGTCACGCAGATGGCCTGTGCGAGCAGCGCTTTGACCTCCAGCTCGATGAGCGAGGCCCGAAGGTCCTGGGCAATCACGAGCGCGTCCAACAAAACGGTGCTCGCCTCGTCATCGCGCTCCAGGGCTATGTAAAGCCTGCCGAACGTCCGCTTGACATCGAGCCGCTGCGACTGGCTGTTGGCCTGATCGGCAATCTCGCTCGCGGTCAAAAGCGCCTTTTCGGCCTGCTCCCATTCGCGCCGCGCTATGTGAACTCGCGCCTTCACCTCGTAGGTCGAGGCGATTTGCGTGCTGCGCGCTTTCATCCCCATATCGAGCGCCCGATTGACCAGGCTCGCGGACCTCTCATAATCCTTCAGGCAGACGAGCGTGGCGGCGATGCTGTTCATCGTCAGGTAGGCATACTGGTCGTGCCCCATGTTTTGAAAAGTGTCGCGGGCAAATTCCAGATACCTTAGCGCCGTCTCGTACTCTCCCATGTGATTCAGGGCGAGGGCGATGTTGACGCGGGCTACGGCAAGGCTATAAAGGTCCTGACTCTTGAGCAGTATCTTTATGCCGCGCTCCAGCGTTGTGCGCGCTTCCTCGACGCACCCGGTACGGTTGCGCACCGAGCCGAGGCAAAGGTAGGCAAGCCCAAGGCGATAGGTGCGTGAATTGGCGGCGTAAAGGCCGCCCGCGGCGTCGAAAGCTACCGCCGCTTCGTGCCATCGCTCAAGCGACCATAGCGCCTGCCCTTCGAGCTGCTTGGCCTCGCCCAGCGTGAACTCGTCATCTCGCCCACTCGCTACGGCCTGAGCCATAAGCGAAAGCCGCAGCGCCGCGCTCGGCTCGTTGCGGCGGTAATGATATGTCGCAAGCATCAACAGGACCTTCGCGGCCAGCGCGAAAGGGACCTGGTTCTACTTCTTCGAGGTAAGGCGCGAAGGCAGACTCCATCTCGTCGAGCCGCCCGCGCCGGCCTGCTATCTCCCCGGCCAGCAGCCTCATGCGTATACCTTCGTGCGAATACGCGGGCAGCGATTGCCAGTCGTTACTCAACGCAGCAGCGATCTTTTCGTAATCACCTGAATCCCTCATCTCCTCTAAAGCAGCGAGATCGGTATAGTTGTGAGGCATAGAATCTCCATCTGGGGCCGCACTATCCATGATATTGACGCATTGTCAGACACCGCTCAATTGATGTCAAGCAAAACGACGCTTTTCCTAATGCTTACCCCCCTGAATGGGTAAGAGGACTGAACGGGAGCGGAGTTGAGCTTGAAGTAAGCACTGAAACCTGCAAGTATCCACCTGGCCATTACAGACTCGCGATTTCGATAATATGGAAGAACGTCTTGTTAATGCGGGTGGCGGGCGACGGTCAGGATTAATAGTCCTTTTTGCGCTGCTCACGCCCGTACTGCTCGCCATCTGCTTCGTCCCCTGGCTTCGCACGCAGGACGGCCCGCTTCATATACTGAACGCGCATTTGATGGTAGAACTCATCAACCCTGATTCGCCCTTTCATGAATTCTACTTTATAAGCTGGGCGCCTACCCCTTACTGGACTGTCCACCTCCTGCTCAGCGGGCTGATGACTTTTTTGCCGGAGACGGCGGCCGACCGCATATTGATGCTGCTGACGACGGTGGGCATCTCCTGCGCCATCGTCTGGCTGCGAGTGCGCGTGGCAGGATGGTCAGGGATGATCATCGTCGCGCCGCTTGCCGTCATAATCCCGCTGAATTTCCTATGGCTGCTCGGACTGTACGGGTTTCTTGCCGGCGTGGGGTTGCTCGTTCTTACGGCAGGCTTCTGGTGGGCCGGCCGGGATGAGATGCGGCCCGGCCGGGTGCTGGCCCTTATCGGGTTAATAACGCTCGGATACCTTACTCATCTCGTCAGCTTCGGGCTGACGGTTTTCAGCCTCGTCGTGCTTGCCCTGGCAACGCCGAGCAATAACTGGCGCACGCGTATAAAGACGACCGCCATAACGGTGTTGCCGGCGGCGGCGCTGGTCATCAGCTATCGCGCGATGATGCGCGCGGGCGGCGAGCTTCACGTACGGTGGAGCGGCCTGGAGGATTTTCTCTCGCCGTGGGCCTGGGTAAACTACGCCTCTCAATTAAACCTGCTCGGCCTTCGCTTAACGAACGACACGCTCCCGTTTCTCGACTCTAACTCCAATCTCTTTTATTTACTTTCGCCCTCCTTCCTCGTCACGGCATCGATGCTGCTGCTCATTGCGATCACGTTGTTCGGCAGGGGAGAGAGGCAGAGGCTAAGATCGCGCCGCGGCTGGCTGATAATATCCGCGATCCTGGCGGCTGGAGCCCTGTTCGGCCCTGGCAACTTCGGGGCGGCGCACGGCGGCATACTTCGCGAGCGGCTCCTGCTCATAAGCATGGCCGCCGCGATACCGGCCCTCGCCCTCGATACGAAGCGAGTTGCGGTGCGGGCAGCCGGGGCGGCGCTGATGCTTGCCGCGGTCCTCCAGGTCGCATACTTCTGGGAGTACGCGCTCTATTCGAATCGAGTGGTAGGCGAGTTCATGGGGGCCAAGCCTTACGTTGGCACCCAGCAGAGAGTGCAGACCTGCCAGGTGAGCTTCGACCTGCGCTTTCGCGCATACCCTCTTCAAAACCTCCCTAACGCGTTCGGCATTGGCACCCAGAATTTTATCTGGAATAACTACGCCCCTTGCCTTTATTACTTTCCCATACAGTTCCGCGATGACGCTTTCAGGCGCTACGCGTGGGATTTGACCTTCAAGGGGCTTATGCCGCTTGAGAACCCGCGCGAAAACAGGCAGGAGATGGTCTGGCAGTGGGAAGAACTTTTGGGCGAGACCCACACGAAGATAGACACGCTCGTAGTCGTCGGGTCCGACGCTTCGGTCGAAAGCATTAACGCGCAATGGTACGGCAGCAAGCCGGTCTTCGATAGCGGGCGGATTCGCATATACCGCCCGGCCGCATTGACCCGCGCCCGAAAGTGATCAGTTCCACCTGGCGCGGCCCTGTTTGATCTGCTTTATCTGCTCTCTTATCGAGTCGGCGTCAGCCGCGCCGGGCGAAAGCGAAAGATAGCGTTCCAGCTCGCTGATCGCTTCGCTGGCCTGCCCTATGACTCCGAGCAGCAAGCCGCGGTCGCGTATGTGTCCGGGCGAGTCCGGCGTGATGAGAAGTATTCTCTCGATCGCCGCAAGCGCGCGGCGATGATCCGACGCGGCATATATGCCGAGGAGGTTTGATAGCATTCTTTGAAGTATCTGCTTTTTAGTAACAGCGGCGAGATGCTCCTTCTCCAATTGCAATCTGCCGCTGCTCAATTCATTGACCAGCTCGGCTGCATCCGACCTCCCCCAACAGCCTCCCGCCGTTGAACGGATCGATGAACATATCGCCGCGCTCGGACGGATGCTTGACAATAAAGTGGCCGGGCATGCCGACGCCCTGGATATTGAATCCTACTCGCCGAGCTACTTCGATATAGACGACCGAAAGAGTAATGGGAATCCCGGCGCGCCTGTCGAGCACCTCGTTGAGAAAGCTATTTCTCGGGTCGTAGTATTTCTGGCGGTTCGCGTGAAAGCCAAGCATGTCGAATAGCGTCGAATTGATCGCCGCAATCATGCCCTGAAGCGTCCGTGGAGCCGAGGGCGTGTTCGCGAACGAGATCCGCGAAGCGGTCTATCTTATCGAGGTAGAGGTTGACGGCGAGGCTTGGATACTCTTCGCCCGCGATGAGCAATGCCGCCTCGGCCAGATTAATCTCATCCTCGTCGCGAGAGACAATGTCGCGAAATCGGCTCCGGAAGTCCTTCCGTGTTTGAAACGACATGGCCACGAATATTGATCCAGTGATCCGTTCAGGTCCGGCCCGCGGCGAAAAAGCAAAGAGGCTGATGAGCGCACCCACCAGCCCCAAATATAGCACGAACGCGGCGCCCCGCCTCAACGGGTTCGGGGCGGTCCTGGCTTAAGGCTTCAGGCTCTTCCAAAGATGGTCGTAAGAATTGTCCATGACCGAGAGCATGTATTCCCAGCCGTGGCCGCCGGGAAACTGGTGATACTCGTGAGCGATTCCTGCTTTCGTAAGGCGCTCGTCGAGCAGCTTGTTCGAGCCCTGGTATCCGTACCGGTCTTCGGCGCCAACGTCGAAGTATATTTTCAGGCCCGACTTCTTTATGGCCGCGGCGTTCGTCTCGGCGATTCGCAGCGGGTTATTAGCCTGAAAGAAGACGTCATCGGGCGGGTCGCCGAAAAGCCGCTTGATGACACGGTCCAGAAACATCGAGTAGCGGTCCTGGCCGTCAGGTTTCGGCAACTGGTCGTAAAGCGCCGCGCTGTGAGCGCTGACGGAAGAGAACTTCTCCGGGTGCTTGAAGGCCAGCATCAAAGCGCCCCACCCGCCCATGGAGATTCCCTGGATCGCGCGCCCTTCCCTGTTGCCTTGCGCGCGATAGGTCTTCTCGATGTGCGGGATGAGGTCCTTGATGATGGCGTCTTCATACATCACCCCGCCTTTCGAGTTGATATAGAAGCTGTTCTCGCCCGCGGGCGATACGATAATCATCTCGCCGATCTTCCCCGCTTCGCGCAGCCGGTTGACCGCCGCCGCGACCCCACGGCGCTGGAAATCGCCCTCATTGCCGTTGTTGCCGTGCAGGAAATAGAGCACCGGGTAGCGCCGCTTCGCGTCCGTCTTGTAAGAGGGCGGGAGTTGAACGGCGAACTTCAACTCCTTGCCTAGCGCGGCAGATTGGAGCGAGCCGTACTCGACGCCTTCTGCCGGCGCGGGCATTTGAGCGGAGGCCTGCTGCTGAGGCGGCGCCTGCCTGGTCGTCATGCAGGCAGCCGCGTTCGCAACAAGCGTGATGACTATCGAGAGTAACCCTATGGCGAGCTGCATCACTATGTCCATTTGTTATCCTCTGAACCGCGGCCCGTCGCTCGGGAAATGATTCAGGTTTAGTTTGTTGGCAGCAATGTCCGTGAGATCGATGATGGCCGCGGCATTTATCGCGGCGGCTATGGAGAGGGTTTCGCTTATCTCCTGCTCGGTCGCGCCCGCTTCAAGCGCCTTCTTCAGATGGCCTTCGATGCAACCCTGGCACTTGGCGACCAGCGAAGCGGCTATGGAGATAAGCTCCTGCGTCTTCGTGTCGAGAACCCTCTTTTCAGAGTAGTAAATCTCCCGGTAGAACTCGCCGTAGATGCGGCGCATCTTCGGGTCCATCATCGAATAGGATTGAATCTTCTTACCGGGCTCAGGATTTGATTCTGGGACTTCCGGCTCTTTTTCAGTTTCCGGCGATGCGGTTTCCGGCGCCAACTTGCTATCCATTATGCGAATATCTCCTTGCTAAAGATTGCTTTCGCGGGTCTGGGCCTACAAAGTTCCCGCTCGCGCCTCAAGCTCATATACGCCGGCCGCGACCGCAGAGTCTCAAAAAGGTTACGCATGCGCGGCTGACGCCCGACCTAAATCTTCTACCACACGGAATAATCTATTTCAACAGACCGCCTTTGATGATCATTCAGGCGACCGCCGGCTCGTGGCCTGCTTTCCGTCGCGGTTACGGGCGCGCAACCCGCATCGCAAAAGATATGGCCGCGCGCGGGTTTACCATCCCCCACCCTTGCCGGTCAGTCTCTACGCGCGGAAGCCTCACGGCCGTCTTCAGCAAAGAGAACTTGACCTCTTGCGGAGTAAGGTCGGGGACGGCTTCGAGCATCTGCGCCGCGATGGACGAGACAATCGGCGCGGCAAAGCTCGTGCCGTCAACGTGCTTATAGCTGCCGCTGATGACGTTGTTGTCGCGCATCTTAACCCAGGCCAGATGGCGTATCAGATAAGGCGCGAGGCTTACGGCCTGATCCATGTCTTCGTCTACGCCCCGGTTTTCTTCTATGATGCGACGCAGCTCAGGGTCGGGCGCGGTTTCGAGCTTGGCCAGCAACTCGGCCTGTTCGGCGGTCGGCGTGCCGGGTAGGATGGGCGCCGCGACCCATATGCCGGGCGCAATCACCTCGGGCTTTTGCAACCCGTCAATCGTAGGCCCGTAGCTCGACCGGTACATGTCATTATCGCGAAACTCCAGATTATTCTTATCGTCGAGTCCGCCTACGGTGATCACCGACGGCGAGGACGCGGGCGGCAAAATCGGATGCCTCAGATGACCCGAGTTGCCGCTCGCGACGACGACGACGATCCCGGCCCGCGTGGCGTCTTCGGCGGCCTGGCACAGATCGTCATGCAGATAGCTTCTTTCGTAATCGCCCCCGGCCGAAATATTCACTATGCGAATACTGTATCGCTCGCGGTTGCGAATCACCCAGCGGAGCCCGCGCATAATATCCTCGTGCCGCACGCGCGAGGATACGCCTACCTTTACAAGCACAAGCTTCGCCTCGGAGGCTATGCCGCGATAGAGCCCCCTGGACAAAAAGCCGTTGCCAGCGGCCACGACCGAGGTCATCATCCCGTGCCACGAAGAGGGCTGCGGGGTAATCAGGTCTGTAGGCCGCGTTCTGTCGAGCAGATTCACGTACTTTAGAATTCTGTTTTCGGGCCGCGTAAGGTCCGGGTGGGCGTAAAAGCCCGCATCCAGGAAAGCCATAGTGACGCCCCTACCGCGCAGCTCTTCGGGCGCGTCTATCCGCATCGGCGTCGGCAGGATCTTTAGTTCCTGCTCGGCAAACTCCGGGTAGGCCGTTGAAAGCTCATCGCGCAGCCTTCGATAGCGGGCAAGGCACTCGACGCATATCGCCTTCCCCGGCTCCCACGCATGGCGTGTTGACCGTGAGGAGAGAACGAATCGAGTCTTCTACTGTTTCGCCTTGAGCTAACTTGATCGGGCCCGACCTCGTGGCGGCAAATGGGGCAATTAATTGTTGAGTTATTCATGTGAGAGTCCATTACCAGACATAAATACCTATTCTAGCCTTATACATTCCCATCAGCAATTCGCGCGAGTCTAGCCATTGCGCTGGTTTTTCTCAAGAGAGTTTTTTATGCGAGGAAACCGGAGGCGTCAGGCCCGCCGCGCAAGCAAACTTGCGACAGATCGCGAGCTTGCCTCCGTTCTGTATTTCGGCCTCCCTGTACTTCACCAGATGAAGGCCGCGAAACATTTGCAGCAGCTCGCCCCGGTTGAGCAAGAACTCGGGATTGAACTCGGGTTTATGGCGGAGGTGATCCGTGGTAAGCGTCTCGAAGATAAGTACCCCGCCCGGCTTCAAAGCGGCGGCAATGTGCGGCGCGAGATCGCGCTGGAGATAATTAAAATTGATCACAACGTCAAAGACGCCGGCCGGAATGACTAAACTATTCAGATCAGCCGCCACCGGGTAGATCCGCAGCCCCCTGTCGCGCGCGACTCGAAGGCATTTTTCGAGAGCCCGCAAAGATATATCGACCGCGATGACTTCAAGACCCAGCCCGGCGAGAAAGAAGCTGTTGCGCCCTTCACCCGCGGCCAGGTCCAGGGCAAGCCCGCGGTCGGGCAAGATAGACGCGTTCGAAAGCAGGAAGGAGGACGCTTTCACGCCGTGAATAAAATCCGCGCAGTCGTAACGCGTATCCCAGTTCTGGCGATCCGACATCAGAAAAAACCTCGAAGTATGGGCCTTCTTCTCACGTTTTTTAAGCCGTGCTATCATGGCTCGGCAGAGGCATTATGAGCAAGAATAAGGAACTGGCCTATAGATACGATCTATTCGTCACGCCGGACTGGCGAGACAGATTTGACAGCCTGATAAACGAGTCATTGACCCTCCCGACATCGGGCCGGGTGCTCGACGTCAATTGCGGAACCGGCGCGCACGCAATCGAAATATCTGAGCGCATGCGAGGAAAAGGCGAAGTGATCGGCATCGACCCGAGCCCGGATAGGATAGAGATAGCGCGGGCAAAAGCTCAGGTAAAGAAGATCAGCGGTGTGAGTTTTCGATCATGGGCTGGCGACGGAATTGCCGTTTGAAGACGATAACTTCGACCTGGTGATCGGCGATGCTTCGATGATGCCTCCGAACGATATCGAGGAAGTGCTGTCTGAGATGGCCAGGGTAGCCGCGCCCGACGGCCAGGTCGTTTTGAAGATGACGACCCGCGGAAGCTTTGGCGAATTCTTCTCGATCTACTGGGAGGCGTTGCTCGAAGAAGGGGTTGTCGACGAGGTCTGGCGCGACCTGGAGAGGCTTATAAACGAGCGCGGGACCGTCTCCGACGCCGAGCAGATGGCCGAGCGCGCCGGTCTTCGTGACGTCGTAAGCTTTAGCTCGAAAGAGGAATTCTCTTTTGAGACCGGGCAGGATTTTATAGATTCGCCGCTGATAAGGGATAACTTCCTCGCCGAATGGCTTGAGATCGTGCCCGAGGAGCGCCGCGAGCCGATTGAGGAGAGCATAGTTAGAATTATAGACCGCGAGCGGCACGACGCGCCTTTCGAAGTATCGATCAAGGCGACGGTCCATTCCGGCATCAAATGAGCCCTTAACTTATAAGAGGGATGCGGCCCGATTGGATGACATAGACGAGGTATCCGCCCTGGGCAATGAGCCCCAGAATTCCAATTACGAGACCCGCCATCGCTGACCCGCGCCCTTCCTCGATATGATTTGCCCGGAGCGTTTTCGTTGCAACTGCGCCAAGAGCGATTGCAAGCGGCGCCAGCAGCAGCCCGAAGGCGGGAAAGAAGCTGGCCAGGCTCAATATGAAGGCGCTGTTGGCCCTGTCCTGGGCAGTTTCGATCCTCTCGTACTGGACCACGTGCTCGGCCTTTTGATTGCGACGCTTCTGCTTTTGCTTGGAAGGCGCGGCTAAAACCGGATCCGTCTCGGAAAAAACGGTGCCTATTTGCGCGCCGCAGTGGCCGCAATTGGCAAGCCCCATGGCGACCGGCATACCACAGTCTTTACAGACTTTTTTAAACGTTGACATAGTCAGGCTTTCTAATAAGGGGGGCCGATGACGTTCAAGCTTCTTTTAACATAACTCAATGGCGCATTCAAGAATAACCTTTTGCGAAGCCCGAGCGCGCCGGCGGTGCGGCATAAATCCCGCGCCTGAAGGGCAAAAGTAAAGGGGCTTGCGTCGAGTAAGAATGTATGGTAAAAATAAGGCAACTGAAAGCAGCAATTGAGGTGCCTCCTCAATTCCTGAAGTGAGCGGAATGGTAGAGGACGAGAGACTGGATGTGCAGAGTTCTCGTCCTCATTTTTTATGCCCGCAATCGTATTTGTCCGGTTAGATTACTCTCATATTTCGGCTTTCATGAGACAAATCTTGACCCCCCTCGGAAGCGCGTGTAATATGCTTTCAGGCTGAGGGCTTCTGCAAGGTTAGTGATCGAATTGCTAATTTTTACCAATGCTAACTTGACGGGGGCTGAAGTTTTGGGAAGGCGCAACGCCCCACATTGATCGGGGATGCCAGAATCCGGAACTCAGGTCACCCACCTGCTTGGAGCAGGTACACAATTAGCAATCCACACGGCCAAGCGGTTGCCCTCATGCCACTTCATAATCGCCACGCACCTTCATCAAGGAAATCAAATAGCGCGGGAGTCGCTCCAGTTGACGCTCACAAAAAACGGGTGATAATCTCTTGATTTAATTCCTAGCCGCTTCAGCTTACCTGTTAGCGCGAAAGGTCATATGGCATTCTGGAAACGAAAGAAAGAGCCCGAGTATATTTCGCTCGGGCTGAACCGCGAAGCAACCGCGGAAGAGAAAAAGATAGCCGAGCGCCGCGACGAAGGGCCCGACCCTGACATATTCGATAAGCTCAAAGACGCGGTAGCCTCGACCCGCGATACGCTCGCCGAGCGGATTGATGCGGTCGTCGGCGGAAAACGAGAAATTGACGCGCAGGTTCTCGACGAGCTCGAAGAGGCGCTTATTGGCGCGGACATCGGCGTTCAAACAGCGCTCGACATCATCGATAAGGCGCGCCAGCAGGTCGCGCGCAAGCAGTTCAACGACGTGGATGAGCTTAAACGGCTCATCAAATCCGAGCTTCAGATCGATACTGGAAACGGCCGAGCGCAATCGAAAGAGCGGGACCGTCGCGTCTGAAACCGAAGTCCCGCTCGACATAAAGCCCTACGTGATCATGGTCGTCGGCGTAAACGGGGTCGGCAAAACAACCACGATAGGCAAGCTCGCGCACCGCATTAAAAGCGACGGCAACGAAGTGCTTATCTGCGCGGCCGATACGTTCCGCGCCGCCGCCAACGACCAGCTCGCCATATGGGCCGAGCGGTCAGGCGTCCCGCTGGTTCAGCAGAAACCGGGCACAGACCCTTCCGCCGTCCTCTTCGATTCGGTCGGCTCGGCAAAGGCGCGCGACGCAGACGTGCTGATTATCGACACCGCGGGCCGGCTACATACGAAGACGAACTTGATGCAGGAGCTTGAAAAGATGAGGCGCGTGGCGGGCCGCGAAGTTCCGGGCGCGCCCCACGAGGTCCTTCTCGTCATCGACGCGGTGACGGGTCAGAACGGCCTTGAGCAGGCCCGCCAGTTCACGCGCGCCGTTCCCGTCACCGGGCTCGTGCTTACCAAGCTCGATGGAACGGCCAAGGGCGGCATCGTCGTCGCCATCGCTAAAGAGCTTGGGATACCTATTCGCTACGTAGGCGTCGGCGAGCAGATGAATGACTTGATAGAATTCTCGCCCGAAGCCTACATCAACGGCCTGTTCGATTGATCTTTCAGCGGTATTGCCCGCACAGAATAAAAGCCGCGAGCGCGCAAAAAGATTTCACTCTTTGCGCGCTCGCGGCTTTTATGTTTCAGATCTCTAGCCGATATAGCCCAGGTTCTTGAGGCTTTCGATAATCTCCGCGTTCTCTTCGGCCGAAAACTCCACTTGACCCGACTCACCGTCTCCGCTCTGCTCCGAAAATCGAACCGGGATCGATCTCAAGTGCTCGTCCTCGACGATTTCGCTGAGCACATGGCCGTCCATATCGCCGGGCACGTTTTCGCCCGCCAGATAAAGCATCGTCGGCGCAACGTCCACGATGCGAGCGACGGCAGCGCGCGTCGCGGGCTTTATAGCGCCGCCGTTGGCTATCAAAACGCCGTGCATGCGATGACAGCCGGATATGCCAAAGGCATCTACCATAAACCTGTTCGACGTGAAATCCGCGTTGCCCAGAGGCAGGTAGCGCATATCGCGAGGCAAGAAAGCGACGTCCGGCGCATCGGCGACCCGCGGCCCTTCATAAACATCTTCGCGTCGAAATACCTGCCCGGCCCATGGCTCCCCCGTCCGCGGGTCTTTCAACGCCTTGAGCCGTTCTATAATCCGGCCGCACACTTCGTCGTACTCGTGCTCTTCGACCACCCCGTTCGGCTCGCGTCCCTTGAGGTTCACATATATCTGGCCATAGTTTCCCTTCGAGAAGGCGACCGTCCGCGACCAGTCCACGTCGTTGAAGGAGAGGAAAAACGTGCTCAGCAGCTTGGACGCGCCGGGTTGATTGCTCACGCCGCGCGCCGGCCTGAGCGACCCTACGGGGATGCTCCTTATCACCTTGTAGGCAAGCTCCGGCGTCAGCCCCATCGAAAACATCGCCTTCTTGACCCGCGTCAACCGCGTCGCGCTTGAGCTTGAGAAAACCTTCCTGCAAAAGCCATATGTTAAATGAGCAATACTTGTGCGCCGGCCCGAACCCATGGTCGGACGCCACCCATACGGTCGCGTTATCTCCGGCAAGCTCGATCAACCGGCCGATGACCTCATCGACGCGGTCGAAATATTTATAGACCCGGTCGCGGTACAGCTCGGCCTCTTTAGGGTCGTGGCGCGGGTGCGATTCGTCGAAGATGTGCCACAGCTCGTGCTGTATGCGGTCGGTCCCCCAGAAGTACTGGAAGAAGGCGTCCCAGCCGTAACTGGTCATCAGGTACTCGGCGACCTTTGCCTTGTACTCAAGCTCGTCGTTTAGCTCATCGAGCACGCGCTCCGCGCCGCCGCCCGCGTAAGTCTCGGAAAGGTGCAGGCGGTACGGGCCGAACCTGGCTTCAAGCTCCGCGAGCAGCGGCGCGGGGTATGTAAAATCTCTTCGCCCGCGCGGAGTCATGAAGTCGGCTATCAAAATGCCGTTCACTTCTTTCGGCGGGTACGTGCAGGGGAAATTATGGACGATGACGCGCTTGCCGGATTCTGACAGCAAATCCCAGATCGCGCGGCCCTGGCGAAACGAAGCGTTGACGGCAAGCTCGCGCTTCGATTCGTGGTCCAGTCTTACGAATTCGAAGATGCCATGCTTGCCCGGATTCTTGCCCGTCATGAAGGATGACCACGCGACGGCGGTTATTGGCGGAAAAGTCGTTTCAAGGTCCGCGCGCGCCCCCGATTCGATCAGCCGCTTGATGTTCTTCAGGTATCCCTTTTCGAT
This sequence comes from Blastocatellia bacterium, assembly GCA_963832205.1. Taxonomy (GTDB): domain Bacteria; phylum Acidobacteriota; class Blastocatellia; order UBA7656; family UBA7656; genus DATBMY01. The sequence goes on along the minus strand of CAWHTK010000023.1, from coordinate 287,787 downwards.
CAGCGGGTCTAAAACGTTGAAGCTCGCTCCGTCCAGCCCTATTACAAGAAGTTTATTTTCCATGACTTTCAAACGTTAAACTATACTTGGCCGCAATCGCTTTCTTCAACCGCGCGCCCGGTTTTTGCCCGGCTTGACACTGCCACTTTGCGATGTCTAGGATACCCGTTAAACCTCCATCCGAGAAAGGGTAGTTAATGTTGACTCCACCCGCGCCTACGTTGAGCCAGGAAGATGCGGGCAAACATCTTCAAACCGAAGAGGAGGACGCGTCGAAACCTTCGCCTCGCGCAGCTTTGTTGCTCGATTACGTATTGCTCGGCGTGGGCGCCGTATCGCTGCTTTCGATCATCGAATTCGTCGACCTCCAGATACAGCTCACGCCGGTCTTTGAATCTTTCTCGGAAAGGTTAACGCTCGCGGCCTACATGGGATTGAACCTCGCGGTCGGCGCGGGTATCGGCCTTCTTCTGTGGCTCGTCGTTCGCGCGGGCTCGTTTCTGAAAACGCGCGGTGAAAACCTTATCTCCGGCGGCCGCCCGCGCCTCATTCATAAAGCGTCGGTCTGGATTGTCTTATGCCTGCTCGCCGCCGTCGCGCTCAACCAGGCGCCGGAGGTCCATAGCTACGTCACGAGTTTGATAATCGAAGCGCAGAAGCTCCCCTATGTTTATGGCCGGCTGCTCAAATACGACACGATAATCTCTTACTTTCTTCTCACCGCGCTCGTCGCCGCTTGCTCGCTTTTTTGGATGCTGGCGCGAAAAGCGCGTTCTTTTAGTCGCGTGCCGCGCGCCGCATGGATGATCGGGCTCCTTGCCCTTCTTGCGACCGCCTATTACGTTGATTCGCGCTATGAAGCGCAGCTATACGAATACACGCTGCACCAGTCAATGTTCCTTCTCGCAATCGCGCTGGCGATGGGCTTGATGGCCACGGCGAGAATCTCGCCGGGCGAAAGACCGGGCGGCATCAAGACTCTCTTCGCGATAATCGTCATCTTGATCGTCGCGTCGGCCGGCTTTACATTCTGGCATTTTGGCGCCAATCAGAACCTGAAAGTACAGGTCTTCACGCGCTCCACGCAGACCAAGCAGCACTTCAAGCTCGTTCAATGGGCTATAGATTATGACCGCGACGGGTACTCGGCGCGGCTCGGCGGCGGAGACGAAAACGACGGCGACTCGCTTATAAACCCGGACTCGACGGAGCGGGTCGGCGACGGCGTTGATGATAACTGCGTCGGCGGCGATTTGAGCGATAATGACCTCGCGGCGTGGATGAGCTACCACAGTTCTTTTCAGGGCCAGCCGTTCGCGAATGCCAGACCGTTCAACCTCATATTTATATTTATCGATACCGTGCGAGCCGATCACCTCGGCGCGTATGGCTATCACAGAAACACGTCGCCTAACATCGACAAGCTGGCGGCGCGCTCGGCCGTCTTCGAAAACGCGTTCAGCCCTTCGGCAAACACCTTCGAATCGGCGGCCCGTTTTATGAAGTCTTCCTACTGGGATGCACAGGTCAAGAGCTGGTCAGAGATTACTCGTCGAAAACGGCTACAACGCCATGCTCTTCCCGCAGCGCCGATTGCCCATGCTGCGCAGATACGTCAAAGGCGTGCCGGTAGCCGCGGAGGCGCAAGGAAAGAACCTCAAGGAGACAATCGATCTGACTATCGACCACCTTGGCAAAGCGACGTCAGACCGGCCATTCTTCGCCTATATTTATGCCGTCGACCCGCACCGGCCTTACGCGAAGCATAAGAGGTTCGATTTCGGGCAGTCGACCGTCGACCTGTATGACGGAGAGATAGCATTCACCGATCATCATTTCGGTCGTTTGTTCGACTGGCTGGAGCAGAGCGGCAGGATGAACGACACCGCTATAGTCATCATGGCCGACCACGCGGAATCGCTCGGCGAGCGCGGCGTCTATCGCCATTCATCCCAGCTCTACAACGACCAGACGCACGTGCCTATGATCTTCTACATTCCGGGCCTGCCGCGCACGGCGCGTTCCGGATTACGTCAGCACGATTGATCTGGGGACAACGATACTGCGCGCGCTCGGGCTCGAATGCCCGAAGCAATACGTTGGAGCGAACCTGCTGCCGGTCATGAGCGGAGAGGCGGCACAGCTTCCCCCGGTCTTTGGAGAGCAGACGCTAAGGGAGAAGGAGTTTCCAAACATCAGGCCCGAAGAGTACCCGCAGCCGATCAACAAAAAGTACATGATGATCACTCAGGACGGGTACAAGCTTATTTACAATCGCAACTATTACGCGTTCGAGCTGTTCGATCTTAAGAGCGATCCGAAAGAACAGCGAAACCTTTACGACCGAATGCCGGATGTGGCGGCGGAGCTTCGTCGCCGGCTCGGCCAGTTCGTTGAACGTCGTCACGGTGAGCCGGCCTCCTAACGCCGATGAAGCCAAGTACTTCTTCGGCGACAACGAAGCCGATGATGAATAAGAGCCGCGTTTCCGCGAGGGCCTGATGTCAAAACCGACCGCGCAACAGGCGCCGAAAGAAAAGCCCTCGGATAAATCTCTTTTCTGGAGCTCGCCTCTCAGGGGCGCGGCGGCGGGCCTGGCGGCCGTCTTTCTGCTCAGCTTCATCGAGTGGGTTGACCTCCAGATAAGGCTATCGCCCGAATTCAGTTCAGTCGCGGAAAGGCTGCTCTTCACGTCCTATCTGAGCCTGAACCTCGTCGTCGGTTTGATAGCCGGTTTTGTCATCGGGCTTGCGGCTTCGACCGCGCGAGCTATTCGACACGGCGCGGCGCGGGCGCTGGCGAGAGGGCGCGAGCCGTCGCGATCACACGCGCTCGTCGCCTGGATAGCAATCGTCGCGCTCGGCGCGATACTGCTCAACCAGCAGCCGCAGATTAATGACTTCGCGCTGGGTCTTCTGAGAGAAGCTGAAAAGTTCCCGCGACTGGGCGGGCCAATCGTTGCCCTTGAAACCTTGCTGACCTACTTCGTAGTCGCGACGCTCTTGATTGCGGGCTCGCTCTTGTGGGCCGCGGTGAGTAAATCCGCTTCCTGGCCGCGAGGCAGAAGATCGTTGCTTTTGCTCGCGCTGTTTTTGATCGCGGCCGGCGCTTACTACCTGGACTCGCGTATCGAATTGCAGCAGTACGAATCAACATTTCACAGCCTTATGTTTTTGACAGCGACCGCGACCGCAATGGCAATCTGCGGCATCGCCTTCAATAAAGCGTTCGCGATCAATCCCCTGGTTATAACTGTTTCAGCGATACTGCTAATCGCGCTCGTCTCGCTTACTTTCGTAAAGTTTGATAGCAACCAGAACGTCAAGACGCTGGTCTTCTATCGCACGACGCAGGCCAAACAGCATTTCAAGCTTGCGCAGTGGGCTTTGGACTTTGACCGCGACGGCTTCAGCGCTCTGCTCGGCGGCGGGGACGGCGACGACCGCAACGCGAGTATCCATCCGGCCGTGATCGAATCAATCGAAGATGGTTTGGATAATAACTGTGTCGGCGGTGATCTTTCCCGGAGCGCCATTGACGAATGGCAGAACCAGTTTCGCGCGCTCGATAGCGCGGCGAACCCGGACGCGAAGCGGCTGAACGTGATCTATTTTTTTATAGACACGGTCAGGGCCGACCGCCTTGGCGCATACGGTTACCACAAAAACACGTCGCCTGAAATTGATAAGCTTGCCGCTCGCTCAACTGTTTTCGAGAACGCCTACACGCCCTCGCCTTACACTTACGAGGCCGCGCCCAAGTTCATGCAGTCGGCTTACTGGGAAGGACATCTCAAGACGTGGACCGAGTCGCTCGCGGAAAACGGATACGACACCATACTCTTCCCTCGCCGGCTTGAGATGCTTCAGCGATACGTGAAAGGGATTGGCCGGACTATCGACGAAGGCAAGAAAGGGCTCGAAGAGACGATTGACGCGGCCATCTCGGTGCTAGGCAAAGCGACGCCCGAACGGCCGTTTTGCGCGTACATTTATGTGGCCGACCCGCACCGGCCGTATAAGCGCCATGCAGGGTTTGACTTCGGAGAATCAAGCTCGGATTTGTATGACGGGGAGATCGCCTATACAGATTTCCATCTCGGCCGCCTCTTCGACTGGATGGAGCAGAGCGGGCAGGATCAACGACACGCTAGTAGTGATCATGTCCGATCACGGCGAATCGCTCGGAGAGCGCGGCGTGTATAAGCACAATTCTCAAATCTATGACGAGCAGATGCGCGTGCCGGTCATTTTTATGTGCCGGGAATAGAGGCGCGGCGCGTGCCTGATTATGTCAGCACCGTTGACCTCGGATCGACCATCTTAAATATGGTAGGGATTCAACCGGCGTCCGAAAGCGCGGGCGTGAGCCTGCTGCCGCTCATGCGGGGCGAGCAATTCACGCACCCGCCAGTATTCGGCGAGCACAGCACGGTGAACGCATCGCCGTACCTGCCCGCGGGGCAGTCGATAGGCCCGGAGGTAAAGAAGTACATGGTCGTAACCCAGGACGGGTACAAGCTCATATATAACCGCACGTACTTCAGCTACGAGCTTTTTAATTTAAAGGAAGACCCTAAGGAGCTGCGCAATCTCTACGATCAATTGCCTGACAGGGCGCGCGAAATGCGACTGCTGCTCGACCGGTTCGTCGATGTCTCGACCGCGAAGAGGCCGACCGACGCCGACGAGCACAAATTCTTTCAAGGCAAGGGCGCGGACGACGAAGATTAGAGAGCGCCCTGCCGCGGCTAGCTATAAAAAATGATGTAGTGCAATATGCTTCGGACCAATATGCCTATCACCGCGCCCATTATCGCCGGCTGTGCTACGGATGCAACGCGAGGCCCAGCGGTAATCAAGACGGCCACGCCAACAAAGTCGAGCGGATTTATTACCAGTCCGGCCATTCGATTCAATTCCAGTGGGGTCATCAACCCTTCATTAACTAAATTAATAGTGACGCCCATCATAGCGGTGCCGCCCGCAAGAAACTTGGTTGCGATCGGCAGCACCGCAATTCCCGGGCAGGTGCAGCATACTCAAGAACAGAGGCTAATGCCCAGCTCAAGAAAAGTTATTACCCCGGTTGCTTTCAATATGTTCACCAGAGATATGGTCAGCACCAGGATTGGAATTGATTTTAAAGCAATTTGAACGCCTTCCTGACCGCCCTCCAATAGGATGCTCAGCAGTCCTCTCTTTCTGATCTCAAGGTTTATAACCTCGTCAGTCGATTTACACTCCATCTGGTCTTCACGCCGCGCGAAGTAATAATAGGTCAGCGTTGAGGCGACGATGCCGCCGACAAGAGAGGTTAGAAAGACTATCCACAAATTCAGCCCGACCGCTATCATCGGAAAGACAACATTCGCCTGCGAGATGGTGAGAACCATGGCCAGCGTAGCCGCGATCTTTCGGGCGGGTGTCCCATCGTTTTCCATTATCGAGAGCGTTGCCACGGGGGCCGCAAAACTTACCAGAAGCGATTGCAGTATCGCGAAAACACCTGTGCCCGGAATGCCAAAAACCTTTAGCGCCGGGGTCAAGAGATTTGCGATGAAGGCCAGGGCTCCTTTTGCTTCGAGGAGTTTCATCAACGCCATCATCACGACCATAATGGGCAGCAGGACATATAAAGAAAGCTCGACAGCCGATTTCCCCGATTGAAGAATAATATCTATGATCCCTGCCATCATTTCCTCATTTGGATCATCTGGCCGGGACCGGTTCTGACTCACCGTATTTTTGCAAATGCTCTTCAGCCTCGTACGATCTCAGCCAGTACTCTTGCCTGTCGGCAATCTTCTTTGCATGCGTAAGGTATGCAACCCCGAGGTCGCGCTGGCCGGTTTGGATCGTGGCCATCCCCAGCACTACAAGATTGTGAGTTTGTCTCAGTCCCAATATCAGATCGTTCGCGATGCGGAGCGATTCAATTGCGCGCTGCCTCGCCACCTGAGCGTCGCCCAGGTCGTAGGCGAGGCGTGACAACTCGGTAAGGGCTTCGGCCTGAAGCCTCCGCATTCCTATGCGCTGCCCCTCGCCGAGCACCGTGTTGTACTCACGCAATGCTTTCGGATACTCCCTTCGGCATGCGATAGAGATGTCCCTGCGACAGGCGAGCATACGCGACAAGCTCGGGGTATCGCTCGGCTTCGGCAAGCGAGCGGCTGGTTTGAATCAAAGCGTTTGCCATATTGAAATCGCGCTGCTGGATTTTGAGGTCAGCCCTGTGTCGAAGAAATATGCTTTGCGCGCGATAGTTGCGCGCCTCATATAACTTCTCCAGGGCCTCGTTATACTTCTCGTCAGCGTGTTGGAGATTGCCGCGCAGGTGCTGGACCAATCCCAGATAGCCCATAAGCCGTCCCGCGTGATCTTCATCCTTCAAATTATAATTAGCATGCACCGCCTGTCGAAGATAGCGCTCGGCAGTGTTGATATTCCCGTAGTGTATGTAAGCAGCGCCCATATTGCACAGCGACTGGAAAAGGTATCTGCCGCCCTCTTCAAAACTATCTATTACCCGGTTGATCTCGTGCGCCTGCTCCCAAACCCCGAGCGCGTCGAGTATCGTGCCTTCGCTATAACTTGTAAGCCCGATCTCGTTGTACAGCCACGCAAGCTCGTCGGCATACAACGGCCCCTCGGGGTCTTCGACCGACGGGATGTCGTGCCGTTCGGCGTAATCCCAGACGCGCGGCGAGATAGATTTAGCAAGGTTCCCGATCTTGATGAGAATGCGCAGGTAATCGTCATAGGTGCACCAGCGTGGGGAAGTGATCGCTTCCATGCGCGAGCGCACCACGCCGAAAGCGGCTCGACAAAGGTTTCGGGTGTTTCTTTGACTCTCTTTCTTATTCTCCTGCTCCTGCATCTCTTTTTCCGCGGCAGCATACAACCTGTCGAAGATGTCGGTCACAACTCTTGCGCTCTCTTTTGAATTGCCCGGATCGACCGTCGCCGTTCCCGCCGTGAAACCCGGCAGGGTAAAATTCGGAATCAAGTCCGTAGAAGCATGGTGAATTCTTTGATAGACGTACCCGCGAACGATGGGATGGACCGTGTAGGCGTATCTCTCCGAGGACGCTCGCACCTTGTGCACCAGCTTGCTGACAACAAGAGCTTCGATCAATTCTTTGACCTCTTCCGGGTCAGCCTCTTTCTTCCCTTCCAGCGCCGCTTCATAGCAGGCATCAAGCGTTAAGCTCGTTACGGGCCGCATAAATACCGCAAGTCTTTCAAGCAGCTTCAAGGCAAGGCCGTGGTGGCGTTTATCGACGGCTTCTATGGCTTCACGAATCATTCTTGACGTGCGGGCATGGGGGGGCGTAACGGAAAGCGCCCGCCGTATTCTCCGCCAGCATTCATTAATCCCCTCTCTGCCCGCCTGCCTGATCATTCGCGCGGCAAGAACAAGCCCGTAAATATGTCCATCAAGCAGCGAGCAAAGCGCGGATATGTCCTCCCGGTTTTCGAACCAGCTAAACGGCGGGACGCGCTCGATGTCGCCGGTAGTAAACAGAGGAAGCCTTTCTCTATGAATCTTCGATTTGCGGAACCTCTTTGAGTTAAAGACCTCGGGCCAAAGCCGGCTGGTCAGCAGCACGGTGCTCTTATTATCTTTGTGAGCCATCGCGGCAAGAAAGTCCGAAGTATTCGGCTCAAATGCGTGCCCCTCTTCCGGGTTTTCCGTCTCTCGCAAGAATCTTTCAATCCCATCAAAGACCAGAAAGTAACTGCCTTCCCGAAGGCACTCAAGAAACCTGTCAACGCGAGAGAGATTCGGCGACCACTTACGGCCAAGATACATAAGCGCGCGGTCAATGCCTGTCAGTGAATCATCGGCATAGTAAGAGCTCCAGAAGAAGAAACCCTTGAAGCGCGTCTGCTTGTTCTGAAGCATCTCCATCACTTGCTGCGCGTACCATGATTTCCCTGTCCCCCCCGGCCCGACCAGCGCAATCAGTTGAGTCCCATCCTCCGCCTTCTGCTGCAATTCTTCCAACAAACCCCGGACACGCTCGCCCCCAAAGTCCGGCATGTCTTCAGAGATAAGGGGATAATGATGGTAAGGATCGGGCGGCCTCTGTTCCATATCTATTTTGCGAATGAAAGGCTTCTGAAGCCATCCGTCGTGCCAATCAACCCAGCCCTGTTTAACCGAAGTAAGGGCCTCGCACAAGGCGCGAGTGCGGTCTTCATCGCGGGGCGACAGGTAAGGAAGCACGTTGACGCCATACCGTTCATAGTAAAACCTGTGGTCGTCGTCGTCCTGGCCTTCGACTCGCTCCGGCAAAAGAGCGAACAGCGGCCGCGACGATTTGCGGCTAGGATCGACCGCCGCGAACATGCGCAGCGTGCCGAGCAAATCGTCATCGCCCATTCCGTAGCCGACAAACAGTATGGGGTTTGAACCGAACAGCAACGAGATCGTCTGGCGAAAGGCCGAGCCTCCACCGCTGTCAGGCCCGAGATACCATTGCTGGTAATCATCTTCGGTCACGACCAGAGATTCGGGATGGTTATAGTGTCCGTGGCAATGAAACGACCATGTTCTCGGCTTCTTCGGCCCGCGCCAGCGCGAACAGGGCCAGTTGATCGTTATAAACATGCTCCTGCGTGAAATCGAGATAGCCGCCGGGCGAGTCAACACGCCTGCGGTGAAGACCAAATTCCTTCTTAGATACAGCCCGATTTCTTGTCAGGGCTCGCTCAATCTCGCGATCATAGTTTGTGGTGATAAAGCGTCTTATATCGAGGTCAAGCAGCACGTCGTAAGGGTTAAGGGTATCGGAAGGGTACTTGCGCCGTTTGAAAGTTTTACTGAGAAATTTATAGTACTTCTTCTTGCCGCCGCACCGCTCAAAGACTTTCTTGGTCTCACCAAGAATAAACATGATCTGGTGCGGTCTGACCGGCCCCGATTGTAGCTGCTCTCGAAACCTTTCGAGCATCTTTGAGTCCGTGGCGCTGGTATCGTACACCGCCGATTGGCAGATTTCGATGGCGCGCTCGACGAGCAGCTTCGCAAACTCTCCCCAGCTTGGGTAGCCAAGAGGGATCGAACAGCCCGCGCCGACGAAGGCGACGGTCGTGCCAAGATTCAAGACGCGCGAAAGCATTGCGCGGCTGCGACGCAATCGCTCTTCGCGCGTGGCCCCCGGCTTAAGCTCGATCTTGTGCGCGCCGAACCCAACCCGCTCTTCCATTAAAAGATATTCCTTACCGGCTGTTCGACTCGGCGTACTGCACGCGGATGTATGTGCACTTTAGCGTTTTGCCATCCTGTACGGTTAAGTTAGCAAGCACGATTCTCTTCTTATCCAGGCCATCCGTGATTGATCGATACGCAGCATTGTGATCCGGTTTTCCGTCCTTATAGAAGCTGGTTCCCTCCAGCTCAACGTTCCTCCACACAGGCTCGCGGTCGGCCCTATCACCTTTAACCTGAATCTGTACACCTTCATTCTCAAGACGAACGTTTGCCACCTCAAGCCAGATCGAGGATTGGAACTTATCTTCTTCTTTGCTGGAGGCCCCTTCATTTCCTGCCGGGTTAGGTTGATTTTTGCTCATAGTTCATCCTCCTAAATTCTTTTCACGAGTGAAACGGTTGTTCTAAAATCACTTGATTGCCCGCCGGAACTGATCGCTTGTCATTCGATAACGGAATTAACAGACCGCGCAATCACGACATATATGAAAACCGAATGGTATGAACCCTGTGAAGCCTCTATGAAGGTGACCCGATTCTCGCAAAAACTACTGCCGAGATCAAGCGCATGAGAAGAATACTACTAAACCGATCATCTGTATCAGGCGAGTGGACGCGGGTTTCAAACGATTGTCAGGTGTCGTCGTTTTATAAATGCCGTATCTATTTGCCGAGGACTCTTTTTACCGAATCGAGGTCCTGCCGGTTAAGCTCGCCGGTCAACACAAGCACTCCCGCGTAGGCGAGCGAGAGCCCCGCGAGCTGCGCGAGTATCAACGGTATTGAGGTCGGCGCAAATAACATTGATCCGAAAAAGACGACCGACGCACATAAGGCAATCCTGAGAAGCGACAACGGGCGAATCATAGCGCCGAACCGCGATACCAGGTATCCCCCCGCGAGCGCCACGCCTATCAGCATGGCCACGGTCGTCGAGATTGCAGCGCCTACTATACCGCGCGAGGGTATAAGCATCGAGTTGAGCAATACCGATACGCCAAAAGTGGCGACCCCAATCAGAAGCGACACCGTCGGCCTGCCGCTCGCCGAAATGATCGTCGTCATGACCTGCAACAGCCCGAAGCCGAGCATGCCGAAAGCGACAACCGATAGCGCGCCGCTCGCGTCCTGATAGCTCTGCGGATATATGACCCGAAGCACTTCGCTCGCGTTTGCGGAAAAGAGCGTCGCGAGCAGCGCCATCACTATCAGCGTGTAGCGCACCGTATTTGCAATGTAGCCCCGCGTCTTGTCCCGGTCTTGCTCGAATGTGGATTGCGAGACCAGAGGAAAGATGACGAACGTCACCGAGATTATTACCTGGTAAGTGAGATTCGCGACGTTTATGGCCGCGCTGTATGACCCGGCGTTCAGGTCGGCTATGCTCGTTTCGGGCGAAGACAGGGCCTTGACCAGGATGAGGTCAACCTTCTGCAACAGGTTCAGCACGAAGGTAAATGCGAGCAGGTATGCCTGAAATCTTATAAGCTCGGACGCGCGCACCTCGCCCGCGTTTGTTCCCTTCCCCGCGACAAGCGCCGACACCATAAGCACGCTTATGGCGGCGAGCGCGAACCCCGCGACCCCGCCCCCCACGCCATACCCGAGCCAGACCAGCCCGACGATGAAGACAAGCTTCAATGTCGAATAGGTCATGTCGAGCGCGGATTGCGCGAGGAATCGCTTGCGCCCGTTGAAGTATCCCGTATAGACCGAGTAGAACGAATAGGCGAGCGTGATAAGCGAGGCCAGCCTCAGATAATCGACAAGGCGCGGGTCGTTGAGATAGCTTGCCGTCACCGGTGCGAGCAGAAAGAAACCCAATGATATTGCGCCGCCTATTGCCGTTTGCAACCGCAGGGCCTTCGACTTTACCGCGTCGGCCTTCGACTCTTCCTGCGATATGTATTTAGAAACGGTCTGGTATGTCCCCGTTACTATGACGGCGTTTACGATGGAGACGATGCCGATGACGACGCTGTAGAGGCCGAACGCGTCTTTGCCCATCAGGCGCGGAAGTATGAAATGGATGCCGAACCCGCTCGCCATGAACCAGAGCTTCGCCGCGGTGATGTAAACGGTCCCGCGCCCTGCCACGCGCGCTACGTCAGCAGCCGGCATTTCCTGCTTCGTATCTCTTATCGCGAATGACCGAATCATGCTCCTCCAAAGCTTCTCTTAACACGCGGCTAAATCTTGGCCCAAGTGCCGACCACACGTATTGCTTTGCCGTCAGCGCCGCGTTCAAACCAAGATGACGCCGCAGCTCGGCGCTATCAAGGGCAACACTGAGCGCATCGGCAAGAGCGCGCGGATCGCCCGGCTCGCAAAGCAGCCCATTATGCCCGTCGCGCACAATTTCAGCCAGCCCGCCCACGCGCGAAGCCACGACCGTCTTCCCCGACGCCATTGCTTCCATACAGATGACCGGCATCCCTTCGGTCCTGCCTCCATCCAAAACGATTGAGGGAATCGCAACGACATCGCTCGACCGGAACAGACTCTCTCTTTCCGCGGCCGTTATGCGACCCGCGAATAGCGCATTCAAACCCATCGCGCGAGCAAGCGTCTCATACTCGCGCCTGCGCTCGCCGTCGCCCGCGATTATTAATTCGACACCGCCCACAAGCGCGACCGCCTTTAATAGCACGTTGACGCCTTTGACTTCCGAGAGTCGCCCCACGAACAAGACCCTGCGTGCCGGGGCTTCGCTACCGCTTTCGACACAGGTCGATGCGCGACCCGCGATCCCCATCGGGATCACATCAATCTTCGGCGCGGCGTCCGGGCAGAGGGTCGTGAGCTTGCGCTTTAAATCTTCGCTCACCGTAATCACCCGGTTGCTCCGCGCAACAATAAAGCGGGCAATCGCGCCGCCGCCGCGCAGGCGCGAAAGCATATGGAGCGCGCCGGAATGCTCGATGACGACGTGCGGTTTATTGAGCGCCCTTGATACGAGCGCGCCGACCAGACCGGAAGGCGCGAGCCAGTGCGAGCATATGAGGTCGGCGGCGGCGGCCTTTTTTGCGGCCTTAATGACAAACGCCGAGAGCGACAGCGCCGCCGCAAACTTTATAAGAGCCGAGCTGCTCGCCAGCCTGTTAAAATCCCGCCCCGCCTGCAAAGGGTCAAAGCGGTAAGGGAGTATCGAGCGCGACCTCGCCAGCTTAAACGAATCATCAGGCCAGGAGGGGGCGCTCGAATCCGGGGGCGTGAGGACTTCGACCTCGAAATCGGCCGACAGCTCCCCGGCGAAGTCGCGTATGTACCCGCAGGTTTCGTCGTCGGGACTCGACGGGAACGAGCTTGTCAGTATTAATACTCTTGGTCTTCGGTTAACTTTCAACGCCAATTTCTGAAACTCTCTCGCCCCCGGCAATCGAAACCGCGCGATGCCTCGCCTTCATCGCGAGCCTGCCGCGCAACCAGCCGCGCGCGATAAGGTAAAGGATGGTCGGCACGGACGTGAGCGGGTTGATGCCCGATACTTCAGAGCCATAATGCGTCCTGACCGGCGCGCATTCGACCTTCAAACCGGCTCCCAGAGCCGCAAACAGCATTTCATTGGGAAACCCGTATCGCTCATAGAGCCCATCCAGGTTTACGCGCTTTAGCGCCGCGCGGCGAATCACCGTGTATCCGCACTGCGCGTCGAGGCTCGCGTCAAAGCGCGCGGCCCGTCTCGTGAGCCAGCTAAAAAAGCGGTTGCCGATGTAGCGCGCGCGCGGCATTTCGTCGATACTTCGCGAGTCGAGAAACCGGTTGCCTTTGACAAAGTCCGCGCCCGCGATTGCCCGCTCCAACAAGCGGTAGAGGTCTCGCCCATCCATCTGCCCGTCGCCGTCCATAACGGCTATCAGGTCCGCGCCGTAAACGATCGCGGCGCGGTAGCCGGTCCTGGTGGCGGCCCCGACGCCCCGGTTTGAAGCGTGTCTCAGCCGGATGAGCCTTTCATCTGAGATACGCGATAGCTTTGGCCAGGTGCCGTCGCTGCTGCCGTCATCGACCGCGATGATTACATCGACATAATCCGGCACGCGCGAGATGGCTCGCTCGATAAAAGACTCTTCATTATGTACTGGCATTACGACCGCTATGCGGTGACCTTTATACATTAAGCTTGTCCCTGATTCTCCTGTGCTCACCTCTCCAAGATTATCGTCTTACCGATGCGACCTGTCTCTTTAAAGCCCGCCAGAAACTCTTTCAGCGGCCCGAACCGCTCGTTTTCCAGCGCCTGGTCGTTTGTCAGCACCAGCCGCACGTCCTCTTCGACAAGCCTGCCCATCGTGCGCGCCCGCTCCGCATCGGTCGTGCCCGCGTCGTTCCAGAGCGTCGCCCCGGTCGGGCTCTTTCGGGCGGCGAGAAAGTAGTAAGTCGAAGCGTCGAGCGCGTGCGCAAAAAAGTAGCCGCCCTCGACCACGCGCGATTGAATAAGCTCTACAGTGGCATTAATCTCCCTCGCCCTATTCTCCGGGAGAAAGACGCCCCGCCCTCGCTCAAAGCCCAGCTCGGTTTCCGCTTTCAATCGTGCGCGCCCACCCTCGAATGCGAAGTAGCGCGGCAACACGGTGCGCAGCCCGAAAATGATCAGCACGACCGATGCGAGCGCGAACACGCGGCGGCGCTGCTCGGCCCTCGCGCCGCGCCTCAAAAGCACATAAGCCATGAGAATGAACGCGGGCGGCATTGTTCCAATAACGAGGCCGCGCACCGAACGCGGGAAGACTTCTCCGAAGGCCGCGAGCGAGAAAAGAAGCAGCACGAGCAGGTATGTTTTTTCCAGTCCGTCCGATTCGTCGGCGCGCTCGCGCCGCGCATAGAGCCACGCGGAGCAGCCAAAGAGCAGCGGCGGGAACCAGTAGATCGAGTTATCGACGAACGGGCGCGGCGCAAGAACCGCGAAACCGGCTCCCAGAGCCAGTATGACGGCGAGCATCACGGGCCGTAGTCTCGGAGACCGGCGCTCCGCGGCGTTGACGATAATCAAAGCGCCCGCGCCCGCGATAAGAATGAGCAAGACGTGTTTCGGAAGCGGATAGCCCGTGAGCTTCATCTGGATGTGCTCGGCGGGGCCGCTTATGAAGACGCGCAGCGCGGGGCCGAGCGCGCCATTCGCGGCCAGATAGATCGCGAGCGCGGCGAGCGGCAAAAGGATTCCCGCGGCGGCGGCGATATGCGAGCGCATGTGCGATTTCAATGACCCGACGTAAATCTGCTTTAGACCTTTGAGCGAGCGCGGCATGTCGTTTCCGGCAAAGACGATTGAAAGGGCAAGCGCGATGGCCGAATAGACGCCGACATTCTGTTTTAGAAGCGCGACGCAGCCTACGGCGAGCCCGGCCGCGAACATCTGCCAGGGCCGCCGCTTCTCAACCCACCTGAGCGTGAAGAATATGGCCGCGAGCAGAAAGACCATCTCGTACTGAATCGGCGCGGGGCGAAACGGCCCGCCGGGCGGGAGCCACACGGCGGCAAGCAGCGCGGGCACGAGCGCGAGTTTCCAGGAGACGACCTCGCGGGCCGCGACAAATGCCATCATCACCGCGAGCGATTTGAAGACCATCACCCCGGTCATGGCTACGAGCAGGCTCACGCCCCAGAGTTTGAAGAGCCCGGCGTTGAGCAGGAGGATGCCCGGCGTTTGAATCTTGTAAAAGTCACGGTAAGGGATTTCGCCTTCAAAGACGCGCTCGGCGGGAACGAGGTTTGCGCCTATTCCCGTCGGGAGTGATTCTTCGCGGAAGTAGACCTGGCTGTACAGTACCGCGGCGGCGAGCAGCACGAGCGCGGGGATTATTCGCAAGTGGGCCGCGCGCGACGTCCGAGCGGCCGCTTACCTCTTCCTTATTCGATCTGGTAATCGCGCCGCTCACCACCGCTACCCCTTCGCCCGCGGATTAGCCCACGCCAGGCTCGAAGAGCCCGCCTCGCGACCGCGCCGGGCGCTCAATATGTATATAAAGCCGCCGGCTATCGCGTTTAAATAGACGGGCGCGAATGCGAGTATCGAGAACGTGACCGCTTTTTCCCGCGACAGGCCGACCGTGGCAAAGAGCGCGACGAGCGCCCATTCTCGCACGCCGATGCCGCCCACGGATATGGGCATCATCCTGACTATGTCGACGAGCGCCATAAATGAGAATACCAGCGGCAAGCTCAAGGGCAGCCCCATCGCGCGGGCGACGACAAAACAGCCCACTCCCCACACGCCCCTTATCACGACCGACAGCAGGACCGTCGCCGCGAGCATCCCGCGACGCTTTCTTAGCTCCGATATCGATTCGACCGTCCGCGCCAGCCCGTCGCCGAGCCTTTTCGCGTTGAATCTTTCGCCGGCTTTTCGGCTCCACCGGGCCACGCGCGCGGAGACGACGCCGGTCATCAGGGTCAGCGTGCATATAAAGGCAATGGCAAGCGAAGCCTCGGCTACCAGGATACCTCGCTCGGATTCCCAGTCCAGCCGGCTCGCGAGCGTCGCGATGAGCCCTATCGTGAGCAGCGTAAAAAGCCCGACCAGTCGCTCATAAACGAGTGAAGATAGCACGAGCGCCTTATCGCGCACTTCGCGCGAGGCGTATATCAGCCGCGCGACATCCCCGCTGACTCCGCCGCCGGGAACGAAGTTCATAAAAAAGATGCCGATTAGATAGTAAAGGAAGAGGCGCGGCGTCTTGAGCCCGGAGCCCTGCGCGCCGAGTATCAGCTTCCAGCGGTAAGCCATCAACCAGGTCACCGTAAACGACGCGAGCACGGCGAGCGGCAGAAGCGCTATGCGAGTAGAGCCGATGGCTTCGGAGATCGCCCGCACGTCGGATTTTAATATCACCAGCGCGAGCGCGCCGACACCTACAGCGATTTGCAGCAGCGCACGCCACCGCGCGCCGCGCTCGTGGGGTGCGTGCTTTTCCGGCTCGTCGGTTCGGCGCGTAGTCATTATTCTTTGCGCTTCCCGTCCGACTTCAGATAGATGTTTGACCATATCCGCCACAGCTCGCGCAGCGTCGAGGGAATGTGGCTCGGCCTTATCGTCGAGCGGCCCGCGGGCCGCGGATAGTGTCGCACTCCTACCTCCACCATGCGAAAGCCATGGTATTTGGCCTTGGCCAGCACCTCGGCGTTGACGAAGAACTTTTTGGACTCAATCGTCACCTTTTCGAAGACCTCGCGGCGAAACAGCTTGAAGGCGCAGTCGATGTCGCGGACCTTTATGCGGAACATAATTCTCACAATCAGGTTGAAGCCCCACGAGAGCACGAGTCGGGTGAGCGGGTCGAAGCGGTATATGCGAAAGCCGCACACTATGTCGGCGTTTTCGATGAGCGGGAGAAGACTCCGAAGCTCGCGGACGTCAAACTGATTGTCCGAGTCGGTATAGAAGATCAGTTGATGGCGCGCGCTTGTGAATCCCTTCTTCAGCGCCTCGGCATAGCCGAGATTGGGCGTATGGTGAAAGACCCGGATGTGATCCGGGTCTTTCTGCGCAAGAGAATCGGCAATCTGGCCGGTGCGGTCCGTCGAGCCGTCATCTACTATGATTACTTCCCACTCTCGAAGTCCTAGCGAGCCTAATACCTCGGCCATGCGGTTCGTGGCTGTCTCGATGTTCTCTTCCTCGTTTAACGCAGGCAGCACCGCCGATATGGTGTCAAACAGCATAGTCAGGCTAGCGACTTCATCGGAATTATTAAAAGTCAGGCTCGGCAAGTTAGCTGGCCAGATTGCTTAGATTATTAGCCCAGTTAATCTTTACCACACTGCCATACATCTCGCGCTCTTTCTCCCTGCGGATTTTACAGGCCCGCAGGAGCGCGCCCTTCTCGCCATACTTATCTACGGGCACGAGCACCCGGTCAACGCGGCCCGGCTCCGGGTTCCACGTCACTATGTAATACTCCTTTGCGACACGGTCGCCGTTCTCTCCGCGCACGTATCTGCGTTTGAGCTGAATACCCATGATGCCCGTGCTGTTGCGCGGGTTGAAGGCAACGACCTGGCGATCCGTGCGGGGTTTGCCAAGCTCTTTTTCGGCGCGGTTGCGGAATTCCACTGCCGCGTCGAGAGCCTTCTTTTTACCCCCGTTGGCTTTGTCGCTGAAAAACTTCACTCGTCGCTGGCTGTTGAACGTTACCCTGACAAACCAGCCGTAGGTCTTCCTTGAAGGCTGGTCTATGCGACTTATCCCCTTATGACCACTCTTAGACATAGCTGATGTACGAATTGTCTTTCCCCTCCTTATACTAAAATTGTCGAAGGCCGCGCCCGGCGGGTTAGATTTGAGGAGTAACCCCCCGGCGCGGACCGTCAACCAACCGTCTATTCATTCTAACCGAGATACCCCCAACCGCGTAGCCGCTCTCGTATCTCTTCGCTCTCTTCGTCGGTCATCGCCCCGACGCTTTCGGGCGCGGCGTAATCGGCGGCGGTCGAAACCCTCACCGGGTTTCGCGTCATGTACTCGTCGGTGAAAATCTCTTCAAGCACTCGCCCGTCCATGTCCGACGGCACCTCTACGCCGAACGTGTGGAGTATCGTGGGCGCGTAATCGATTATGCGCGCGCCGTCAACTTCGACCCCGCGCCGCAGCTCGGGGCCGCGGCCCATCATCACGCCGTGCATTCGATGGTCGCCCGAGTTTCCATAGACCGGCGTTATGAATTTGTTCGACGTCAGGTCGAGGGTTCCCAGCGGCTTGTTAGCCATATCGTTCGGCAAAAACTGTATGTCCGGCGACTCGTCCGAGTGCGGCCCGGTGTAAAGGTCTTCGCGCCGCCATATGGGACCGATCAGCGGCTGCCCCCCCTCGGGGTCCGTCAGCCGCCGCAAACGGCCTATAACGTCTTCCAGGACCCGCTCGTATTCAGCTCCCGGCTCGACCGCCCCTTTAGCTTCGCGCCCTCGGAGGTTGATGTATATCTGACCGTAATTCCCTTTTGAAAAGGCGACGGTGCGCGACCAGTTGACGTCTTCGAGCGAAAGCATCAAGGCGTTCGCAAACTTCATAAGCTTCGACCGGTTGGTCACTCCGACTGAAAGGCGCAGGTGCGCAAGCCCCATCTTCATCGCCGAGCGGTAGGCCAGGTCGGGCGTCAGGCCGATCCGGAAGATCGCCCGCTTCAGCCGCGTCAGCGCGTCGCCCTTTAGCACGAGCAGCCCTTCGTTTATCAGCCAGATGTTGAAACAGAGAAATTTCTTTATCGGGCCAAACCCGTGGTCGGAGCCCATATAGACGGTCGTATCCTCGCCCGCCCCGTCGCACAGCTTGCCGATGGTCTCGTCTACCGCGTGCCAGTATTCGTGTATTCGATTTATGTGCGCGTCGTGCTCTTTGCGGTCAAAGAACGGGTGCGACTCGTCGAGCAGGTGCCACAGCTCGTGTTGAAAGCGATCCGTGCTCCAGTAGTGCGTGGCCAAAACATCCCAGCCGTATTGCTCCATCAGGTAGAGGTTTACCTGGGTCTTATACTCAAGCTCGACGAAAAGCTGATTCAAGATATTATCGACTTTGCCCGGCGCATAGACCTCGGTTATATAGAGCTGGTACGGGCCGAATCGGCTCTCGATCTCTTCGATGAGACTCTCGGGGGATGTAAAATCGCGCCGGCCGCGCGGGGTCAAAAAATCCGACACCATCACGCCGCTGGCAATCATTGGGGGGTATGTGCAGGGCACGTTCGTCACGATGGCGCGTTTGCCCATCCGGCCGAGTATGTCCCAGAAAGGGAGGCCGTCGCGCGCGCGCGCGCTAACGGGCACGTCGGGCAGCGCGCCCGATCCTTTACGGCGCAACAGGAATTCGAAGATGCCGTGCTTGCCCGGATTCTTGCCCGTCATCCACGAAACCCAGGCGGTGGGAGTGATCGGGGGGATCGTTGTTTCGAGCGGCCCGCGCACGCCGTTGCGGATGAAGTCGCTCAGGCGCGGCATCAACCCCTTGCTAATCAATGGATCGAGCACGTCGAATGTCGCGCCGTCCAGACCTATAAAGAGTACCCTTTTGGACATAAAAGAACTGAAGCTTCGCCCTCGCTCTGTTTTCTTCGACTTATCTCGCCTGAGCGGGTGCTTACTTACACCGCCCAGGACGATTTTGTTACCAGCTTCTTGCCACCTAAGCAAAGAGAAAAGGCTAAACGATTTATGTCGATGGCGCAACCGCTACGGTCACATCTTGCCCCTCTCTTTCGCGTTGATAGTGCCGGAGAATCGCCGCGACAGCAGAGACGAGTTTTAAAGTAGCTCCGCAAGCGCGGGAATTTTGCACGCCTTAAATCGACAAGCCGAGCGTCGAAGGTTTCATCAATCCATGTCCCTGCTCGCCAGCGGGCTTTCTTATTCTCCGTCTCAAAATAGCCGCCGATGGCGGGCAGCAGGAATAGGCAAAAATATCCTCAACACGCACATAGTGGCGGGGGGATCAGCATTCTAACTGGGCACACTGACTCGTTATCGACTTTCCCGCCTCATGCATTGGCTAAACAGATTGATACGTCTACTTGTAATAGCTAACACCGCGGTAGCCTGGCCATTAAGAGGTACGCCAAATGGAGGCTATCTGCCAGCACAGCCCTGTACTTTATGGCCTTGCTCCAGGCCACAGGGTAAGAAGTTATGACCGAGATGAACACAGAGAAAGGAACCCGGCCATGTTTCAGCGGAAAGAATACTCCAGGAACCTACGCTCTTCTGTCGTTATTATAATCGGGATGGGCTTAACACTATTCGCCGCGTCATGCGCGAAGCAGCATGAGTCTCTGCCTATACTATTCTCTCCAGATGGCCGCTATAGGGCCGAGCCAGTTAGTCAAAATGACGGTCTCCATTATCAGGTAATGGAAAACGAGACGGGACGAGTGATCTTCACCACTAAGGCTGAATTTACTGGCAATGATGTTAAGAGCGCAAAGTTTAGCCCTGATTCAAAGCAATTTGCCGCCGCATACCACTATGGGCACCCAAGCTCCTATACCTGGACCGGACTTTGGAGCACCGAGAGCGGCAGGTTTATTGGCCCCCAAAAGGTGGATGGGCATACGGCAGTTTCTGACACGGCATTCGGGAAATAATTTTAAATTGTCGGCTGTTAATATTTAATCTGCGCTACACGAGCAAATATATGTCCAGCCCGAAAAGAGAACAAAGAGCAAGGAGTGAGAAGAATCTTCGCATCAGCGAGAAGGAGAAACTTAGCCCGGACTTGGCGGAGAATGAACGGTTAGCTAACCTGGAGGAATACAAGCTAGCCAATCAGTTACATCAGGGTTATTTTGATTTCGCAGCTAAGACGGTGACAATCTACTTAACCATTACGGCTCTATCTATAGGATTCGTCTTCCGGGATAGTATATCCGAGTATATAAAGATTCTCTTTTGCTGGTTTAATCTCTTAATATCACTACTCTTCTTTTTGTCGTATGGAAGGTTTTACAAGATGGCCACACGACTGAGTAAACGTATGGATGAGTTAGCAGGCAAGTTACACTTTGAGCTGCCACATCACCATGCGCTTGGCTATGGGCTTTTGCTATCGCTGCTAGGCGAGGGTGCCGTTCTGATATTCTGGGCAGCATCTTTGCTTCTACATTTCTGGCGCTAGTTGATGTGGAGTTTCAAGATACCCCCTGCCGCTATGGTTTTTCTGAATGCGCCCTGGACGTCGGATTTTGCGGGATATACGGGTGTAAGCAATTATTGCGTCAAATAACATTATGAGAGTTCTTATGCCTGCCGCTTCCTGTTTCGGGCTACTGTCGATTCTACTCCTCACATCATGTTCCGGGAGAAATCCAATCTCCAGATGGTCGTTATAAGGCAATAAAGGTAGGAACTGGCTCAAACACAGCGTTTATGAAAGGAGTAGCCTATACCTCTTGGCGGCGGGATGAGTATTCAAGCCGACAGTCGGACACGACTCTTTCACAAGTGATTAAGCCAATGGGCGTCAATTGGGTCGCGCTCATTGTTACCTGTTACCAGGAAAGGACCACGTCTACTACGGTTCAATGTAAGACGGACACTCTCACTCCTACGGATAATGATCTCACGCATGCGATCCGATACGCTCATAGCCTGGGTATAAAAGTCATGCTCAAGCCGCATATCGACCTCTCGGACGATCCAAACCACTGGCGAGGGCAGATAGATTTCGGTAACGATGAGGCAGCATGGGGGAAATGGTTTGATAGTTACACGGATTTTCTTATGCGTTATGCCGGCATTGCACAGGAAACGGGCGCGGATTATTTTGCAATTGGAACAGAGCTTGTGGGCACGTCGCATCGTGCTGAGCAGTGGCGGGGGGTGGCCAGGACGGTACGATCAATATACAGAGGCCCTATAATATACGCTGCGAACTGGGGCGAGGAGGATAAGATAACATGGTGGGACACATTGGACGCTATAGGGGTGGATGCATATTATCCCCTAACGACTAGTAATCGCCCCACAGTCGCTGAATTAAAAGCAGCCTGGGTCCCAATTAAATCGCGCCTCAGTAAATTGTCGAATAAATGGAATCGGCCAATCATCTTCACTGAGATTGGCTATCGAAGTATAGATGGAGCGAATCGCCAGCCCTACGACTATCGACTTTCTGGCGGACTTGACCCTCGGGAGCAGGCGGATTGCTATCAAGCAGTTTTCGAATCGCTCGCGGGACAGGATTGGTGGCGCGGAGTATTCTGGTGGAACTGGACGACCAACCCGGATCAGGGTGGCTCATTTGATCCTGGCTATACTGCCAATAACAAACCAGCTGAGAATGTCCTGCGAAGACACTATGGGGCTCTGCCTCGCTCCATAAACTTTCCGCCACCTGCCACATCTAAACCTGATCGGGCACGATGAGTGATACGTCGATTGCTCTATTAGTGAGACTTAATATCTTACAGCGGCGCGGGGATCAAAAGTATTCTAATGGCGGCGTTGGACAAAAAGTATGTCAACGAGAGTCGCGTAGGGACGAAATGTCTATAGAAGACACCTTCCTGATAGAATCCTGAGCCCCGGAGGGGCGCAATGTTCACATCCCGCTCCTGGCGGAATCCGAGCGGCGAACAAACGCATGCGATTACAGGGAGCATCTCCTTTCTCAGGTAATCAGAGACAACTATAAATAACGCTACGCCACAACTGAAGATTGCCGCGGAATCCAGCCCTAAGCCACTCCATAGTTAATCAGTGTGACTAGTTCCACACAGCGCGTGTGACCAATTCCACATCCATGCAAGGTACCTGCATCGTGTATAGGAATATGTATAGCGTTTTCTTTTGGAAGGGAGACTATGAAACTAACAGCTATTACATTAGCAGCGATCCTCGGAGTAGCGGTGATGGCGAAGGCCGAGACTTCAATCCCATCACCCTTACCCGGCACCTATGTGCATGACTTCGCCGGCGTGATTGACGACGCGAAGAGAGCGGAGATTCAGGCAAAGGCCGAAAGGTTAAAAAGCGAATACAAGACGGAGATTGCAATAGTCACCGTTGAGTCGCTGGAGGGCGAGGATGGTTTTGAATTCTCCATGCGGATGGCCCGCTCGTGGGGCATCGGCTCAAAGGACAATGACGTAAGAGGGCTGCTTGTTCTCGTGGCCATACAGGATCGAAAGACGGCCTTCCGCACGTCACGCCACATAGAGGGAGAGTTGCCGGACGGCTTTACTGGCGAAATTAGCCGGGCGATGAACGTCTATTTCAAGAAGGGTGATTTCGGCGCGGGCTTGTCACTTGGCATGGATAAGATTCTTGAAAGAATGGGAACGGCCTATGAGCCGGGGCAAGCGACGGCGAATACCTCCGGCGGCGGGATCGGCTTATTGTGGTTGCTTGTAATCGGGTTCCCAATTGTCGGGATAGGTGGGTTCATATTGAACCTTAGAAAGCAATGGCGCGAGGCGGGGAGCCGTGCGGGGACGGCAGGCGGGAGGGCGCAGAAAAGCTCCGCGCCTGACGATAGATCTTCATCGAGCTATAATTCCGGCTGGTCCGGGTTTAGCTCCGGCTCGTCTAAATTGACCGGTTCATCTTCTAGCTATGATTCCGGCCCAAGCTATAGTGGTAGGTCTGACTTCGGCGGCGGCGGCTCGGATTCCAGTTGGTAGTCAACCGCGATGACTCGCCGCCATTATCATCAAGCAACCGACGAGCAATATCGTCCCGACCGATACGATCAAAATCATCACGCCCTCGTTGAACCGGCGTCGCCTGAAGATGACCGGAACCTTGCTCCATAGCTCGGCTATTCTGCGCCGCTCGCGGTCGTCATAAAACCTCAGCGCGAAAAGCAGCAACGGGAACGACAACGCGAGGAGCACTTTTATCAGCAGCGAAAAAAACAGACTCGAACGGTTGAAGGTCTCGCCGCGCAGGTAGTCGCTGACATAGAAAGCTGCGATCAGCGCCGAGCCCGCTCCGAGCACCATAAAGACGCGGCCCCATTCGTACCGCACCTTGAAGAACATATTCGAAGCCCAGTAGCGGAGCGCGCAAAAGACGACGTATGAGATCACGGTCGAGATGGTTGCGCCTAACGCCTGGTAACGAGGTATCAGTAAAAAGTTGAGCGCGATGTTTACGGCGAGCGCGGCCAGGATGACTACCGGCGCGTAAATGGTGCGCTTCTTCAGGGTGATGCCGATGTTGAGCACTCGCGACGCCGAGTCGAGCACCGCCGCCAGCGCCAGCAGCGGGATTATCTGCGCCGCCGACCAGTAGCTCTTGAGCGCGTAGAGCACGAGCCCGTCACCCGCCACCGCCGCGACGCATAGCGCCAAAAACATGCTGACGAAAACTATGTAGGTGAGTACGCGCGAATAATACTCTTCCGCGCCTTCTTCGTTCATCACCGAAAAACGCATCACGGTCCAGACCTGGCTGAACGGGACGGTCACAAGCACCGTCACGACCGATACGAGCGTGTTCGCCAGCGCGTATGCTCCCAGCTCGCGGTCGGTCGAATACCGCTCCAGAAAGAAGCGGTCGATCATCATAAAGAGCGTGAAGGCGATCTGGCCGAAGATGAGCGGGATGCCAAAGGCGAGCAACCCCCTGAGCTCGGTCAGCGAAAAGCTCAGGCTCAGCTCGCGCCGCACCATAAGGAAAAAGATCGCCGCCTCGAAAGCCGCGCCCGCCAGCCGCCCGATCAGCACGTTCTCGATACTCGCGTCAACGACGACTACCAGATACGTGATGAAGACGAGCTGAAAGAAAAAAGCGATGACGCTGAGGATCGAGTAACGGGCCGACTTGAACTTCGCTCTGAGTATCGAATCCGGTATGAGCGCGATGATCTCGAAAAAGCTTATGAGGAATACGAGTCGGAGCAGATCGGCGCGCCCGGCGTCGCCCGCGAATATAAACTTCGACACCTGCGGCGCGAAAGCGGTTAGCAGGGCGATGCTCGCGGTCGTCGAGAAGATCAGGAACAGGAGCGTCGAGCCGACAATTCTGTTTCGCCGCGACTGGTCTTCGGTCTCGTAGTAATGGCGGAAGAAGGCATGATTGAGGCCGAATTTAAGGACTATGGTAATAAGCGTGAGCGAAATCGTCAGCAGCGACAGCACTCCGAACTCGCTGGCCCTCAGGTAGCGCGTATATACCGGCACAAGCACGAGCCCGAAGGCGCTGCTGACGACGCTGCCTAGCCCGAAGATCAGCGTGTGCTTAACCGTCTTTTTTATCTTGTCGTATATCAAACTTGATTTCGCCGCCTGTTGCGCCGCCGCGCCCTTACACCCGAAAAGGCGAGGCCCGAAAAAGTGACCGCCGCCGCCGCCGCGCCCACCCATACTGAGGCCCAGAAAGTCATCGGCGCAAACTCGAATGATACCACATGGGTTCCGGCAGGCACGCCGACCGCGCGCATCGTATGATTGGCGCGGATCACAGGCGCGGGCCGACCATCAACCTTTGCGATCCACCCCGGATAATAATTATCGCTCAGCACGAGCAATCCGTCTTGAAGGCTCTTCGTCTCTACAACAACCCTGTTGCGCCTGTCCTCCAGCATGTGCGCCTCGCCCGAAGGCAGGCCCTGGAATTGAGTGAAGGTCAAAACGCCCGGCGGAGCTTCGACCACCGCCGTCGTATGAGGATCGAAGTCCGGGCTACGGAGCGCCTCGAACGATTCCCGCGGGTTGCTCACACTAACAAACCGGTTCACAAAGAACGCGCGCGGCATCGCGTTCGGGTTCTCATAAATCGCGACACCTTCAGCCTCTTTTATAAAGGACAATCCTTCTATTGGCGGCTTCGACGCGTTCGTCAGCACGTAGCGGACGCCGAGCAGATCGAGAAAAGGAGAACGGGCGGTGTCGAATACCACGTGGCTCAGGTGCGGTTGCGGCTCTATGAGCGACGCATACTCGCGATACCAACCGGGGAACTGCTGGTTTTTTCCCGTCACGGTTCTGACGCGGTAAGGCAAGAGCGTATTGGGAGGCGCGATGATCTTGTCGTCGTTCGTTCTATCAAAAACACGCCGGTTCGTTTCAAGACCTGATGGGACCACAAGCACCCGCCCCATCGGTTCAGATTCGAGAAAATCGGTCAGCTCGGTCCGTGGAAAAACACGCCGGGCTTCGTGTGTCTGGTTGAACTGCGCGCCCACCCAATAAAGATCGCCGACTATCAAAACGACAAAGCCCATGGCGAGCGTGCTTCTCGCAATCTTGCCGGCGGCGCGCATTCGCACGAGCAGCGTGACGATTATCAATAAAGCGATGGGGATTAGCAGGTCGGGGCCGGGCGGCGCGAATTGCTCGGACAGCGCAAGTGCAACTCGCCGGACATAGGCCGCCGCGCCGCGGTTGCCTGTCTCGGCCGCAAAGCCAATCGCCAGCAGAAGGTAAGAGCCGGCCACCAGGGCCGCCGCAAACCCCACGGCCGCAATCGAAAGAGTTCTCAACATTCGGGCTACGCCGCGCAGCTTTGATTCGTCCGATCTCAAAAGCGAGTTCATCCCGAACGCGGCAAGCGTGGAAGCGGCAAACAAGAAAAGGACGCCCGCGCGCACGGCTACACGGATGACTTGCAGCACGGGAATGTATCTCGTGAGGCGCACGTATATGGGCGCGGTCATCATGATGAGAATCGAGATCGCCGCAAGCAGTATAAAGAATGTCATAAGCGGTCGCTCGCGAGCGGCGAGCGCGGCACGACGAAAGAGGCTCGACCCGCCATCCTTCGCTCGCAAGCGGTGGCGAAATCCCGGCCAGTAGAGCGCGGCGCACACGAGCGCCAGGCCCGCGATGCTCAGATAGAGTATGTGATCGTGCGATACGCCGATGGCTGTAAAGAGCGTCAGGGTGGTCACGTCATAGGCTTCGCCGAACAGGTTCGGGAATACGAGTGTCGCCCCGTACCACGGCGGGAGATATATGTAGCCAAGCTCCGCGCCCACGATGCGTCTGTTTCGAATTCCTGAGCAGCTCCATCATAGGCACCCACTGCGTGGCCGATATTAGAAATCCCACCCCGAGTGTTACAGCCATCAAGGCGAGCGCGCGAAGCGCATAACGCTTGCGCGACTGGCCCGCCTCACCCACAAAGGCGAAGAATATGTAATAGAGCGCGACCGCGCCGACGTAATAAATCTGGTTCGGCATGTAGCCGCAGAAAAACTGCGCGGCGAGCAGCACGCCCGCGACCGCCGCCTGCCGATAGCTCTCCCTTTTTACGGCGCGGTGTACGAATAACATTATGAGCGGCAGCCACATCAGACCGCCCCACCAGCCGAGCCCCGTCAGGTGGAGCATCGAATGGGCCGACAGCCCGAAGACGAGCGCGCCCGCGAGCCCGCCCGACGACCCCACGCCGATGCCGATAAGAAACAGGTACATAAAGACGGCCGCAAGCAGCAGCTCGATTATGCGCGCGACCGAATAGCCCGTAGGGATGTCCAGGAATGTATAGACGAGAAGCAAGGGCGAGAATATCTGTGTGACGCCGTCGGCGTATATGGGATGGCCGGCCATCGTGTACGGGTTCCATAGCGGAAGCTCGCCGTCTTTATAAGACGACACGACGAAATAATCGCGCGTCACATACATGTCGGTCAGGTCGCGCCGGTCATAGGGGTGGTTCGATGTATTGCCGGCCGCGTAGCCCCACGGGAGCTGGTTTTCAAGCGTGGCTACATCGATCAGCGTCTCGCCGAAAAACAGAACTCTCCAGAAGGGCGCGAGTATGGCGAGGGCGAGGAGGGCGATGTTTAAGATGTGACGCGAGGCGGGTCGGTGCGACTCCCGGTGATGAGCGAGCGCGGCAGGCTCTTTGTATGCTACTTCGGCTTCTCGCTTCATCTATCATCCTCGCCGCAAAGATTACAGATAGCCGAGGCTCTTGAGCTTCTCTTCCACCATCGCTTCTTCGGCGTCGGTCAGACTCTTCTGCTCGGAGCCGGGGCCATCCGACGGCGTGTCGATTCGTACGGGGTTGCGCGCCGCGTGCTCTTCGGTAAAGAGCGCTTCGATCACTCTGCCGTCAAGCCCGCCGGGCGCGGCAAGCCCCGCGGCGTGCATAACCGTTGGCGCAAGGTCATAAACGGTCGCGCCGTGAAACTGGCTGCCAGAGCGGATTCCAGGCCCTTTCGATATAAGTATTCCTTCCTGCCGGTGGTCGCCGTTCCACCAGAACCCGCGCGCCCGCACCTCGCGCGGAGGCTCCGCGATCCGCGCCGCCGGGTCCCAATAGACGTAGAGGTCGCTTGCGCGCTCGACGAACGGACCCGAATAGACCTCGTCGCGACGTGGCGACTCGCTCGACAAACGCGACGCCGCGCTCGTCCCACCAGCGGGCAAGGCCGGCCGCGATCTTTTCCGTGACCGCGGTGTAATCCTGGGGGGCGACGATGCCGCCCGGATTTCGCCCGGCAAGGTTTATGTTTATGACGTGGCGGCCCGGTTCCGTATAGGCAACGCTTCTGGACCAATCAATCGAAGCATAGAAGGACTCTTTTTCAGCGGCCTGCATCTGCTTGACGCGCTCCGGGCCGAGCCTTTTTTGATCTTCTCTTTTATCCCGGCCGGCAACATCGAGACAGCCGTGCGCCGGCCGGCGCTTATGACCGAGCCGCGTCTTTGTGATACCGGATTGCGAGTCATATAGCCGTTAGCTTCGAGCCATTCGGCCAGGTGGTACGATGCGCCCGAATGCGGTCCCATGCCGTGATCGGAAATCACGAATATATTAGTATCGCTTGCGGCGCATTCGATCAAACGTGCGACCGAGCGGTCAAGCGCGCGATAGATCGTAAGCAGCGGGGGCTCTCGTTCATCGTCGCTCGCAGAGAGGTTGATATTATCCCAGAGATTATGGCCGCCCCAGTCGCTCGCGGTGAAGACGATCATGAAAAGGTCGGTCGGGTGAGATTTGATCAGGTACTCGGCCGCGTCGGTCTGCGTTTCGGTGAGCCTTAGCCACGCCGACGTGGCGTCATCTATTCGCCCGGCGCGCATCAGATCGCCGAGCCCCGGCGGCGTGAAGGCGTAGTCGGGAAACCGGGCGAATAATTCTTCCTTTAGCTCGCGCGGACAAAAGGCGCTTTCGTTCAGCGCGGGGGCGTCGAGCCCGCTCACCATGAAACTGCCCGCGGGGCACTCGGCCGGATAAGTCATCGGCACGTTTAGAAAGCCCGACGTAAGCCCGCGGCGCGCGAGATGCGAGCCGATAGTTTCGCCCGCGCGGTCTCCCCCTTTAAAAAAAACCTGACGGCCCGATGTGAAATCGCGATCCGAAAAGACGAACAGCCCGTGGCGGCCCGGATTGAGTCCCGTCAGTATCGAGGTCCACGCCGACGCGCTGTGCATGTTCGGCGTCGAAAGCATCCGCCCGCTCGCGCCTTCGCGCATAAGCCGGGCGAGCGCGGGCAAGCGGCCCGCCTCGGTCCACGGCCCGACAAGGTCCATCGTTGCGGCGTCAAGCCCGATGATAAGCGTCTTCATCTCGCTACTCGATATATCCGAGGGCGCGCAGTCGTTCCCTCAACTCCGCCTCTTCGTTTGCGCCGTAAACCGGTCCGGCCCCCGCCTCAGCTTCCCTGTAGGAGCTGCCCCGCCTGCTCAAGTCGATCTCGCCTTCAAAGATTTCAACGAGCGGTCTTCCATCCATGTCGCGGGTGAGAGGCAGGCCGAGCGAGGCGAGCGCCGTCGGCCCTACGTCGCGCAGGTCGGGCTGCGCGACAAACGCATCGCCCGATCTAATTCCACCGCCCCAGGCAATGAATATCCCGTCGCGCGAGTGCGTGCCCGTTGTCGAATCGGCCGCGACGATTATTTCGCCATAACTCGGCCGCTCGTTATAGACGTAGCGGTCGTCACGCGGGACCATCACGAGGTCGGGCATCTGACCCGACCAGTTCCCGCTGAATGCTTCATCGCGCCGCATCGCGATTTCAAATACCGGCTTGCCGTCGAAGGGCGATTCCAGTTCGAGCAGCGCCGCGCGCGATTCTTCGATTACGCTCTCGAAGTCGGCTTCGGAGACGATGCCGCTCTCCTCGCGCCCTCGCAGGTTAGCCCACACGCCCTTGTCCTGAGCGAAGAATGCCCGCGTGCGCGGCCAGTCGATCTCATCAAGAAATGCGCTCCCATAATGGACCTTGCGCTCAAGCACGCTGCCGCCCTCGCTCTGTGGCGCAATTCGCCTCGCGATCTTCTCCTTGATCGAGCGAACCCCGGCGCGCGAGCGCCGCAGCGCGGGAGATTTAAAAGCGAGCAAACCGCGCGAAGCGAGCAGCTCGTTTACGCGGACTTCATAAAGCTCGGAGCAGAAGCCGTGGTCGGAGACGACCAGCACCCGCACACCTGCCGGCAATTGCTCGATCAAGCGCCCGACCGCCGCGTCGAGCCTTTCGTATATTTCGTGAATAAAGCCGCGAAACTCGGCGGGTGTGCGCGGGTCGTGACGCGGGTGCTCGGGGTCCATATCGGCCCAGAAATCGTGCTGCGCGCGGTCGAGCACGGAAAAGACCACCATCAAAAAATCCCATTCGCCTCTATCGAGCAGATACCTCAACGCCTGCTCTCGCCGGTCTATCGAGCGGCGAAAAAGCTCCGCGCGCGCGTGCCTGTCGGGCAGGCGGGCGGGCTCTATTATGTAGCCGGGGACGGCGGTCAACAGCTCTGATTTTAGCGACGCCGGGTGCGTGAAATCCGATGCCGGGCCCGGCGTGAGCATGCCCGTCACCATCAACCCGTTTATCGGCTCGGGCGGGTAGGTGGTCGGCACGTTGACGACTACGGAGCGGCCGCCCTGCTCGGTGATAATGTCCCAGATGGGCCGCGTCATTATGTCGCGCCCGCTCATCGCGCGCACGCTATACTTGCCCGCGTTCTTTATAAAGGGCGAGAAGACGCCGTGCATCCCCTCGCTCGTGCCCGTCGTGCAGCTAGCCCAACCGGGAAAGCTGTTCGGGAGAATCGTCGAGCGAAGCGGCGCGCTCGCGCCTTCGCGCATGAGGCGCGCGAGCACGGGCAAGCGGCCCGCGCGGGCAAGCGGCTTTATGATGTCGAAGGTCGCTCCGTCGAGTCCTATGATCGCTGTTTTCATTCGACAAACCGATTGAGATATTCTTGCGCGCATAGCGTCTGCCTTCGGGCGCGGCTCAACTCACTTTCAGCATAGAGCGGCCGTCCATCGAATCAGGCGCGGGAACATTAAGCGCGGCAAGCAGAGTCGGTGCTACGTCGGTGATGTGAGGTTTGCCGTCCCTGAGAGAATCGGCCGGGGCGCTGATGTAGAACGTAGAATCGTCCTGGGTGTGCATGCCGGTAAAGACTTCACGATCCATCAATTCTCGCTTATTGACCGCGCCTTTCAGGTCGTAACCGTAAACCGACTGCACGCACAGGTCCGGCGCCTGCTCGACGACGGGGCCGCTGAAAAGCTCGTCGCGCTCGTATATTCGCTGAACCACCCTGTCGCCCCCGGCATTGATCTCGGAAAGCCCGGTCTTGATCTCGTCGATTATTCTTCGCGCGTCGCCGCGGTTGACCGAGCCGCCGGGGTACTTACCTTTATAGTTCAAATAGACGCGGCCCGGGTCCAGCGCGAACGCGACCGAGCCTTCGGCTATCTCTTCAATCGTGCGCGCGTTCTCTTTCAGCTTCAAAAAACCGTTGTCTTCAAGCCACCGGTTTAAATAGACCTGCTGCTTGATCGGCGTGAATCCGTGGTCGCTCATAATCATCAACAGGTCATCTCCGAGCCGCTCCGCAACCTGCCCGATAAAGCCGTTGACGCGGCGGTAGAAATCGCGAAACGCATCGTGGTATTTGTGCGCGCCGTCCGCAATCGCGTCCATGAAGAAATGCTGCAACCGGTCCGTCTCGGTAATGACGCCGATGAAAAGGTCCCACTGCTCTTTATCGAAGAGGTAGAGCAAAGCCTTCACCCGCCGGTCGAGCGTCGTCAGCACGTCTTCCATCAACGCGTCGTGCGACTGCTGCACCTTGCGAGCGTTGACGTTTATCCGATAATCCATCTCGCGCAGTCGCGGCACAAGCTCGGGCGGATAGGTCGCCTTATTCAAATCGACCGCGACAAACCCTGACACGAGCACGCCGTTGAGCGGCTGCGCGGGATAAGTCGAAGGCACATTTATGACGACCGAGCGGCGGCCCGCTCGCCCGAGCGCCCCCCATATGGTTTCGCACTTGATGTGGCGCGAGTTCGGAAAGTAGATCTTGTATGAGTTCGGCTGGAGGTCGAGAAAACCGTATATGCCGTGGCGGCCCGGATTGGCGCCCGTCATAAAAGAGGTCCATGCGACGGACGAAATGTCAGGAATTGACGTGTCCATCTGGAGCAGCGTGCCGCCCCCCACAAGCCGGGCCAGGTTCGGCATGGCGCCGTCTTTTATAAACTGCCGCGCGAGCGTGTAAGGCGTGCCGTCGAGCCCCAGCAGCACGACGCGACGCCGCTGCTCCGCGGCCCGGCTGGATTTGAACCTGTCAAATAAACCCATAATTCTATTTTGGATTTTAGATTTTGGATTTTGGATTGCCGGACAGGTTCCCGAATCCAAAATCCAAAATCTAAAATCCAAAATTCCTTTAGACGTAGCCGAGGGCTTCGAGCCGGCGGCGTACCTCTTCCTGGTCATCTTCGTCGAGTTCGGTTAAATCAGCGCGGGCCACGAGCGACAACTCTTCGAGCCTGGCCAGGATGCGGGCCGCGCTCTGCTCGGCGGTCTCAATATCGGTCTCGATGATGATCTCTGGAGAAAGCGGTTCCTCGTAAGGGTCGTCTATGCCGGTGAAGTTTTTGATCTCGCCCGCGAGGGCTTTCTTGTAGAGGCCCTTAACATCGCGCTCGGCAAGCACGTCGATGGGGCATTTGACATAGATTTCTACGAACGACCCGATTGTTTGCCGGACTTCGTCGCGCAAGTCGCGGTATGGCGAAATGGCGGCGGCAATCGCCACAACGCCGTTGCGCGACAGCAGGTCGCAAACGAATCCGATGCGACGGATGTTCGTATCGCGGTCCTCTTTGGAGAACCCCAGTCCCTTCGACAGGTTTGTCCGCACCACGTCGCCGTCGAGCACTTCGACGTTGTGCCCGCGCCCCCTAAGCTCGGCTTCAACGATCCGCGCGAGCGTCGTCTTGCCCGCGCCCGACAGCCCCGTAAACCACAGCGTAAATCCCTTATTCGTCATATCCTCTCCGGTTTATTGATAAACATCGTTAATTCTATTAGCAAAACATCGCTTTGTGCAAAGCAGCGAATATACACGATGCGGCGGGGTTTCGGAAAGGCGATGATAAATGGGAAACGGTGCCGCTCCGGTCGAGCTTGATGGGCGAAGCTAATTCAGATCGACCCAGCGGCCGGGAGAGAAGGCGCGCTTATCAAGGTCGAGCATCACGACGTATGCTCCGAGCGCGCCGATGCGTCGGTTGGGACCGTAAGTGACGGGCTGCGTAAGCCCGGTGTCGAATCGATAGATTCGTTCGAGCGAC
Organism: Blastocatellia bacterium; assembly: GCA_963832205.1. GTDB lineage: Bacteria > Acidobacteriota > Blastocatellia > UBA7656 > UBA7656 > DATBMY01. The sequence goes on along the minus strand of CAWHTK010000023.1, from coordinate 254,604 downwards.
GACAGGAACTTCTCGCGGCTTAAATCCCTGCCGGCCAGTTTGAGCCCTTCCACGAGGACCTTTGAAGCGCAGTATGCCGCTACCTGCGCGGGCAGGTGCCGGCGAGGGAGGTTATATTTATTTGAGAGGCGCAGGAACTCGGCAACTCCCGCCTGGGTGTGATCGCTTGCGACAGTCGGGAACGAAAGAAATATCTTTCCCTTGAAGCTCGCGGGCGCGTCGAAGAGCTCGCCCCCGGCCGTCGAGCCGGGAAGAAAGACCTTCGGGAACCAGCCGAGCGATTCCCACTGCTTGAGAAAGAGTTTCAAATCACCCGGCGGACCGAAAAAGAATACCGCGTCAGCGCCGCTATGCTTGGCCAGCGCCGCCGCCACCGCCCTGTCTCCCCTCGCGGCATCAGATTCGATCAGCTTAGGCGCGCCGAGACCAAGGCGGCGACACTCGGCCTCAATCGCGGGGATAGGCCCTTCCGGCAGTATCCTGCCCGTATGAATTATCACGAGGCGAGGCTTAACTGTGCGATCATCTTCGACGACATATCGGACCATCGCGCGCGACTGGTCGTTGAAGCCCGAGAAGAGATAAAAAACGTGTCTGTCGGGCGGCATTTTCTCGTCGGGCATGAAGGTGAGGGGGCCTACGAGCGGCACCTCTTCGGCCTCCGACAGCAGGGCCAGTTCCCTGTCCTTCCCGGCTATCACGGATGCCGCCATGGCAAAGACCGGCTCGCGCTCGATGAACCGTTTGAGGCTCTGAGCCGACCTGTCCTCGGATTGTTCGGCCACAAGCTCGATCTTCCGGCTGTAGATACCTCCTCCTTCATTGATCTCGGCGAAGTGCGCTTCGATGACCGCCTTCATGGTCTGGGCGACCTCCGCGAAAGGGCCGCTCGCGGGCAGCAACGTCCCTATCCTTATCGACTCGCCGCTCACGCCGGGATCGGCATCCCTGCCGAGCTTTTTTACGTAAGCAATCAGGTCCGAGGCGTCGTCGTCTGAAATCACGTAGCGCGGCATCGCGGTCAGCAACCTGTTTGCCGACGGGTCTAGTCCCTCCTTGATCGCCCGCGCGAGCAGGCGCTCGTTGTACGGCGACGACTCGCGCCCGGTCGCGTGGCTCAACCCGTAGGGCTTCGTCAGGTTCGCCCACGTGATGTTTGACGGCAAGACGCCCCCTTCGGGCTTGCCCTTGCCGTCGTATCCGTGACAGTTGGCGCAGGCCATCGCCGACGCCGGGACTTCGAAAGAGGCGCTGCCGAGGAGCGCCGCGATGGGCTTGCCCGACGCGCTCGTGCCGCGAATGTATATCTGTTTGCCGCGCTTCTCCTGCGCCGTCAGCCCCCCGCTCTCTTTCGACTGCGCTAGCGCGAGCGTCACGGGCAAAGCAATTATCAAGGCCGCGACATAAGGATTAATCCGCCTGATCATCATCGTAACCTGTTGCCACTCGTCACGCCCGCGGGTTTGTCGTTTAATACGCTTTCGACTACTTTGATGAGCGCGTCGTGATTGGCCATCCCGTTCGCCTTCTTCCAATACCCTGTGCTCTCGTTGCCGATGATTATGACCGTCGTGTGGTCTTCGCGGACGGCAACCTTTTGCCCGAGTTTATGCAGAGCAAAACTCACGTCATCCTTTCTGCCCGTCAGAAAAAACCAGCCGCGCCTGGCGTTGAATTTTGCGGAATAGTCCTTCAGCCTGGGCGGCGTGTCGGTTTCGGGGTTGACGCTGATCGATATGATGTACGCGTCTTTGCCTAGCCTTTCGCCGAGCCATTCCTGCACGCGCTCAAGGTTCTTATTCATCGGCGGGCATACGCCCGTGCAGCTTGTAAAGAAGGCGTTGATTATAACGACCTTCCCTTTCAGCAAGTCGCTGTAGAACTTCATGTCTTCGCCGTGCTGGTTGACGAGCCGCACGTCCGTGAAGTATTTCTGCGCGGGCGACGCGGCGACAGGCGTCGTGACGACGGGCTTGCCGGCTACTCCCTCAATCGTCTCGACGAGCTTTGCCGGCGGGGCAAGCCCGTAGGCGCGCGTCCACGTTCCGAGGCTCTCGTTGCCAATGAGAATCGTGGGCGTGTGATCTTCGATTCTGGCGCTAAAGCCGCCAAGCCCCTTGAGCAGTTCGTCTATCGCGGATCGGTTGCCCGTGACCAGCGTCCATCCCGGCCGGGCCTGAAACCTGCCCGCCCACTGCTTCAGCCTCGCCGGGTTGTTCAACGGCCGGGTTCAACGCTGATCGAGATAAGATGAACATCTTTACCGATGCGGTCGGCCATCAACTCCTGCACCTTCGAGTAGGCCGCGCCGAGCGGGGGGCAGATGGTCGTGCAGGTGGTGAAGATGAAATTGATCACAACCACTTTTCCTTTTACCAGGTCGGTGTAAAAGCGCACCTGTTTGCCGTCCTGGTCCAGCACCTCGACGTTCGGTATAGACATGCTCGACAGCGTACTCTTTGACGCGCTCTCCGCCGGATTCATAGCGGCGTGTTTATGGTGCGCGTGCGGGTCCTCTTGCGCCGCGGCGGTTACCGAGAAAGCGCACGCGACTATCATGGCTGCGACGAACGAAAAAAATCTGATCATAGCGGCTTCCTCATAGTTTTCCATTACTCGCTTCGAGTATGACGTAGGGGTTCTGGTTGTACTTGACCTTGAGCGAAGGGCATTCGACGAATACGTAATACACGCCCGACTCCGGGGCGGTAAAATCTATTTCGTATATGCCGTCGCCGACTTCGCGCGCGACTCGCCTGACGTTCCATATGCCCGGCGATAGGAATGTCAAAACCGTCAGGTCTTTTAACGCTACCCTTGGCTGTCTGGTCGCCGGGTCGGTGAGCTTGAACTGCAACCGCGTGGCCTGACCGGTCGTGACCTTGCGATCTTTGATGAGCGGCTCGACTCGCAAGTTTCGCTGCCTGGCAAGGTACTCTTGAGCGGGGTTGGTCTTTACGGACACTTGAAAACAATGCGCCACGCGCGGCGAATCGAGGAAGAAGGCGACATCATAATCGCCTCCCCTTTGAAACTTCACTTTCGCCGAATAGATGCCGGGCCGCTCTTCGCGCAGGCTGCGGTCGACGATCAACGTGGCCTTCGGCTCGCGTTTGTAATTCTGGAACTGCCCCATCGGCGCGGCCATACCCTCCGCGTAGTAGTAGATTATCCGGTCGGCGGAATTTGTGACGAGCACGGCACTCCCGCCCGGCGCCTGGGTGATGGCGCTGGCGATTGAAAGGCCCGATGAGTTCGCCGGCGGCAACTGTCCCGCGGGGAATCTGGTGACGTTGGTGGCTTCCCCCTTTCCGAGCGTGCTGAGGTTTATCATGCTGACATCCTCGGACCCGGCGGAGCGCACATATGCGTAGTCGTTTGTGAATGCTAACTGGTCGGGAGATTTTCCAACGGCGACGGTCTCAACAATTCGATTGACTGAAGAGTCGAAGATAGTCACGCTGTTCTCGCGGGCGTTCGCGGCAAATCCCCATCTGCCGCCCGGCACGAACTCGATAGCCGAAAGACCCGGTCGAGCGTCGAGGCGAGTGACAATCCTTGAGCCCTCGGCGGCTACTACGGTTATCGAACCGTCCAGCTCGTCGGCTACGTAAAACGCCTTGCCGATATCTGAAAAGGACGCGGCGACCGGCGAGCGGCCAACCTTTAGCTCCGCGACGCTCTTTAGCCCTCGCACGTCGATGAGGCTCGCCATCCCCTTCTGCTTGTTAGTCAGCAGAGCGTACCTGTCATCGGACGAGAAGGCGATGTCGCCGCGCCCCGGCGCGGTCTGTATGCGAGCCGCCACCCTGGCAGACGCCGTGTCGATGACCGTCACTCCGCCGGAATCCGCGACCCCTTCCATCCCATCGCTCGCCACCCAGATGTACTTTCCATCATTCTGGACGGCGACGCGCGCGGGCCTCAGCCCTACGTCTAGATGCTCGACCACTTTCCATGAATTCGTATCAACTACGGCGACCTGATTGACTAGCGGGAGGCTGACAAAGAGTCTTTTGCCGCCATTGCTGAGCGCCCAGTCTTCGCCCGGACTCTTGAGAGGGACGAGCGTAAGCAGTCTGCTGCCGCCATAACCGAGCAACGGGTCTATGACCGATATGCTCGACTCTTTGTTCAGGGCAAGTATGTAGAACGTGTTGAGGTCGAGCTCGGGCCGCGACCTGAGATTCCCTTGAATGAAGGATTGAATCTTCTCTTTGCAGTCTTTATTCTCGCCGCCCGCCCGCGCGACTTTTGAATCGAGCCAGACGGAGGGCCGGAGCCCCGCGATCGCATTATTCGTGCTCGCATCGGTGATGGCGAACTCGACCCTGACATCCTCCCCGCTCTGAACGGTCGGCTGCCCGATAGAAAAATCTACCGCGACACCCTCGAAGACGATTCGCCCGCCGCCTGTCGTCGGCGTCGCGGCGGATTTAGAAGCCTCCTCCTTCGCGGCTGTCTTTTCCGCCTGCGTCGATGATAGTGCCGCGAGCGGATTTAAGAACAGAACTGCCGTAAGAGCTATCCTTGTGTAGCGATTCATCGATGGTTTCTCCTGGTAATGGAGGGTGAAGAGAGTCGGGTTTTAACCCTCTCTCTTCACCCCTCACTTTTGACTATTCATTCTGCATCATCGGAGTCTTAGCGAGTAAACCCTCCAGATCGCGGCCGGCAGGTACTGGCCGATCCACGGGGCATTAGAGCCCGCGGCGGCGACCAGTCGGTCCAGGCTTTTCGACGCGGTATCGTCTTTGCCTGTTTTGCGAGAGGAGGCTACGACGGACTGACTCTTAGGCGCGGGGCTTGTTGATTGACCTATCGGGTCCCGGCCGTCGCTTTCCGAGGTCGTGCTTGCCACGGCCGGCTCGGAGACTTCGACGGTCCCCGCACTGTCCGTGAACTCAACCGTGTATTGGTACTCGTGGTCGTCCGCCAGAGTATCGGTGAACCCGGTTGCGCTCGGCCCCAGTTCCGCTACAAGGTCGCCTTCGCTGCCGATTGCGGCGCCTGAAGACGGGTCGCCGGTCTCGTCGGGCGCGGGCGTCCTTCGCACCTTGAAATTACTGGCCGTGACACCTTCGTCAAGCTCCCACTCGACCCGAATCTGGGTCGCGGATATGCCGTAGGCCCGGATGTGTATTCGCCTGTTCGAGTTGACGCGGAACAGCCCCCACATCCCTCCATCGAACTGGAACGACTGCTGCGTGCGGTAGAGGTAGTCACCCCTGACCAGGAATTTGCCGCCCGCCCCGTTCTTGGGAAGCATGTCGAAGTGGCTCCCCGGCCCGACGCCTGTCTTGAACCCCTGGCGCTGCGATAGCAGATTCTCGCCGAGTCTCGTAGAGGCGTTCGTGTAGGGCTGGATCTCCCAGATGTGGCCGTGAAGCGCATAAACGTTGTTGCGCGCGTGGCCCCCCGGATGTACGAGCCTGAAGCGCACCTGTGTGCCTACCTTCGCGGTAAAGACCGGCGTCACTGGATCGGCTCCGATCTTGACGTTGTGGTTGGCGAAAGTGAAATCCTTCTCGCGGGTATCCCCGAGTTCGGTCTGCGGCTCGAACCCGAAGCGGAACCAGAACGGCTCGGTGCGATAGTTGATCGCCTTCTGACCCGAGTCCTCCGGGTCTTCTGCCTCCGCGAGATTGCGTATAGGCTGATCCCCCTTGTACCTGAGGTTCAGGTCGTTCTGGAAGATCGTCACGAACTCGCGGAATTTTATCTCGGGGCCGAATATGTTATTCGGCTTGATGACATCGGCCTGTGCCCGCATTTTTGGATTCTCGGTCCACTCGGCGGTCCTGGGCTCGATTATCATCGCGCCGATTGCCCCCTTGTTGCTGTGCTTGATCGGGTCGGCGGAGGCGAGTCCTATCGAACCGAACTCTATCGGGACCGCGATGCCGTTGTTATTGGCGTTCGACCTTCATCTCTCCCGCGTACCACTGATAGACGATGGTCTGTGCCGGGTCGATTGTCGAGCGCGGGTTCCAGCCTACGTCTATGCCGTAACTGCGCGACACGTCCTGGAAGAGCAACTGCGGGCGCAGCCCCACAGTCGTCGAGGGTCGTAGCTGGTTGAAGTTGAAGTTATCGACGATCATCGGCAGCGTGTTGTAGCCGTCACGATCCGGCGCTTGAAGCGGCAGCCCGTTCCTAAGCGTCAGCTCGATGCAATCGCCCGCCGCCGCCCGCAGTATCAGCGGCTCGACGGGCACGCCGGGCCTGAGCGTGATGCCGTTGGGCTCAAGGTCGGTCGTCCGTATGAACATGATCGCCGTCGGGTCGTGGATCGGCCCCCAGTTGCGATTGCCCCTGCGCGGGTTGTACTTCAGCGTCCCGCCCTGGTTGAAAAGCGCGTGCTCGGCGAGCTTCGCGGTCACGTCGAACCGCCTGACAAACGCGAACTTCGGACAGACCCCGTTCCAGTCGCCGCGGTTCTTTATGTCGGCGATTCCCGCGTCGTGGTTGGGCAGCTTGGCAAGGTCTTGTCGAGTATTCGAATAGGCCCGAAGCAGCCCCCAGAGCCCGTTCCAGAGGTCGTCGACGGACCAGCCGGGCGTATAAAGGTAGTCCATCTCATTGCCGTTGCCGTGCTTGGGCAGCGTCGGGATTACGAACTCGTAATGCTCCGATATGCCCATCATCTGGTTGCTGCGGAAGCCCGAGTTTTCAAAGTCGGGCTCGAACAGCCACTTCAATCCATGCACGTTGAAGTTATGCCCTTCTTCGTGCGCGCCGACCAGTATCCTCACCTGCACGCGGTCGTTTATGTAGGCGCGCAGAAGCGGAGTGAACGGGTCGGTCGGCCTCATGTCCTGCGCAATCGGCCGCTGGTAGAAGTTGGGCTGTATGTTGAATCGGCCGTCCGGCCGGGTGATCCCGGACCGAAAGACCGTTGACAGCGCGAGCGCCTGCGTGTTCGTATTCGGGTTGCGCACGCGGAATGGTATCGGCTCGTTTCGATAATTGACCGACATCGTGCCGGGGTCGTCGGCGGAGATCGCCTCCGGGCACGGCGGCGGAAGAAATAGCGATTCGTCGCTCGTCGGGCACCTCTGCGGGCGACGCAGCAAGACGTTCGACCCCGAAGTCAAAAGCACCTCTTCCCTGCCGGGCGGGTTAATCGCCCCCGGAGGGTCGGGGATCGGGTTTTCAAGCGTGCCCCCGCGCCCCGCCTCATACGCGAGCTGAAAGTCCTGGAACTCGATCAGGAACTCGCGATAGCTCTCGGCGAGGTTCGGCGTGCGGATGATGGCGTGCCAGCTTGTCGGCCCCATGTCGTCGCGCTGGAATCCGAGCGGCGCGCCCGTCTCGTTGTGATGCCAGGTCGAGCCTTGTGGCTCGATGACAAGCCCGGCGTACAGACCCGCCTGCTGATGCGTCGAGGGCCCGAAGTGATCGTGAGTGAATGCGGTGCGCAGCGTGCGGTCTACGCCCTGGTTGTTTGGAACCTTATCGGCAAACCATCGCTGCACGCCCGTCTGCGCGCCCGGCGTGCCGAAGAATGGGTGGTTCTGCACGAAGAGGCGCGTGCGTCTGATCCCGCCTACCTCGTCGCGCAGGCCGCCGAGAAAGTTTATCGCCGCTATTCGGGCGACTACCTCTTCCGGGCTGAAGACGCCGTCTTCATAGTTAAAACCGTTGCCCGCCCCGTCCGACGAGGTGACGTCGAATTTGACGAGGTGGACGTGCTGGCCCATTATGTCGGTCGGCGTGCGAACTTGAAAATCGTCCAGCTTGTACTCCTTGGGGACGAGATTCGTGTGGCGCACTTCGACGCAGTCGTTGGAGTTGGCGCGGAAGAAGAGAGGCTCCGGCGGCTTGACGTTGTTGCGTATGTCGGCCACGTCATGCCACAGCGCCGATATGCGGGTCTGCGGGTGATGCCAGCCGGCCTTGTTGATCTTCATATCGATCTGAATGTTCGCCGTCTTGTAAGGCGGCAGGAACCTGACTGCCGGCCCCCCCTCGTTGAAACAGGGATCGGCGTAAGGCGCGCCGGGCTTGCGAGGCAGGCCGTTCGTTCTAAATGCGCGAGCCTCGCCCGAAGGCGTAAAGCTCGGATGCGAGAACTGCTCGTGGAAAGTCATCGCCGCCTTCTCGTCGCGCGTCCCGTCGTTCGGGACGGCCGCGGCGTCGGCGGTGATTATCTCTTTGCTAAAGTCGAATCGCGTATGATGCTCTTCGCTCACGCCGTCGGTGATGATGTGGCGCGGCAGACCGCCGTTATCGATGAGGTCGAGCGGCGGCTGCGGGACGCGATGGCCGGCGATGCCCGGCACGAAGAAGGGGAATCCAGGATTGCCAAAGGTTCCGGGGTGCGGCGTCACTTCGACCTGCCCGCCCGGCTGCCCCGGCTTCTGGACTATGCGGACGTCGGCCTGCGGCAGCGGCGCCATGGCTATCGTGGGCAAGGGGACCAGACCCGGTATGGGCGTCCCTTTTACGATCTCCGCGTCGGGCAGCGCCCTGGAATTCGCGAGCGGGCGGCCGTCCGGGCCGAGCGGCGTCCCTTTTTCAAAGACGTCGTGAACCCTCCACATTCCCCACATCCCCATCGCGAAGTGCGGGTAGAAGTGGCAGTGAAAAATCGAATCGCCGGGCGTGCGGTTCTTATTGCCGCCGCCGCCATGAAGCATCTCAAGCGTGTAACTGCTGCCTGGCCCGATGGCCTGGCTGTCGAGCGTCGTCGAGTCGCTGCTGTCGGGCGTGAGCATCCACTGGTGCGCGTGCTGATGGTGTATGTGGTGCTCCTTCGGCCCGGCGTGCAGTATCCTGAACCTTACATGATCGTTCAGGTAGGAGTGATAGACGTTCGACGGGTCTTCTGGAAAAAATGCCCTTGTCGCCTTCGGTCCCGGCGTCGGCTGACAGCCGTTGAAATTCTGAGGGTCGCAAGGGGCGTTTGCCGGCACGTTGACGATCATCGCCGGGTCGGCGACGGTCCATGCCGATAAGAAGAACTCTTCGTACAGGCACTCGTTGCAATCGTGCATCGGGCCTACGCCAAATCGGTTGGCGAGTATCTCGGCCCCTATTCCGCCGGTGCCGTAGTTTATGGCGAAGGCGTCACGGACGCTGTGCAACGTGTGCTCAAGCTCCGGGTCTTCGAACTCTTTGAATGCTTGAACCGCGCCTATCTCGTCGTGATAGACGATGGTGAATTCGCGAAACGGCTGGTCCCGGTCCGGCAGCGCCGGGTTCGGGCGGAAGGTGCCGGCCGGAAATCGCCCGGCGTTCGGCCCGGTTATTATCGCCGTCAGGTCCGCGTGGACTATCTCGTTGTTGTCGAGAATCTGGACCACGGGGAGGTTTGCCCGCGGGTGGCCGGCCTCGTATCGCTTACGGTAGTCGTACTTCTCGCGCGCCGTTGTGCCGGCGGGCGGGGGCACGGTTATGCGAGCCATGTCTGCCTGGTCTAACTGGCTGCGAAACCACTCCGAGTTCTCGGGCTCGACGTTGACCGCGCCGAAAAGCCCCGGCGGTATCTGCCCGCCGTCGCCCTCGCCGCCGGTCGTCGCCGCGGTGCTGTACATCAGGTGCGTGCCCTCTTTTTCCGCAAACAGCCTGTAGGTTATAGACTGTCCGGGCCGGACGAGGCCGCCGGGCCTGTTATTGCTTGTCGGGTTCGACCCGACGTTGCTCCCGTCGTCGCGTATGTTGTTGACGAGCTGCATGCCGACCACGTGGATCGACGCGGTGCGTGTGGCGGGCTGCTGCTCGTTCGACGGGCGACGGGTTGAGCAGGTTTGTGAAATGAATCCTGAGGCAATCGCGCGCGTTCATGCGCAGCACCAGCGGCCGCGGCCGCTTGCCGGCGCGGAGCTTGACGTTGCCGGGAGAGATGACCGATCCATCGCGCGCAACTACGTCGCGCCGCAAGGCGAATATCATGCCCTGTGGCTGGACTGCTCCGAGGCGATTCCAAAAGAACGGCTGGTCGAAGGCTACCACCTCCGCGAATATCTCGCGGTTGCAAAACTGCGGTATGGGCGGCCCTATGAAGTTGACGGGCGCCTGCGTCTCCTGTGCGAAAGCGCTCGTAACGCCGGCGGCCATCGCGCAGGTTGCCAACAGGCCCAGAGCCAGCCCCCTCAATTTCGCGAGGGTTTTATACAAGCCCATATTTGCTCCTTTCTTCTGAGCGGAAAGATGCCCCGCTCGCCCGACCCACTCACCAGCGCATCAATCGAATGTCAACAGAAAGGCCAGACACTTATCTGGCGCTGAGCACCTGGGCGACAAGCACTATGCAGTCGCCTTGCGAGACATATCGCACGAGGTAAGACCCGATGCCCGACGGCAGCGCCCCCGTCACATCATCCGTGTTGGTGTCCCAAAGCTGGTTGAGCGGCTGCCCGTCATACCCGTTCCAGTCGGAGCTGGTGTTGCGCCCGGAAATGCCCCGTATCTGGGTCAGGCTGGAGGCGGTCGCTCCCATGTAGGTCCTCTCGTCCGTAACCCACGCGTAAGGCCGCAGCCCGTCGCCGCTCTGGCCGTCCGCCCCGAGCCGCGTGTGCTTGAGCGAGGTGTGCGCCGGTATAGGATCAGAGAAGCTGTGATTGACGTTGAGCGTGCCGGCGAAGTAATTCGCGTTGTGATAAATGTAGTAGCGCGCCGAGAGGGGCACGCTTTTGTGAGAGTAAATGACGACCAGGCTCGCGCCCTCGGACATCGGGAGAGTAAAGTTGATGTGCCTCCACGGGTCACGCCCGTCGGTTATAAAGCTCGGCAGGTTCGTTACCCTGTAGTCCGCGTTTATGCCCGCCGCCATAAGACTGGTGACTTCCGCGCGGAAAGCCGCGAAGGTCCCGCCGCTCCCCCAGCATGGATTCTGCGCCGTCCCCACGAGCTGCCCCGTGACCGGGGTCCCGTTGAAGGAAGGACTCTCGCCGAAAGGCGCATTCCTGATCGTTCCCCAGTATAGATATGCGCGGACGACCTGCGCCCCCGGCGGGACGCCCCGCAGGCGTATAGTGCCGTAGCCGGCGTTCCTTGTCCCGGTTCCCGCCGCCAGGTGATCGAGCCCGCCAGGGAGAGTCCTTGGCTCGAAGAGGCCGTTCCTGGCCGCCTCTTCCTCAAGCATCGCCTCGGCCTCATCCTTGTCCATCGACTCGACGGGCTGGACTTCGATGTCGGTTATTGAGCGGGCTCCATCCAGGTTGAGACCTGCCGCGTCGGCGGGCTCCGGCTCGGAGGCAATGATGTCAAACGTGGATTGCGCCTGCAGGCGGGGTTGAAACAAGAGCGCGAGCGTGAATAGCGCGCCTGCCATTATGAGCAGAGACGATCTGCACCTGTGATTGAACATAAGGCCCTCCCCCATTACTCGTCTTCCGTCCACACACAGGCCCCGACGGCCGGAGCTACAGACAGCCCCGGCGGCCATTACGGATTACAATTTGTGGGACAACCCAACACGCAAAGGATTTTATTTACCTGAGGCGATAGGCGTGGGCTGCTATCTGGCCCACCTCCGCGAGCGTAAAATGTGCGGAAGCTGACTCTCCTGCACCGAACCCTTAAGGAGGTCAATCTGTTCGTTCGGCTCGTATGATAAGGGGAGCGCCACGCCCGCGCATCGGCATATGCGATCAATTTGGGCGGGAGGACGCGACCATTTTCTTTAACCCGCTATAGGAATCTGCTCCCATGAACGTAAGCGACATCCCTCCCATGCGCATAGGAGGGATGTGTTACTTCCAGATTGTAACCTCCGGCGCAAGCACTGTTTGAAGGCGCGGGCGAGGGGATTAATTCTTATTCTCCCTCGGGGTCCACCAGGGCGGGTTTGCCAGCCCATTCCTATAGGCGTACATGGCCAGCTCGAATCTGTCCGACACCTGCAACTTACAAAAGATCGACGTGAGATGATGGCGCACGGTAGCCTCGCTTATAAATAATCGCTCGGCAAGATGCTTATTCTTTAACCCCTGCGCGACAAGCCCCATGACTTCCCTCTCCCTGGCCGTGAGCGCGGACACCCGGCTCTCTTCCGGCGCGAGTTCCGCTTGCGGCGGGCCGGCCAGGACGAGGTCGAGCATGCCGCTCATCATCGAACGCGGATACCATAGCTCGCCTGAATATACCCTCTCTATCGCCTCGACCAATACCTCCGGCAGTCTCTTCCTTCAACACGACCCCCCTCACCCCTAACCGGAAAAAGCAGAGATAGGTGACCGGGTCATGCCCGTAGGTGAGCATCAGTATGCGTGAGCCTTCGGCGGCCGAGATTACTGATGATAGAGCGTCCAGATTAACGCCCCTGTCCAGGTCACATAACAGAACGTCGTATTGCCCCCGCGAGGCTATCGGTCAGATCCAGCGGCGCGGCCAGCTCGCCCGAGACTTGCAGGCCGGGTCTGCTCTCCAACAAGAGTCTTAGCCCTGCGCGTCCTACTGTGCTGCCCCCGACCAGCAGGACACGTATGGCGCTTTTCGCGGTTTTAGACGCAACTTGCATGTGAGATCCTCCAAAGCATTGCGCATTGCTCGATAAATCTATCGCCGGTATTTCCTGGCCTGGAGCATTCAGGCGCACGCCGGCTTAAAAGATCGGGTGAGGATGCGCTTACATTGATTCTTAAGTTGAGTCATGGTGCGACTGGGGATATAGCGGAACCTCTGAAAGGAACTACATCTCTTCTCCCCCCTGTTGCTCGATCAATGCCCTTCCACTCACAAGCGGTTTAGGGTGACTGATATTACTGAGCCAATATTATTCGGAAATGCTTTAATGTCAAGCCCTGGTTCAAGACAGTAGTGGGGTAATAAGATGTTGAAGGTAGCAATATGGAGTGCTGCGACTTGTCGCAGCTTTTTGAAGCGGTGACTTGTCGCCGCAACTTCTATATTAATCTCTTAATCGAGCCGACAAGTCGGCTCTTAACAAAGCGGTGACAAGTCACCGCACTCCATATTTTCTCTTTCAACTCTCTGTTTCCCCACTACCTTCAAGGCTGTTTTAGGAACTCATCCTTCTTGACATTGCCGAGGCGCAAAGCTGATAATCGCGGCGCTTCATCGTATCAATCACCAGCAGAAAAGTCGGGCAGAGTTGCGCCCGGTCCCAGGCCAGACCGCAGAGGGGATTGAGATAAATGAAAGAAAAGCGACCCGGTGATGACGGCGTCAACGCGATGACGTTCCGAGGACTGTTTCGCATAAAGCCGCTCGACTCCATACTCCAGCAGGCCGAAGAGCCTGAGTATAAATTAAACCGCACGCTTGGCCCGCTCGCCCTGACTCTATTCGGCGTCGGGGCCATAATCGGCGCGGGCATATTCACAACCATAGGCACTGCCGCGGCGGGCGAGCCGGGGGTGAGACCCGGCGCGGGGCCGGCGCTTATGATCTCGTTCGTCATAACGGCCATAGCCTGCGGGTTTACAGCGCTCTGCTACGCGGAGTTCGCCTCGATGGTCCCGATCTCGGGCTCGGCCTACACCTATTCATACGCAACGCTCGGAGAGCTTGTGGCCTGGATTATCGGCTGGGATTTGATAATTGAGTATGCGGTCGGCAACATCGCCGTTGCCATCGGGTGGGCGCAATATTTTCAGACTTTTCTCGCGGGTTTCGGGCTGACATGTCCCCGACTGGCTGGCGTCGAACTACCGGACCGCGTCGCCTGAAGTGATGGCTTCGGCCCCCGCGCCGTTCGGCTTTCCAATCGTCTTCAATCTGCTTGCGGTCCTCATTATCGCGGCGATCACGCTGGTGCTGGTCTGGGGCATCCGCGAGAGCTCGCGATTCAACGCGGTAATGGTCGGCATCAAGATACTCGTCCTCTTCTTTTTCATCGCCATCGGCTCCATGTGGGTGCAGCCCGCGAACTACACGCCGTTTGCCCCGAACGGCTGGGCGGGCATAAGCGCCGGAGCCGCGATAATCTTTTTCGCCTTCATCGGCTTCGACGCGGTCTCGACGGTCGCCGAAGAGACCCGAAACCCGCAGCGCAATCTGCCCATCGGTATAATCGCGTCGCTTATCGTATGCACGATACTTTACATAGCCGTGGCGGCGGTCTTCACCGGCCTGATCTCATACGACGGGCTTCAGGCGGCGAGCAAGGACGAGCTAGGCGAGCCGCTGACGCTCGCGCTCAAGACGGCGAACGCTCAATCCGATCTCGCGGTCGGCATTGTCGCCCTCGGATCAGTAGTCGCGACGACGGCGGTGTTGCTCGTCTTTCAGCTCGGTCAGCCGCGCATATTTATGTCGATGGCGCGCGACGGGCTGTTGCCCGAAGTCTTCCGCCGCGTTCACCCGCGCTACCGCACGCCGCACACTTCGACCATACTGACCGGGGTCTTCGTCGGGTATTCGCCGCGGTCGCGAGCATTGACGAAGTCGTAGACCTGACCAACATCGGGACGCTCTTTGCCTTCATACTGGTCTGCGCCGGGATAATCGTGCTGCGCATAAAGGAGCCGGACCGCGCGCGCGGGTTTCGCGTGCCGGGCGGAATGATAATCCCGATACTCGGCATAATCTCCTGCCTCTATCTGATCTACTACCTGCCGCCGACTTCGTGGCTGCGCTTCGCGGCGTGGCTCAATTTCGGGTTTGTCATCTATGTAGGCTACGGGGCGGTTCGAAGCCATCTGACGGGGCGTCACCTCGCCGAAAACAAAGCCGAGCACGACGCGCACACCGCATACACGGGCGCGATGCTCGGCATAATCGGAACGCTGCTGCTCGTGCTGACGCGCGCCTTCGACATATACATTGTCGCAAGCAAATGGGCGGGCCTGATTCCTGACCCCGCCGGGAATAAAGACGCGCTTGAGAGACTGGGCGAGATGGAATCCTGGCTCACGCCCTTTAACAGCGCCACGGCCATCGGGTCGCCCGGGTCGCAGTTATTTTCATCGGAGCCGTGGCTTCACCGCTCGTGGTTTTTGATAATACCGCTCGCGCTCAACGCGGTTGTGCTTTACCCGACCGTCATTCGCCGCGCGAGGAGGGCGCTCGCGGGCCGCACGAGCGAACGCGCCGCCGCGAGCGCACGCTTTAGCCTGGCCGTCGCCGCCATCCTCGCGGTCATAACGATCATCTATCTGGTTATCGTCCTGACCCACTCTCAATCCGGCAATTAGTCACATAGGAGAAATAATGGCCGAGCCTGCCGTTTCCGCCGACGAAAAGCCCACAGGGTTGGTGCGCGAGCTTGGGCTGCTCGACTCGACTATGCTCGTAGCCGGCTCGATGATCGGCTCCGGCATATTCCTCGTCGCGGGCGACATAGCCCGCCACGTGGGCTCGCCCGGATGGCTATTGCTGGCATGGGTGGCGACCGGCATTTTGACCGTGGCGGGCGCACTCTCTTACGCGGAGCTTGCGGCGATGATGCCGAACGCGGGCGGAGTCTATGTCTTCCTGCGAGAGGCTTTTTCGCCGCTCTGGGGGTTCCTGTACGGCTGGACGCTCTTTCTGGTCATACAGGCGGGAGGCATCGCGGCGGTCGCGGTAGCCTTCTCGGTATATCTGGGCGAGATTGCCCCGGCCGTCTCTTCGACCTCGTGGATAATCGCCCCGATAAATCTCTCGACAAGCTACGCCGTAAGCCTTTCGACGCAGCAACTGATCGCCATACTTTCAATAGTCGCGCTCACGCTTATAAACATGCGCGGGCTTCATATAGGCAAGATGATTCAAAACGTCTTCACCTCCGCGAAGACGCTCGGGCTTGCCGGCCTTATCATCATTTGCTTTATAGGGCTCAACGCCAATGTCATCGCGCAAAACTTCTCGAACCTCTGGACATTGCAAAACCCGCAGGTGGTCAGGCCCGACATGTTCGACATGCCCTTCCGTGTCGGCTTCGAGCGGCTTGTACGGGTTGATCATCGCCTTCTCGGTGGCGCAGGTAGGGTCAATATTCGCGGCCGACGGGTGGTACTATCTGACGTTCACCGCGGGCGAGGTGAAGCGGCCTTCGCGCACCCTGCCGCTCTCGCTCATCGGCGGGACGGCGCTGGTTCTCACGCTCTACATACTCGCCAACGTCGGCTATCTTGCGACGCTACCTTTCGCCGACATTCAGACCGCCACGGATGACCGTGTCGCAACCGCCGCGCTAAAGGTGGCGATGGGCGGGGCCGCCGCGACAGTCATAGCGGTGATAATAATGATCTCGACGTTTGGCGCAAACAACGGGCTCATACTGGCGGGCGCGCGGGTCTTCTACACGATGGCCCGCGACGGGCTTTTCTTCAAGCGCGCCGCAAAGCTCAACAGCAAGCGGGTCCCCGCTCAATCGCTGATGCTGCAATGCGTCGTGGCCTCGCTGCTCGTCCTGCCGCGCACGCGTAGGTATGACGACGCGGGCGGGCCGCTGACGGATGCGGCGACCGGGGCGCAGGTCTACGGCAATCTTTACAGCAACCTTCTCGATTACGTCGTCTTTGCGATACTGATATTCTTCGCGCTCACCGTCCTCGGGCTCTTCGTGCTTCGGCGCAAGCGCCCCGACGCGCCGCGGCCCTACCGCGCATGGGGGTATCCCGTTCTCCCCGCCTTCTATGTGATCGCCTGCGTCTTCATAATGATCGTGCTGCTGCTCTACAAGACAAACACCACGTGGCCCGGCCTGCTGATAGTGCTGAGCGGGGTACCTGTCTATTTCCTCTGGCGAAGCGCTTCCGGGGTGAAAGCGGCTCACTGACAATCGGCGTCGGCGTGTGCTAGTCTAAAAACCGATAAGCCCGGAATCAGAGGTGGAGATGCCAGCGCGCCCGAAAATATGTAACAACATCTGCGAAACTATAGGCCACACGCCTCTCGTGCGACTCAATCGAATGCCCTCGGCCGGCTCGGCCGAAGTGCTGGTCAAGCTCGAATCATTCAACCCCATGGGCAGCGTCAAAGACCGCATAGGCTTGTCGATGATCGAGGCGGCCGAGCGCGACGGCAAAATCTCTCCCGGTCGCACGACCATCATAGAGCCTACGTCGGGCAACACCGGCATCGGCCTCGCAATGACCGCCGCCGCCAAAGGCTACAAGATAATCCTGACCATGCCGGATTCGATGAGCCTGGAGCGAATCCGCGTGCTGCGCGCGCTCGGCGCCAAAGTCATATTGACGCCGGGCAATCTGGGCATGAAAGGCTCGATATCGAAGGCCGAGGAGCTGCTGCGCGCAAATCCCGGCGGTTTTATACCTCAGCAGTTCAACAACCCGGACAACCCTTCGATACACCGCCGGACGACGGCGCTTGAGATAATCGAGGACACCGACGCGAGGCTCGACGCATTCGTCGCGGGCGTCGGCACCGGCGGCACGATCACCGGCGTGGGCGAGATATTAAAAGAGCGGTTGCGCAGCATCACGCTTGTGGCGGTCGAGCCGAAGGACTCGCCGGTGCTTTCGGGAGGCCCGCCGGGCGCGCACCCGATTCAAGGCATCGGCGCGGGGTTTGTGCCCGATGTGCTCAATACCGAAATCATCGACCGCATCATACCCGTGGAGTACGAGGACGCCAAAGAGACTGCCCGCCGGCTGGCGCGCGAAGAGGCAATACTGTGCGGCATCTCGTCGGGAGCGATACTCTGGGCCGCGCTTCAGGTCGCGGCGGAGATGGGTGAAGGGCGCCGCGTTGTCGCCGTGCTGCCCGACCACGGCGAGCGATATCTGACCACGGACGTCTATGCTTTCGACAACGAGCCATAGCTTGCGACAAAGTGAGTGAGCTCCGTAGGAGCGATATGTTTATAGAGGTAGATCGTATATACAAACCGAGCTCCGTAGGAGCGGCATAGAACATTGCGCTCCTACGGAGCTCGGAAAGATACCAGCCGGTTTCTATAAACATCCCGTCCCTACGGGACTTTTCAGACACGCCCCATAAACATTGCGTTCCTATGGGGCTTTTCAGACACCCTATATAAAATCGACATGCCGGAAAAGGTTCGCGTCTGCGCCGTAATAACCGAACGGACAATCGAGGCCGCGCGGGCGGGCATGTGTCGCGCGGCAGAGCTGGCCGACGCGGTCGAGATCAGGCTCGATTACTTAAACGACCTCGACTTCAACAACCCCGCCGCCCTCAGACCGCTTCTTGATGGCAAGAAGCTTCCGGTCATCATCACCTGCCGCTCAATCGAAGAAGGCGGAAAACAGTATGTCGAAAATAGAGCGCGCCTCCTGCTGCTTGCCGAAGGCGCGCGGAGTATGGCCGATTACTGCGACGTCGAGGCCGCGCACTACGCCGAAGCGATAA
This sequence comes from Blastocatellia bacterium, assembly GCA_963832205.1. GTDB lineage: Bacteria > Acidobacteriota > Blastocatellia > UBA7656 > UBA7656 > DATBMY01. The sequence continues at coordinate 236,376 of CAWHTK010000023.1, read as the reverse complement.
AGCTCAAGCCCGACCTTTCGCGCCTGATAGTCTCTTATCATAATTTCGACGAGACGCCCGCTAATATGTATTCCGTTTATAAGCAAATCACCGGGCATCGGGCCGCGGTTTATAAGATTGTTACCAGGGCCGAAAGCGTCAGTGACTGCATCGCCACTTTCGAGCTGCTCAATCGAGCGCGAAACGACCGCCGCAACCTGATCGCCCTGGCGATGGGAGAGGCGGGCGTGATTACGCGAGTGTTGGGACCGAGCCGCGGGTGTTTTCTAACTTATGGCGCGCTCCAACGCGGCAAAGAGAGCGCGGCGGGGCAGATGACCTGCGATGAGCTTATAAATTCTTATCGCGTTCGCTCTATCACGCGCGACACGACGATTGCCGGAGTCATCGGCTATCCCTGCTCGCACACGGTATCACCCGCGATGCACAACCGCGCGGCGGCCGCCGCGCGGCTCGATTTCGTCTATCTGCCTATTGAGGTCGCCGACCTCGCGCCGTTTTTTTCAGACTTTGTGCGGCCGAAAACTCGCCGCTTTGAATGGAAGCTGCGCGGGCTGAGCGTGACCATCCCACACAAGAGAGAGGTGTCGGGTTTTCTCGACCTCGTCGAAGATGCGGCGAAAGAGATAGGCGCGGTCAATACGATTGTCGCGAGCGACGGCTGCCTCTTCGGGCTCAACACGGACGTCGAAGGGGTGATGCGGCCCTTTGACGGCGCATTCGATTTGAAGGGCGTCGAGTGCGCGGTCATCGGATCGGGAGGCGCGGCGCGCGCGGCGCTGTCGGGGGCGCTTTCGCGCGGCGCGCGGGTGTCGGTCTTTGCCCGCCGGCCCGAACATGCGCGCGAGATGGGCGGCAGTCATGGCGTCGAGGTATTTCCGATAGAAGCGCTGGAATCGAGCAAAGCCGAGGTAGTGATCAACGCGACGCCGGTCGGCATGCGCGGCCATAGCGAAGGCCAGAGCCCCGTTCCGCGCTCAGCGCTCAGCGGCCGAAAAGTAGCCTATGACCTTGTTTATAACCCTCAGCAGACTCGGTTCTTGAAGGATGCCAGCGACGAAGGATGCATCACGATAGGCGGGCTGGATATGCTCGTGGCGCAGGCCGCGCTGCAATTCAAATACTGGACCGGTATTGAAGCGCCGGTAGAATCTATGCGGGAAGCCGCGATTGAAAAGCTGCGCGAATGAGACGAAGGGCGGCGGGCAGAGAAAGGGTGAAGGGGTGAGGAATTGTCTGTGAATTAGCATTTGAAATCTGAAAAAGCAGATTTCAGATGTTCACCCTTTCACCCCTTCATTCTCACGCCCCTTCATTCCCACTCTGCTTACTAATCCGTGTTATAATCCGCGCAAGCCTCCAGATAATCTCCCGAGCGGAAAGCGAGAAGACCTTGAGTCAGGATGTAATCAACTGTCCGAGATGCCAGCGGCGTACGCCCGCCGCCCGCGGCGCTTGCCTCTACTGCGGCGAAGCGCTCCCGCTTACGATGATCGAAGCGGCGCCTCCGCAGCGAAACATCGACACGTTCGAGCCGGCCTTCAATACCATACTCGATCCGACCCAGCCGCGACTGGTCGACAGCGCCGCGAGCGCGCTCGCGGCGGCTCTAAGAGTCGAGACTTCGGATGCGTTGGCGTACATACGATCCGGCAAGCCCTTGCCCATCGCTCGCAGCCAGAATCGGCAGGAGGCCGAGATGATTGCGCTGCTCGTCCGCAGTTGCGGTCTGTCGGCTTCCGTAATAGCCGACCGCGACCTCGCGCTTGAAAGCGAGTTGTCGCGCGCCAGGCGAACGGGCATAAGCGAGCAGGAGATCGAGGTGGATTACTCGGGCGGCGTGATGCGAGTCTCCAGGTCGGAGATAAAACTTATGGTGCTGGGCAGGCTTGGCACCAGCCGCGTCGATTACACCGAGGGCCTGTCCGGCGCGCGAGGCCAGACGACGAGCGTGATCGATACGGCCGAGTACAGGTCCGACGAAATGCTTCTCGACGTGTATGGCTCAAGCCTCGACAGAAGCTTTCGCATAAAGGCTGACGCGTTCGACTATTCAGGGCTCGTAGCGCCGCTCTCGTTTCGCGCCGAGGTGAACTTCAAGGCGGCGCTCGGCCGCTTGTGTAAGCTCTGCCCGCAGGCGAAACTGGATGACGATTTTACGCGGGTGCGCGGGCTGCTGGGGCGTGCCTGGCCCGAGCGAACGCGCAGCGAAGCGCGCGGCATCAAGCGAGCCGGCATATCCTACAGACCCGTCGCCAAGGCGAGCGTTGTGAGCGATAACCGCGATCAATTCGACAGGTATTCGAGGCTGATGTTTCTTTCCCTCGCGGGCGCCGGCAAGGATTAAGAGATGCGCACGACTAAGACCGAGGTGTTGTCTTCGCCGCCCGCCGCGTTGGCCGCGACGACCAGTTCTTTCGCGGCCGAGTAAGGCTCGGGGTTGACCATCAGGATGTCGCGTATCTGATCGTCGTTTAGCATGCCGTTTAGCCCGTCGCTGCAAAGCAGTATGGTGTCGCCGCTCAAAAGCTTCCGCCTGATTATATCTATCTCGATCTGCTCGTCCGCGCCTATCGAGCGGTATATGACGTTGCGGTACGGGTGTATTCGCGCCTCGCTCCGGGTGAGGTTGCCCGTGTTGACCATGCGCTGTACGAGCGAGTGGTCCTCGGTCAGTTGTTCAATCTTGTCGCCGGAGAGCAGGTAGCAGCGGCTGTCGCCCACGTGTGCAATCGTCAGCACTTCGCCTACGATCATCGCGACCGTGAGCGTGGCGCCCAGGCCTCGCTCGTCGGGGTTCGCGCGGGCGTACGAGAGCACTTCGCGGTTAGCGTGAATGACGGCCTGCCGCAGCATCTCGGTCGTGGCCATCTCGTTGCCGTCGGCGATGGCCAGGCGCAGACCGCCCGTCTTTGTCGGCGCGGCAATCTTCTCTTCTTGCGTCGATTTCAGCGACGCCGAAATCAGTTTTTCGGTCACCCATTCGGCGACGGCTCGCACCGACACGCGGGACGCGACCTCGCCGGCCGCTTCGCCGCCCATCCCGTCCGAGACTATATAAAGCCCTATCTGCGTCTGGACCGATTCGTAATACTGTGTGAGGTTCAGCGCAAGTATGCTGTCCTCGTTCAATTCGCGCACGAGCCCCACGTCCGTAAAATGGCCCGGACTGTAATATGATCGGCAGGTTTGTCAAAGATAGCGCGTCGCGCAGATCGTTTATGCTCTGGAACCTCATGGACGGATTCTCTGCCAGGGCGCGCTGAAGCAGTCGCTCGAAATTCGGGAAGACGGTCGCTATCGGGTAGAGGCTCTCATCGACCCCCAGTCGCTCGCCCGTCAACATGAATTGCAGGAGCGCCCCGATGGAATAGACGTCCGAACGCGGCGTATAGACGGCGCGCTCATCGAACAGCTCCGGCGCCGTATATCCGCGACTCGGGTATATGGGCGCGCCATCGACCGGGCTCGCCGACTGCCGGGCGCGGTCAAAGCCTATGAGCCGCACTCTCGCCTGGTCGTCAAGAATAACGCTGTAAGGCTCGAACCCGTTATAGACCCAGCCGTGGCGGTGGAACTGGTCGGCGAGCGAGCATAATTGCAGTCCTATCTCGCGCACGCTCTTTTCATCCATCTGATCCAGATGGGCGATGGCCTGTCCCTGTATGTGCTCGAATACGATGTAGCTGGCGTCGCCCTCTACTGCGTGCTCGACCGCTTTATAGAGGCCGAAACGCTCAAAGGCCGCGGCGGCTTCTTCGAGGCTGCCGGAGACGCGCCCTTCCTGGTTTACCGGCGACAGGCCGGAGAGCGGGTCGTCGGGCGTATAGCGGCGCTCTATTATCGTGTAGAGCGCGCCCGAAGAGTCGACCGCCGAGTATGCGTTGTAGGTTGGCGCGGTCCAAAGCAGCGACTGGACCGTGAAGCGCACGGCCACAGTCTTGCCCTGATCGGCCGGGGCGGGCGGCGGCAGCGGGTGAGTTAAAGCGGTCCCCAATCGAAATCCGCATGCTTCACAGAATCGCGCGTCCGGCTCATTATCGCTCGCTCCGCAGTTGGGGCAGGCATTATCCAAATCTCTTAACGTATCATCCATATAAACGGGGAATTAGCATAGCACAAGCTTTGCGCACTTTGAATCAATTTACGCGCGCCGCGGAAAAGATTCACTATGAAGGAGAAAGGCCATATAGCATATGCAACGCCCGGCGCGCTCGCTTAAAATCGAGGGTCAATTTAAGAAGACCGGTTCATTTTTTTGACACGCTTTCTTGATAATCGCTATCATTACATGTGGCTCCTTGTTGCCTGGACGAACTGGACCATGGGTGGGTGGTATCATTCGTCGCAAGTCCAAGTCGCACAACTGGAAGCGAACAAATTAGATGAAACCTGTAGTAAGACAGGGGCGTAGTAAGTGGGGATTGCAGAATCGCACAATAACCGGAGGAAAAACCCCTCATCATGCAGTTAAAGATAAATCGTAGGCGGAAGATCGTAATCATAGCGGCCGTGATCGTCATTTTGATCGCGGTGGTGGCCTTTTCAAGAGCATTTAAGAAGAGTGAAGGCGAGCCCGTTCAGATCGGCAAGGTCGAGCGGAGAGTGAAGCTGGAATCGAAAGTAACAGCCTCCGGCGAGATTCGCCCCGTGACTTTGTATAACCTCACGGCCGAGGTGCCCGGCCGTGTCGAACAGATTTTCGTGGCCGAAGGTCAGCAGGTGAAGGTCGGCCAGCCGCTCCTGCGCGTTGACGACACGCAGATTAGAGAGACGGTTCGCGGGGCGCAAGCCAGCGTCGCCCAATCTCAATCCGACGTCGAGAATAATCTGCGCGCAATAGACCAGGCGCGTAACGCCGTCCAGCAGGCAAAGTCAAACATGGCGAGTTCGCAGGCCGTGCTCGAACAGCGCAAGGCCGACCTGCGATTGGCCGAGCGGCAATTCGCGCGAGTCGAATCGACGGTCGAAGCCGGCGTAGCGCCCAAGTCTCAAATCGACGAGGCCAGGGCGCGGCTCGAAACCGCCCAGGCCGCCGTCCAGTCGCAGATGGACCAGATCAGGGTCCTCAAAGAGCAGGTCGATGTCGCTCAGTCGGGCGTTGCCCGCGCCGAGTCGTCGGTTGAGTCGGCAAAACAGCGTGTCGCCCAGACACAGGCGCAGGTCAATCAGGAGACTGACCGGCTGACAAAGACCACGAGGAATTCGCCCATAGACGGCGTCGTTTCGAGCATGCCGGTGAAAGTCGGCGAGTACGCGCTCTCGGGGTTCACGACCACGCCGCTGATGACGGTCGCCGACATGTCTCAGATCAATGCCGAGATAAAAGTCGACGAGACCGACATCGCCGATGTGCAGCTGAATCAGACCGCCCTGGTCAAGGTCGATGCGCTCGGCGACGTGCAGATACCTGGCATCGTCGTCGAAAAGGCGGCATCGGCAATAACGAGGTCCGGGCAGACCATCGCGCAGTCGGCCAATACCCAGGAGGCGAAAGATTTCCTGGTAAAGATAAAACTCGACCCTCCCCAGGAGATTCGCGATAAGCTGCGGCCGGGGATGTCGGCGACGGCAGAAATCATTACGAGCTCTTCGGAAAACGTGGTGACGATACCGCTCCAGGCCATCGTGCCGCGCGAAATGCCGGCCGAGGGCGGCGCGCAATCCGGCGACAAGGCGGCGAAGAAAGAGGTCGAAGGCGTGTTTGTGCTCGGCCCCGACAACCGCGCGCACTTCAAGCAGGTCTTGACGGGAATCAAGGGCCAGCAGGAGATCGAGCTCAAGAGCGGACTGACCGAAGGCGAAGAGATAATAATCGGCCCTTATAAGACGCTGCGCACGCTCAAGGACGATGACCAGGTCAAGCGAGAAGATAGGCCGGCGGGCGAAACAAAGAGCTAATAGCGTAGATGACCGACTCTTCGGAAAGAAATAGAGGCGAAACAATGATCGAACAGGCTGTGCTCGACGAGGAGATTGAACTTGCCCATCTGGCGCCTGAGACAGACGCCGTCATACGGACGGACGATCTGTGGAAGACCTACGTGATGGGCGTCGAAGAGGTGCATGCCCTGCGCGGCGTCTCCTTCGAGGTCAAGCGCGGCGAATACCTGGCCATCATGGGACCATCGGGGTCAGGGAAATCAACGCTGATGAATCTGATCGGGTGTCTCGACACCCCGTCCAAGGGCCAGTACTGGCTCAACGGCAAGCTCGTCTCAGAGATGGACGACGACGAGCTGGCCTACATCCGCAACAAGGAGATAGGGTTCGTCTTCCAGACCTTCAATCTCCTGCCGCGCGCTACGGCGCTGCACAACGTTGAGCTGCCTCTGATCTACAACGGCACGCCGCGCGGCCAGCGCATCGAGATGGCGAAGCGCGCGCTCGGGCGCGTTGACCTTACCAACCGCATGGATCATAAGCCGAACGAGCTTTCGGGCGGCCAGCGCCAGCGCGTGGCCATCGCGCGCGCGCTGGTCAACAACCCTTCGATAATACTTGCCGACGAGCCGACCGGGAATCTCGACTCGCAGACGTCGCAGGAGATAATGGGTCTTCTTGACGAGCTGCACCGGCTAGGCAATACGATAATCCTGGTCACGCACGAGCATGACATCGCCGAGCACGCTCACCGCGTGCTCTACATACTCGACGGCCAGATAAACCGGGACGTGAGAAGGTAAAATAAGCAGGGCGGAGATCAAGAGTTCTTGATCTCCGCCCTCTTTTTACGGCCTTAACATCCGGCCGTTTCTATCACGCTTCTTGGGTCATCTGCCTTAATCTTTCCTCGTACAACCTCTCACCTGCATCCCAATCTGGCAGATACTCGAAAGCCCAGAAGTAAGCCGCGCGGATCGACCCCCATGCCGCATAAGAGCCTCGCTTATCGCCACGGGCCACTGCGGCAACCACCTGCTTTATCAAACGCTTTAAGCCCCGGCTCTTTATCTGACGAGCAAGTTGATTAATTACACGTAGATTCCGATCCAGCGGGTCGCCTCTCTCTATAGCCTGGGCGGCCCTCGATATTGCTATCAAGTGCGCGGCAGCGGCTTTGGCCTCGCCTATAGGGACAGAGTTGACGAGGCGTTCTATCTCTTCGCGGGGCATTACAAGACCCTGATGATATTTGGGCCTTTTAAATGTAGTTTTTGCTCCGCTCAGTTTTTTCTGTGGTATATTCATAAGCCTCCGGCTGCGCAGGTCTGTGTTGAAGGCACACAAATCCTATTCACACGTACGTGCGCGACTGGGCAGGGCGGGTTTTCAGAATAATTGAGGCCCGCCCGCAAGTAACTGCTCATTGAATATAAAGAGGCATTCTCAACGGGTCGCGGGCGGGCTGCGCGGCCTCAGGCATTTATGAATGTACTTGAGGATGGGACTGGCTATTGCTGTGTGGCCAGCAGATAGCGGCGCGACATATGAAACAGCCTGTCGCCGGGCGACAACGCCCAGGAATGACCGGGGCTTTCGGTCTGGCTTCGATCTGGAAGATTTATTCGGGATGGGGTTGGCCGCGCTACACAAGGCGATTTGCGATTGAGAAGCAGATGGCCGCCTGGCCGCATTAATCTCTTCGCGCGTTTCGGCCCAGTTTGGGTAAGCATCAGCATATGGAGAAGAGAGCGCGATTACAGAAGCAGCTTCTGCTTCGTCAAATCGGCCGTTCTCTCCAAGCTCGCATGCCATCTCATTCTGAAATAAATAGAAGTAAAAAGGGTTCTGTTTAGCTACATGGCGAACGAGGGGGAGAGCGTTCTCAAGCGTGTACAAAGCTCTGCGATGGTCACCTTGATCGCTTGCGATGTGCGATATTTCCAGTTGGGCAAGGAGGACGGTCAACAGATCACGTCCATCATTAAAGGATGTCATCTGTAATGCTTCAATATGATATTTAAGCGCGTCGTCAGGCTTACCAATATCATAATGGAGCGCCCCAAGCGCCTGCATAGCCCGCGCTCTGTATGCAGCCGGTGCGCCGTCCAGAACCTTCTCCAGTAGCAGTCTGGATTCTTCCGCTTGCCCGTTTCTGTAGAGGGCAAGGGCGTTATAGTAAGTGCCTATTTGTTGGGCGCTGACTATCGGGAGATGTGCTAAAGCACGGCTCGCCTCTAGAACTACCTCGACATTGCGCAGATTGTAGGCTCTTTCTGCGACCCAGGTCAGTTTATTGGCAAGTGAGCCGAGCGTTTGATGCGAATTTAAGGCATGTGTTAGTTGGACCAGGGAGACATGTCGATACAAACCGCCCGAGCTGGCAATGCTTTCTAAGTCAGCAAATCCCGCAATGGAGGAAAGATTCTTGAAAAAGCAATTTGTATTTGCAGCTCTTTGCATTCTGTCTCTTCCGCTACTGTTTTCACCTCCTCAGAGAGTAACACAATCTGAAGCAGTTCCATTCTCCGCGATTGCTATTGCCGGACGCACAACGGCAACCGGCGCATGGTGCCACTGCGGATGCCCCGGCTGTCTGTGTGACCCTGGAGAGCAGATCGGCGGAGTGTCCCCCGAATCCGCAAAATTTCCGCCAACCACCGGACAAGGGAAAATCCCCGAATCTGGCCCCCGACCCGAACGGCAATCCTATGTCGCGGGTCGACTTCGGCTCTGGTGCGCTTATGCTCGCCCTTATCTTGTTCATATGGTCTAGGCTGCGAGCATAATAAGCTCCATTTGCGGCTTTCGCCACCCTTAGCTGACTGCGTGGCGGCCCGGAGGATTCTTGCCGCCGGCCGCCACGCATTCTACTATAATCGCTGTGACGTTGCAGTAAGTAAAATCACTCGCCCCGGCCCCGTTACCCCGCATCAAGCACAAACCGCGGCAGAAAGACTCCTCCTTCCTGCCAGCTCCCCTCTCGGTCAGCGTGCGCCACGCACATGCTTTAGACCTCGGACCGGGCACTCGTGTGCTCGCGCTTGCCTTTCGCGTGTGGAGTAGAGTGCGGGCGTGTTAAACTCGTCAACCGGCTCTCAGCCCGCAATGAGTAGCTTCTTTCGTAACTGCTACGAGATGTGGCGGCGCAGGTGATGTTACTCACCTGTCCGCGCCGCATTCTACTACATTTGCGCCACGGCGCGCATCAAAAAACCGCCGTGGGGAAGCGATATTCTTTTACCCGTGCCCCATTCAGGTTCTACGCCAGATACTCATGTCCAATCTTCACCGGCGATTGTGTACAGATTGGGCCTCCCTGCTATAATCGAAATCTGTCGTGAATCCCGTTCGCGTACTCTGCCTTATATGAATAAATTCTTCGAGGCGGCCAAGATCGCTATATCGTCGATAATGGCTCATAAGCTCAGGAGTTTTCTGACCCTGCTCGGGGTCATTGTCGGCGTGACGGTCGTGACGGCCGTCGCCACAGTCATCGAAGGCGCGAATGTTTATATCCGCGAGAAGATCGCCACGCTCGGGTCGGGCGTATTCCGCCTGCAGAAGGCCAGCCTGTCGAGCTTTGGCGACTTTGAGAAGTTTATCGAAGCCTTCCGCAAAAATCCCGACCTGACGCTCGATGACCTGGCGGCGCTTCGCCAGCAGGCTACGCTCGCCGACCAGATCGGGGCGCAAGACGGCGGTTCGAGGCCCGTAAAGTACGGCAACGTGACGCTCGAAAGCGTCGGCATACAGGGAGTGACGGCTAACACCATCCTGTTATCGAACGTGGAGGTAACGCAGGGGCGTTACCTGAGCGAAGTTGACGAAGAGGCGCGCAGGGATGTCTGCTTTATAGGCTCGGATGTGGCTGAAGGGCTCTTCCCCCAGAGCGACCCGCTCGGCAAAGAGATCAAGATCGGCCCCGACCGATTCACCGTCATCGGCGTCGCAAAGAAGTTGGGCTCGGTCCTCGGCCAGTCTCAGGACAATTTTATTCAGATCCCGCTCACGACATTCTTAAAAACATTCGGCTTCCGCTCCTCCCCGAGCTTCTTGATCGTGGTCCGCGCGCGCCAGGGCGTCGCGATGGAGCAGGCGCAGGACCAGGTGCGCGTCATCATGCGGGCGCGCCATAAGCTCGATTACAACCGGCTCGACGATTTTTCCGTGACGACCGATGAAGTGACCGAGCAGCTATTCGGCTCTATAATCGGCACCGTCGCCATGGTGGCCTTCCCTGTCGTCGGCATTTCGCTTGTGATAGGCGGCATCGTGATAATGAACATAATGCTCGCCACCGTCACCGAGCGGACGCGCGAGATCGGCATAAGAAAAAGCCTCGGCGCGACGCGGCGCGACATACTGATTCAATTCCTGGTCGAATCGGCGATGCTATCGGGGCTTGGGGGCCTCATAGGGCTTCTGCTTGCCGTGGCTATAATGACTCTTATCGGCAGCGTCGCCCCCATACCGGTCGCCATACCGCTATGGGCGCCGGTCATAGCCATAGGCGTCTCGACGCTTGTAGGGGTATTCTTCGGCCTGTACCCCGCGAACCGGGCCGCCCGGTTGGACCCCATCACGGCGCTCAGAGCCGACTAAAGGACCCATGCATATACAAGAGATCGGCGAGAATGTGCTGATGGCGTTCGACACGCTTCGGACGCACAAGGTTCGCTCAGCCCTCACCATGCTTGGCGTCATCGGCGGCACGATGACGGTTATAGCCATCTCGTCGTTTTTGACCGGGCTGCGCGAGTACATTCTGGAGGAGACCAAGCGCTTTGGCCCCGACCTCGTATATGTGACGAAGTATGACCGCATAGGCATGCGATTCAGCCGCCCTTCGCAAGATGAGCGCATGCGCAAAAACATCACGGTCGATGATGCCGAGGCCATCAGCCAGTTGCCTTCGGTCATGAATGTCAGCCCTACAATTTTCATAGGCTCGATGTCGCCGGTCGGGGCGCAGGTGCCGGTCAAGTACAAGGGGGTCGAGGCGAACCGGCCGATCATATTCGGCGTCTCGGCAAGCTACGACGACGTTCGCAATGTCTATATACGGGAGGGCAGGTTCTTCAACGAAGCCGAAGAGAACCACCGTGACCAGGTCGCGGTCATAGGCGCGGCAATCGCCGACACTCTCTACCCGGCCGTCAACCCCGTCGGACGCGAGCTGGAAGTCGAGGGAAAGCTGTATCACGTCATCGGGGTTATGGAGAAAGCCCCCGGCAGCCTCTTCGGCGGTGACGCGTTCGAAGATCGCCAGGTGATAGTGCCCTTTGAAACGATCAAGAGCGATCACCCCGAGATCGAGGATATAAGCATCACGGTCAGGGCCAAAACCGACCAGTTCGGCAAAATGATAGACCAGGTAACCGAGCTTATGCGCCGCAGGCGGGAGGTCCCCGTCAACAAGCCGGACGATTTCGGGATAAGCACGCCCGGAAGCATATTCGAAGTCATAAGCCAGGTGGCGGCCATCGCCAGCATGATAGTCTTTCCGCTTTCGGCCGCCGGGCTGCTCGTCGGCGGCATCGGCGTCATGAATATCATGCTCGTGTCGGTCACCGAGCGCACGAAGGAGATAGGCGTGCGGCGGGCAATCGGGGCGCGCAAAGGCGATATCATTTGGCAATTCTTGACCGAAGCGATCACGCTGACGGCCGTCGGCGGGGTCATAGGCATATTCTTCGGCTGGCTTATCAGCCTGGTGCTCAAACAGCTTGCCCCGACGCTCCCATCGGTGATTCCGCTATGGTCGGTACTGCTCGGCTTTTTCGTATCTTGCTCGGTGGGTCTTGTATTCGGGCTGTGGCCTGCCCTAAAAGCAGCGCGCCTCGATCCAATCGAGGCGCTCAGGTATGAATAAAAGTATTGTCGGGACAGATCGTCCCATTCCCCGCTTAATTTGTCATCACGTGATAACCCATGGACTTTTCGACCGGCCGCTGCTGGCCGGAGGCGCGCAGTTGATCCTGCTCGTCAAGCAGCATCAGCATATTGCACTCAAAATCGGTATAGGAAGAGACATAGAGCACCGGCCTGAACCCCTGGGCCGCGCGCTGGAATAACATCTGCTCGAAGAGATCGACCATATCTACGTCTGACTGTTCCTGTCTCATCCCCATATTTTCCTCCGATTCTATTCGCATCACGGCTAATACTTAGCAAGGATCGTGCCGTGGTCGGCAAGTCGCTAAAAGCTAGGGGTAAAGGCGACTTTTCGGAGGCAAAAGAGGGCATGCGGAAGAGAACCGGCCGGCAAAAAAATAAGGACGAAACCTTGACGAGATGATTTAAAACGGAACCATGCCCGATGTCCACGGCTCGTATTGATACAATCTATATCCTCGGTCCGGCCTTTACACTTTACGCGCCGGGCAATACAGATGCGGCGGCGGCCTTTATGAGAACCCAGATAAACCACAGGCCGAAGACCACGACGGCGGCTCGCCCGGCCGTCATGCGGCGCGAGCGCGAGATGGCCGCAAACCCGATGCAGAAAAGTATGAGCGTCCAGATCGCAAAAAGGTCGAAAGAGCCCGCGATGCTCCGGGCAAATTTGGGCAAGCCGTCCGGCAGAAAGACGGCGAGACTCGTCGGCAGCAGGCCCCCCTGGTCGGTCGGCTTGATCTGCTGTAAACTCTCGCGGTCCTGAACCATCAGGGCCGCCATCAACACCAGTATGCTGACAAGGGTGATGGCAGCGTTGCTCCACGAGACGACGGAAAGTATTTTTTTGAAGGTCGTCTGCGCGTCTGAAAGCATCAAGGCCAGGGCGAAAATTGCCGCCGGGATAAGACAGTAAAAGACCCAGACGAATAGCGGGCGTATGACGGCGATCAGAATGCCGACCGGGGAGGTGAAGTCTGTCTTTGAAAACATCACCTGCATATCGACCTGCTGCTTGATCTGTTCTTCAGTCATCGTCTGCCCCGACGCGGCCATACTCCTGCTTAACATGTCGCGAAACATCTGCTCCCAGTTCGGCTTCACCCACCACTCGAAAAACGCCCCGGCGACGATGACGAGGACTATTAATATAAGCAGCGGAGCCAGAATCGTGGGCTTGCGATTGATGTCTTTGAAAGTCTCGCCGGGCGAAAAGAGCGTCCCCGTAAGCCTGCCCAGGGGACCGATGCGCGCGGGCTCTTGCGGTTCGGGTTGCTCAAAGCGCGATTGCGCATCGACCGTAGCGGCATAAGGCGCCGCCTGCGAATCCACCCCCGCGGGCTGGTCGTGCTGCGCCTCACCGTCTTTCCTGTTCTCCCATTCATTCATAGATTATCCTCCGGGGCAATGCGCACGCATTCTACGAAATGGTCTGCCCAGGGCGCAACTTGTTGCGGGTCTTTTCTTAAAGGTCAGGCGCATTCTACGGGCCGGCTAACTCGCGATGGCCAGGCGCTCCACGAAATGGCCGGGGCTGACTTCTACGAGGCGGGGCTGGTCGCCGTCGTCCGGCGTCGAGGCGAGTATCTCGTCGGAGAGCGGAATCCTGTGTCGCTTGATGTCAGGGTCGGGCACGGGGATGGCCGAAAGCAGCGCCTTCGTATAAGGGTGCAGCGGGTTATGAAAAATCTCCTGGCTGGGCGCGACTTCGACCAATCGCCCCTTATACATAATCCCCACTCGCGTGGAGATGTGCTCGACTACCGAAAGCCCATGAGAGATGAATAGATATGTGAGCCCCAACTGCTCTTGCAAATCCTGAAGGAGGTTCACGACCTGGGCCTGTACCGATACGTCGAGCGCGGAGACAGGCTCGTCGCAAACTATGAATTTCGGGTTGAGCGCCAGCGCGCGCGCTATCCCGAGTCGCTGTCGCTGCCCGCCAGAAAACTCGTGCGGGTAGCGGTCCAGGTGTTCCGCGACCAGCCCCACCCTCTCCAGCAGCTCGGCCGCGCGGTCGCGCCTTTCGCGCCTGGTGCCGATGCGATGGATTGTAAGCGGCTCGGAGACTATGGCGCTCACCTTCATGCGAGGGTTGAGCGATGAGTAGGGGTCCTGAAAAATGATCTGCATGTCGCGCCGCAGCTCGCGCAGCTCGCCCGTGCCGAGCGAAAGCATGTCCCGCCCGTCTATATAGACCTCGCCCGAGGTGGGCTCGATCAGCCGCAATATGCAGCGGCCCGTCGTCGTCTTGCCGCAACCCGATTCGCCGACGAGGCCGAAAGTCTCGCCGCGCCTGATCGTAAAGCTCACGTCATCTACGGCCTTCACCACCGCGTGGCCGCCGCCGAACACTCCCCCGCCCACGGGGAAATGTTTTTTTAGATTCTTTATTTCGACCAGATTCTCTTTTTCGGTTTCAGTGCCCATAGAATCTCAGCTCTCAAATCAATTCGGACGGCGCTTTATTGCCGAGGCCGGCCAGGTCGGGCCTCGTCATCGCTTTAACGTCACCGACCTGCTCGAACCTTATGCAGCGCGCCAGATGATCCTCGCCCGCTTCGAGCAGCGCCGGCTCGCCTTCGGTACACTCGGTTATTACGTACGGGCAGCGCGTGGCGAACTTGCACCCGGCGGGCAAATCGAGCAGGCTCGGCACTGTGCCTTCTATCGTCTGGAGCCTCCGCTGCCTGATCCCCTCCTCCGTCAGCTTGGGCACGCTGCGAAGCAGCCCTTCCGTGTATGGATGGCGGGGGTTGTAAAACGCTTGGCGCACGGGGGACTGTTCGACGATGCGCCCCGCGTACATCACCGCGACCCGGTCGGCCGTCTCCGCCACCACGCCGAGGTCGTGCGTGATGAGCAGCATCGACAGGTCGAATTCATTCTTCAGGTTCCTCATCAATTCGAGTATCTCTGCCTGTATCGTCACGTCGAGCGCGGTCGTCGGCTCGTCGGCTATCAGAAGCTTGGGGTTACAGGCGAGCGCCATAGCGATCATCACGCGCTGGCGCATGCCGCCCGAAAGCTGGTACGGATAGTCGCGCGCGCGCCGTTCCGCATCAGGAATTCGCACGCGCCCCATCATCTCGACCGCCTTCGCCCACGCCTCGCGCCGCGAACCGCCTTCGTGAAGCTGAATCACCTCTCTAATCTGATCGCCGACCGTATATACAGGGTTGAGCGAAGTCATAGGGTCCTGAAAGATCATGGCAATCTCGCGGCCGCGCAACCGCCTCATCTCCTCCGCGCTCAGCTTCATCAAGTCGCGGCCGTCAAAGATTATCTCGCCCGAAGCGATTTCGCCGGGCGACAAAATGAGGCGCATTATAGAAAGGCTGGTGACCGATTTCCCGCTGCCCGATTCGCCGACTAGCGCGAGCGTGCCGCCGCGCTCGATGACAAAGCTCACGTCATCTACGGCCCTGACCGTACCCGCCCGCGTGTGGAAGTGTGTGCTGAGGTTTCTGACTTCGAGAATATTCATTAATCTGGGATCTGAAATTTCAAATCTGAGATAGCGGATTTATTGCCCGTCGGTGTACTCGCCAAAGACTCGGCGCAGTCGGTCCGATATTTCTCCGAGCGTGGCGTAGGCTTCAACCGCCACGATGATGTGTGGCATAAGGTTCTCATCGGACCCGGCCGCCTGCTCTACGCGGTCGAGCGCTTCGCGCGCGGCCCGCTCGTCGCGCCGGCCCCGCAGCTCGCTGAGTCTTTCGACCTGCCCGCGCTCCAGCTCTTCATTTATGCGCAGCAGCGGGATAGCGGTCTCTTCTTCGATGCGGAAGCGGTTCATGCCGACAACCGTCTTATCCCCGGAGTTGACGGCGCGCTGGTAATCGTATGCGGCCTGCTCGATCTCCCGCTGAACGTAGCCCAGCTCGATTGCCCTGAGCATGCCGCCAAGCTCGTCGATTTTCTTTATGTAGCTTTCCGCCTGCTCTTCTATTTGATTCGTCAGATACTCGATAGCGTATGAGCCCGCGAGCGGGTCGGCCGTTTCGGCCACGCCGGATTCGTGGGCAAGCACCTGCTGCGTTCTGAGCGCGATGCGGGCGGCCGATTCGGTCGGCAGCCCCAGCGCCTCGTCCATCGAATTCGTGTGAAGCGATTGCGCGCCGCCCATGACGGCCGCGAGCGCCTGAATCGTGGTGCGCACGATGTTGACTTCCGGCTGTTGCGCGGTGAGCGATGAGCCCGCGGTTTGAGCGTGAAAGCGGAGCATCTGCGAGCGCGGGTCGAGCGCGCCGAACCTGTCGCGCATGATCTTCGCCCAGAGACGACGCGCGGCGCGAAACTTGGCGACCTCTTCGAGGAATTCATTATGCGAGTTGAAGAAGAATGCTATGCGCGGGGCGAACTCGTTCAACCTGAAGCCCGGCGTCTATGGCCGCCTGCACGTAAGCAATCGCGTCGGCGAGGGTGAAGGCGACTTCCTGCGCGGCCGTAGAGCCGGCTTCGCGGATGTGGTAGCCCGATATAGATATTGTATTCCACCGGGGAACATCGCTGGCGCAGTAGGCGAAAATATCGGTCACTATGCGCAGGCTCTGTCGCGGCGGATATATGTATGTGCCGCGCGCGATGTATTCTTTGAGAATGTCGTTCTGGATCGTGCCCGATAAGCTCGCCGCCTCTACGCCCTGCTTCCTGGCGACCGCGATGTACATAGCAAGCAATATGGCCGCGGTCGCGTTGATGGTCATCGAGGTCGAGACTTTATCGAGCGGTATCTGATCGAAGAGGCGCTCCATGTCGTCGAGCGTGTTGATGGCCACGCCCACCTTGCCGACCTCGCCGCGCGCCATCGGGTGGTCCGAGTCGTACCCCATCTGCGTCGGCAGATCGAATGCTACCGAAAGTCCCGTCTGTCCCTGGTCGAGCAGGTAGCGGTAGCGGGTGTTGGACTCGGCGGCCGTGGCATAGCCCGCGTACTGGCGCATGGTCCACAACCGCCCGCGATACATCGTCGGGTATGGCCCCCGCGTGAAGGGAAACTCGCCGGGGTCGCTCAGGTCTCGGCTCATAATCAAGCGGGGCGTCCGTAGGGCGAAAGACGACCTTCATCTCTATATCCGAGCTTGTCGCCGTCCTTTTTTCGTCGCCCGTTCTGGTCGTCATCGTCGTCTCCAACCTACTCCGAAGATTAGCAAACCCCCCGCCGGTTGCCAAACCACCTACCACTTCGGCACGAACAGGCGAGCGTAGTAATAAAGCACCGGCGCGCAGAAGAGTAAGGAGTCTAGTCGGTCAAGCATGCCGCCGTGCCCCGGAAGAATCGCGCCCGAATCCTTTACGCCCGCGCCGCGTTTAAGCAATGACTCGGCCAGGTCGCCTATTTGCCCGACCACGCCGAGGGTCGCGCCAAGGAGGATGGCGTCAAGCATGGGGATTTCGGGAAAGAAGGTCAGCTTGCACAGGGGCCCGGTGAGCGCCGCCGCGACAAAACCGCCGATTGAGCCTTCGATGGTCTTGCCGGGGCTCACGCGAGGGGCGAGCTTGCGCCTGCCGATAGACCGGCCCGTGTAATAAGCCCCCGTGTCGGTCATCATCACCATCGCAAAGAACATCGTCAGGAGTTTCGGCGCAAGCAACGGGACGCGCACCGCGCTGTCTTCATAACCGATCACGCGGACGCCGACAAGCATGCCCGCAAGAAGCGCGACATAGACGACGCCGAAGACGGTCGAGGCAACCGACGAGAGCGATACGTTGATATGGTCGGGCCTTCTTAGCGCATCGGCGAGCGAGATTATCGTGAGGGCCGCAAGCACCGCAAGCACCCATTCGGCCTTATCCAGAGCGAGCAGCAGGTATGATGGCAAGCCCCGCGACATATCCCGCAATCCTCGCAGGGTGGAACGAGAGATTCGCCGCCATGTTATAAAATTCGTAAAGCGCGAGCAGTGCGGCTATGGAAGCCAGGGCGATGAAGAAATGGGGTATGCCGGACCAGACTGTATAGAGCAGTATTGGGAGCGCCACGAGCGCCGTTATTAGCCGTTTCATAAGAGTGAGAAAGGGTGAGTGAGATGAAAGGCTGAAGGGGTGACAGGGTGATAGCGTGATGCGGGTGTTTGTGCCGGGCATTTGAAATTTAAAATATCATATCTCAAAAGCTCACCCCTTCATCCTCTTATCCCTTCATATTTGCGGCGATGAGCTGGCCCCGGGCGGCCGGCTTCACGTCGCCGTAGCGCCGCTCGCGCTTCTGGAATTCGACGATGGCTTCGAAAAGATCGGCGCGGCGGAAGTCCGGCCACAGAGTTTCCGTCACATATATCTCTGAATAGGCTATCTGCCATAGCATGAAGTTCGAGACCCTCATCTCGCCGCTCGTGCGTATGAGCAGGTCCGGGTCGGGCAGCCCCGAGGTGAACAGGTGACGCTCGATGTCCGCCTCGGTTATGCTCGATTGAGCGGTTCCCTTTGATGCGGCCTCGACCAGGCGGCTCACGGCGTGAATTATCTCGGTGCGGCCGCTGTAGTTGAGCGCGACCGTGAGCAGCATCCCCGTATTCGTCTCGGTTTCGCGGCGGGCGTATTCGACTTCGCGCCTCACGGCCGGTTCAAGGCTCTCTTCGCGGCCTATCGTCTGGAAACGAATATTATTCTCTCTTGAGGCCGCGTATCTCTTTGCGCAGAAATTCGCGCAACAGCCCCATCAACGCTTCCACTTCGAGGCGCGGGCGCTTCCAGTTCTCGGTCGAAAAGGCGTAGAGCGTCAGGCAAGAAAGGCCGAGCCGCGCCGAGGTTTCTACGGCGGCGCGGACGGCTTCCGCGCCCGCGCGGTGGCCGGCGACGCGCGGGAGAGAGCGGCGCGCGGCCCAGCGGCCGTTGCCGTCCATTATTATCGCGATGTGCGCGGGCAATCGATCCGGGTCTATCGACCTCAGCAGGAATTCGTCGCGCGAGCCGCTTTCGATCAAGCCTTCGAAATCTTTGAGAAAAATCTCGCTCATCAACACCTCTTCACTAATACGACCCAGAAAACCTCCTGAGCGGGTCTGCTGTTGCTGACTTCGATCAGGGTGTCTTCTGGGTCGTATGGGTCGTCACCCGTCAATTTAATAATCGACACGCAGCAAAGTCAACCCGGCCGCGGGAGCGGTCGGGCAGGCTTCGACGCGGCTTCGACCCTCAAGTATTCGAGCCACGTGCGCCGCATCGATTCTGCCGCGCCCTGCCTCCATGAGCGTGCCGGCAATCGTCCTGACCATATATCTAAGAAAGCCCTCGGCCTCGGCCTCTATTGATATAAGGCCGTCTTGCTCGGCCACGTCGAGTCGCGTAAGGGTCCGGACATGACTCTCCGCTTCGGAGCCGGAGACCGTAAACGCGCTGAAGTCATGATTGCCGAGCAAGACCGAAGCGGCGCTCTGCATCGACGGAAGATCGAGCTGGTCGCGGTTATGATAAACGTACCGGTATTCAAAAGGGCTTGCGACGGGGCCGACGCGTATGAGGTAGCGGTAGGATTTCGACCGAGCCGAGAATCGAGCGTTGAAAGACTCGTCAGCCGTCTCGACCGATACGACGCGGATGTCTCTGTCGAGGTTGCCGTTGATCGCCTCGCGAAGTTTTATTTGATCGAACTCTCTTTTTAGAAAGAAGCTGGCGACCTGTCCGAGCGCATGAACTCCGGCATCGGTGCGCCCCGCGCCATGAACCGTCACGCGCGCATCGTCCAGCAGCGACAGCGCGCGCGTGAGCTCGCCCTGGATGGTACGCCCACGAGACTGCATCTGCCAGCCGTGGTACGCGGTGCCGTCATACGCTATTGTGATCTTGAAATTTTGCATGGCTCAGGGGTCAGTGGGGAGAGTGAGATGAAGGGGTGAAGGGGATGTTTGTGACAGGCATTTCAAATTTGAAATTTCAAATCTCAAATAGCTCACCCCTTCACCCCGTCACCCCTTCTCTGTCCCCTGCCCCCTGCTGCCGGGTTTCACGACAGGAGAGCCTTTTTCGCATAGCGGGCAAGCGCCGGGGTCATAAGCCGGCACGTCAAGTGTGAGCAGGGCGACGCGCCGCACGCCTACATTTGATTGGCCGCCGCTGCGGTCGACTATCGAGCCCGCGCCGACGACTACGCCGCCCGCGCGCGTGACCGCGTCAATGGTCTCGCGCGTTGAGCCGCCCGTCGTCACGATGTCCTCTACGACCAGGATGCGCTCGCCTTCGTCGATGTGGAAGCCGCGGCGCAACGTCATCACGCCCGACTCCCGCTCGGTAAACAGCGCGCGAGCGCCGACGGCGCGGGCCGTCTCGTGCGCGACGATTATGCCGCCAATCGCGGGGGCGACGACAGCGCCGATCTGCTCGCCCGAATAGTGAGCGCCGAGCATTTGTCCTATCCACTCGGCGTGCTTCGGGTGTTGGAGCACGCGAGCCGCTTGCAAGTAACGCGGGCTGTGAAGGCCCGACGTGAGAAGGAAATGGCCTTCGAGCAGCGCGCCCGTTTCGGCAAAGACCGAAAGCAACTGCCCGGATTGATCTGAAAGATTCGCTTCGTTGGATGTCATCTCGTAGGATTTTAAGTTTCGCATATGAATTCTTCAACGAAGAATCTAGAATCACCCACATGCACGACGCCGAGGGCTTTGTAACAGCCGGGGGCCGCAGCTCCCGCATGGGCCGCGATAAAGCATGGCTTGAGATCGAGGGAAGGCCGATGATCGAGCGCGTGATAGCAGCGCTCGCGTCAGTCACTTCAAGAGTCTCCGTGATAGCAAACTCCGCGGGGTATGACCGGTTGGGCCTTCCGGTCTATAGCGACGCGAACGAATCGATCGGCCCGCTTGAAGCCATACGAACGGCGCTTGCGAACTCCCAAGCACGGCGGGTGATACTCGTCGGGTGCGACATGCCTTTTATCACGCCCGAGCTGCTCGCCTTTTTGCTTGACGCTATGGGCGATCACAAGGCCGTCGTGCCCACGGACGCGGACGATAGGTTAGAACCGCTTTGCGCGGTCTATTCCGCGGATGCGCTCGCGGCCGTGACTGAGTTGATACGAAGCGGCGGAAGAAAGACGAGTATGCTGTTTGACCTTATGCCAACCCGCGTTGTCGGCTTCAAAGAGATCGCGCATCTCGCGGGCGCGGATATTTTTTTTAACAACATCAACACGCCCGAAGATTACGCGCGCGCGCGTAATCTTCCACCCAAAAGAGCGCCAATAAAGGGCGAAGCCGAGCCGTTCGGGGGGCCAGAATAAATAATCTTGCAATGAAGTTACTAGTTTGCATATACTTGCAACCTCTCAGGCTTCTGCCCCCTCAGGGTTAAGTTGGTAAGCAGCTATCGCTAACGATCGGGGTTGCCACAAACCCATTCAAGGCGTTGCCGAGAAGACTGCTGACCATTGTAGTAAAGAGGAGTCCTTATGAAGCTATTCTGCCGCTTATCCAGAAAGCATTACTGGTTGACGCCACACAGGTCCACCGATAATCGGCTGGTGCAGATGTGCTATGAATGCGGCGCCGAGCGCACATTAAATGGCTTTGAAGACAACGGGGCGACCGAACGCCTCAACGAGATGCTCGCTTCGGCGAGAACCGACCTGGCAAAGATGAGTTCGGAGCGCAGGTATCAAAGTTCCCAGACGCAGATTGAAACAGTAGAGCCGATCAGGGCAAGCGATGTCCGCCTCAGAGTTCTCTCGCTCGTCAAATAGCGGCCGTCATTATATCAGTTCGACTATCAAACCCGGGCGCATCCCTCCTCACACGCGCCGGGACGAAAGATGATAATAGCGTCTCCTCACCAGACTATTCTTTCGTGGGCTTTTTGAGCCCGAATTTCTCCAGCCTGTACTGGAGCGTTCGAAATGATAATCCGAGCAGTTTAGCTGCCCGTGTGATGTTCCAACCCGTCTGCTCCATCGCTTGAGTGATAAGGGATTTTTCTACATCTTCGAAGGATATGCCTTCGGGCGGCAGCTTGAAGTTGAAAGCGGAGGAAGGCGCCCCTTCCTGCCTTATCTCGATTGGCAGATCTTCTACGTCTATCTCGTCGCCTTCGCACAGAAGTATCGCTCGCTCGATGGCCGACTCTAACTGTCGCACGTTGCCCGGCCAAGCGTAGCCCATAATCAGGTTGCGCGCGCCGGGGGTGAGCCCGCGAATATGATGGTTCATGCCGGAGCTGTGCTTGGCGGTGAAGAAGTCGATCAGCGGTGGTATATCGTCGCGACGATTCCTTAGCGGCGGGATAGTTATCGGGATAATGTTCAAGCGATAGTAGAGGTCTTCGCGGAAGCGATTCTCCTTCACCATACCCTCAAGGTCGCGATTGGTCGCGGCTATCACGCGCACGTCGACTTTTATCGGCCTTGTCGCGCCCACGCGCATGATCTCTCGCTCCTGAAGCGCGCGCAAAAGCTTCGCCTGCATGCTTATGTTGAGGTCGCCTATCTCGTCGAGAAACAGGGTTCCGCGGTCGGCTATCTCGAACTGGCCCTTCTTCTGAGCGTGCGCGCCGGTAAATGATCCCTTCTCGTGGCCGAACAGCTCGGACTCCAAAAGATTCTCATTGATCGCCGCGCAGTTTACGGCCTGGAATATCTCGCCTGCGCGCTGGCTCGCCTTATGAATCGCGCGGGCGACGCGCTCTTTGCCCACCCCGGATTCGCCTCGGATCATCACGGTCGAAGCCGAGCCCGCCACCTTCAATATCATCTTCTTGACGCGCTCCATCTCTTCCGAGTGGCCGATGATCTCGTCGTCAATTCGATTGAGCCGCCCGAGCGCGCTTTCGACCGTTTTGAGCAACTGGTCTCGGTCTATCGGCTTTTCGAGATAATCGAACGCGCCGCCGCGCAGCGCCTCCTTTGCCGATTCGACCGACCCGTGAGCGGTCATCATCACGACAATAATCGACGGGTCCGACTTTAGAAGCTCGCCGAGCAGGGTCAATCCGTCCATGCCGGTCATCTTGTAATCTGTAAGCACGAGGTCGAAGTGCTGATCCCTGGCAAGGCGCAAGGCGTGCTCTCCGCTTTGCCCCGTCGTCACGTCGAAGCCGTCGTCTTCAAGTATTAGCGTGTAAATCTCCCGCTGGTTCTTTTCGTCATCTACGACCAGCACCTTATTTCTTGCCATCCTCTAATCTCCCGTCTCTATTTTCTAGCTTTCAAATCTCATCATCGGCCGGCAGCCTGACCTTAAAGGTCGTGCCAAGGTTGACTTCGCTCTGCACTTCTATCGTGCCCTTATGCTCTTCAACTATCGTCTTCGTAACCGCGAGCCCAAGCCCGAAGCCGCTCTGTTTTGTGGAAAAATAGGGCTCGAATATCTTCGCCTGCGACTCCTCGCTTATCCCTATGCCCGTGTCGGAAATACTTACCTCGACGTGCCCGTCGTGGCGGGCAATGCTCGCTTTTAAATGGCCCCCCGACGGCATCGCCTGCAACGCGTTGATGGCCAGGTTTGAAAAACACGACTTGAGCCGCTCCGGGTCGCCGTGCACCTCCGCGGCCTCGCCCTCCTGCTCAATCTCGATCTCGACCCCCTGCTCGTCCGCCTGCGGCTTGATCAGACGCAGGGTTTCATCGACAAGCTCTTTGATATCCACGGTCTGGACCGCGAGCCGCGCGGGGCGGCCGTAGTTCAGCAGGTCGCTCACGAGCCTTTTCAGCCGCGCGATCTCGTCCTTGATCGAGCTGAGCATGCGAGTGAACTGCTTGCGGCGCGCTTCGTCTTCGGGTCCGTACCTCGAGCTGACGTGATCAATAGAAAGGTTGATGACGTTAAGCGGATTTCGTATCTCGTGGGCCACGGCCTGCGTGAGACGGCCTATGACGGCCGACCGCTCGGATTGATTCAGCCGCTCTTCAAGCTCGCGCTTCGATTTCAAACCTTCAATCATCTCGTTGAAGGTGCTGGCGAGCTGGCCCACCTCGTCGGGCCGGTCTTCGTTGACTCGAAAATTAAGGTCGCCCGCCGCCACACGGTGCGCGGCCGACGCCAGCTCGCCTATGGGTTTCGTGAATCTCCAGCCGATTATCACCACAATCGCGAGCGCCAGAAGCAGTAGCCCCGCCGTAGACCACAGCTTGTAATCGGAAAGCTTTTGATTCTCTTCGGCCAGCTTGCTTGATGCCGCTTCAATCTCGTTGAGTATCCCCTGCTGCGTCGTGATTATTATAATCCAGTAAAGCCCCTTGTTCGTCGTGATCGGCAAATAATATGTCTTCGGCGCGTGCTCGTGATCTTCCGCCTCTTCTTCAACCGGGTCCACGTTCTGGACCTGGAGCCGCTTTTCCTGCGGGACGGGTATGTGCTGGTCGATCAGCCGCTCGAGCGTGGCGTCGGTGACCAGTCCATCTTTATCCGTAACTATGATGTATTCGACCGTGCGCGGCAGGTCGTCCCGGTTTATGTTTTTGTACATAAAGTCGAGGCTATCGAGGTTTTGAAAAGCCATGCTGAAGGCGCGCATAAAGTCGTCATATCCGCTGTTGACCGCCTGGGTCACGCGCGCGTTCTGTGCCTCTATCTGCTTATTAACCTCCTTCTGCGCCCATTGATCGAGTATCACGACAAAGATTATTGTGAGCAGCAAAAATGAGGTCAGCAGCAGCATCAGCCGCGACCTGAAGCTCATCAAGAATTTTGTACGGCTACTCATAGCGCTCTATTGGCTTGGATGCCTTAAAGGGCTGGCGCTGTTGCGTCCGCCAGCTTCATACTTGCCGATAATAGAATAATAACATGTCGCCGGGCCTATTCGAGGGCGGGTCGGCAGCAACGGGCCATTATCTTGCCGCTCGCATCATCGGATACTACAATGCCAACGCAAGGCTATCGCAGCGCATCACTTCACAGTGATGTGTCTTGAGGCCCCGTGCTTATGGCCCGTAACAGAGAACAGAGAGACTGCGGAGGAACAAATGGTAAAGATTCAATCGAACATCCTAAGAGCGATTGCGCTCTTTATGGCGCTCGGCGCCGTTTCCGTCAGCGCGCGCGCGCAACAACCTGTCGAGCGCATGGATCGGCCTTCGATACGAGTGACGGGCGAATCCACCGTCACGGTCAAACCCGACCAGGCAATCATTGACATAGGCGTTATGACGCAGGCGGCGACCGCGCAGGCGGCCGCTTCCCAAAACGCTCAGAAGACCGACGCGGTGATCGCCGAACTCAAGCGGGTGCTCGGCGCGAGCGCCGATATAAAGACGATAAGCTATTCGCTTTCGCCAAACTATCGCTACCCGCGCGACGGCGGCCAGCCGACAATCGCCGGCTATAACGCTTCGAACACGGTCCAGGTGAAGATCAACGACCTGGCTCAGGTGGGAAAAGTTATCGACGCGGCGACACAGTCCGGCGCCAATAACATAAACGCGCTTCGCTTCACGCTACGCGACGAGCAGGCGGCCCGCACGCAGGCTTTGCAGGAGGCGGCCGTCAAGGCGCGCGCGAAGGCGCAATCTCTCGCTACGGCGCTCGGGCTGCGCGTACAGCGGATTCTTCACGTCGAAGAGAGCGGCAATATAAGTCATCCGATTCCTATCATGGGCCGGGCCGTAGCCGAGATGGCCCAGAACGCGCCGACTCCGATTGAGGCTGGCACAATTGAAATCCGAGCCATGGTCACGATGGTGGTCGAGATCGCTCAGTGATCGGCGAGCAAGACGGCCGGTCACTGAGCGGGCGCTAAAGCCATGGCAGTTTACGGTTGAGAGCTGAAGTTAATATTGAGGTGTCGCGGCGCCGACCTCTGAAGGATTGGTTTAAGAAATGGAGCGGGAGACGGGGATCGAACCCGCAACCACCGGCTTGGGAAGCCGATGCTCTACCATTGAGCTACTCCCGCTCAAAATCGACTGCCTATGTTAAACCTCTCCGGCGGCCCTTGTCAATTAAGGCATCCTTAAGCCTATGCTTCACCTTTTGCTTTAATGCAGCCCGGGCACGGCATAGCGCAATATAAAGAGCGCGGCGAAGAGATATATCAGCCAGTGGGCTTCGCCCGCGCGGCCGGTCGCGAGTTTCAAGATCGCATATGAGATAAACCCGAAGGCTATGCCGTCGGTGATATTAAACGTGAGCGGCATAAAGACAATCGTGAGAAAGGCCGGGAAGGCTTCGGTGAAATCATCCCACGCGATGTCGCTCACCTGGCGCATCATCAGGCTGCCGACGACTATGAGCGCGGGCGAGGTTATGGGATAAAGCATATAAGTTCGCGTGACGACTTCCCCGCCCGCACCCATTATGGCCGCGCCGCCGATCACTATAGGATCAGTCACCGCATAGCCCCCGCTTATCGCGCTCACAAGCGGCGAGAAGAAGAGGGCGACCAGAAATAAGAGCGCCGTCACTATCGCGGTCAGCCCCGTGCGCCCTCCGGCGGCTACGCCCGACGCGCTCTCGATATAACTGACCATCGTCGTATTGCCCGCGAGCGCCGACCCCGTGGTCCCCAGCGCATCGGCAAAGAGGGCGCGACCGACGCGCGGCAGCTTCCCTTCCTTCATAAGCCCGGCCTGTTTTGTGACGCCGATCAGCGAGCCGACCGTATCGAACAGATCGAGAAAGAAGAAGACGAATATCACCGAGAAGAGTCCCCCGGAGATGGCCGCGCCCACGTCGAGCTTAAACGCGGTCGGGGCGATTGACGGCGGCAGGCTCACCAGATGTTCGGGCAGCTTTAATACGCCCGTGGGGATCGCGACGAGTGCGGCCACGATGATGCCGAGCAGTATGGCGCTTTTGACGCCCCTGGCCATAAGCACCGCGGTCGCAACGAGCCCCGCAAGCGCGACCAGCGTCGGCACGCTCTTCAAATCCCCAAGCTCGACAAAGGTGGCGGTATTCAAGCGGACCATCCCCGCCCATTGCAATCCGATGAGCGTTATGAGCAACCCTATTCCGGCGGCGATTGACGACTTGAGCGATTCGGGAACTGCCGCTACTATCTGCTCGCGCAAGCGAAACGAGGATGTCGCGATGAAGATCAGCCCTGAAATGAAGATGGCCCCGAGCGCCGCCTCCCACGCAATGCCCCCGGCGACCAGCGCGGCGAAGAAGAAGTTATGCCCCATCGCGGGCGCGACGGCTATCGGATAATTCGCAAGCAGCGCCATCAGAATCGTAAGACAGCGACGTTATCAAACAGGTCGTGGTGAATACGGCGCCCGGATCAAGACCCGCCCCGCCGAGCACTGCCGGCTGGACGAATATTATATAAGCCATCGTCGCGAAGGTCGTTATTCCGGCCAGCGCTTCGCGCCGGACGGTAGTGCCGCTCTCTTCTAGCTTAAAGTATCTCTTCAGCATAGCAGCCACAATCCATCAAACTTCACCACTTCAAGCGGCAAATCAACAGTTAACGCGCAAGTTGCTCTAATAAAACGTGAAAACCTGAGGCGTACAGCTTACGGGCGATACTTTATTGCTGATCCGAATCTCGCTTCTTTGTCACGTGTGGCTTGAGTTTCGAATAACGGTCGAGGATTTCCTGCTTATGGTTCGGGCTAGCGTTGTCGAGTATGACGTGGCGGACCATTACGAGCAATTTTTCGCGGCGGCCGCCGAACCTGCCCGTGAGCGGGTTCTGGCTCGTCACATCGACGAGCCCTTCACGGACCCAGATCCAGAATTGCTTTTGAGTGGTCCAGAATTCGTTTTCGTTGGCGCAGACTATGCGCGCGGTCTTTTTCGCCATAATCGTATAATTGAGGGTTGCGCAATGATCGGAGAGTCTAACCCGCAACCCTCAATTTGAGGTTCCGCAATCTACTTCAGGACGTCAACTATGCGGGCGCCGAGATCGGCGGGGCTCTTGACGACGTGGATGCCTGCCGCTTCCATTGCCGCCATTTTCTCCGCCGCGGTCCCTTTGCCGCCCGCGATGATCGCCCCCGCGTGCCCCATGCGTCGGCCCGGCGGGGCCGTCTGTCCCGCGATAAAGCCGACGACGGGTTTTGTCATGCGCTCTTTGACGAACTCGGCTGCCTGCTCCTCGGCAGTCCCGCCGATCTCGCCGATCATCACTACCGCCCTGGTCTCGGGGTCCTGCTCGAACAGCCCCAGCGCGTCGACGAAGTTTGTGCCGATCACCGGGTCGCCCCCGATGCCTATAGCCGTTGACTGGCCGAGGCCAAGGTTCGTCAGTTGATGCACGGCCTCGTAGGTCAATGTTCCGCTGCGCGATACGACGCCTATGTTCCCCTCGACGTGGATGTGACCGGGCATTATGCCGATCTTGCACTTGCCTGGAGAGATTATGCCTGGGCAGTTGGGCCCGATGAGTCGGGTCGGGCGGTCGCGCAGATAATCGAACGCGCGCACCATGTCGAGCGCCGGAATGCCTTCAGTTATGCAGACGACGAGCGGCAATTCCGGAGTCGGCGGCTTCCATAACAGCGTCGGCCGCAAACGCGGGCGGCACATAGACGATGCTCGCGTTAGCCCCGGTCTGCTTGACCGCTTCGGCGACCGTGTCAAAGACCGGCACGCCCTCGTGCTCGGTACCGCCTTTTCCGGGCGTGATGCCGCCGACAATCTTTGTGCCGTACGCAATCATCTGCGCCGTGTGAAACGATCCCTCTTTACCGGTTATTCCCTGCACTATCACTCGCGTGCTTTTGTCTACAAGTATGCTCAATTGATTCCCCCAAATCTAAGCTATGCTAAAAGAGAGAAAATATATCAGGGGACAGAGATGATATGAAAGGGTGAAGGGGTTGATGCTTTTGAGACATTGCTATTTCAAATCTCAAATGCAAATCACAAGACAATCCCTCACCCTTTCATTCCTTCATCCCTCCGATCACACGTACGAGCCGCCGGTGACGAGCAATATATGCCCGGTGACATAATCCGAGAGCGGCGAGGCCAAAAACAGGACCGGGCCGGCTGCCTCGTCCGGTGTGCCGGGACGGCCGAGCGGGATAAAGTTCTTAGCCATCTGCCGCATCTGCTCGGGGATGCCAAGCTCGACTTCCTTATCGCCGACCATAATCTTCTCCTGCTTCTCCTTCGCCTGCGTGAGCCTGGTCTCGATAAAGCCGTAAGCGACCGCGTTAACATTTATATTGAAGCGGCCCCACTCCTTGGCCATCGTCTTTGTCACCCCGACTATTCCCATTTTGCCCGCCGAATAATTGACCTGACCGGGATTGCCCGCCACACCCGAAGTCGAGGATACGTTGATGATCTTTCGATGCACGCGCTTGCCTTCGGCGATCTCCTGCTTGGCCGCTTCGCGCATGTAAGGCGTGGCGGCGCGAATGATGCGAAACGGCGCCGTAAGATGCACGTCAATCATCGCGTACCACTGCTCGTCGGTCATGTTCTGGATGACGGCGTCCCACGTGTAACCGGCATTGTTGACAAGGATGTCGATCCCGCCGAACGCCTGTGCCGTCATCGCGACCAGGCGGTCAGGGAACTCCGCTTCGGTCACGCTGCCGGCGCAGACTATCGCGCGTCCGCCGGCCTCGTTTATCTCATCGGCGGTCGCCTGGGCGACTTCCTGTTCGAGGTCGTTTATGACGACCGAAGCGCCGTGCTCGGCAAAGAGCTTTGCGATGCTGCGGCCGATGCCGCGGCCCGATCCCGTGACGATTGCCGATTTACCCGCAAGGAGCCTGTTGTCTGCCATCTCAATTTCCTTTCAACCATGATTAAGCCGCGCCTCGGAGCGCAGCGCGTGATGATACACGATTCAAAGACCGCCGCGCCATCCTGGCCCGAAGGGTCAACTCAGACCGTGTCGAAAACATCATAACGTCATGCGCTGGACAGCCGCGGGGCTTTATGGTCAAACTTTCACAGGGAATTTAGATACTATATGACGACGACGGGCATTAAGCTTTTTAATATTACGCTCGCTGCTCTGATCGCCATCGCGAGCCTCGCGTTCGCGGGATGTGCTTCGGGCGGCGACGACCAGCAATTAAACCTGAACGCCGCGCGGGCGAAAGACGCAGACAACTCAAATACGCCGGCGCCCGCCGAGATTTCGCAAGCCGCGCCCGCGGCCGCGACGGCGACTCCCGCCGCGCCGCAAGAACAGCCGAAGGCTCAAGCCGTGGAAAAGGCTCGCAAAGCCGATTCCAGCCTTCCTACACCCAGCGAGCCGCGGGTAGACGGCACGTGGATGTCTCCCATAGGCCGCATAGTCTTAAAGCAGAACGGCGCAATAGTGACCGGCACGGTCCATTATAAAGACGGCAGCGGCACCGGCACGATCAAGGGGAAGATGGAAGGCCGACGACTTACGTTCAGCGCAAATGATAATTCCGGCAGGACCACTCATTCGGCCAGGGGCGAGGCGCGGTTCTCTAAAGACGGCAGCAAGCTGATCGGGACCGTCCGCGTAGATGCGCTCGGCCTTGAGCAACCTTTCGTCCTGACAAAGTAAAGGGCGACCACTCGCGTGATCGCCCCTGTAGTCGCCGATGTAAATACCGACCTATCCTCGAATCAATCCGCGGAAGCTCTCCGCGTTCGGCGCGTAGCCGGGGAATATACGCTTCAGATCGGCCGCTCGCATGTGCCGCGCGGCGATCTCGGCAAAGACATCGCGGAAATCGGTCGTAAGCGCGAGGTCGCGTCCTTCGTAAAGCTCGCTTGCGGCAAGACCGGGCCACTTTCCGTAAACCTTCCCGCCCGCAACCGGCCCGCCGAGCGCAAACAGACAACTGGCGTGTCCATGGTCGGTCCCGCCCGAACCGTTCTGGCGAATCGTCCGGCCGAACTCGGTCATCGTCAATATGACAATGTTGCTCATGCGGTCGCCGAGGTCTTTATAAAGCGCCGCTATCGATTGCCCGAAATCCTGCAACCGGTTTGCGAGCTGCCCGCGGGCCGCGCCCTGATTTGCGTGCGTGTCCCACCCGCCGACATCGGCGAATGCTACTTCGAGCCCGACGTTGGATTTTATCAACTGCGCGATCTGCAAAAGCGATTGACCGAAGGGCGAGCGCGGATAGCTCGCGCCGTTTTCGGGCTTGTACTGTCGCGGATTGGCGCGCTGCAGCATCTCTACAGCTTCGAAGGCTTCCTTGCCCGTCCCCTGAAGCACGTCTTGCGTGCCCTGCGAGTATAGTTCTTCAAAGCCTTTGGCGACTCCGGCATTTCCCTGCCCCGCGCGAACGCCAAAATCGTTGATGCTCGTCATGGCGATAGCCGGCGATGGCCCCAGCAAGGTGCGCGGCAGAGTCGAGGTCATCGATACGGCGCGAAACGCCGTCGCTTTCGAGTCGCGGCTCGCCTGCATATAGCGATTCAGCCAGCCGTCGCTTGTACTCTTGCGGCCCGGAGTGCCCGCCTCCATGTAATCCTGCGCGTCGAAATGCGACCGCGTGTTGTCGGGCGAGCCGACCGCGTGGACTATCGCGAGGCGCCCCGCGTCATAGACCGGCTTGAACGCGCCGAGCGCCGGGTGCAATCCGAAAAACCCGTCCAGATCGATCAATACTTCCTGCGCGCCGTTTTTCGGCTCGGGGATGGCTATCTGCGGCCTGAGGCTGTAATAGCTCTTATCCCCGAAAGGCGCGACCATCGATATGCCGTCGGCCGCCCCGCGCTGAAATATCGTGATGATTATTGGACGATCTTTGCCCGCGCCGGCAAGCGTGCCGCCGAAAGCCGTCCGCTTTAGAAACGACGGCACGGCTGCGAACCCCGCGACCGCCAGCCCCGATGACTTGAGAAAGAATCTTCTATTGACTGCCATGGCCTTACTCCATTTTGGATTTTAGATTTTGGATTTTGGATTCCGGAGCCTGAAAGTGATCGGGTTATTCAAACCTGTCCGGCAATCCAAAATCCAAAATCTAAAATCCAAAATCGTTAGCGTCTTTGAAACTCGGGAGAGCCCAGCACGAGCCCGAACACCTTTGCCATCTCGGCTTCTGCCGGCGACAGCACGGGCGGGCGAAAGGGCGTGTTATTCGAATCCCAGTAGCCTTCCGCGGCGATTCTCCTGGCGTCGCTCGGCGCGGGTGTCCGCCATCATCTGGTCGCCGGGACCATTCTGTTCCTCACTTGCCTGCGCCCGCGGCACCTGACCTAGCTCGCCTTTTACGGGGACGCCTTCCTTCAACTGCTTATTAAGCACGGCCCGCGTCTCGGCCGATATATCGCCGTTTAGCAGAATCGCGATTGCCCGCCGCATGGTCTGGTCGTGACTCGCTCCAGCCACGTCGGGCGCGATACGCTTCAAGTCCAGGGTTGTCCCACGCAGCCGGTTTGTGCTGAGCGCAAGGCCGAAGTTTAACCGCTCAAGGAGCGCACCCGTGTTGACCCACTGCTCGGCGCGGTCCGGATAGCCGGTGGGCGGCTGATACAGGTAGAGCGGCTGACCCATTTTCGCGACGAACTGCGCAAGCTGCTGCGTGCTTGTAATGTCAGCGCCGAGCGCGCGAATTGCGGACGCGGCCAGCTCGAACGGCGATTTTATCTTCGCTCGATACGACTGGGTCGAAAAGAATTCGGGCGAGGTGAATATCACCCGCAGCATCTCGCGAATGTCGCCGTCAGTCTTCGTATAAGCGGCGGCGACGCGGTCGACGAGTGATTGCGGCGGGTTATCGCTCACGAGCCTGCGCACGAGCTTGGTCGAGATAAACCTGGCCGTGTTCGGGTGTCGCGAAAGTATTTCGATGACCTTTTCGCCGTCTTCGATCCCGCCGCCCGAAGGGATTCGCTGTCCGAGCACTACTTTCTCGCCCCTGTCATGCATCCGCGGGCGGAATATGAACTGACCGTTGCGGCGCGGCTGCTCGATGGTCCAGCCGGTAAAGGCGCGGGCCACCTCCTGCACGTCCTTTTGCGTGTAGCCGCCATCGACGCCGAGCGTGTGCAGCTCCATAAGCTCGCGCGCGTAGTTCTCGTTTATTCCGGGCTTGCGGTTTCTAAGCTGCTGCGGGACCTGTTGCGGCATCTGCTGGCGGCGCTGGTTCAAGCGCCGCTGCCCCGGCAGAACGGCGTCGGGTGAGGACGACTGAAAGTTATCGAGATAAAAAAGCATCGCCGGACTTTTTGCGGTCGCAAGCAACAGGTCTTTGAACTTGCCCAGCGAATTAGGCCTTATGGCGCTCATCTCGTAACCGGTCGTCAGCCAGCGGTCCGCGCCCTTCCCGTAAAAAACATTGAAGTGATTGAACCAGAAATCGACCATCACTTCATTAAGCTGCCGTTCGCTATAGACCGCGCGCAGCAGCTTCTGCGCCTGCAATTCCTGCAAGAGCGCCTGGGGCGGCTTTAACCCGTTCTTAGCGTAATAGGCGAAGACCTTCTGGCGCATTTCGCGCTGCTGCTGCTCTGTCATCTCGCCGCCCTGGTCCGGTTGCGGGTTCTGCTGGTTTTGACCGCGGGGCTGAATGCCCAGCTCGCGGGCGACCATATTAGGCGCGGGGTACTTCTCGTATATCTGGGCGATTGACATCCTTAGCGATTCAAAGCCGCGCAGCCGCGCATCAAGCTGCTGGTCGTCGATGCGCTCGGGGTTTAGCTGCTGCTCGATGTACTTATTGACCCCCATGCGCCTGACCTTTTCAACATCGCCATCTCGCGGGCCGAAGCCCGCGCGGTTGAGCAGGTGAATGATCTTCTGCTCTTCGGTCAGAGCGGTCCTGGCCGTTTTCGATTTTGAATCCGCCGCAACCGGCATCAGCGCGCCGGCGGCGAGCGATGCGGCCACGACGAAGACCAGCACGGTCGCGACAGATCGAGTATGTCCTGTATTAGTCTTGTGCATCATCTTAAACTTCCTTATTAGGGTGAACGCTTTTTAGCGGCTCACATCTTTAGACACCCGGCTGTCGCATTAAGTCTGAAAAATAGCGGGCCGCCTACTGCTCGCCGGCCTCGGTCTTAACATCCGGGTCCGTGCGGCGCGAGGCGTGTTCCAGGTGAGCGGTAGCAAATGCCTTTATAGTTTCGACGTGACGCCAGCGCAGGCCCCGCACCCGGCGGAATAGTCTTATCTTCAGGTTCGCGACTTCGCTGTTGGCGCAAAAGAGGCCCTCTCCGTCCGGGTCGTCATAGGCTACCTGCAGCATGTCCCTCAGCCGGCACTGCGCCGCGCCCTCGATATAAAGCTGCGTATTCATCGCCGAAAACGACCAGTAGCCTACGCCGAGATGACGCCGCCACTGGTCGGCCACCCGCAGGCGGATCAAGTGGTGCTGCTCGCCGCGATGGCGCAAGAAAAGCGATTGAATCGGAGGCAGCATGTGCCCGGCGCGACGCACCCGCGCCGCAAGCGCTTCGAAGACGGTCCCCGGATGAGACTCGAATGCGTTGGAGTGGACCCACACCCATTCGTCAACGTGCTTGCGCCCCCAGAGGTGCGATTGGCATCCCGGCTCGCCGTCGAGATTGAATATGCGGCCATCGACGCTTATGTGACCGCTAAAAAGTGTATCGAGATTCGGCGAGCAGACGAATGACGACGGGCGCACGAGTCGCGCGAGCGCGGGCGTCACGTGGTGGAAGGTCTTTTCATTGGGCGTGAAGGTCAGGTCCCAGGATAGGCTGTGGGAGCCGTCTTCAAGGCTACCCTCGGCCCGCGCAGTCTGAAGCCGGGCGCGGGCGATATTAACCGAAGGCTGCCCGGCCGCCTCGAACGAGAACTCTTCGATGGGAAACCGGCGCTTCAGGCAAAAATTCCGTTCCGGGGCGGAGCGGTCGAAGAAGGCCCCCCAGAGCGCCGCGTGCGGCGAGCTGTTTTCGGCCGTCGGAGACTCCAGCGTGTATCGCAGCCAGAACCCCGAGCGGCTCTGCCGGTGATTGAGCGTCAAAAACCACACTTCGTAATGAGGCGCGCTCCGCCCGTCCCAGCGCGGGCAATTATCCGCGAAACTGGCTGCCAGGCTCGAAGTTGACTTTAAGCCGACCGACATGGGCAAGACTCTCTGGGGCTGTGATTCTAAGCGCCCGCGGTAATATAGCTGCGCTCGCGCGGCCGTTGACCGCATTACCTTAGCAGAATCAGCGAACCGGGGCCAGCAGGCAGGGCGCAGACTCTGCACACGGTCTACTGATTAGCATTGACGCACGGCGTTGCGAGCGGGAATAATAACCAACTGCCATCGGTTAGGACGCATTTCAATGGAACGAGTATGGGAACTACCCTTGAGACCGAGGTCAAGCTCGCATGCGACGACCTTGGCCGCCTGCGCAAGGCGGGCCTCAGCCTCAGCATAATAAAGCCGCGCCATTTCGAAGATAACTGGTTGCTTGACACCTCGGATCACACGTTGATGGGGCGCGGCGCGGCTCTCCGCATAAGGATAGTGGGCGAAACCGGGCTCGTCACTTATAAGGGCGTGACCGGCCAGACGACTTCTTCGCCTCTGAAAGTCAGGGAGGAGATCGAAAGTCGTGTCGCCGACCCCGCCCGCATGATGGGGTTGTTCGAGCGACTCGGGTATTTTCGCTCGTTCAGGTATCAAAAATATCGCACGGTCTATGAGACGACCCTCGGCCAGTCCCGCCTGGAAGTCTCCTTTGACGAAACACCCATGGGCAATTTCATCGAGATCGAAGGCGACGAAGAGGCGGTGCTGGGAGCACTCAGGGCGGCGGATTTTTCCGCCGACGACATAATTCGCGACTCCTATCCTGAGCTTCAGATGGAAAGATGCGAGGCGCGCGGCGTCCCACTGGAGGATCTGGTTTTTTAGAAGTCATATGAAAGCAGTCATTCTAGCAGCCGGTTTTGGAACGAGGTTGTGGCCGCTCACCGAGGACCGCACCAAGCCCGCCGTGCCTTTTCTCAATCGCCCGCTGATCGCCTATGCAGTCGAGTACCTTGCCTCCTGCGGCATCCGCGACGTGATAATCAACCTCCACCATCAGCCCGACTCTATCCGCCACGCGCTCGGCGACGGCTCTGCTTTCGGATCGCGCGTCGAATATTCCTTCGAGCCGGAGATACTCGGCACCTCCGGCGCAATCGACCGCGTGCGCGATAAGTTGATGGGCGACGATTTCCTCGTGATCAACGGGAAGATAATAACTGACATAGACCTCGACGCGGCGATCAGCGCCCATCGCGCCGAGAAAGCCCTGGCCACGCTCGTGCTCAGAGAGAACGCCGCGCGCGAGCACTTCAGCATCGTCGAAACGGACGAGCGCGGCCGCATAACTCGCTTCGCGGGCTTCCCCGAGCCCGTCGCCTCGGCCATGGACGCATCCGAAGCGGCCTCCAACGTCACCGGCGGCCTGACGAGGACCGAAAGCACGCCGCTTATGTTTACCGGCATTCAGGTGTTGTCGCCGCGCATATTCGACTACGTCCCGCGCGATTGCTTTTCGCACTCTACAATCCACGTCTATCCGCGCGCCATCGAAGCGGGCGAGACGCTGCTCGGCTACACGTCTCCGGGCAACTGGTATGAGATGAGCACGCTCGACCGCTACCTTGAAGCGAGCCTTCTCTTCGTAAACAAGCAGGGGGTCGGCATCGTCAAAGGCGCGGGCTGCCAGATCGCCGCCGACGCGACTGTCGAAGAATCGGTGCTGTGGGACCGGGTCACTGTCGGGCGCGGCGCGACCGTGCGACGGTCGGTCGTCGGCGAGGGGGTCCGCATCCCGGCCGGGGCTAACATAGAAGGCATGGTCGTGGTTCGGCGCGAGATAGTGCGAGAGATCGAGCGAGGCAAAATAATAGGGGATAACCTGCTGGTCCCTATCGAGTGACAGCCGGTTGCGAGCACGCCTCTCCTTCCAGCATACTAACCTTAGAACGGGCGCGAGCCCGAAGGGCGTTAAGGATTCTACCCCTGTAACAGCGGACTCGATCAACTATGGGTATAGCAAAAGGCATGGTTAATAGGTTTTTGTTCGCGGTAAAACTGAGCGCACTCGTCATAGTATCGCTCGTCGCGCCGGCGATGGGGGCCGTGGGGCAAGGCGGCGCAAGCGACTATTCATTGACCTACGTGGTTTCGATGCCCCGCCCGCAGACGCATCTATACGAAGTCGAATTCACCATCGGCAACGTCAGGGCCGAGCATATAGATTTGCA
The DNA here is from genome assembly GCA_963832205.1 of Blastocatellia bacterium. Lineage (GTDB taxonomy): Bacteria > Acidobacteriota > Blastocatellia > UBA7656 > UBA7656 > DATBMY01. The sequence goes on along the minus strand of CAWHTK010000023.1, from coordinate 199,593 downwards.
GATGCCGACCTGGACGCCGGGCTCGTACCTCCAGCGCGAGTTCGCGCGCAACGTGCAGGATTTTTCGGCCCGCGACGCGCAGAGCGGCGCACCCGTCCGGTGGGAAAAGATCGATAAAGCGACGTGGCGCATCTTTACCGGGCCGCCGGAAGGCCAGCCTCGCGCCGTGCGCGCAAGCTACGGCGTTTATGCCAACGAGCTGACCGTCCGCACGAGCCACATGGATGCTACCCATGCGTACTTTAACGGGGCTAGCATCTTTATGTATGTGAAAGGCGCGCTCGACCGCCCCCTGCGACTGCGGATCAACGCGCCGGCGGGGTGGCGCGTGACGACGCCGCTCGCGCTCGCGCCCGATGGGGACGGGTTTTATGGCGCGCCAAATTACGACACGCTGGTCGATTCGCCCACCGAGATCGGAACGCACCGGCTGCTCGAATTCAGCGTGCGCGGCAAGCCGCACCGCGTTGCCATCTGGGGCGAGGGCAATTACGACGAGGCGCAGATCAGGCGGGACCTTCCGAGATTGATCGAGCAAGGCGCGCTCATGTTCGGCGGGCTGCCCTATGAGCATTACACATTTATCGTCCACGTTCAGCCGAACATCGGCGGCGGGCTTGAGCACCTGAATTCGACCACGCTCCAGGTAAAGCCCGATGGCTTCTCGCCGCGCCGCAACTATATAAGGTTTCTCGACCTGGCCGCGCACGAGTTCTTTCACGCGTGGAACGTGAAGAGAATTCGCCCGGAAGCGCTCGGGCCATTCGACTACCAGACGGAAAACTACACGCGCGCGCTCTGGGTCGCGGAAGGCTTCACCGATTATTACGGGCAGCAGTTGCTTCGCCGCGCCGGCCTCATATCGGCCAGAGAATACCTGACGAGCCTGGGGCGCGAGATCATGAGTTACGAGCAGACGCCTGGCCGGCTCGAACAGAGCGCCGAAGCGTCGAGCTTCGACGCCTGGATAAAACACTACCGGCCCGACGAGAACACTCCGAACACGGCGATCTCTTATTACAACAAGGGCGCGCTGATCGCGTGGCTTTTGGATTTCGAGATCCGCAAGCGCACGTCGGGCGCGCGCACGCTCGACGATGCGATGCGGTACCTTTATGAGACCTACGCGCTGCGCGGCCTGGGCTTCCCCGAGCGAGAGCTAAAATCCGTCTTCGAGCGCGTCGCGGGCTCCGATCTGACCGACTTCTTCGCGCGTTATGTGAGTGGGACCGCCGAGATAGACTTCGACGCCTATATTCAGATGGCCGGGCTGCGCCTGGAGCGAGGTTACCGAAGGGGGGCCGAGGAAGATGACGAGGTCGAAAGCGCGCAAAAGAGCGCGCCGGGATACCTCGGCTTTCGCACGCGCGCGGCCGGCGACCGCGTCTTCGTAAGCAACGTGCTCGCGGGTACGACCGGCTACGAGGCGGGCGTAAACGTCGGCGACGAGATCATAGCCATCAACGGCTGGCGCATTGACGCGGCCAACGTCGCGCAGCAGATCGCCTCGCTTGCGCCGGGGCAGGCGGCTACCCTCACCCTGTCGCGACGCGAGCGGATTATGTCAATCACCGTCACCGCCATCAAGCAACCGCCCAACCGCTATTCGATTCAGCCCATGAAGGAGGTCAGCACCCAACAGCGCGACTTCTACAACGCATGGTTGCAGGAAGTGCGGAGGTCCGGCGCAGGCGAGGCGGGCGCGAACACCTCAAAACGAGACTAGCAGGCGGCATCTACGGATTCAGGAGATATGACGACGACCGCGGAATCAGATCAAGCCGCTCAGATGGCGCAGGCGGCCGCCCGGCATCTGGGCGCGCCGGCCGAGCAGGTGGTCATCAGCAAGTTGACCGGAGACGCTTCGACCCGCGCTTACTATCGCGCGCAAGCGAACGGCGCGAGCGTGATCGTCTCCATTTACGGAGCGCCCTTCGATGAAACAAAGCGAGCGGAGGAAAGGCTTGCCGAGCTTGAGGCGGTAAACCCGTCGGCGCGGCTCACGTTCGCAAGCGACCCTTGCGCCCACATAGAAGTAACGGGTCTGTTTCTGGCTGCCGGCCTGCCGGTCCCGCGCATACTCGGGTCGGACGGCAGCCAGGCGATGATAGTCTTTGAAGATGTAGGCGACACGAGGTTTCAGGACTGGCTCTTTGGGCGGCCCGAAAGCGAGACGGTAGTCGAGTATCGCCGGGCGGTCGAGCTTATAGTAAAAATACAGGACGCCACGCAAATGGCTCTGGAGGCCGATTCCATCTGTTCGCGCATGGCGTTTGATGAAGCGAAGCTGCGCTGGGAGCTCGGCTTCTTTTTCGCCAACTATTTCAACCGGTATTTGCACATGCGGCTCGACCCCGCCGTATCAAACGGCGTGCAGGCGGACTTCAAGACCCTGTGCGCGGAGCTTGCGGCGCGCCCGCGCGTGCTCACGCACAGGGATTATCACGCGCGAAACATTATGATGAAGGACGGCGAGCTGATCATCATAGATTTTCAGGACGCGCGCATGGGGCCCGCAAGTTACGACCTCGCATCGCTGGTAAGCGATCCGTACACGGCGCTGCCGGCCGACGTGGCGGCGCGTCTGGTCGAGCATTTTATAGAGACGAAATCGGGCTCGACTCTCCCCGTCGAAGACGTTAGCGAATTTCGCCGCGAGCTTGACCTGATGACCCTTCAGAGAATGCTGAAGGCCGTGGGGACCTACGCCTCGCAGGCGGCAATCGGGAATGACACTTATGTCGCCTACATCGAGCCTGCCCTTGACCGAGCGGTCGCGGCGATAAACCGGCTCAACCGCTTCGAGGCCACGCGAGAGCTGCTTGAAAGAGTGCGCCGGGGTTAATCTATTCTCTTCAGCTCGGTAATTCTAATTCAGATACGACCATCCACCGTGCCCTCTTATCGGTCCGGGTATTCCCACGTTCAAGCAACGGGCAGGGCGCTTTGCTCGGCGCGAGCGTACAGGTAATATTGTTGCTCCGATCTCATGATCTCTCAGGAGGAATTACGGATGAAGCGAAATATTTTGATGATCACGTTGACGCTCGCTATGAGCGTTGTGGCGTTGGCGCAGGAGCCGAAGCCCACGTATGGCGCCTTTGGCGGCAAGCCCGACGAGCGCGGCTCGACGCGGTTGCTATTCGTCAACCAGGAGAAAAGGTCCATAGTGGGCGAGTTCGCGATTAACTATGGCCGCCCGGCATGGAAGAAGGAGTACGAGGACGCCGCTGCCTTCGACAAGATGACCAGGGGCAAGACCTGGCGCATGGGCGATAATTTCTGGACCGTGCTGGACACAAACCTGCCTTTGAAAATCGCGGGCAAGGACATAGCTCCCGGCATGTGGTATCTGGGTCTTCACAGGTCCGAAGACGGGTCGCAATGGAGCCTGGCTTTTATCGACCCGGCCAAGGCCCGCGCCGCAAAAATAGACCCGTTTCAGATCGGCAACGCGACAATTGATTTCAAAGTGCCGGTAACGGTTGAAAAACCGGCCGAGACCACGGCCAGGCTGACCATCATGCTCGACTTACCCGAAGGAGAACCCGGCGAACGTGACGATGAAGATAACCTGGGGGAACCTGCAAGTGTCGGCCCCGATACAGGTGACGTTCTAATTTACCTCAAAAAGAAGAAAGGTTCACAAAGTGAATTACTCTTTGTGAACCTTTCTCTCTTTATGCCGAGGGAACTTTATCTGCCGTAACCTCAAGCTTCGACTTCGCGCCTCGACTCAGCCGCGCTTGTCGAGCGGGGTATATTTCAACCCGCGCGGGCCGACCCATTCAGCGCGCGGACGTATAAGCCGGTTATTCTCGTACTGCTCAAGGATGTGCGCGGTCCAGCCCGATATGCGGCTGCAGGCGAATATCGGGGTGAACAGATCGGTCGGGATGCCGAGCGCGTAGTAGGTCGAGGCCGAGTAGAAATCGACGTTCGGGTTAAGACTCTTTTCGCGCATCACGACCTCTTCCATCTTGCGCGACATGTCGTACCACTTCTTCTGACCCGAACGCTCGCCGAGCTGCCGGGACATCTCGCGCAGGTGCGTCGCGCGCGGGTCTTCGGTGCGATAGACGCGGTGGCCGAATCCCATGATCTTGACCTTATTTTCGAGCTGGCGGGTGGTCCACGCCTCGACGTTTTCGGGCGAGCCTATTTCGAGCAGGTTCTTGATGACGCCTTCGTTCGCCCCGCCGTGAAGCGGTCCCTTGAGCGCGCCGATGGCGGAAACAACCGCCGAGTACATATCCGAAAGTGTGGCGGCCGTGACCCTCGCCGCAAACGTCGAGGCGTTTAGCTCGTGGTCCGCGTGGAGTATGAAGGCCAGATCCATGGTGCGGGTCGCCACCTCGTCGGGCTCGACGCCGTTGAGCGTATAGAGGAAGTTTCCGGCGATAGAAAGGTCCGGGCGCGGCTCGACCGGCTCCTGCGCGTTGCGCAAGCGCTGGAAGGTCGTCACGATGGTCGGGAACTTGGCCACGAGTCTGATGGCTTTGCGATAGTTTGCCTCGCGCGACATATCCTGCACTTCGGGATCGTATAGGGCGAGCGCCGACACAACCGTTCGGAGCATGTCCATCGGGTTTGCGTCTTTCGGGATTTCGCGAATGAACTTTTGTATCTCGGCGGGGAGCCCCATCTCGCGGCTGATCTGCTGCTTCAACTCTTCAAGTTCTGCCCTCGTCGGGAGCTTGAGGTTCCATAAGAGGTAGATGACTTCCTCAAAAGTAGAATACTGTGCAAGGTCATGAATGTCGTATCCGGCATAGATCAGACGACCCTCAATACCGTTAACGTCGCTGATCGAAGACTGCGCGGCGACGACCCCTTCGAGGCCAGCCTTCGCAACATTGGCTTCACTCGACATCTCTTTTTTTCCTTTCAGTGTGCTTTAAAAGATCTTTTTCGATTTCAGTCCAATAACTAAGGATAGTCGCCGCACGCTGCCATGTCAACGAAGTTAACCCGCCGGTTTAAGGCAGAACGACTTCTACTTCAATGCCGCGGCGGGCCTCCGTCGTCCGCGCGGCGGACTGTCGCGGAACGGCCAGTTCAAGAAAGCCCGCGCTGCCGAAGTAAGCGAACAACTCGCCCTGCTCTGCCTCGGCGTAATGAGTCAGCACCCGCGCCGCTTCGTGCTTGCCCACGCGCACGCGCGCCCCGGCGCGAGCCCGCTCCGCGCTCAGCTCTTTCGACGTGATGTTCGTGATTAGATTTCCGAATCGGTCCACATGGATAATAGTCCCGCGAATCTGCTTGTCGTTTGCGACGACCGGGGCGGGCGTGTTGAAGCGGACCGGGTCGGTTATCTCTTCGCCCATCTGTCGCCAGTCAACGAGCTTTGACACGTAAGCGGCGCAAGGGGCGAATATGTCGCGGCCGTGAAATGTGTTCGATACGGGCGAGCGGAAATAATGCTCAGTCTTGAGATGGACCACGCGGTTGACGTGCTCGCGCTGGTATATGTAGCTGAAGACCCCGTTGTCCGGGCCGACAAAATTATAATCGTCGGTCATCACCAGGATCGGCCGGCGCGACGAGCCCACGCCGGGGTCGACTACGACCGTGTGTATGGTCATCCGCGGGAAATCCTTATAGCAGCACAGCAGCGTGAAGGCCGCGGCATAGATGTCGTGTGGCGGTATCTGGTGACACAGGTCTATGATCTCGGCCGCCGGATTAACCGTATAGATCGCCCCCTTCATAGCCGGGACGTAGTAGTCCGCTTCTCCGTAGTCCGTCGTCAGAGTTATAAACGCTTTTCTTTCGGCCATTGGTCGCTCCACGGGGCTGGCATAACGGGTAGGGGCATTAGAATTGTAACCCACGGAGCAAGAGTTATGGTCACTTTAAATCGTGTCGAGCAGCTCGCGGTCGTGATCGTAACTGAGTCGACGGCGGGCTTCATCGATGGAGACCCACTCGACGGCGTCGGTCTCATCGCCCGTGACGCCGAGACGGCCCGAAACCGGCTCCATCAAGAAGTAATGAACAGTCTTTTTTGCTGTCGCGCCTTTGCTCGTGGTGACAGGATAGTGGGCCTCGCCCAGCTTGCGGATTATGCGTCCCTCAAGCCCCGTCTCTTCCCTGACCTCGCGCACGGCGGTCTCTTCTATTGTCTCGAGCCCCTGGGCCTTCCCCTTTGGCCAGGACCAGTCGTCATACCTCGGCCTGTGAACGATAAGAACTCGCCCGTCGCCCTCGCCCGACCGGTCAATAACGATGCCGCCCGCCGCCGTCTGCTCTTTCAGCTTATTAGCCATGACATTGAAAGTAGCACTCTCCGCCCGAAAGTAAAACGCTGCTGTCAACATACCGATTTGACACTCTTCCGAGGCATTCATTAGGCTCATAAGCGTATGACAGAATCCCTAAACGAAAAGACGCGAGAAAAGCCCCCCTGCGCCGACCCGGCCATCAGAACTACGCTGATGCCGAAAGACACCAACGCGCACGGCACGATTTTCGGCGGGGTCATCTTGAGTTACATAGACATTGCCGCCGCTATAGAGGTTCGCAAGCACACAATCAAGCGCATCGTCACCAAGGCGATGCACGAAGTCGTATTCGTCGCGCCCGTCTTCGTCGGCGATCTGGTGAGCTTCTACACGGAGCTTGTGCGAATCGGGCGGACCTCGATAACGGTCAAGGTGGTTGTCGAAGCCGACCGCATTCACAAGCCGGGCGAGACGGTGCGAGTCACCGAGGCCGAGGTCACCTACGTGGCGGTTGACGAGAGTCGGCGGCCCACGCCGATCCGCGACGAAGCGTAAATGCGCGCCTACTACTCAGACCGATACGTCATAAAGCTGCCGGAAAAGCACCGGTTTCCCATCATCAAATACGCGATGATCAGGCAGAGGCTTGAAGCCGAAGGCGTGCTCTCGCGTCACAGTATAATCGAGCCAAAGCTTGCCGACCGCGACGAGATACTGACGGTCCATTCGGCCGAATACTACGACAGGCTTGTCGCCGGGGAGTTGACCGAGCGGGAGATTCGGCGGCTCGGCCTGCCATGGTCTGAAGAACTTGTGGGCCGCTCGCGCGCATCGGTCGCGGGCACGGTCGAAGCGGCCCGCGCGGCAATCGAAGATGGAGTGAGCGCGAACCTCGGGGGAGGCACCCATCATGCTTTTCGCGATCATGGGGAAGGTTTTTGCGTGCTCAACGACATCGCCGTGGCGATCTGTGTGCTGCGGGCCGCAAACCTCCTGCGCCGCGCCGCCGTCATCGATTGCGACGTTCATCAAGGCAACGGGACGGCGGCCCTATTCGCAAATGACGCGGAGGTCTTCACGCTCTCATTTCATGGCGAAAAGAATTATCCGCTCGTCAAGCAGCAGAGCACGCTCGATGTCGCGCTCGCGGACCGGACCGGCGATGACGAATACCTCGCTCTGCTCGAAGGCCACCTTGCGGTGATCCTTGACCGATTCCGTCCCGACGCGGTTTTCTATCAGGCCGGCGTTGACCCATTCTACGACGACCGGCTGGGCAGGCTCGCGCTCACGCTCGCGGGGCTTAGGCAGCGCGACCTGCTCGTAATGGAGGGGTGCCGCCGGAGAAGTATCCCGTTCGTCATTACGCTCGGCGGCGGCTACGCTCGCGACGTGGCCGATACGGTCGAAGGCCACTGCAATACGATAAGGGCCGCGCGCGAAGTATTCGGTTCTCAGTGAAGGATTAAAGCGGTTTGAACCGGTGGCGCTCGGTCTGCGTATCAATGAGAGGTGGCTGATGCCGGACATTCAGAGTTAAGATGCAGAGTAAGGAGTAAGTAATCATGCCGAGCAAGCTCGATGAGATAAAGCGCCGCGCCGAAGAAGCAGCGCGGCGGCTGGACGAAAAATACGATATAAAGACGAAGATCGACCGGGGCACGCGCGCCACTACGGACGCCCTCCGAAAAGGCGCGGATGTCGCGACATCAAAGCTGGACGACGCGCGGGAAGAGGTCTCGCGACTGGACCGCGAGCACCGCGTGAGCGAGCGCATAAGTGAAAGCGCGCGGCGGGCCGGCCGCGCCGCCGAAGATGCCTTGCGCAATACCGACATAAAAAAAAAGGCCGGTGACGCGGTAACCGACGCAAAAGATAAAGCGACCGATGTGTTTGGCGAGGCCCGCCGCTATTATGAAAGCGCTACGGGGGCGGCCGGGGCGGCGCGCTCGGCGACAAGGCTCCCCGCATCGCTCGTGGGCGCGGTCCGCAAGGCCCGCCGGTGGGCGAAAGATAACCCGAGCAAAGCGGCCGTAGTCTCGCTCGCGTTCATCGCGGGCACCCGCGCGGGGTCGGCTTTCTCCGCGCTCGACGTGACGCTGCTCGGCGCGGGCGGGGCCGGCAACTGGCTCTTTCATTCGGCCATCGCGCCGTATGCTCTTCGCAAGCTCGCCGAAAAATACGAATCTCACCTCAAGCACCAGGAAGAACTCATAAAAGACGGCAAGCTCACTGAAGCCGAGCGCGACCGCGTGAAGTTTCAGCGCGACGCCGCAAAGTATGTAGGCGCGCCGCTGCTCGGGGCCTTCAGCATTGCGGCGGGCGCGGGGCTTGTGGCGGAAGCATTCACCGGCGCGGCCGTTACGGGTGTGCCCATAAGCCTGGTGCTTGGCGGCAATCCGTTGCTTTCGAGCATATGGCTTTTCGGCAACGGATTAGTATGCTTCCACAACGGGTATAAGTTCTTCATGATGGCGCTCTCGGACCAGGAAGAGGTCGCTCGCGTCGTGCGCGACATAAAGGGACTGCTGCCGGCGGCATCCGAAGGATGAAGGATGAGGGCTGCTCTTCTCGGTTTCGGCAATGTCGGCCGCGCCTTCTGTCGCTACATTGATACAACGGAGATTGGGCGAAAGATTCGCATCGCGGCGATAGCTGATAGCAGCGGCGGGCTCGTCTTCGAAGAGGCTGACTCAATCGAGTCTCTGCTCGCGCATAAAGAATCTGGCCGCAAGCTCGCCGAGTACGCGCCTGCCCGCGCACACGTTGACCTCAATGATTTCCTTCGTTCTGCCCGATCCGCCGGGGTCGATGCAATCATAGAGTCGCTGCCTACGAACATCGAACACGGCCGCCCCGCGCTCGATCTCATCTCGAAGGCGCTCGAAACGGGGATGAGCGTCGTCACCGTCGATAAAGGTCCAATCGTTCACGGGTACGAGGTATTAAAAGAGTCGGCGCGGGCCGGCGGCTCGCGTTTAGCCTTTAGCGGAACGACGGGTGTTCCGATCCCCGATGGGTTGAGCCGGCAGCGAGTTCTCGAAATAAGAGGCGTGCTCAACGGCACAACGAACTACATACTGACCGAGATGCAGGAAGGCGAGATGTCGTTCGAGGAGGCGCTTGCCGCCGCCCAGAGAGACGGCATAGCAGAGCCCGACCCGCGGCTCGATGTCGAAGGCTGGGACACTTCTTCAAAGATTCTGATACTGGCAAAGGCGCTCATGGGCGCGCAGGCCCGGCTTGATGAAGTAGCAAGAATTGGCATCGGCCCCGACGTCCAGTCACTCGTAGAAATCGGACGCGCCAGCAATCGAAGGGTGCGACTCGTGGGGCGGGCACGAATATACCAGGGCCGGGTCCGGGTGAGCGTCGCCCCCAAGCTCATCGAGCAAGGCTCGCCGTTTTATTCCGTGGCGGGCACATCGAAGGCCGTCGTCTTCAGGACCGAAACGGGCAACGTGATTTCCCACGCGCGGTCGGGCCGCGATGCGATCTCTCAAACCATCCTCGACGATCTACTCTCGATCATGAATTAGATCGGGGTGGGCTTTCTATTCGCTGAAATCTGAAAACAGGTCGTCGAATGAAAGCTGCGGGCTTGGCGCGCCGTCCCCGTCGCCGTTGTCGGCGTCGGGCTTGCTCGCGTGCACCGGGCGCAGGGCGCGCTGGACATCGCGCAGGTTGAAGCGTATCAGCCGGTCGGTGAGCAGGACGGCGGGGATGCGCCCTGACCGGCGCAGGCGGTGTATAGTCGATTCGCTCACCTGCAGGACCTCGGCAAGCTGGCGGGCGGTCAAAAACTCCGCGGTCTTTTGTCGCTCTTCGGCCATCTATTTCTTCACCGGCTCCAGGTTGAACGCCAGCGGGACGGCTTCGTCCTCGTTAACGTCCACGCTCTTCGTCTCGGACTTGTACCCGCCGAGCGTCGCCGTCAGTTGGTAACGGGCTCGGGCTGCCGGCACTCGAAAGGCGAACTCGCCGCGGCTGTTGGTTATGTAATCGCGGCTGAAAGATTCGATCTTCTTTTTCTCTTTTGCCTCTTCCTCGTCAGGCACTCTTATGAGTCGTACGCGCACGCCCGCGAGCGAAAGCCCGGCGGCGTCGAAGACCGCGCCGCGGATGAGCGACGAGCGGCGGGCTTTTTGGAGCCTGATGGTCTTGATGACAGTCTGCTTGCCCGCTTCGACCTGTTGCATAGCGACGAGATTTCCGCCCTGAAACCCTTCGGCGTCAAAGCTCACGGTATAATCATCGGCCTCAAGCTCGAAGGAAAAATTACCGGCTTCGTCGGTGCGCGTCTCTTTTACCGAACGGTCGCGGCTGCGCATTACGCGAACGTCCGCCCCGGCAAGGGGCTTGCCCTTTTCATTCTCGATCCTGCCTTTGAGAGTGCCGGTCGTCTGCGCGAGAACGCCGGCAGTCGCGAAAGCGCATAGGATTGTTAATACGGCTGCGAAAAACATCTTCATCGGACTCACCCCTTGATATTATGTGCGGCCAATCTGTTCGTCTTATTAGGTGATTTTGGGGGTTCACTCACGCAAAAGTCAATCTTTGTTGTTATCATCAAGCCTGCCTATGAGAGTGATCGGCGGCAAGTACAGGGGCAGGAGGCTCACGGCGCCGGCGGGGCTTGACGTGCGCCCCACGTCGGATCGGCTGCGCGAGACGCTTTTCAACATACTTGCGCCGCGCATAAAAGAAAGCAGCTTCCTCGACCTATGTGCCGGGACCGGCGCAATCGGGATAGAAGCGCTCAGCCGGGGCGCGGGCCATACGGTCTTCGTTGACAACTCGCGGCGCGCGGCCTCGTCCATAGAGGCAAACCTCAAATCAATCGGCATAAAAGAAGGCGCCGTCGTTTTAGTCCGCGACGCCGAGACTGCCTTGAAGCGGCTGGCCGAAGAATCGAATGAATTCGATATTGTATTTTTCGACCCGCCATACGCTTCTGATATTTACCCGCGCGTTATGACCGCGCTCGGCGAAGGCAATCTTCTATCGGATGACGCCGTTGTAATAGTCGAGCACCGCGCGAAGTCGAGGCCCGAGCCGGGGTATGGGCGGCTGAGCCTTTACCGGGAGGTGAGGCAGGGAGAATCGGCCCTGGCGTTTTATTCAGTGGGCAGAGAAGAGTGACAAGATGAAGGGGTGAAGGGGTGAGGGATTGTCTGTGAATTAGCATTTGGAATTTGAAATTGCAGATTTCTGATATTCACCCCTTCACCCCATCTCTGCCCGCTGGCCCCTCGCCCCTGGTTCGTGTTATAAAGCCTGCGCTTTCGCAATTCACCAGGAGATAGAATTTGACGCGCCGAGCAATCTATCCGGGCACTTTCGACCCCATAACAATGGGCCACCTCGATATTATCGAGCGGTCGTCGAGACTATTCGACGAGGTAATAGTCGCCGTGCTGTTGAACATCAGCAAGGAGCCGATGTTTACTACCGAAGAGAGGGTCGAGATGATCCGGCAGGCGGCGCCCGCGCCGAACGTCAAGGTCGGCACTTTCGAGGGGCTGCTGGTTCAATACGCGGTCGAGCAGGAAGCCCAGGTCATAGTGCGCGGCATACGCGCCGTATCAGATTATGAATACGAGTTGCAGATGGCGCTGATGAATCGCAGACTTGAGCCCACGGTCGAGACGGTTTTTCTGATGGCCGGGGAAGCCTACTCATACGTTAGCTCCCGGCTGATCAAGGAAGTCTTTAATCTGGGCGGCTCGATCACGGGGCTCGTGCCGGATATAGTCGAGCGGCGGATGCGAGAGAAGGCGAAGTTGAGGTAGCTGATGAGTAAACCGGTCTTCAAAGAATCTATCTCGGTTTCGGATATGGAGGTCTCATCGACGCTCGCGGTCTTGATGGAGGCCGAGCGGCTGCGCGCCGAAGGGGCCGACCTCGTAGACCTCGGGGCGGGCGAGCCGGACTTCCCCACCCCGACCAACGTCAAGGAAGCGGCAAAGCGCGCGCTCGACGAAAACTTCACGCGCTACACTTCGGCCAGCGGCATAGCGCCCCTGCGCCGCGCGATAGTCGAAATGATGCGGCGCGATTTCAAAGCGGAGTACGACCCCTCGCAAGCGCTCGTAACGATGGGCGGCAAGCAGGCCATATTTAACGCGATGGCCACGACGCTCAACCCCGGCGACGAAGTGCTTATCCCGTCGCCCTACTGGGTGACCTTTCCCGAAATAGCCAGGTTCCTCCGCGCCCGCCCGGTCTTCATCGACACCGAGCCGAACCGGTTTTTGCTTACGGCGGAGATGGTGCGCGATTCGATAGGACCGCGGACGCGGCTGCTCATAATAAACTCGCCCAATAACCCCACCGGCCGGGTCATCCCGCCCGATGAGTTTCAAAAGATTGTCGAGGCGGCGGCCGAGCGCGACGTCTGGGTAATCAGCGACGAGTGCTATCTATATTTCGCGCACCCGCCGGCGCAACCTTTTACCGCCGGACAGTTGCCCGAGGAGCTTCGCTCGCGCGTATGCATAAGCGGGTCGTTTTCAAAGTCGCACGCGATGACGGGCTGGCGAATAGGTTTCGCGCTTGCTCCTCCTGCGTGGATCGCTTCGATGCTCAAGGTGCAGAGCCACACCACGTCGAACGCAAACTCTATTGCGCAGCGGGCGGCAGTAGAGGCCGCGACCGGACCGCAGGATTCGCTGCGCATGATGGTTGAAGAGTACCGCCGCCGCCGAGACTGGCTCGTGCCCGCTCTCAACGAGATCGACGGCATCAGGTGCGATATGCCCGAGGGCGCGTTCTATGTCATGCCCGACGTGAGGGAGCTTCTAGGCGGGCGCGTAAGCGATTCAAGCGAGCTGTCGAGGTTGCTCCTGGACGAGGCCGGCGTTGTGGTGACGGCCGGCTCGGCCTTCGGCATGGAAGGCTACGTCAGGATTTCTTATGCCAACTCGCTTGATGCCATAAAAGAAGGCGTCCGCAGAATCTCCGGGGTAGTTTCAAATCTCAAATCTCAAACTTGAGTTCGATTATTGAAGAACCCTCAGATCGCGGACCCCGTTTATAAGCCAGCGCCCCCCGCGGTTCACAAGCCAGAGTCTCTCTTTGACCGCGCCTTTCCATTGCTTGCCGCCGTCAAAATTCCAGCTCTTGTCGTATGTGGCAATAGCCGTCTTGCCCGACGGATCGACTCTTATTTCGACATTGTCGAACCCAAAATCGAGCGAATCATATGCCGAGAGCGACCGCTCGATTTCGGCGCGGGCCTGGGAGCGGCTCACGTTCCGCTGCAGGTAAAAGACGGCCAGGCGCGGCGCGTAATGTCTCATGTGAGAGTTGATGTCTTTGCCCTCTAGCGCCTGCCACGCGCCGGTTATCGTGTTGGTCACATTCTGCCTGATCTCTCCGGTATCGACGGCGGTCGTCTCTTCGGTGGGCTCACCCGGCGCGGGCTGAGTATTTATAGGCCCCTTCACACCGGGCGCGGGAGGCTCGGCATCGGCGGGCTGGACGGCGGCCGGGTTCGGCGCGGCGCCCTGATCTGATGATTGTCCTGAAGATTGTCCCGCTGCTTCTGCTGATGGTTGAGTCGCGGGCGCAGGTTCATCCGCCTTTTGCGCCTGCGCCGTCTCATCGCTTCGCGTTTGAGGCGACGAAGACCGGCTGCCGAAAATAAGAAAAGCGAGAAAGCCTATGAGCGCGGAGACCAGCAGCACGCCCATTATCCAGGGAAGGTGGGCGCGCAGGTTGCGACCGGCGGCGGCGGCCGGGAGTCGGCCCGATTGCTCCGCGGTCACGCGCGGGCGGCGTTCGCCTGTATCGTGCCTGCTATCGGTATCGACGACAGTATCATAGGGGTTCAACTCGTCCAGGTCCGCAAGAGTTCCCGACGGATAGCGTCTGGACAACTCGGCCCCTTCCGGCCTCCGCACCAGTGTAGCCTCGTCCGCGACATTCGGCTGGGCCGCTATGCCTTCGGACGGGACTTCCAGTTGAGACTCGTCGAGCGGGACGCTTATTCGCGAGAAAGGGTTGCTGTGACCTCGTCCCCGCGGCCGAGGCAGGCGCAAACCCTGCGGCCCGCTCGAAGTCGCGGGCAAACTCCATAGCGCTTTGCGGTCGGCGGTCGGGGTTCTTTTCCAGCGCGCGCATGACTATCGATTCGATTTCGGGCGAAATGTCCGGGCGCTTCTGTCTGAGCGGCGGGGGCGGCTCGGCGACGTGGGCCATAAGCAAACGCGTTGACGACCCGCCATCGAACGGCGCCTGACCGGCGAGCATTTCATAGACGACAATGCCGAGCGAGTATATGTCGCTGCGCGCGTCAACGGGCTGCTCTTCGCACTGCTCGGGCGACATGTAACGCGGTGTCCCTATGATGAAGTTGGCCCCGGTAAGGGCAGACCGGCGGTTGAAATCTTCCTGTATCTTGGCGACGCCGAAATCGACTACTTCAACCCAGTCACGGCCGTCATACTCGGAAATGATTATATTATCCGGCTTGATGTCGCGGTGGATGACTCCCACGGAGTGCGCCGCCTCAAGCGCGCCGCAGACCTGGCCGAGTATGTGTACGACTCGCGGCACGGGGAAAGGGCCGAACTCGCGCAAAAGCTCACGCACCGTATGCCCTTCGATAAGCTCCATCACCAGATACGGAGTCTTGTTTTTAGCTATGCCGTAGTCGGTAACGTTTATAGCATTCGGGTGGCGGACGCGGCTCGAAGCGCGGGCCTCCTGCTCGAACCTCTCGGCAATCTTCGGGTCCGCCGCAAGCTCCGGCTTGAGAATCTTGACCGCCACCTCCTTGCCAATGCCGGAGTGGCGCGCGCGATAGACTTCGCACATGCCACCCGACCCCAGGAGATGTTCGATCTGGTACTTGTCAGCCAGCATAGTCCCGGTCAGCCGCCCGGCCGCGCCCCTCATGCCGGCCCCGCAATTAGGACATCGCTCTTGAGAGGAGGCTACGGGCGAGCCGCAGCTTTTGCAAATGTTCATCTATTTTCACATCCAGACGCGATCTATGATGACAGCCCTCAACCGTCCACAGGCAGGAAAGCAACGCTGTACCAATCCCCGGTTCGTCCAGGTTTATTCTAACAGCAAACCACCCCGTCGCTCTACCGTGTTCAGACACGTGAGCGCAGCGCGACCGGGCGGCGGTCACGCTGCGTCAAACCGATTCGATTTCCGGTGAAGTCAAACAGTCGGCAGGCAAACAGGATACTCCTCACCGACCGATGGAGTTATAGAGTAAGGTCATCGGGCAGAATCAAAATTCGACGGCCCGGCTTGTGGAACTCGCGCGGTTAAAACTTGGTGATGCTTATTTCCTGGTCGCCCTCTTCGCGGAATTTCTTGAAGAAGTAGATGGCGAAGCTCGCGAGCGAGACGACAAAAAGGATCACTGCTATGAGCAGATTCGTCGTGCCGCCTTCGGCGTTGTTCAGTGATTGTGTCAGGAAATAGATCGCTGGGATCAATGCGATCAAGCCGATCACTAAGAGTAGGTATTTCATGGCTCCCTCCTTATGTAAGAATCAAGCCTGCGACTACTCGATTTCAGTTGTTATGCGGATATCTCTTCCTTGCAGGGTCCATTATACACTAAATCACTCGCTGTCAAGCCCCGCGGCGGCAATCTCATGGATTATCGATGAAACAGGGGCGAGCTCCGGCAGTTCTGCATCAACTCGCAGGCAGCCCTGAAGACCTCGTCGACCTCGACGCGCGCTACTGCCGTCGCGCGCACCACCTGTCGGGCGTCGCCGGCCTCGGCGTAGTCCGGTAAGTCCGTTATCTCTACTACGGGGGTGCCAAAATCTGAAGCCAGCCTCGATATGCCTCTCTGGTCCGTTATCACGAGGCTTGCTCGCGCGATAACCGCGGCAACCGCCATCGCGCGCGGCTCGGATATCTTTATCGCGCCCTGCGGCAGCAGCTTGCCCGTCGCATCAGTGAAGCAATCCGTGTATGGATCGTCGATGGCGACAATACGCGCGCCAAAATTATGCGCGAGCCGCGAGGCAAGATCGGCAAAGGATTGGGCCGGCCAGCAATCCACCTGGCCCGCGCCCGACGAGTGCAGGACGATTATGGGCTCGCCCCCGCGCGACCCGCGTTTTGAAAGCAGCTTTTCGAACTGATCGTTCTCTTCCGCGGGCAACACGATTGCGAGTCGCGTGTCGGTTAGCTTAACGCCGACACGGGCAAGATAATTCGCGTAATCGGAGGCGGCGACCTGTTTGCCGCGCCACCTGCCGCCCAGCAGCGTCTCGACAATACTTGTTAACCGGGACGGCGCGGCCGTTTGCGCCCCTGCCAGGAAGCGCGAAAGAATCTGTGTTTCGAGGCGGGGCGAAAAATCAATCACAAGATCAACGTCGCTTTTGCGTGCGCGGCGGACCAGCCGCCCCAGCCGCTTGACCGAGCTGCCCAGGCCCGTATCGCCGGCGTTGATCACGCCCAGGTCGATAGTCTCATCGGGAAGATCGGCCGCATCGAGAAGCTCGCAGACCCCTTTTGTCGCCGCCACCTTTATGAAGGATTGCGGATAAGACGCCCGCAGCGCCCTGACCGAAGGCAGAAGCGAAAGCGATCTGCCGAACGGCGAAACGTCGATGACCAGTATTGAGCGGGCGTCCGTCTTCATGCTCTTTTGATTATACTGCCTCGGCCGGCAACCCGTCAGGCTGAGACTCGCCCCCGATCATTTTACTACTTCGAAATCGATCCACTCGGTCGCGCTCCGCCGCTTCTCAATCTTGTCCGTCACGACGACCTGTAGTATGTATTCGCCCGGCTCGAAATTATCGCCAAGCCGCAATCGCCCGCCCGCCATTATGCTGCGCGGATCGCCACGTTCGCCCATCTCGACCGCGCTCGCGCTGCCGGTATATACGCGCTTGCCGTCGCGGTATAAGACGATATGCATATCGAGCTGCGGGCGAGAAGTCGCCGCGTCGATTCGCGCGTTATAGATGGCAAGTCCGTAATCGAGGAACATGCCGGGCCGAAGCTTTCTCACGGCCGGGCCGGATTGTGTCTCGTCGCTTCGCGCGCCGTCTTCCGCGCGGCTGGCCACTCGCGCCGTCGTCGGATTCCCGGTCGCCGCCGCGCTCCCGGTTATGGCGACGCCCGAGAGCGTGAGCTGATTCTTCTTTAAATCGGGCACCTCGACAAACTGGTTGGCCGAGCCGGTTCGGTCCGTAGCCACGTCCCGCACCAGAGCCCGCAATTGATAAGGCCCGGCGTATTTTGTGGGGACGTTTATCGAATAGACGAATCCCTCGCGGGTGAATCTCTCGAAGGCGTCTTCGCGCAGCCGGATGTTATAGGAGCGTGACACACGGTTGAACGACCTGCCCGTTGTCGCCAAACGCGACCGCGTGGATTTCAACGACGCCGCTCATCCAGCCGTCCGATTCCTTCTTGAAGGTAATGCCCCGCGGGTCGATGTGGATCAGGGACTGTATGAACGAGCCCGCGCCCGCGTCGTGCGCAAACAGCGACGTCAGCTTCAAATCAAAATCGCCCGACGTGAACGGCGAGCCGAGCGCGTCGAGAATGCGGTCGCGAGGGGCGCGCTTTGCGCTCGCGGAAACCTCGTTGGCGGCGCGGTAAAAGTTTGAGCGCGAGCGGACCTCAAGGCCGGGTCTTTTTACGCGCACCTCGACCTTGTGGCCTTTGGACTCCGCGCCGTTCGACGCATTCTCTGGGATGTAACCGATCAGGTAATAGCCTCGCTGGTCATCAAGTATTCGCTCGATTCCTTTATTAAGGTCGTTGGTGTTTTTGATGAGCAACCCGCCTGTCTGCTTGGCCAGGTAAGAGAGCCCCTCCTGGGGTATGAATCGCGCCTGGCTACGCTCGGCAAGCAAGCCCCCTAAAACTTGCCCGCTGGTAGCGCCGGGGACCGGGGCATCGGCCGCCGAGAAGTCCGTCTCAAGCCCGCGCGCGTCCATCGTGTAGATGACGACCGACGCGCGGTTGGCCAGGTCGGTAACTCTTCGGACCGTTTCCAGCAAACGCTGGTTGACCTCTTTGGCGTCGTGTATGGCAAAGCCGTCGGAAAAAAACATCACCATCTTTCGGCCGGGCCAATCCTTCATCCCCCGGACGACGAGGTTGAGCGCGCCGATCTTGCCGAGCATCTGAATCTCGCGGTCATACTTTTCGGTACCCTCTTTACCTCCCGACACGTCTTCGGTCAACACGTTGGTGTCGACCTTTGGCGAAGTATCGACCGGGGCGGTCCCCGTAAGCCCGGCGCGACTGCTCGGCTTCCAGCGTATTCGCTGGATCGCCGCGCGAAGCTGCCGCTTGTCGGCCGTGAACTGCTGGAGCGAGCCGACGCCCGCGCCCGTGCGTATGATCGTCACGATGTCGCCCGGCTGCATCTGCTCATCGACAAACTTTCTTAGCGCATCCTTCATCGTCACCACGCTCTCGAAGGACGATTCAAGGTCGTCGACTACGAGCGCGATGGTGCGCCGCACCTGGTCGGCGCGCATTTGAGAGACGGGGACCGGCGGCGCATCCTCGTCCCGCTTGACCGGCTCGGCCTTGCTCGCCTCGGCGGCGCGTTCGAGCGACACGTAAGAGAAATTCGTTATGTCCTGTCGGCGGCCGTCTTCGAGCACTTCGAACTCTTCCCGCTTCAGGTCCGTCACGTGCCTGCCCTTGCTGTCGATAACGACGACGTTGGCTTGAACTAGCGTGACCGATAGCCGCAGCGTGTCCTCCGTCTCGCTTTTTTCCTCTTTTTTCTGGCCGGCTTTCGAGTCCGGCTTTTTTGATTGCGGGTCGGCCTGCTGGACCGAAACGCCAAAAGAATTCTCTACGGCCATCAGCATGAGGATGGCGCAGGCAATATACTTCCTCATAACAAAACCTCAAACTCCGGGGAATGAAGCCGCCTGCCGTCAATTGTGGTAGATCACAGATTAACGACATGCAACCGGCAACGGGACACGTAAAGGGAGGCTATCTCACTTCACTATTTCAAAATCTATCCACTGAGTAACGGGCCTCGGGTCTTTATCCGCTTTGTCAATGACCACCACCTGGAGCGCGTACTCGCCGGGCTCAAGGTCTTTGCCGAGCAGCAGTCGCCCGCCCGCGACTATCTGCTTGAGGTTGGTCTGCCCCGATCCGTCGTATTCGTTCGGCCTGCTCGCAAAAACTTCTTTACCGTCCTTAAACATCCTGACGCGCGTATCGAGCAACGGCCTCCCGGTCTCTTTGCGCGTCTTCGAGTTGTAGATCACGTAGGCGTAATCGAGCGCCATGCCGCGCTCAAAACGTCGTACGGCCGGACTCGCCTGCGGGTTCGACTCTTCGACCTTCCCCTCGGCCGTGTCGGCCACCTGGCGCGCGGACTGGCCCGCGTCGCTCTGCTTGTCATAGCCGCGCACGATTATGCCGCCCAGCGACATCTTCGCTTTTTTCAAGTCGGGAATCTCGATAAACTGGTTGGCCGAGCCCAGCTTGCCGGATATGTGATCCCGCACGGCCGTGCGAAGCTGGTAAGCGCCCGCTTTCTTTATCGGCAGATTTATCCGATAAAAGACCCCCTTTTCGAGCGTGCGGAGGTAATCGCTCGCCGACATGCTAATCGTATAAGCGCGGTCCGACTGGTCGATGACCTGGCCGTTGTCGCCGAAGGTAAAAGCGGCTATCTCTATAGTCGTCTTGCGCCACCCGTTGACGACATCTTCAAACTGGAGGTCGCGCGCGTCGATGTGAAGCATCGCGTTTACGAACGCGCCCTGTTTTGCGTCGTGCCCGAACTGGGCGGTCATCCGCACGCCGATGTCGCCGGAATTGAACGGCGACGCGAGCGCCGTAAGAAGTTGCTGGCCGGCAGTCCCGACCTTGCGGCTCGCCTCCTGATCGGTAGCGCCGTAAAAGCCCGTGCGCGTTCGCACGCGCAGCCCCGGGCGCTTCACCTTTATCGAGATGTCGTGAAACGCGCGCGAGTCGCCTTTGTTCTTAAAGGTCTCTTCATCCGGCACAAACCCGATCAAGTAATATCCCTCCTGTTCGCGCAGCGCGCGCGCGACCCCGCGCCCAAGATCGTTCGTGTTCTTTATGAACAATCCGCCCGTCTTATGCGCCAGGTATGATAATCCCTCCTGGGCCTCAAAAAATTCCCGCCGCCGGTCGGTCAGCGCCGTCTGCGTCTTGGCGGTAAATTTAGAGTAATCACTACTCTCGAATGATCCCTTCGGGTCCATATCGCCGCTGAGGTCGTCGGCCGCGGTCATAGTGAGCGTCTGGAGCCCGCGCGAGTCGATTGTGTAGATGACCACGGAAGCGCGGTTCGCCTGGTCTATCAAGTTATCGAGCGCCGTCTGCACGCGGGTGATGCCCTCTTCGCGGTTATAAATCCTCAGCGAGTCGGAAAAGAGCACTACAGATTTACGGCCGGGCAGTTGTTGGAGGCCGCGCACAAGAAATCCGAGCGCGCCCAGCGTCCCGACCGCGAAGACCTGCTGGCGAAGCATGTCCATGCCGGAAGTGTCCCTGCCTCCTCTGTTAGAGTCTCCCGTCAGGTCTCTATCTCTATCGAACACATTCTCCTGGGCCTTGATCTCTTGTTGTCTTTCAGCGTTTTGGATGTCGCGGCTCTTATCCTGCGCAAGCGTGTTTACGTTTGAAGGGTCGAAGTCTCTGGCTATCCCCCCGGTCGGGTCTATGACCACGGGCGCGAATGCGTTGATCCCGGAATAGCCGGGTTTCCAGCGCACCCGGTCGATGGCCGCATAAAGCTGCTGCCTGTCGTTAGTAAATTGCTGCAGCGCGCCCATCCCCGCGCCCGTCCGGATGATGGCCGCCATGTCGCCTTCCTGCATCTGCTCGTTTACGAACTTTCTCAGCGCCTCTCTCACCATGTGCGTGCTCTCGAAGGAGAGCGTCAGGTCATCGACGACGAGCGCGATAGTGCGCCGCACCTGCTCGGCCTTTAGCTTTACGGGCGGCGGGGGCGGGAGCGCAACTTTCTTGTCGCCTTTTACGTTGACCTTCTCGGCCGGGCGGCGGGTTGCTGCCTCGGCGAGCTGATTTGCGGCCTTGACCGTCACGTAAGAGAAGTTAGATATCTGCACCGGCCTGCCGTTCTGCTCAAGCTCGAAATCTTCGGCGCGCAGGTCGGTGACCGGGTTTCCCTTGCCGTCGGTGACCGTGACGTTTACCTGAACAAGCGTTACTCCTATGCGAACGACATCGTTGCTTTGATCATCCTTTTTTTGACCGGGCTTTTGATTTTGCCGCGCGCTCGCCGGAGCAAGCATCGACAGAATCAGGAGCAGAACGGCGACCGACCGCTTATTCATCTAAATACCCTCCGACCCGGATGATCCTACCCAGGGATTGATCGAGATTTTATCTCGCTTAGAGAGGAAGTTTCTTTATTAGCGGCCGTCGATAAACGAGCCGGCGCATCATCGCTCACGCGATTGACGAAGCCACCCCATAGCTTCATCCTCCGGTTGAACCGCTCGGATTATAACACCGGCAATCTTTAATCGGAATCAGGTTTATATTTCCGCGAGAAGGCTTATGACGGCCCGCGTGTCCGAGAGGTCATCGAGCAGCGCATCGGGCGAATGCTGCCTGAGCTGGTCGAAACTGAACATTCCCGAAGCGACCGCGAGCGCGCGAGCGCCGAAGTGGCGGGCGCACTTTATATCGCGCGGCGTATCGCCCACGATCACAAACCGGTCGGGCGCGAGGCGGCTGCCCAGGTGGTCGCAAATCCTCTCGGCCGCGATGGCGGGCAGGTGGTCCCGCTCCTCGGCGTCGCCCCCGAATGCGCCTCGCCCCCGAAAGTAGTGCCAGATGCCGGCGACCCGCAGCTTCGCCTCGGCCAGCCGCTCGACGTTGCCCGTAAGCAAGCTAGGCAAAAAGCGCGCGTCACCCTTGAGCGCTTCGAGCAGATCGCGCACGCCGGCGCATAAATGAAAGACCTCGCCCGTCGCCGCCATCTCTTCGAGCAGGGAGACCATCGCGGCCTCAAGTCGCGGCAATTCCTCGCGTATCCGCTCCGGGGTCACGCCTTCGCATTCGAGCGCCTCGCGATAGATCGAAAGATCGGTCTTGCCGCCGAAATCGACCTCGGCAATTCGTCCGCAGGTGCCGAACACGTCGACCAGCAGTTGCTTCATCCGGCCGCGGTACTCGGGCCGTCGCGCGGCCCGGATCAACGTCCCGTCGATGTCGAATAGAAGCACGCGGAAATCAGAGGTCGGTCCATCTTGCATATAAAATTATACGTTGAACCTGAAGTGTATAACGTCGCCGTCCTGCACTATGTACTCTTTGCCTTCGAGGCGAAGCTTGCCCTGCTCGCGGCATTTTGCTTCGCTGCCGCAAGCTATAAGGTCCTCGAAGCGGACGACCTCGCCGCGTATATACCCGCGCTCTATGTCGGAGTGTATCGTCCCGGCCGCGCGCTGGGCCGTGGTGCCGCGCTTTATGGACCAGGCGCGGCATTCATCCTCGCCCGACGTGAGAAAGCTTATGAGGTCGAGCAGGCTGTATGCCGCCTGTATGAATCGGTCGCGCGCGGGCTCTTTTATGCCGAGGTCTTCAAGAAAGGCTTGCTGCTCTTCGGCGTCGAGCGCGGCAATCTCCATCTCGGCCTTGCCTGCCATCGAGATGGCGCTGAGCCCCTTCGATTCGGCAAGAGATTTGATCTCGTCGGGCACGCCCCCGGATGCCGCCTCTTCGCTCACGTTGAGCAAGACCAGCAGCGGCTTCAGGCTCAGGAAGCGAAAGCCCGCGATCACCCCAAGCTCTTCGTTTGAAAGGTCGAGACTGCGCAGCGGAGTCTCGTTTTCGAGCGCGTCCTTGAGACTGCTGCATCATCTCGGTCTCGCGCGCGGAATCCTTCTCTTTCTTAAGCCGCGCGATGCGGTTTTCTATCTGCACGAGGTCGGTGAGTATAAGCTCGTCGTCGAAGGCGCGAATGTCGCGCGCGGGGTCCGCAATCTGCGTAAGCATCGGGGAGTCAAAGCCGCGCACTACATGCACAAGCGCCTCGACTTCACGCATGTGCTGAACGATCTTCGGGTCGAGCCCCGACTCGGCGCGCTCGGCCTCTTCGGCCTGCGGCCCGGCCACGTTGACGAAGCTGATCTCGGCATATGTCTTCTTCTTCGGGTTGAAAAGCTCTCCGAGTTTATCCACCCGCGGGTCGGGCACCTTGATGACGCCGACGTTGGCTTTCTCTTTCGCGCCGTAGCCTCCCACTTCCGCCGCAAGCCCCGTCAGCGTGTTAAAGATGGTCGTCTTGCCCGACCCTGCAAACCCTACAAGTCCTACTTTCATTACTATCCTTCCTTGCCCTCAATTCTCAGACTGTCTCAGGTCTTCGCCGGTCATCTGCGGCGGCTTCGGAAGCCCCAGTATCCCGAGCATGGTCGGCGCAACGTCCTTGAGCGCTCCGCCCGCGCGCAGCTTTCCGCGAAAATCGTCTATCAAAATAAGCGGGACCGGGTTCGTTGTGTGCGCGGTGAATATCTGCCCGGTCCTCGGGTCGATCATCTGCTCGGCATTGCCATGGTCGGCCGTGATAATCACCGTCCCGCCCTGCGATCTCACGGCGTCAACGACGTGTCCGACACACTCGTCGAGCACTTCGACAGCTCTTATCGTAGCCTCAAGCTGACCCGTGTGGCCGACCATATCGGCGTTGGCGTAATTCATTATTATCGAATCGAACTCGCCGCTTCTTATCGAATCGACCACCGCATCGGTTATTCCATACGCGCTCATCTCGGGCATCTGGTCGTAGGTAGCCACCTTCGGCGACGGGATCAGTATGCGCTTTTCGCCGGGGAACTCCGTCTCGACGCCGCCGTTAAAGAAGAACGTCACGTGCGCGTATTTTTCCGTCTCGGCTATGCGGAGATTGCGCAGGCCGGCCTCGGCGAACACGTCGGCCAGTATCTCGTCGTGGTGCTCGGGGCCGAAAGCCACGGGCAGCGGGTAGGTCGCGTCGTATTGCGTCATGCAGGTGAAGCGTATGCCGGGCCGCGCCCCCCGGTCGAAGCCCGTAAAGTCTGCCTCGGTGAATGCGCGAGTGATCTGGCGGGCGCGGTCGGCGCGAAAGTTAAAGAAGATGACGCTGTCGCGGTCGCGGACGGTCGCTACGGGCGTGCCATCGACCTCGGTAATCACTACCGGTTTTACAAACTCGTCGGTCACGCCTTCGCCGTACGACGCGAGGATTGCGGCAATCGGATCATGTGGCCGGCCGGCCCTCGCCGTAGCGCATCAACCTGTAGGCTTGTTCGGTGCGCTCCCATCTCTTGTCGCGATCCATGGCGTAGTAGCGGCCCACGAGTGAAGCCAGCCGCCCCACCCCGTACTCTTTCATCTTGCCGAGCAGCTCGCCCACGTATCCCTTGCCCGAATCCGGGGCCGTGTCGCGCCCGTCGAGGAAGGCGTGTACATATACGCGGTCGAGGCCGCGCAGCTTTACCATCCTAAGCAGCGCGTAAAGGTGCTCCTGCCACGAATGGACGCCCCCCCACGACACCAGACCCATGAGGTGGAGCGCCGAATCGTTTATCTTCGCGTGATCGATGGCATGAACCAGCTCCGGGTCGTTATAGAATTCACCCGTCTCGATGGCATGGTCGATGCGCGAGATGTCCATGCGCACGACGCGGCCCGCGCCGCAGTTGAGGTGGCCGACTTCGCTATTGCCCATCTGGCTCGCTTGAAGGCCGACCGCCTTGCCCGACGCCTCGATCAGCGTGTTCGGGTATCTTGCAAACCACTCGTCGAAGCGGGGCGTCTTTGCGAGCGCGATGGCGTTGCCTTTGAGCGCCGGCGAGTATCCGAACCCGTCGAGGACAATCAGCGCCAGCGGTGTGTGTTTGACTTCAGCCAAATTGCAATCTCCTCCTGAGAGGTGAACGGTCATAGAGAATCCATTGCCTGTAGCCTCTTTCAATACTTCCAGCTCAAAGTATAATTCCTTGCCGCGCGCGATGGCGTTTAAGTACTGCTCCCAGAATTTTCGTATGAACCGCATTCTTGGAAAGCGAATGTCCAGGTTAATCAAAAACTCCAGCCCGAAAAGCTTCCAGAGATTCAATACCGATACGCGCACCACGAGCTGCCGGAATCGCACGTTTGTATAGAACGGGAAGACGGCGCGCTCGTCGGTCAGGTTGCGGAACGAATAACTGTTCAGGTGATTGCGGTGCGTCAGGTCGGTCGCGAAATCGGGGTTCGTCCAGTGCGGCGCGACGAGTCGCACCTTCCCGCCGGCGCGCGTGATGCGATGCAGCTCGCACATAACGGCCATCGGGTCGCGCACGTGCTCGATGACGTGGCGGCCGATCACCTCGTCAAACTGATCGTCTTCAAAAGGGTAAGGCAGGTCGTCGAGGTCGTGGATGACATCGGCCGCGGTGCGCGGGTTTATGTCCATCCCGATTGCCCCGGGAATCTTATTCGTGCCGCAGCCTATGTCAAGTACGCGACTTTCTTTCTCACCGTTTCCAAACCGATAATAGCGCTCTCCCTCTTCAAATGCTCTAATTCCCTTTTCCCAATCAGGTTTTGTTCTTCGGCTCATTCAAAACCCTCAGTCTAAAACTCGCGCATTACCTCTCAAAGATTCACCTCTGAATGGTGAATTCTATCAGTTACGTTAATGGGGAGAGGCAATTAACAGAGGCGTTCACTCCCTATATTCTGCGCGCGGGGATTGAATAGTCCCCAGAGAATTCCAGTGATAATAATCATCAGTGATTATCAGCGAGTAGTCCTTGCAGTGATGAAGCCATATGAGTCCGGACGGTCTAGTCGCCCCGTCCCTCGCGTTCAGCCTCCTCCGAGGTTTCATAAACCTCTCGTCGCCCGCACGCCGGCAGTCCTCCGGGTGATCTGAATCCGCGGGCGGAAGTAAGCCGGGACCAGAGAGTGTCGGGTGAAGATGAGGGCCGGACTAGGAACCTATTTCAATTTGACACCTGTCAGGTCAGGCGTATAACAAAGGCTTGGTAGAGGCGTCTAATCCTGCCGCTAGTTTCGGTAAGCAACATTTAATGGAGCGGATAAAGCGAGTAGGGTCGGATTAGACGGCTGAATGGGCGTAAGATAAGACGCCTGTAAAGCAGACGGATATTAGCATTGGATTTCGTAGGTTCAGCGCCATCCGTCAAGCCACGCCATCATCATAAAATGTTTGAGACGGCGACGGCTACGTATGTCCGATTTACGCCCATCCCATACCAAGTAGCGAGCTTGATGTCCACTTGAAACGGGCGTCACGGTTTTGTAGCTGTTCCCATATTCGGCCCACTGCCAGTTTTTGCCGGAAATGTATTCCGAGTCTGGAACTTCGGCGTTAGGATACAAGCCAACCCAATCATATGTTTGAGCCACGTCTTCCGACCACGTTAGCATGTAATACCCGCCAGAATCTGAAAGATTTACGTCGTAATTAATGGCCGTAGCCCGCTTTTCTGCCTTGGCGCTCAGTTCTGCCGCCACGGTTTCGGGATTGCGGTTTTTTCGGTCAATCATATTTCGCCTCCTGTGTATTCACCAGAATCAGATGGATGGTTAAGATTGTGCGGCGCAAGCCATCTTTCCTTGCGCCTCGTACAGCGTTTTGGCACTGCTATCCTAGCAGTGCCTCGAATTTCTCCGGGTCTTGCCAGTAGAGCGCCACGGCAGCCTGGGCTTCTTCCTTTGTTTTGCTTCGCGCGAGGATGCCTTTGGTGGCTGCACCGGGAATGTTGATCAACATCGCCTTTAGTTCTTTGTTCGTGCCCGCAGGGTGAAATGGGGGTCCTTCAACACCGGGGTTGTCGTGGAGTGGGCCGGCGCTTGCCGTGTCGTTCACTCGGTGGTCTGAGAGCGCATCTTCGAAAGTCGGCGCGTTTTGTGCGCGCTTGCCGAGATTCATGTCTTCCGTCTTCATCCCCGCCCAATTCAACACGGTCCTGATGAATGAGGTGTGATCAAACGGGGCATTGTAATCTTTGGAGCGGAACACCGTACCCTTTGGGATGTAGGGTGAAATCAGCAGCGTCGGCACCCGTGCCCCGAATTGACAGAACTGAAAACCGTTTTCTATGCCGTTTCTGCCGTCCGGGTTCATTGCGGTGCACGGCGGCGGGACATGATCGTAAGTGCCCCCATGTTCGTCGAAGGTGACGATGAACAGCATGTCTTGCCAATCCGAACTGCTTTGCAATGAGGTGAAGACCTGGTTCAAAAAGTCTTCACCCTTACCGATAAAACCATTATCACCTAAAACTTTCGGGTGGTAATCGTTGGCTTCACTTAATAATCCTGTCCATGACGGCTCAATGAAGGTGAAGTCCGGCAGCTTCCCGTCCATCGCAAGCTTGTAGAAGACGCTTATGTCAGCGATTTGCCCGCCGGCATTCTTGAGGTGCGGGAAGGTGTATGCGGTGTAACAGTCATCCCCTACCCACTTATCATGATAGTACATCCCCCAACTTCTGCCTGCTTCGGCAAGCCGGTTGAACAGCGTCGGGGTATCGAATGTCTCATGGGAATCCCACTTTTGATTACTCTCGCGTCCGAGAGAGGTGCCGCAAATCGAGAAGGCGCGATTCGGATTGGTATCCGACGGTAAAGAGGAGAACCAGCGATCACTGACGCCGAAATTGCGAGCCAGTGAGTTAATCGTTGTGAGCTGTTCCGGCGTGTACGTCCAAAGGATATCCTTGCCCTCCCAGGTATACTTTTCACCGCTGTAATAATCCTGAAAAAAGCCTTGCATGGCCGGCGTATCATTGGCATGAGGGCAGCCCCTGGATGAGGGCCTGATTGCCGTAAAGCTGGTTCATCACGCCATACCATTTACCCTCGGGCGCCCTGGGGTCGTTAGCATATATGGCTCTTAGCGATTCATATGGGTCATGATATGGCACGCCCCATCCGTTTCTTCGCATCTCCCGCCAGATGATATCTGAGAGTTTCGTGACAGGAACAGGGACACCGTTCAGGTCGGGGTTAGAATGCGAACCGTTCTGGAGCCCGTCGTACTCCTTACTACTATCTCCTGGGACCACATTATCCGGGTTGGTGCCCTCTGGGTATAGCCATCCGAGAATATTGTCTAGGGAGCGCTTTTCGAACATCAGGAAGACTATCTTTTTGATTTGCGGCATTATTAAGCTAGGGTTGTTGCTCATGATAATTTCTCCTTTGGTAACTGAGGCGTTTTTATTCACCCACTTGCCCTAACATTTATTGACTGCCAATCAAGAGGGTTAGACAAGGCCACTTCAGATAGCGAGGGTATGCTACACCGCTAACAATGTCGATCTGATCCCCCACATGGTTATTATTTCTCCGACCGCTGATCACCAATAAAGGTTGACCTCGCTCGCGCTCTGCGCATTTAGAAGGAGGGTAGAACCGAAGAATAGGCCGGGAGACACTGTTCAGGCCATAATCGCTAAATGTGTGACATACTAGAAAGCCTTAAAAAGACGGCTTCCGGGGAGAGTTAATATCCCTTGGGCCTCAAAGCTCGTCGGAAATTAGAGTTACGTTTCTCTGTTGCCGTCCCTCTCTTCTATACCGTAACAACCTCTGGCCTGCCCAATGTCTGTTCAACCGCTCGCTGTACTTTCGACAAACCAAGCTAGATACATATGGGTCTATTCGCCGACACCCCGCCTGCCTACCTCGGCAGCATAGTGTCACTCAGCGGCGCGCATTGGCAGGGGTTGTTCCTTACGTCCCTGTCCGTGATCGTGCTGGTGGTAAAGTTAGCGGCATAGACGTTATTGCCGCACACCTCGATATAGTTTGTGCCGATAGGTCCGCCGCCGCCGATGCCGCCGGTAGGGTAAGTGTTTATGAGCGTGAGGGAGCAGTCAGGCCCGACCGAGTAGGCCGATACGGTGTTAGGGCCGAAGATGTTGTTGTCTGACATAGACGAACTGACCTTGCGCGAATACAGACAGTGCCGACAGCACTATGAAAACAGGTGCGAGCAGTAGCCTCATCAGCGTTGATCGTGCCATAGAAGACGTCCCTTCCTCAGTGTTCGGTTAAGTACTAAGTTACGATCAGAGCGGCCGCCTGTGCGCAACGTACCAAGTTAAGGTTGAAGGGCGCCCGCTCGCGCAGAGGCAGTTGCGAGAAAACCGCTTCAGACCATTACTGCCCGCGCGCTCAAGAAAGTAGCGCGTAATTCTGCGTCGCCTTCGCATTCTATCCGGCGGCCGGCCTCTTCCGCCCCAAGCCCGTTGAAGAAGAGTCGCCACGCGGTGTCCGCGTCCATGCCAACGCTTAAACGAGGATCGCGGACCTCGCCTTCTTCTATCCTCCACCCGCCCTCTTCGTAAACCATGAACCAGCGCCCGCCGGCTTCGCCGCCGATTGTTACGCTCACCGCATCGCCAATGCTTCGGTCAACCGAGCCGAACGCGTGCGGCAGAGCGTACATAGAAAGCGCGATCACCGGATAAAGCCACCGGCGGCCCATCAGTCCGGGCGCGCCTACCGCATCGCGAATCTGCTCCTGGTGATGCCACTTTTCGGTGTAGTCGCGCCCTATGTCCATCCAGTTGGCGGACTGTTGCTGGCCGGCCCACGCCACAGGCCAGATGGCCGGGCCGTCGGGGTCGAGCGAAGCGAAGAAATCGGCCACCTGCGGCCCCGCCCATTCGAGGAGCGATGTGAGCATGTTCGGAGAGAGTCGATCTGCCGCGGCATTCCACGATGCGTTCAGGTCATTCAGATAAGCGAGGAGGTCTTTATAATCCTGCGACGCGGGACCGCTCCTGGTGGGGAAATAGCCGTCGCGATGTATCGAGAGCCTTCGCAGATCGCCGTCGAGTATGTGCGCCGCAATATCTTTTACGGTCCACTTCCCCGCCGAGGTCGGGCTGGACCAATCCGAAGGCGCAAGGGCCCGCAGTAAAGAGACAAGCTCTTTTTGAAGGGGGAGGAAAAGCTCGACCGTCTCTATTGATTTCATGACGTATGCGCGTGCTGCGACTACCGGTGTTTATTCATCTTCCTGAGAGCCTTGTGAATCTTCTTATCGCGCTCTTTGCGGTTCTGGCGCGCCCTGACATCCTGTAGCGCCTCGACGTGCTCGGCCTCTTTTTGCAGCTTCTTATAATTTCCGAAGCGCGAGAGGTCGAGCGTGCCTTCTTCGAGCGCGGCCTTTACCGCGCAACCCGGCTCGTTCTGATGGCGGCAATCCCTGAAGAAACAATCGCGCGCGATTGTCTCTATGTCGGCGAAGGTATCGTTTAATGACTCGTTGACGTCCCAGAGCTGAAGCTCGCGCATGCCCGGCGTATCGATCAACAGCCCGCCCGAAGGCAGCAGGATCAACTCACGGTGGCGCGTCGTATGCCGTCCGCGGTCGTCGCCCGCGCGCACCTCGTTGACCTTCTGCCGTTCGCGCCCGAGCAAACGATTTATAAGAGTCGATTTGCCTACGCCGCTCGACCCAAGAAAGGCGCCCGTCCGACCTTCGGCCATGTACTGCCTCACGGCTTCGAGCCCCTGATTTGTCTTCGAGCTGATGGCGTGGACCGGCACCGCGCCCGCGCCCGCTTTTACTTCCTCGGCGCGTGACTCGGCCGATTCCTGCTCGCACAGATCGGCCTTGCTCAACACGACTACGGGGTTCGAGCCGCTTTCGAGGGCGACGGCCAGGTACCGCTCCATTCGGCGCAGGTTGTAATCGTTGTCGAGCCCCATGACTAAAAAGACCGTGTCGATATTGGTCGCGACTATCTGCTCTTCGGTAGTATCGCCCGCGGCCTTGCGCGAGAACTTGCTTTTGCGCGGCAGCACCGCCTGGATCTGCGCGCGCTTTTCGACGCCGGGACTGAGCACGACCCAATCGCCCACCGCCGGGAAGTCGGCGCGGCTGCGCGCGTCGTATCGCAACTTTCCCGTCACTTCCGCCAGCAGCTCGTCGCTTTCGGCAAAGATGCGGTAGAGGCCCTGGTATTCGAGGGCTACGCGCCCGGGGAAAAAATCTTGCCCGAGGTGAGGCTCGAAAGCGCTTTCGAAGAAGGAGTCCCAGCCGAGGGTCTTGAGGTCGTACATCTCAGGTGCTCTATTTCTTCTCGGCCGCGCGCTGCTGGCGCTTCTCGAATCGCTCGGCCACGCGCGCGCTCGTAAACGCGCCGAAACCGGCGAACCGCCCCGCAGCCCCCAGGTCTTCTTCGATTCGCAGCAGTTGGTTGTACTTGGCCACGCGGTCGGTGCGGCTGGCTGACCCGGTCTTTATCTGGCCCGCGTTCGTCGCGACCGCAAGATCCGCTATGAAGGTGTCTTCGGTTTCGCCCGACCTGTGCGAGATCACACAGGTGTAGCGGTTCGTTTTTGCCAGCTCGATGGCGGCGAGCGTCTCCGTCAGCGAGCCGATCTGATTGACCTTCACGAGTATCGAATTGGCGACGCCTTCGCGTATGCCACGCGAAAGGTAATCGGTATTGGTTACGAACAGGTCGTCGCCGACTAGCTGAACCGTGTCGCCGAGCGCGCGCGTGAGCGTCGCCCATCCTTTCCAATCGCTCTCGGCCAGCCCGTCTTCGATGGAGACTATGGGGTACTGCTTCACCCAGCTCGAATATAAAGCCACCATATCGTCGGCCGACTTGCGCTCGCCCGTAGATTTCTTGAATACGTATGTGCCGCTTTCGTAGAACTCGCTTGACGCGGCGTCAAGCGCAAGCGCGATCTGCTCGCCCGCCTTGTAGCCGGCCTGGTTTATCGCCTCAAGGATCGATTCAATCGCCTCTTCGTTTGATTTGAGGTTCGGCGCGAAGCCGCCTTCGTCGCCTACGGCGGTCGAATAGCCGCGCTTTTTGAGCACCCCTTTCAACGAGTGGAAGACTTCGACGCCGGCGCGCAGGGCGTCTGAAAACTTCTGGAACCCGGCCGGGACGATCATGAATTCCTGAAGGTCGACGTTGTTATCGGCGTGCGCGCCGCCGTTCAATATATTCATCAGCGGGACGGGCAGCACTCGCGCGCTTACGCCTCCGAGATATTGATAGAGCGGAAGCCCGAGAGCATCGGAGGCCGCGCGCGCCGTCGCGAGCGACACGGCCAGTATCGCGTTGGCGCCGAGCTTGCGCTTGTTCGGCGTGGCGTCGGCCGCAAGCATCGCCATATCCACGTCGGCTTGCACGAGCGCGTCGCGCCCGATCACGGTCTTGGCAATCGGGCCGTTGATGTTGCTCACCGCTTTTAAGACTCCCTTGCCCAGGTAGCGCCTCTTGTCGTTATCGCGCAGCTCAAGGGCTTCGTTTTCGCCCGTTGACGCGCCCGAGGGGACGGCCGCGCGGCCGGCGATGCCGCTCGTGAGGGTGACTTCGGCCTCAATCGTCGGGTTGCCTCGCGAATCAAGTATCTCTCTCGCGCTTACTCGTTCGATGGTCGTCATAGACGCTCCGTTTTATTCTTTTAATCTCATCGATCAGGAGCGGCTATGATAGCCGACCGCACAGCAGTTTGCCATCGCCATCGCGATTGGCGCGGCTAATAAATGCCCGCTTGCCTTCGCCTGCCGCCCGCCGCTATAGTTTGCCGTTTCTCCCCGCATTGCTTGTGTAGCCGTGAGCGGGTCGCTATTTTTTCAATGGGAGCGCGCATTGACGCGAGACTAAATATGGATAAAAGAGAGATAACGCTCGGGCACAGCCCCGACCCGGATGACGCATTCATGTTTTACGCGCTGGCGGCCGATAAGATAGAGACCGGCGGCCTCGCGTTTCGTCACATCATCGAAGACATCGAGACGCTGAACCGCCGCGCGATGAAGACGGAGCTGGACGTGACGGCCATCTCGATTCATGCCTATGCCTACGTTCTCGATCAATACGCGCTGCTCACTTCCGGCGCGTCGATGGGCGAAAACTACGGGCCGCTGGTCGTCGCGCGCGAGCCGATGTCGCTCGACGAGGCGCGCGGCAAAAAGATCGCCGTGCCCGGAGAGATGACCACCGCTTATCTTACCCTGCGGCTTTGCCTGGGCGAGACCGAGACAGTCGTTATCCCGTTCGACAAGATTATGGACGCGGTCGAGCGCGGAGAGGCGGACGCGGGGCTGCTCATACACGAGGGACAATTAACATACGCTGCGCGCGGTTTCAGCAAGGTCGTCGACCTCGGCGAGTGGTGGATGGAGCAGACCGGGCTTCCGCTCCCGCTCGGCGGCAATGCTATAAAGAAATCGCTCGGCGCTGAGCTGATAGCCCGCGTCTCCGACCTGTTAAAGGAGTCCATAGAGTTCGGGCTGGAGCACCGGGAAGACGCCGTGCGCCATAGCTTGAAATATGCGCGCGGGATGGCGACCGACCTCACGGATAAGTTCGTCGGGATGTATGTAAACGACTACACGATTGATTACGGCGAGCGCGGCCGCGAGGCCGTGCGGCTGCTTTTGACGCGGGCATTTGAGGCCGGAATAATCCCCCGGCCCATAGAACTGGAGTTCGCCTAAAGTACGATAAGCGTTCACGCAATGCTGAAAAATGTGACATAGAGTGTTGGCCGCGACTCTCAAAAATTGTGAGGAACAGGTGTGCGGCGCATTTGGGCGCTGCTGGAGTTGGCTGCGGTGGGGCAACGGCGGCGGTACGTTACTTGCTCTAATAAATATGTGAGACAAAGAGGCTGTATTGGATAATTACAGCATCTTTGCAAACGAGAAATTTATAGGGAACGTACTAATACAATGATGGCAGTGGACATAAAAGGAAAAATACTTCTGGTGGAGGATGACAAAGATACCCGGTTTGCTCTGGCGATGCTGTTTGAGCTTGAGGGGTTCGAAGTCGTTTGTGCCGCCGACGGGCAGGAAGCATATTTGAAGGCTCGCTCGACGCAGCCCGATCTGATCGTGACCGATATAAATATGCCGAGGGTGAGCGGGCTCGACCTTATCAGGTTGATAAGGGAGGACGGAAAGCTCGCGGGAATTCCGATCATCGCCATGAGCGCGGTTGAAAAACAGTACCTCAATCGCGCGAAGGAGATGGGGGCGAGCGCCGTCTGCCAGAAGCCTATAGAATTCGACCAGTTTTTATCCTTAATCGTGAAGATAATTTCGAGGCGCCACATGCGCCGGAACACCCATCCGCTTGCCGAGCGCCGGAAATCATCGAAGCGGGATAACGATCACTTCAAACACTGATCCCGCCTCGGAACTTCAAGAAGGCTTTCCGAGAATAGAGCGGGCGATTATCATCCGCTGAATCTCGCTCGTCCCTTCGCCTATCTCACAAAGCCGCGCGTCGCGATAAAGGCGCTCGACCCGGTAATCGCGAAAGTACCCCGCCCCGCCATGAATTTGCACCGCGTAATCGGCCGCGCGCTTTGCGACTTCCGAAACGTACAGCTTCGCGGTCGATGCCTCCACCGTCACGTCCCCGCCCTGGTCGTGAAGCCATGCGGCGCGCAGTATCAATAACTCGGCCGTGTCTATTTCGGCTTTCATCTCCGCCAGCTTGAAGCTTATCTCTTGAAAGGCGACCAGGGGGCCGCCAAAAGCTTTGCGCTCGGTCGCGTAGCGCAAGGCTTCGTCAAGGCTCGCCTTTGCAATTCCGAGACAGAAGCAGGCCATTCCGACCCGATCATAGGCGAGGCATTTCATCAACAGCGGAAAGCCCGCGTTCTCTTCCCCGATTAAATTCGCCGCGCTCACCTCGCAGTCCTCGAAATAGAGCTCGGATGTGGGCGAGCCTCTTACGCCCATCTTTTCGAGCTTGCGCCCGCGAACGAACCCCGGCGCGTCCGCCTCGACGAGCACCAGGCTGTAGCCGCGCGCGCCTTCCTTTGAATCGGTCCTGACAAAGACGAGCGTGAGGTCGGCTATCGGGCCGTTGGTGATATAGGTCTTTGTGCCGTTAATGATGAAGCGGTCGCCGCGCCGGGTTGCGCGGGTCTTTATCGAGGCAAGGTCGCTTCCCGCGCCCGGCTCCGTAAGCGCGAGCGCGCCTACCCATTCGCCCGAGATGAGCCGGGGCAGGTAGCGGCGGCGCTGCTCCTCGGTCCCGTGTTTTAAGATCGGGTAGCCGCACAGGGCCAGGCTTGCGCCCACGGAAAGCGCGGTCGAGGCGCACGCGCGCGCGAGCTCGATTGAGGCCATCGTGGTCGTCAACAGGTCCGCGCCCGTGCCCCCGTACTCTTCCGGGAAATTGAGCCCCGTGTATCCGAACCGCGCGAGGGCCGTCAGGTTCTCGCGGCGAAACTCTTCGGAGCGGTCCATCTCGCTTGCGTGCGGCGCGATCTCCGAAGCTAAGAATTCGCGGAGCGATTTAAGGTACTGCTCCTGCTCGTCGGTCAGCCCGAAATCCATAACCTCTCCTCGAAGCTAGCGCAGGGCCTCCGGGGGAATCTCGAACTTCCACTTGCCGTCCTGTTTGATCATTCTTATGCGGTCGGTGTCTTCCGAGCGGTTATTGCCGAAAGTGACCTTCGCCCGAACAAAAGCCCTGTCGCCTTCGATCTGCTCTTCGATTATGTTAACCTGTTTGATGCCGCCCGATTTATCGAGCTCCTGTCTCGCTTTTATCTTGAAAGGCTCGAGCGCCACCACGTCCCTGAACGTGTCAAAGGCCATCTCCTCGTCGCCGCTCCTGACCGCCTGGTCGGCCCCCATTATGACGGTCTTAAGAGTCTCTCCCGGCCCGAGCGACCCCTTTATGAGCGATTTATTGCCGCCGCCGGAGAGCAAGTACTATCACCAGGGCCGTCAATGCGCCCGCAAGCAAGACGCCAAGCACGATAGAGAGTATCCATGGCGTCCGGCTCGGCCTGCCATAGGCTGGCGCGGGGTTATAGGCTTGCTGACCGTACCCGGCCTGCTGGCCATAATTCATGGGTTGCGGGGCGGGCGCGGCCTGCTGAAAATAGCTAGCAAGGTCGCTTGCGCAGTTGGGGCAGAAACGGGCCGAGGGCGGCACGCTCGCGTGACAGTAAGGACACGTATTCATATTACTTCTCCTTTCGCTCGATATTGCTCGCACCGCCCGGTCAGCGAGTGCTATTGCTTAAGCTTCTTGAGTAACTCGCGCGCAATTATCATGCGCTGAATCTGGTTTGTGCCTTCGACTATCTGGCCGATCTTTGCTTCGCGCATAAGACGCTGGACCGGATAATCCTCGCTCGTGCCGTAGCCGCCGTATATCTGGACCGCATCCGTGGTCACCTTCATCGCCGCGTCCGTGGCAAGCAGCTTGGCCATCGAGGCGGTAATGTTAAAGGGCAGCCCCCGGTCGCGCAGCCATGCGGCCTTCTTCATAACACAGCGCGCCGCTTCTATCTGCGCGGCCATGTCGGCGAGCATAAACTGTATGCCCTGAAACGAGGATATCGATTGACCGAACGCCTGCCGCTCCACCGAATATCTCAAGGCATGATCAAAGGCCGCCTGCGCCGTGCCGACGGAGGTGGCGGCGACCGTTATGCGGCCGGAATCGAGCGCGGTCATCGCCACTCGAAACCCGTCCCCCTCGCGGCCCACCAGGTTCTCGCGCGGCACTTCGCAATCTTCAAAGAATACTTCGCGCGTGTGGTGCGGCAGCCCCATGGGGCGCTCGCGCTTGCCAAACATCAGCCCCGTCGCGCCCTTCTCCACTATGAATGAGCTTACGCCTTTCGCGCCCTTTCCCTTTTCGGTCACCGCCATGACCAGGTACAGGTCGGCTTCGCCGCCGTGAGTTATCCAGATTTTCTGACCGCGAATTATGTAGCGGTCGCCGCGCTGCTCGGCGCGCGTCTTTATGTTGGCGGCGTCCGATCCCGCGTGGGGCTCGGTCAGCGCGAAAGCCCCGAGCATTTCGGCGCGCGCCAGGCGCGGCAGGTAATTGCGCTTTTGAGCTTCGGTGCCGAACTGGTTGATTATCAACTGCGGCAACCCCTGCACGGCGAGCACTCCGCCGAGATGGCTTTCGAGCCGCGACAGTTCTTCGAGCGCCATGGCGTAGGTTGAATAATCGAGCCCCCCGCCGCCGTATTCGGCCGGGAACGGTATGGCCGCAAGCCCGAGCTCGCCCAGCTTTCTAAAGAGCGGCCACGGGAACTCCTCATAGCCTTGCTTCTCCCAGTAAGGGTTGACGTCGCGGGCGACAAACTCCGCGATAAGCCGCTTCAACTGTTCTTGCTCTTCGGTCAGCGTGTAGTCCATTGATGCCTCCGATACTGATTGCGATAAAACTCTGTCAGACCCTGAGCGACGGCGCACCCGCCTGGTCGTCTCGCGGCCCGCCGCTATGAATTACACCCTCTTGCTCAAGCCGCTCGCGCTCCTCCGCGGTAATGCCGATTGAGGCGAGCAATTCCGCGGTATGCTCTCCGAGCGCGGGCGACGGCCGGTCCATCCGCGGCGGCGTGTCGCCGAGCTTATAGGCGGCTCCGAGTTGCTTTATCTCTCCAAGACCCGTCTGATCGAGCGCCGCCACCATCTCGCGCGCGACCGTCTGCGGGTGGGAGAACGCTTCCGCCATCGAGAGCACCGGCTCCAAGCAGCAATCGACCTCCCGCATCGACTCGACCCACTCGGCGCAAGTGTGCGACTTGAAGATCACCCGCACCTCTTCAAACAGCTCGGCGCGGCGTACCCCTTCATCAAACTGTCTCGCTATCAAATCTTCGCGCCCGACCGCCCGGCAAAAGTTCGCCCAGAATTTAGGCTCAAGCGCCCCGAGTGTCATAAAGCGGCCGTCCGCGGTTTCATAGACGTTATAAAAAGGGTACGCGCCCGTGAGGCCGTACTTTCCGGCTACGGGTATCTCGCGGCCGGCGAACTGGTGCGCGGCCGGCACCGCGAGCATCGAGAGCAGCACGTCGAACATCGAGACGTTAACGTACTGGCCGCGGCCCGTTCGCCCCCGCGCAGTGAGCGCCGCAAGTATGGCGAACGCCGCGATCATCCCGCCCGCGATGTCGGCCACCTGCACGCCGGGGATGACCGGCTTGCCGCGCTCGTCGGTCGTCAACCCCAGCACCCCGGATAGCGCCAGGTAGTTCAGATCGTGCCCGCTGCGGTCGCGGTGCCCGCCCGTCTGGCCGAACCCCGTGAGCGAGCAATAGACAACTCGCGGGTTTAACTCGGCGACCGTCCCGTAGCCGATACCCAGCCGGTCGACGACACCGGGCCTGAACTGCTCCAACACGCAATCGGCCGTGGAAGCCA
Organism: Blastocatellia bacterium; assembly: GCA_963832205.1. Classification (GTDB taxonomy): domain Bacteria; phylum Acidobacteriota; class Blastocatellia; order UBA7656; family UBA7656; genus DATBMY01. Next base: position 161,211 of record CAWHTK010000023.1, on the reverse strand, counting down.
GTTTCAGGAAGATGTCGCGGCCTTCCGCCCGCTTCAGATCAATCGCAATCGATTTCTTATTCCGGTTGACCTGCAAAAACGCCGCGCTGTGCTTCCCCAGCAGCGGCGGGCTCCGGCGCGTCGGGTCGCCCACTTGAGTCTCTTCGACCTTTATGACCTCGGCTCCTAAATCGCCCAGCATCATCGAGGCGAACGGCCCCGGAAGCATGCGCGACAGGTCAAGTATGCGTATGCCCTCAAGTGCTCGCACCGTATGAGTCGGTTTCTGGTCGCCCACGTTTCCCCTTTGTGATTACCCTGAGATGGCCATCGCTTGAACGGCGCTATCCTACTACCCTCACGGCCGCGGTCGCAATCTTTTATTCGCGCAGGACGACCGTTTCGGTCGGGGAGCGAAGCTCGTAGTTGACGCCTCGCCAGCGAATGCGCCGGGTGGTCGCGGATTTCCAGAAGTTGTAAAAGAAGACGAGCGAAACCAGCGGCCAGAGCAGACAGTACATCCACCAGAGCCGGGTTATCTCGCCGCTCGCATGCCGTATGGATTCGCGCGCGGCTAAAAGCCGCAACACGCCTTTGAGCGAGCCGAGAATGTATATGGCCGCAAGAAGAAGCGCCGGCGCGACGCATAAAGCTCCCGGTGAATGCGCTCGCGACAGTTGCCGCGACGCCGCCGAAGAATAGAAGGACGAACAGCGTGTAGGTAATTATGCCGAGCCACCAGGACTCGGGCCGATAGACCCGCGTGATGATGATCTGGCGCGTAGTAAACTCAAGCAGCCCGCCGAGCCGAGCCGACTCGCGCGAGATGACGAGGCAGCGCGGGACAAAATCGATCCGAAGACCGGCGCGCTCGACGGCGCGCGTCAGCGCGTAATCGTCGCTCGCGGCCCCATCCCATGCGGCGCGGATGTTGATGCGGTCGAGCGTGTCGCGCAGTATCGCCGTCGAGCCGCCCCAAGCAAAGTTGCGCCGATGGTCCCCGAGCGTTGTCGCAATCGACCCGTTCCAGGCCGAAAGCACCGCGGCCCAGAACCCTTCGCGAACCGGCAAGTACCAGCGATACCCGGTCGAAGCTCCTACCGAAGAGTCCGCGAGCGGCGCGACCAGCGAACGGAGCCAGCCGGTTTGCACCGAGGCGTCCGAATCGACAAAGATTATCGCCTTTGTGGCAGGGTCGAGGTGGTCAATCGCGTGGAGCAGGTTGTTTATCTTTTCACTCCGCCCGGAGGCCGGCCCGGCCACGACCAGCCGCGACTTTCTATGCGGGTATCTCCCGATAAGGTCTTCAATGACGGGGACGACCGGGTCACGCTTTGAAGCGACGGCGAAGAAGATTTCGTAATCGGGATAATCTTGCGTAAACAGAGCATCGAGGCTTTCCGAAAGTCCGTGCTCCAGCCCTTTGCAAGGGGCAAGTATCGCCGCCTTCGGCACAAAATCGCTTGCGGGCCGGGCCAGCGAGCGGCGGACGAAGGAGAGGAACTTCATTCCTTCTATTAATGAGAGCAAGCCCTGAATCAGCAGCAATCCCGAGAGTGTATAAAAGAGATAGATCACGCGAGCATTCTATAATCGAATAGGCGTCATCGCGAGAGCGTAACTTGCCAGCGGCTACGCGCGGCAGGCAAGATGACTTTTCAGGCTCACGGATGAATGATCGGTTCACATTTGAAATACTCGCAAGCGATACGAGCACGCGCGCGCGCGCCGGCCGCATCACCACTTCTCACGGCGCGATTGAGACGCCCGTCTTTATGCCCGTGGGCACGCAAGGGACGGTCAAGGCGCTCACGCAGGGGATGCTAGAAGAGGCCGGGGCCCGCGTCGTACTCGGAAACACTTACCACCTGTTTTTGAGACCGGGCCATTCGACGGTCAATCAGTTAGGCGGGCTGCACCGGTTTATGTCGTGGGACCGGGCAATACTGACCGATAGCGGCGGGTATCAGGTCTTCAGCCTCACGCCGCTGCGCCGGATCAACGACGAAGGCGTAGAGTTTCAATCGCACATCGACGGATCACGCCGTTTTCTTTCGCCCGAAAAATCCATGGAGATACAATCGGCGCTGGGCTCAGACATCGTGATGTGCTTTGACGAATGCACGCCCTACCCGGCGACGCGCGAGCAGGCGCTCACCTCGCTTGAGTTGACTGAAAGGTGGGCCGCAAGATCAAAGCGCCGTCTCCTGGAGCTGCACTCGGAGGGCGGCGAGCCGGGGCTAAGCGTAGTAAACCCGGTTCAGGCTCTTTTCGGGATCAACCAGGGGAGCGTATATACGGATTTGCGCGAGCAGAGCCTTGAGGGGCTGCTTGAGATCGGGTTCGACGGGTATGCAATCGGGGGGCTCTCGGTGGGCGAAGAGAAGAGCGCGATGTTTGACGTGGTCTCGCATGTCACGCCCCGCATGCCCGCCGAAAAGCCGCGTTATCTGATGGGCGTCGGCACGCCCGAAGATATTGTCGCCGCGGTGGCCGAAGGGGTCGATATGTTCGACTGCGTGATGCCGACCCGGAACGCGCGCAACGGGTCGCTGTTTACGGCGCGCGGGAAGCTCAACATAAAGAACTCGCGCTACCGCGACGACCCCGCGCCGATTGACCCGGACTGCGGCTGCCCGGTGTGCAAGAGATATTCACGCGCGTACCTAAGACACCTGTACATGAGCGGGGAGATTCTCGCGTCCGTGCTAAGCTCGCTGCACAACGTGAGCTTCTACCTTGACACTCTTGCGCGAATCAGGCAAGCTATCCTGCTTGGCACTTTTAAAGAGTTTTCTAATTCTTATCTGAGCGACCTTGCACGCGGACAGGACTGATCCTCAAAAGGATTTCGGACCGCAGCCCCCGCGGGCGAACCTCCCTCTGATGGTGCCAGCAGACAATCAATGAACATGACAATTGAATCAGGTTTTCTGCTTTTTATTTTGCAAGAGGGCCAGCAACCGACGGGCGGGCTCGGCGGGTTTCTGGTCTCCTTGTTTCCACTCTTCCTCATCTTCTTCATCTTCTGGCTGCTCGTCATCCGGCCACAGCAGAAGAAGCAGCGGCTGGCCCAGGTCGAGCGCGACCAGATGCTCAATTCGCTCAAGCCCGGCGACAAGGTGGTGACAACCGGCGGCATACTGGGGACGATTGTCGCCGTCCGCGATGACCGGGCGCAGCTCAAGATAGCGCAGTCGGTATCAATAGAGATTCTCAAGAGCTCTATAGCCGGCATGCAGTCGGCCGACCTCAAAGAGGCCGAATCAGTAAAGTAATAAGTTAGGGGTTTAACGCACGCCATCATGCGAAAGAAAATCAGGACGCGGGTATTAATCACTCTGGTCATCACGCTGGCCGGGCTGGCGCTCATATTCAAACCGCACAAGAACCCGGACGGCACCACGACAAGCTGGACGCAGTGGAGAGAGAATCTGACCGAGAATATCAACCTCGGACTCGATCTCAGGGGCGGCAGCCACCTCGTCATGAGGGTCGAGGCCGACGATTACATAAAGAAGCTTACCGACCGCAACGTGGAGACGGTTCGCGCGCGACTTGTCGAAATATCGCCCGACATCACTGTCGAGACGGTCAGGCCGGGCGTCTTCCAGGCGACCGCGCCCGACTCCAGTCGCAGCGGCGACATAGTCAACGAGCTGCAGACGCTTCTGGGCGACGGCTGGACCTATAGCGAGCAGGGCAATTCCGTAATCGCCTCGATCACCGAGTTCGCCCGCAACGCGGAACTGAATCGCGCGACCGACCAGGCGCTCCAGATCATAAACAACCGCATCGACCAGTTCGGCGTGGCCGAGCACACGGCTCAGAGGCACGGCGGCGAAGGCACGTACCAGATACTCATACAGATGCCCGGCGTCGACGACCCGGAGCGGGTAAAGAACACGCTCAACGCCGACTCGAATCTTGAGCTGAGGCTGCAGGCCAAGGGTACGGGGGAGTACCCGACTGAGGAAGCGGCGCGGACCGCGATGGCCGCGCTTCCGGGCGGGCCGGCCACCTTCGAGGTCTTCCCTTACCGCGAGCGTAGCTCGACGGACGAGGTCACGCCGGTGACCGACAAGAAGTGGGTCATACTTAATAAAGAGGTCGTCATAAGCGGCATACAGATGCGCGAGGCCAGCGCCAGGACCGCGCAGCAGGGCGGAGGCCGATACGAGATAGCCTTCTCGCTTACGCCCGAAGGCGCGCAACGTTTTGCCGACGTGACGGGCGCTAATATCAACGAGATGCTGGCAATCGTCCTTAATAACGAGGTCAAATCGATAGCCAGGATCGAAAGCCAGATTCGCGACCAGGGACAGATTACCGGCAGCTTTACGAAGCGTCAGGCCGAAGACATCGCGCTGGTGCTTAGATCGGGCGCGCTGCCGGCGAAGATGGTCTATCTCGAAGAGCGCACGGTCGGGCCGTCGCTCGGCGCGGACTCGATACGCCAGGGCGTGACCGCGTCGATAGCCGGGCTCCTTGCGGTCATCGCCGTCATGCTCTTTTATTATCGCGGGTCGGGCATAAACGCGGTGCTCGCGCTGATACTGAACCTGATACTGCTGCTGGCGGCGCTTGTGGCTTTCAACGCGACTTTGACGCTGCCCGGCATTGCGGGCGTGATCCTGACGATCGGCATGGCCGTCGACTCGAACATTTTGATATTCGAGCGAATACGCGAGGAACTGCGAAACGGCAAGGTCGTGGCCTCGGCCGTCGATGTCGGGTTCGACAAGGCGTTCTTGACTATCATCGACACGCACGTGACGACCATAGTCTCGGCCATCTTCCTATTCGTTTTCGGGACCGGGCCGATCCGCGGGTTTGCCGTGACGCTGGTCGTGGGCCTTTTGGCCAACGTCTTCACGGCAGTCTTCGTGTCGAAGACGATCTTCATGTGGCATCTTAACCGCCGCGCGCGGGTAGAGACGTTAAGCATATAAACAGGCATTGGCCTTCGTGAAGGCCGATGCCCTTCCTTGGGGTGTTATGGTAGAGCTATTCAGGAATCCTAAAATCAACTGGCTTAAGGCCAAGAGTAAGTTCATCGCCATTACTATATTTCTGCTTCTGCTCGGCGCGCTGTCGGTGCAACTGCAGGGTTTCAACCTCGGCGTTGACTTTACGGGCGGCACACTGGTAACCGTGCGTTTCGCGGGCACCGCGCCCGAGATCGAGCAGATCCGCTCGGCCATCGGCGAGTCCGGAATAGACGAGAGCAAGCTGATGATACAGCGCGGCCGAGGCAACGTCAGGGTTGCGGGCGGCGGGACTATCTCGGGCGAAAACGACTTCATCATCCGCACGCCCCAGACCGGCAGCGAAAGCGAACGCCGCGTGGACGAAGACAAGCGCACCATCATCCGCGCCCTGCGTCAATTCAACCCCGACAGCAGCCAGTCGGCCAACCGGGTCAACATCAACGTCGTCGACGAGGCGGGGCTCGAGCAGGAACTGCGCCAGATGGACCCGCTTCAGATCGGCGCGCAGGCCATGCAGGCGAGCGAGAATCCTTACGTGCAGTCCGCGCGTCAGATTATAGATTGGCGCGACCAGCAGCCGAACAAGTTCGTGCCGGACAGCAGCGCGCTCGACTCGCTCCAGATAGCCATCACCGGCCCGCAAAGCTACGACTCGAACGCGATAAAAGCCGCCGTCAAGGAGCGCTTTTACGCGGGCAAGATAGAGGTCAACCTTTCCGGGCAGTCTGAAATCGAGGATGCGCTTGAGAGGATCAATCCGCTCGGCTCGGCTAATTATCCCGCAATAGCAAAATCGATAGCCGATTACCGCAAGAGCCAGGGCGACGTGATTCCCGACCTGAGCCAGATACAGGGTCCTGAGATCACCCCGGAGGCGCTGGCAAAGCTCGACCCTTATTTTACGTCCGGCAGGTTCTCGGTCATCTCGGCCGACGTTGTAGGCGCGGTGGTCGGGGGTGATTTACGCAACCGGGCCATTTACGTCACGCTCGCGGCGCTGGCGGGTATGCTTTTCTACATAGCCTTCCGCTTCGAATGGATATACGGCGTGGCGGCGGTGCTCGCGGTCTTCCACGACGTGATGGTCACGCTCGGCTTCTTCAGCCTCTTCCAATGGGAGATCAACCTGACGGTCGTCGCGGCGCTGCTGACGCTGGTCGGCTACTCGATGAACGACACAATAGTCATCTTTGACAGAATACGCGAAAACATACGGCTGCGCCGCAGGGATCGCCTGGCGCAGCTAGCCAACGACTCTATAAATCAGACCCTTTCGCGAACGGTGATGACCTCGGGGCTGACGTTTATCTCCGTGGTCGCGATTGTGCTGTTCGGCGGCGAAGTGTTGAGAGGATTCGCGCTCGCGCTCACGATAGGCATCATCGTGGGGAGTTATTCAACAATCGCGATTGCGAGCCCGCTGATGCTCTGGTGGGAAAGTATCACGAGCGGCCGAAATCGGCCGAAGCCGTCCGGCGAGCGCACGCGCGCCGACGAGCGAACGCTCGCCAGAGTGTAACGATTCGGGAACAAAAACCGTAACGCCGGTGTCTAAGCAGTTGTAAGCGTGAAAACTTCTTGACTTGATATGAAGGCGAGTAGTAGACTCAGCCGGTTTTCAGCCTGACTATCAGCAATAACAGCGAATATCCGGTTTTAACTGCTCGCTAGCCCGTTTCGTTCTGAGATGGTGGCAGACTCCTATTCGGTAGTTTAAGCTGGGCTTAAACAGTCTCAGTCTTAAGCTATCGCTCAGACCGATAGCCGACTATCGGAGGTATCCAAATGTCAGAGCAATTAGAATTAGTAGTGTCGCTCTTGTTATGGGTCGTGGGGTTGCTGGTCATCACCATGCCTCTCGCGCTCATACCCGCGCAGATAGCGAAAAAGAAGGGGCGCAGTTTCGGCCTGTGGTGGATGTACGGCAGCTTCTCGCTATTCTATGCGGCCGTATCCTTTGTCATCTGGTGGGCCTTCGGGCAGCCTTTTGGCGACTCGATGGTGCTGCTGCTGCTGCTGGGCCTGGGCCTGGCGGCTCTGCCCTTCGTCCATGCCGATATGGCTCGCCCGGCTACGCCGACTCATCAGCACGAGGCGGGCGAGATGTTTGGACAGCTTGTCGAGTCGTCGGCTGAAACGGTCGGCAACGACCGCCTCATATACTTCCTCGACACCATGGGCATATGGATAACGGTGGCCTTCCTGGTGGTCGCTATAACGGGCGTGCTGCTGGTCAACGCGCAGTTGAGCGATCAGGCGCAGAAGGCGACCCTCATTCAACCGACGCCGCCTCCCGAGGCGCCGCAACAGCCCGAGCCTGAAGCGCCCAAACCGGTCGAGCAGCCCAAACAGGCGCCGGCCGCGCCTGTCCAGGTCGGTTTCGTGGCGCCTACTGTCGCGCCGACCGAGATTCGAGCTGCCGCCCCGAAGATCAACTACACGCCAAACGTCGCAACCTATGACCAGAAAGCGGTTGACGAGGGGCGCACGGCCACGCTCGAACAGGCCTTGAAAGGGATAGGCGATCCGAATTCGGCAGGCGGCTCCGGCGGCGAACCACTGGCGCCCGTTGCTCCCGAGCCGAAGCCCGAACCGAAACCCGAACCGCCGAAGATGATACGCAAATCGGGCGGCGTGCTCGCGGGCGAGGCGACCAAGAGGGTCGAGCCGACCTACCCGCCGCTTGCGAAGGCGGCCCGTGTTAGCGGCGCGGTCGTCGTCGAAGTGATAATTGACGAAGGCGGCGGCGTCGTATCGGCGCGCGCCGTGTCGGGTCACCCGCTGCTTCGGGACCCGGCCGCCAACGCCGCGCGCGGCTGGCGCTTCAAGCCGACCCTGCTCAGCGGGCAGCCCGTGAAGGTAGTCGGCACGATCACGTTTAACTTCAGTCTGTAGATCTTCATTTCTGATCTTGAAACGTGGACCGCGCTCGCGCGGTCCACGTTTCGCACTAAAAAACTCAAAATTGTTTCCTGGAGGGTTTCAACCAATGCTACTTCTTGAGAACCTTTGGCTGGCCGGCAACAAGCTCGCCGTCTTTATGCTACAGGAAGGCGGCGGCGGGACGATGGCGACGGAAGATTTCTCGCTTTGGGGCATGATCCAAAAGATGGAATGGCCCGCGCTCATCGTCGCACTGGTGCTTGCCATCATGAGCATGTACTCGATCGCAGTCATGGTCGAGCGATGGCTCACCTTCAACGCGGCCCGCAACCAGTCAAGGCAATTCGCCCCCAAGGTCGCAGCGGCCCTGCGCGATAATCGCATTGACGAGGCTATAGCCATTTCGGACCGCCACAAAAAATCGCACCTCGCGATGGTCGTAAACGCCGGGCTTCAGGAGTTCCAGGCGCACCAGGCCGGCTCCGACATCCCCGGCACGACGATGGACGCCGCGCGCCGCGCGCTCCAGCGCGCGACCGCCCTGAAGACCGCCGAGCTCAAGCGCGGCCTCTCGGGGCTTGCCACGGTCGGCTCGACCGCCCCGTTCGTCGGACTGCTCGGCACGGTCATCGGCATCATCTCGGCGTTCCAGGGCATGAAGGCCGCCGAAGGGACGGGCATCTCGGCCGTCGCCGGCGGCATCTCCGAGGCGCTCATCGAAACGGCATTCGGGCTGCTCGTGGCGATCCCGGCCGTCTGGGCATTCAACATCTTCACAAACAAGGTCGAGGCTTTCACGATCGAGATGGACAACTCGTCGTCGGAGCTGATCGACTACTTCATCAAGCGCCGCGAGCTTAAGTAACCGAGGTGAAATTATGGGAATGTCAATGGGCAGCGGCGAAGGCGGGTTCGTCGCTGATATAAACGTGACACCGATGGTTGACGTGATGCTGGTGCTGCTGATCATCTTCATGGTCGTCGCGCCTATGTTCAAAGCGGCGTCAGCGTCGCGCTGCCGAAGTCGAAAAACCCCGAGGTTGACCCGGAGATAATAAAAGACACCTCGGCGGTCGTGGCGATCCCGAATGATCAGGAGATATACCTCGGTCGCGACCGGTTGCCGACCGAGCAGGCCTCCTTGCGCGACAAGCTCAAGGAGCTGCTCGACGAGAAGTTCAAGAACACCTCTCAGCAGCGCGTGGTCTATATCAAGAGCGGCCAGACTGTCAGGTACGGAACGGTCGTGAATGTAATAAACGCCATTCGCGACGCGGGCTACGAGACGATAGGGCTGGTGTCGGAGAAGGAAAAAGCAGGCGGGGGCGCGGCCTCCGAGTGAGCGAGGCGACAGGCCCCGCGGGGCCTGTCGCAATTGATAACCCGGGCGGACGCCGTCACGCGCCCGGAACTTGAAACTAAGGAGGGTGTCGCCCGCCATAAGGCGAGATGACCGTCTCGCTCTTGTGACAGGCACATAGGCATCATATGGCACACGGTGAAGTAGACGAGGGATTTGGAAGCAAAAAAACGGGCACGGGCCTCGCGCCGCCTAACATTAACGTCACGCCTCTGATCGACGTCCTGCTGGTGCTGCTGATCATCTTCATGGTCATACAGCCTCAGAAGGAGGCGAAATTCGAGTCGCAGATACCTCAAAAACCTGACCCGAATCAACAGCAGCAGCCGATTGCCAATGACACTCGATTGTTGATCGAGGTGTCGCCCGAGGGCGGCGGCTATGACCAGACGGTCCTGCTCAACCGCAGGCCGCTGCAGCCTGCCCGAGCTTCAGGACTTTCTCAAGAGCGTCCTGAGCACCCGCGAGGACAAGGCCGTCTTCATCAAGGCGCCGGTCAACAAGGCGTACGGCGACATTATCGCCGTCATCGACGAGGTCAAAGCGTCGGGCGCCGAGCCGATCGGGCTTCAGACGGATGGGCTTCCGAACCAGCAACAGTAGGAGGGAACGAAATTGAACAGCAAACCCACTCGCGCACTGATGCTGGTCTTGCTAGCGCTGGCGTTCTCGACGACAGGCTGCAATGTGATCAACGAGATGCGCGCCAAAAACAGCCTCAACGAAGGCGTCCGCGAATTCAATAAGAGAAAGTTCGATATTGCCGAGGCCAAGTTTGATCGCGCGATGAAGCTGGCCCCGGACCTGCCGAACGCCGAGCGATTCAGGGCGCAAACGATATTCCAGCAGTTCACCATCAAACCGGGCGAGGAGCTTGCTCAAAGGGCCATCGCGGCGCTTGATGATCTTATAAAGCACAACCCGAACAACCCCGAGATCATGAACGAGGCGCTTGCGTCTAAGGCCGCGATTTATGAGCAACTGGCGACAATAGCCAGCGCAAGCAATAACCCTGATCTCGCCCAGAAGCATCAGCAGGCGCGATTCGAGCTGCTCAAGCAGCAGGCCGAGCTTCCGAACCAGGCGGGCCGGACAAAAGCGCTCGTCTATTACACGATAGCCCGCGAAGAGTACGACCAGGCTAAGAAGATCAGCCAGCGGCACCGCGACCAGACGAAGGAGTTTGCGAAGGCCGCGGAAAGGAAGAAGGCCGGCAACAGCCAGGACTGCCGCTTTTACAGCGTTGAGCTGAACACCCCGCTCACCCCCGAAGAGCTGCAGAACATGATCCCGCACGTTAAGTCAGCCCGCGAATACATCGACAAGGCAGTCGCGGCCGATCCCAACTACGCCCACGCGTGGTCCATGCGCAAGCTCATATACATTCAGGAAGACTTCGTCTACCAGAGCATAGACAAGGCTCCTGCCGACAAGAAAGCCCAGCTTGAGCAGATGGCCGAGAGCAGCCCGGCGCGCCGCGAACAGGTGTGCAAGCTGATTCAAGAATCACACTTAACTGCCACCAAGCTGTACGATGAGGAGAAGGCGGCGAAGGCCGCGGAGGCCGGCGCTTCGTAGTGAAGTAGCTTCCCTCCTGTGTTAGAATTTAGGTGACGACTGGAATTCCAGTCGTCACCTTTTTATTTACGGGTTGTCGTTGTCCTGAACCGCCGCGCAGAGCCCGAAAACGATCATGATTCGCTTCGAGACCATAGTTGAAAAGGTTCGCGAGAACCACCCCGGCGCCGACGAAGATCTGCTGCGCCGCGCCTACCTGTTCTCCGCCCGCCAGCATCGAGGCCAGACCCGAAAATCCGGCGAGCCTTATCTTGTTCACCCGCTCGAAGTCGCGAACATCCTTGCCGATCTCAATCTCGACCCGATCTGCGTCGCCACCGGACTGCTGCACGACATCGTCGAAGATACCGACACTTCCGCTGCAGGAAATCGAAGAGTACTTCGGCCCGGAAATCGCCCATCTGGTCGACGGGCTCACGAAGATCTCCAAGCTCGACCACGCGTCGCACGAAGAGCGGCAGGCGCTAAATATGCGCAAGATGCTGCTGGCGATGGTTGACGATGTGCGGGTGGTGCTGGTCAAACTGGCCGACCGGCTCCACAACATGCGCACGCTCGAATACCTGCCAGGCGAAAAGCGCCGCCGCATCGCGCAGGAGACCCTCGACGTCTACGCGCCGATCGCGCACCGGCTTGGTATGAGCCGCGTGTTCGAGGTGAACTGGAAGACCTCGCCTTCAAGCACCTCGAGCCCGAAGAGTACCTAAAGCTCAAAGAACTTGTCGAAAGCCGCCGCGCGCGATTGGAAGCCTTTCTCGAGGAGGTCAAACAGCGAATTCTCGATATGATGGACGACTTCGGGATCGAGGATCGTTTACATCGAAGGGCGCATCAAGCGGCTCTTCTCGATCTACCAAAAGCTGAAGCGCCAGCAGATAACCATCGATCAGGTTTATGACCTTGTGGCCATGCGAATCATCACCGAATCGGTCAAGGACTGTTACGCCGCGCTGGGGGTTATTCACACGGCCTGGAAGCCGATCCCGGACGCGCTTCAAGGATTGGATCGCCATACCGCGCGAGAACTTCTATCAGTCGCTTGCACACGTCGGTAGTGGGCGACGGCGGCCAGCCGTTCGAAGTGCAGATCCGCACCCAGGACATGCACCGATCGCCGAAGAAGGCATCGCCGCGCACTGGAAGTACAAGGAGGGGCGGCGCGGGCACGCACACGGACGAAGACGAGGCGTTCGTGTGGCTCAAACGGCTGGTCGAGTGGCAGCAGGAGGTGAAGGACTCGCGCGAGTTTCTCGACTCGCTGAAACTTGACCTCTACCCGAAGGAGGTCTACTGCTTCACGCCGAAAGGCAAGGTGATCGAGCTGCCGCGCGGAGCGACGCCCATCGACTTCGCGTTCGCCATTCACACGCAGGTGGGGCTGACGTGCAGCGGAGCGAAGGTCAACGGGCGGATCGTTCCGCTCAAGTACCAGCTTCGCAACGGCGACGTTGTCGAGATAATGACTTCGCCGGCGGCGCACCCTTCGCGCGACTGGATGAATTTCGTCAAGACCTCGCGGGCGCGCTCGAAGATTCGGCACTTTCTGGCCGAAAGCGAGCGCGTGACGGCGATCGACCTTGGCAAGAAGCTATTCGAGAAAGAGGCCGACCGGTTCCGCCTCAACCCGAAGAAGATCTTCTCCAACGGCGACCTGGACCGCATAGCGCCCGACTACGGGTGGCGCGCGCCGACGATCTGCTCGCCGCGATCGGCTACGGCAAGGTGCTGCCGCGCAACGTCATCGCCAAGCTCCTGCCGCCGGAGCGCGCAGGCGAGATCGATCAGGAGAAGCGCCCTACGCTCAAGCAGGTGGTCAAGCGCGCGCTGGGCCTTCAGGACCGCATAACGGTCAAAGGGCATCGATGACTTGATGGTTTACCGCGCGCGCTGCTGCAACCCGATCCGCGGCGAAGAGATCATGGGCTACATAACGCGCGGCAAGGGCGTGGCGGTACACTCGACCCGGTGCCCGAACATGCCGAGCCTGCATGATCAACCCGGAACGGCTGATCGAGGTCGAGTGGATGAAGTCCGACGGCCAGCGCTCGGCCGCCTATCCGATCACGATGAAGCTCATAACCGAAGACCGTCCCGGCATGGTGGCCGACGTGACACAGGCCATAGCGGGCGTGGGCACGAACATTCGCGACATACGCGCGTCGCTTGATGACGAAGGGCGAGGGCAGCTCGTTTTGACGGCCGAGATATTCGACCTCAAGCACCTGGAAAAGATCACCGGCGCGCTCAAGAGCGTCAAAGGCGTGATGGACGTAGAGCGCATAAGCGGCGAGCCCGCGAACGTCTGATCAAGTTTATCGGCAAGTTGTGGCTCCATCTTCATTCCTGCCATTCTGGACAACGATACTTTCATCTGAGATAATTCGTTGTTTAAATGAAGTGTGCGATTCTCCACCGTGGGGACAGGCGACAATGAGAGAGCCGATTCAGACTGACAGGGCGCCGAAAGCCATAGGCCCGTACTCCCAGGCTATAAAAGCGAACGGGTTTATCTTCGCGTCGGGCCAGATACCGCTCGACCCGGATACTATGCAGATAGTTGAGGGCGGCATACGGCAGCAGACCGAGCGCGTGATGAACAATATCAAGGCCGTGCTCGAAGCCGCGGGCAGCTCGCTGGAACAGGTTGTCAAGACCACGGTTTATCTATCGGACCTCAACGACTTCGCCGAGATGAACGAGACTTATGGTCGCTTCTTTGGGGAAGCGCCGCCCGCGAGGTCTACGGTCGAAGTCCGGCGACTGCCGCGCGATGTGCGAGTCGAGATAGATGTTATTGCTCTGGGCGGGTGATTGACTGTGAAGGCAGGAATTTTGGATTTTAGATTGAGGAAACTCGTATGTCCCTCAATCCAAAACTTAAAATCCAAAATCGAGATCAGGCGGCTTTTACGACTTTGCCGGCTTTCAGACAGCGCGTGCAGACGCGGATGCGTTGAGCGCGCCCCCGACCATCGCCCGCACGGGCTGAAGGTTCGGGTCGAAGCGGCGGTTGGTGCGGTTATTAGCGTGGCTGACGCGGTGACCGAATTGCGGCCCCTTACCGCACATTTCACAGCGTTTAGACATTGTTGGGTACCTCCGACGAGAATTTTGTTATGAAAGCAAAACTGAAGTTTAACACGGGCGGTCGTCGGGCCGTCAAACCATTTTTGCGAAGGAGCGAAGTTGTGTTTAATCCCCATAAAGTGACCGCAGTCGCAGTTATCGTCCTGGCAACGCTGCTTGTGTCGGCCTGTAAAAAAGATCCGACCAAAGAAAGCGGGCAGGTGCTCGCCACCGTCGGAACCAACGAGATAACCGAGACGGAAGTCGATACGTTCATCAAGCAGCAGCTCGGCGGCGCGAGCGGCCAGGCCCTCACACCCGAAGCGCTCGTGCAGGCGCGGCTCAACGTGCTGAGCAGCCTCATTCAGCAGGAGGCCCTCTTTATAAAGGCCCAGCAACAGAACCTCGTGCCCGACGACGCCAAGGTCAACGAAGAGTACCAGAAGAGGATCAAGTTGACCAATCTGAGCAAAGAGGATTTTGATCAGAGCCTCAAGCAATCGGGAATGACCGAAGAGCAGTTGCGCGAGCAGATTCGCAAAGAGCTGGCCATCGCGGCCCTGGTCGAAAAGCACGTCACCAGCGCCGTCACCGAGCAGCCGACTAACGCCGAGATCGAGCGATTCTTTAATGAGCGCAAGGGCGATTTTGTTGACCGCCCCGGCGTAGACCTCTCGGTCATCGTCACCGACCCCCGCGATAACCAGGCGCGCGACGATGCAAAGACCGAGGTCGCGGCCGATCAAAAGATCAAAGACATTTATCAGCAACTACGTAGCGGGAGCGATTTCGCGACCGTTGCGGCCCAGAAGTCCGAGCACCAGACGGCGGCCCAGAGCGGCGCGCTGGGACTTTTGACCACCGACCAGATAAAGGAGACCTTCCCCTCGGTCCCCGGCCTTGCCGAGCGACTGATGGCCATGAGGCCCGGCGAGTATACCGAACCGATCAGGGAGACGGCGGCAAATGCTTTCCTTATATTCAAAGTCAACGATAAGCTGACCGAGGCGCGCACGTACACGGTCGATGACCAGCGCGTCCGCCAGTACATCATCGACGCGATCAACCGGCAGCGACAGCAGGTCTTGCAGAACGCGCTGATCAATGTCGCGCTTGCGGAATCGAACGTAAGGAATCACCTCGCCGAGCGGATTCTTGAAAATCCGAAAGTCATAGCCGAGATGCGACCGTCGCAACTGTTGCAGCAGGAAGCGGCCAACCCGCAGCAACAGCAGCAGCCAAGGTTCGAAAACCAGGCGCCGACGAACGCGAATTCAAACTCGGCCGCCGCGCCCACCGTACCCGCCGGCAACGCCAACCGCTAAGGAAGTGGTCCGAAGGTCGGGGAGAGGGGTCGGTAATTCTCGTATTTCAAATCTCGGATTTGAGATATAAGGTTCACTGACCCTTGATCTCAGATCTTCGGACCCTAATTCATGCTTTTCCGCCTCGAAGAAGTCTATAAGCTGTACGGCGCGCAGGAGGTGCTGCGCGGGGTCACGCTTCAGGTCAACCCCGGCGAAAGGGTCGGGCTCGTCGGCCGAAACGGCGCGGGCAAGACGACTATATTTCGGCTCGTGATCGGGCGTGAGGAGACCGACCGCGGAGAGGTCGTGCTGCTCAGGGGGCTGCGCGTGGGACTGCTCGAACAGCAGCCCACTTTCAGCGGCAGCCTGAGCGTGCGCGAAGAGGCGCTATCGGTGATGGCCGAGTTGCGCGAGATCGAGAGTGAGATGACCCGCCTGGAACACCTTATGGGCGAGGTCACGGGCGATCCGCTCGACGAGGCGATGGCCCTTTATAGCGACCTGCGGCACCGCTACGAAATACAAGGCGGGTTCACATACCATTCACGAGTCGAAGCAGTGCTGGTCGGGCTCGGCTTTAAGAGTGACGAGATGACGCAACCGGCCGACCTCTTGAGCGGCGGGCAGAAGGCGCGTCTCGCGTTGGCTAAATTGCTGCTGTCGGAACCCGACGTTCTGCTGCTGGACGAGCCGACCAACCACCTGGACGTGAATGCGGTCGAGTGGCTGGAGGACTTCCTGGCCGAATACAAATCCGCCTTTGTCATAATCTCGCACGACCGTTTCCTGCTCGACCGCACCACTACAAAGATTATCGAGATCGATTCGGGCCGCGCCACGGTCTATACGGGGAACTACACGGCCTACGTCCGCCAGCGCGAAGAGCGTCGCGCCGCCCAGGTGCGCGAGTACGAAAAGCAGCAGGAGATGATCGCCCGCACCGAGGAATTCATCCGGCGCAACCTGGCCGGGCAGAAGACCAAGCAGGCCAAGTCCCGCCGCAACATGCTTGAACGTATCGAACGGATCGAGGCGGTCCGGGACGATGATCGCGCGAGCGACTTTCGGCTCGACGGGATCGCTCGCGCAGGCGATAACGTGCTCGCCGTTTCGGACCTGACCGTCGGGTACGGGCAAACGGCGATTGCCGGCGGCATCGCTCTGCTGCTAAGGCGCGGCGAGCGGCTCGGCATCATCGGCCCGAACGGCTCCGGCAAATCTACCTTCTTAAAGACCGTCCTGGGCGAGATAGACGCGCTGGATGGCGGGCTGACCTGGGGAGCGAACACAAACATCGCTTACTTCGATCAGGAGCTGAGCGGGCTCGACTTCAACTCGACCGTCATCGAAGAGATTGCCGCGGCCGCGCCGCGCGCGACCCCTGGCGAGCTGCGCGCTTATCTCGCTAAGTTCTTATTCACGGGCGAAGACGTCTTCAAGCCAGTCGCGGGGCTTTCGGGCGGCGAGCGGAGCCGCCTGACGCTTGCGAAGCTCATATACAGCCGGGCGAACGTGCTCGTGCTCGACGAGCCTACGAACCACCTCGACATACCATCGCGCGAGGCGCTCGAGCGCGCCCTGTCGGATTATCCGGGGACGATCATCACCGTCTCTCACGACCGGTATTTTCTTGACCGGGTGGCGACCGAGATACTCCATTTCGAGAACGGCTCGGCCACATACCACACCGGGAGCTACACGGATTATTACGAGCACTGTCACCGCCAGCAGAGCGAAGCGGCCGCCGAGACCTCGAGACAGAAGGCGGCCTCCAGGCCCGAAAAAAGTCGCGTGAAATCGCAGCCCAAACAGCGCCACCGCCCGGTCGAAATGATAGAACAGGAGATTCACGCGCTCGAACAGGAGATGGCCGACCTTGCCGAGAAGCTCTCCAGCCCCGCCCTCGACTGGGGCCACGAAGAGTACGCGGCCGTAAGCGAGCGCCAGCACCAGATTTCGGCCCGCCTCGAACAGCTCTACGGCGAGTGGGAGAGCGCGGCGACGCAACCCGGCTGATACCCCGGTCGATTTTTCCACATCTTTTCCACACAATTTCCACAGGAAAATCCCTCCCTCACCAACATATTGGGCATCACAAGAATATCTCCACAATTTGTGGTGTACACTTTGACTCGCGCTGTGCTACACTGCCGACCCGTAAGCGTATGACATGACCGCACCCAACATCAAAAGCCCCTATCGAAAGCAGGCACGGTCAATGGATTCGAGCGGCGGGCCGGGAGGCCTCGCAAGCGATATATTTTCCAGATAAGAAAAAGAAATGAACGAAAAAGACTTTGTTCACCTCCATCTTCATACCGACTACAGCCTTCTCGACGGCGCCATACAGATAAAACCCCTCGCGCAGCGGGCGCAGGAGATGGGCATGAGGGCGGTAGCGGTGACCGATCATGGCAATATGTACGGGGCGATCTCTTTCTACAATCAGATGAAGGGGACCGGCATCAAGCCGATAGTCGGGATGGAGGCATACATCGCCCGCGGCAAGCATACCGACAGGGGCGAGGCGCAGGGCGAGCGCGGCACGAACCACATCATACTTCTGGCCAAAAATCTCCAGGGCTATCGCAACCTGGCCAAGCTCTCTTCCTTCGCCTTTACGAAGGGCTACTACTACAAGCCGAGGATTGATAAGGAGCTATTGGCCGAGCACAGCGAAGGGCTGGTGGCGCTGTCGGCCTGTCTTTCGGGGGTGCCTTCTTCGCTGCTGCTGACCGACAGGTTCGAGCAGGCGGCCAAACAGGCGATGGAGTTTCAGGACATACTGGGCAAGGGCAATTATTATCTGGAGGTTCAAAACCACGGCCTTGATGAAGAAGTGAAAACGGTCATACCGGGCATGATCGAGCTGTCGAAAAAGACCGGCATCCCGCTTGTGGCCACAAACGACAGCCACTACCTTATGCGCGATGACTGGCGCGCGCACGACATACTGGTCTGCATAGGCGCCGGCAAAACCGTGAACGAAAAGCGCGGCATTAAGTATAAAGAAGGCGAGTTCTACGTCAGGTCGGCCAAAGAGATGTGGCTGTTGTTCGGCAAAGACCTGCCGGAAGCATTGCTCAACACGGTATCGATAGCGGAGATGTGCGAGCTTGAATTGCCGAAGGGCGAAAACCACCTGCCCGAATACCGCGTGCCGGATAGCGAGACGATAGACAGCTACTTTGCGAAGATGGCGCGCGAGGGGCTGGCCGAGCGGTGGGCCCATATGAAGGACCGGCCCGACCGAAAATGCGACCTCGACGATTACCGCCAGAGGCTCGAAAAAGAGATCGAAGTCATCACAAAGATGGGATTCCCCGGCTACTTTCTCATCGTCTGGGACTTCATACGATACGCAAAGAAGAGCAGCATCCCGGTCGGCCCTGGTCGAGGTAGCGCGGCGGGTTCCCTCGTGGCTTACTCGCTGAAGATCACCGACGTTGACCCGCTGCAATACGACCTGCTGTTCGAGCGATTCTTAAACCCCGAGCGCGTATCCATGCCCGATATCGATATCGATTTCTGCGTGCGCGGCCGCCAGCAGGTCATCGATTACGTGGCCGACTACTATGGCCGCGACCACGTCGCGCAGATCAGCACGTTCGGGACCATGGCGTCAAAGGCTGCGATAAAAGACGTCGGGCGCGCGCTCGAAATGCCTTATGCCGAAGTCGAAAAGATCGCGAAGATGATCCCGCCGCCCGTGCGCGGCCGGAATGTCGGGATTGACGACGCCATCAAACAGAATCCGGACCTCAAGAAGTCGATAGAAACAGACCCGCGAGTCAAAGAGGTTATCGAGATAGCCAAGCGGCTGGAAGGCTGTTCACGCCACACGTCGGTCCACGCGGCGGGGGTCGTCATCTCGCCCAAGCCTATCTACGAGCTGGTGCCTGTCTCAAAGACCTCACGGAATGAAATCACGACCCAGTACACGATGAACGATCTTGAGAAGACCGGCATGCTCAAGATGGATTTTCTGGCGCTGACGACGCTGACGATCATCGACGATTGCTTGAAATCAATCGAGCGCGAGACGGCCTATAAGCTCGACCTTACGGAGATACCGCTCGACGACCGAGCCGCGCTTCAGCTCTTCTGCGAGGGCAAGACCGAAGCGATATTCCAGTTTGAATCCGAAGGCATGAAGGACATTTGCAGAAGGCTGAAGCCGGAAGGGCTCGAAGACCTGTCGGCGCTAAACGCGCTCTACCGGCCGGGACCGATCGATAGCGGCATGATCGACGACTTTATCGACCGCCGCCACGGCCGCAAGAAAGTCAAATACGACTTCGCCGAGATGAAGGAGGTCATGGGCACCACGCTCGGCGTCCTCGTCTATCAGGAACAGATCATGGCGGTCTTTCAAAGACTCGCGGGTTATTCGCTCGGCGAAGCCGACCTCGTCCGCCGCGCCATGGGCAAGAAGAAGCGCGAGGAACTCGATAAGCATAAAGAGAAGTTCCTCAAGCAGGCCATGGAGCGGGGCCACGAAAAAGTGAAGCTCGAAAAGCTTTGGGCCTCTATCGAAGGGTTCGCCGATTACGCATTCAACCGCGCGCACAGCTTCTCTTACGGATACCTCGCCTATCGGACGGCTTACTTGAAGGCGCACTACGCAACTCATTTCTGGGCCGCGGTGCTCTCAAACGAACTGAACAACACGGCGAAAGTCGTCAAGTACATCAACGAAGCGAGGACGCAAGGTATCGACATATTGCCTCCTGACGTTAACGAAAGCCTCGACAACTTCACCGCGAGCGGCAACTCAATACGCTTTGGCCTTGCGGCGATCAAGGGGATAGGCCAGTCGGCCGTCGCATCCATCACCGACGCGCGGCAGCAGGGCGGCCCGTTCCGCTCCATATACGATTTCACGGAGCGGGTCGATTCAAAAGCGGTCAACAAGCGCGTGCTTGAGAGCCTGATAAGGTCCGGCGCGTTCGATTCGATAAGCCGCAACCGCGCACAGATGTTCGCGGCCATTGACCTGGCCGTCGAAGGGGGGCAGCGCCTCCAAAAATCGCGCGCTTCGGGGCAGACGGACCTGTTCGGCTCGCTCCTCGGCTCCGCGGCCCCCCAGATGGAGCCGCTGCTCCCCGCCGTCGAAGAATGGCCTCATCACGAACTGCTCAAGGGCGAAAAAGAGACGCTCGGTTTTTACATATCCGGCCACCCGCTCTCAAGGTACGACGAAGCGCTTCAGGACTTTGCCAACGCCGACCTCGACCGGCTCTCGGGCTTTCATCACGGGGCGCAGGTCTCGATGGGCGGAATAGTCATGGAGCTGAATGTCAAGACCACGAAAAAGGGCGACCGCTTCGGGCTGTTTCAGCTCGAAGATCAGTTCGGCTCGGTCAAGATCGTTGCGTGGCCGGAGGTTTTCGGCAAGGCGAACGGGGTCATGCAAAATGACGCCGCGGTGCTCGTCAAAGGCCGCCTGGAAATCGACGACGGCGGCTCGATGACCATCATAGCCGAAGAGATCCAGTCGCTTGAAAATATCCGCGAACGGTCGGCGCGGACCGTCATCCTCAGGTTCGGCGTCGATTCGATCACCGTCGAATGCCTGGAAAAGCTCTACGCCCTGCTCGACAGCCACCGCGGCGATTCGGCCCTGCTGTTTGAAGTCGAGATGGAAGACGGCAGCCTCGCGCGCATTCAACCTAACCAGTTTGTGCGCGTCAAGGTCACGCCGGAGCTTACGAACTCCATCAAGCAGGTGATGCGCAATTGCAGCGTCGAACTCGTGGTCCAACGCGCGACCAGCGCGGCGCGATAAACCTAATAACGGCGGCAGAGCCAAAACGTGCCGCCGCCGTTGCCCTTCCCCGCCTCTGTGCAAGCCGGGCCAGACTTGTTGATTTCTTGCGTTCCGGTTATAGTTGCGCCATTCCTTGTATTTGCCCCTCCGCGAGTGCTAGAGTTTTATTGGCTCTCAACGCGGTTAGCTTATTTGCTCCCGGTCAACAAACCATTTGGCGGTTGCTGGAATCTAACCGCTCGAAGTAGTTGAAAGGAACGCGGTCACGTAGAGCCTTGGCAACAGTTACTAGAAAACCAAACGCCCAGACGCGGGTCATCAGGAGACAAGATGAGCGGCCCGGCTTGCTGCGGCGCATCTTCCGCCCGAAACTCCTTATAGCTCTGGGCATCATCGCCCTTGTATTCATATCGGTATTCGTATTCTTCTTTATAAAATACTCAAGGATGATTGACGCGAGGCTCGCCGGCGATGTCCTCGTGCGCAGTGCGGGCATTTACGCCGCGCCGCGGACGCTCAAGGTCGATCAGCCGATGACGAGTGCCGCGCTCAAGAGCTACCTCGACAGCCTCGGCTACGTCGAGTCCTCGAAAGAGGCGAACGCAAATCGCGGCCGCTACCAGATAAAAGGCAACTCGATAGAGATATTCACGAGCGGGGCGGCGCTCGTAAACAACCGCCGCCTGTTCCCGAACATACTGGTGGCGTTCGGGGCCGGCGGCAAAAGCATCACAAAGATAACTGACATCGATACGAAGCGTAATCTCGACATCGCCCAGCTTGAGCCCGAAATGCTCACGGCCATCTCAGGCGACAAGGGGCGCAAGCAGAAGCTCGTCACATTCAAAGACCTGCCAAAGGACCTGGTCAACGCCGTGCTCGCCATCGAGGACCGGCAGTTCTTCGAGCACTCCGGAATAAATTTTCGAGGCATAGCGCGCGCGCTGTGGCGGGACGCAAGCGAGGGCCAGCTCCAGGAGGGCGGGTCTTCGATAACGCAGCAGCTTGTGAAGAATTTCTTTCTCACCCCCGAGCGCACGTTCAGGCGCAAAGTCGAAGAGATGATGATCGCCTTCACGCTTGAAACGAAGCTCGAAAAGGAAGAGATTTTTCAGCTCTACGCCAACGAGATTTTCATGGGCCAGACCGGGGCCTATTCGGTAAACGGATTCGGCGAGGCGGCGGCCGTCTATTTTAACAAGGACGTCTTAAACCTGACGCTTCCCGAGAGCGCGTTCCTGGCCGGCATCATCCGAGGGCCTAGCCTCTATTCGCCTTATCGTGACCCCGAGCGCGCGAAGGCCCGGCGCAACCAGGTGCTCGATTCGATGACCGAGACCGGGTTTATAACCCGCGAATCGGCCGAACAGGCGAAGGCGACGGAGTTGAAGATTCAGCCGCGCCGCAACGCCGTCAACAGCGACGCTCCATACTTCGTCGACTACCTCCAGCAGTACCTCTCCGACGAGAAGACCGCCGCGGATCTGGCGAGCCAGTCCTACCGCGTCTATACAAGCATTGACATGGAATTGCAGCGCGCGGCGGACAAGGCCGTTAACGAGACGCTCGCAAAGCTTGACCAGACGTTCGCCAAGCGGAAGAAGGACCCTATCCCCGCCGGGACGCTCCAGGCCGCGCTCGTGGCGATCAACGCCGACACGGGCGAGATAGTCGCGATGGTCGGGGGGCGCGATTATAGCCAGAGCCAGCTCAACCGCGCCGTCGACGCGAACCGCCAGCCCGGCTCGGTCTTTAAGCCCATAGTCTATGCGACGGCGCTCAACTCGGCCTTCGACGAGACTAGCGAAGAGAAGATCACAGCCGCGAGCACCTTCCTCGACGCGCCCGAGACTTTCTTGTACGGCGGCAGCAAGACCTACTCGCCCGAGAACTTCGGCAAGACCTATTCGAACCGCGAAGTCACGATGCGCGAGGCGCTGGTGCATTCGCTCAACGTCGTGACGGTCCGCGTAGCCGAGAAGGCGGGCTACAATCGCATCGCCAGGATGGCCGAAAAACTCGGGCTCCCTCGCCCCCAGGGATTGCCGTCGACGGCGCTCGGGGCGGCCGAAGCCACGCCCCTGCAGATAGCCTCCGCCTATACCGCCTTCGCCAATAACGGGCGGCGGGTCGAGGCCACGCCGATAAAGCGGGTGACGAACTCCGAAGGCGTGGGGATAATCGAGCCGAAGCCTCAGACCAATGACGCATTGCGGCCCGAGGTCAGTTGGATACTGACCAACATAATGCAGGACGTAATCAACCGGGGGACTGCGGCGCGCGCCAGGGCCATGGGTTTTACGGCGACCGCCGCCGGCAAGACCGGCACGTCGCGCGACGGGTGGTTCGCCGGGTTCACGCCGAACCTTGTCTGCGCCGTGTGGGTCGGGTTCGACGATAACCGGGAGCTCGGGCTCGAAGGCTCCAAGTCGGCGCTGCCCATCTGGGCTGCATTTATGAAAGAAGCGCTCGCCAAGCGGCCCGACCTCGGCGGTAATAACTTCCCGAAGCCCGAGGGCGTAATCGAGGCCGAAATCGACCCGACGACCGGCAAGCTCTGGACCGATTCCTGCCCTGAAAAGCGGGCCGATTATTTTATCGACGGCACCCAGCCCGAATCAGAGTGTGATACGCACGCGGGCGATTTTATCCCGCTGCCCGACTTCGATTGGCCCGAAACGAGCGGCATAGGCGACCGCGCGAAAGATATAGTCCGCGATGCCGAGCGCGCAGTTGACGACCTCGGACGCAAGATGCGTCGCGAGATCAAGAAAGCCATAGAGAAACCGTAATTAACAACAGCTCCCTCGTCCACCTCCCACACCGCTAGAATATACCCGCAAAAGATAACGCTTCGCTTAACGGCCCAATGTCGCACAGGCTCCCTATAGTGAATTTTTATATAAATGGCTTGAATTGAATTACCTCAAGTTAACATTACGTCTATAGAGTATGTTGGAATTGACCATCTCTGGCAGATGACCTGCCAGTACCAATCAAAGAATGACTAAAAGGAGAATGAACAATGTCGAAAAGAGAATTGAGAACCCCCCGCATACGCCTTATAGGCGGTAGTATAGCAGTAGCCCTTTTCTTGTTGGTATCTGTTGTCACTGTGCCCGTTAGTCGCGCGCAATCTGGCGGCGCGTTCGGTGGAGCGATTATAGAACTGGTTCCGTCGAGTGGCGCGACCGTACAGCAAGCGATTGCTAACGCCAGTTCCACTTTCTATATATCGGGAATAGTCGTTCAGGGGCGCACAATACAGAATTGCGCCGTTCCGGCCGGCGCGGATGGTTTTGTGAATTTCAGCACCGCCGGCCGACGAGTCGGGACATGGAGGATGTGGGGGCAGAAGGCCAACAATGACCCCACGCCCAATGCCGCGGGCTTAACACCCACCGACAATCTGTCCGGGAACCAGACCGCTGTCGTGAATATGAGCATCTCGCTGGACAGCTTCAACGGGACGATTGAGCTTCAGGGAACTCTGGGCAGAGTCTTCGGCGCCATAGAGAGCGCGGGTCACCCCCTGACAGATGTCCTTGCTATCACTGGTGGCACAGGTACATTCAGGAGCGCGAGCGGGGACGCAATACTCACTCCGCTAACCAATATTATCGGCGACAATACCAGCAGCAGTGGCACGCCTTGCGCGCAAGGCTTTTTCCGAATCTCCCTCCATGAGTCTCCAAGAGGCCCGCGATTCGGGAATATATTTGGCGTTAGATAGAGTCAAAAACAAGAGGATAAGCGGCCGCCCGGATTAACTCGGGCACCCGCCTATTTTATTTACCCATCTTTTTTTCACGGGATGTATTTACTGGGAAGCCCGCCGCTCTTTACAAGCGGGTAAACATCTCAGGTCCTCTTTGGGCGCAGGTTTGCATCTGCGCCCTTTTTTCATGCCCGCGCGAACGCGCGCCGCTTTAAGCGGGCCGTTGACCTTGCACTTTTCGGGTAATAGAATGTCTGGGCTGGCATTAAGAGTCATAATACCTGACAACTTACCGGTGCGTTTTCGCGCGATACAGGAGGCGAGATGATCAAAGAGATAGAACAGATATTAGGCGACGAGGCCGAAAGCCTGCTCACCTACCAGAGCAAAACAATTCCCAAAGAGATGCTGCACCTGCCCGGGCCGGACTTTATAGACCGAGTGATGGTAAGCACGGACCGCTCGCCGGTGGTGCTCCGCAATATCTCTTCGTTATTCAGGAACGGGAGGCTTGCAGGGACCGGCTACGTCTCGATACTCCCGGTCGATCAGGGCATCGAGCATTCGGCCGGGGCGTCATTCGCGCCGAACCCCCAGTACTTCGACCCCGATAACATCATCAAGCTCGCGATAGAAGGAGGGTGCAACGGAGTGGCGACGACGCTCGGGGCGCTGGGCTCGGTGGCGCGCAAGTACGCGCACAAGATTCCGTTCATACTCAAATTCAACCATAACGAGTTCATTTCCTACCCGAACAGCTTCGATCAGATAGCGTTCGCATCAATCAACCAGGCGTTCGATCAAGGCTGCGTCGGGGTGGGGGCCACCATCTACTTCGGGTCGGAAGAATCGAAGCGGCAGATACAGGAAGTGACCGAGGCGTTCGCCCACGCGCACGAGATGGGGATGTTCACGGTGCTCTGGTGTTACCTGCGCAACTCCGCCTTTAAGACTAAAGAGGTCGATTACCACGCGGCGGCCGACCTGACGGGTCAGGCAAACCACATGGGCGTCACAATCGAGGCGGACATCATCAAGCAGAAGTTGCCGGAAAACAACGGGGGCTACAATACGCTGAACTTCGGAAAGACGCATAAAAAGGTCTACTCGGAGCTTTCCAACGACCACCCGATCGACATGACGCGCTACCAGGTGATCAACTGCTTCATGGGGCGCGCGGGGCTAATAAACTCCGGCGGTGCTTCGGGGGAAAACGACATACAGCAGGCCGTCAAGACCGCGGTCATAAACAAACGCGCGGGCGGCATGGGGTTGATATCGGGCCGCAAGGCGTTCCAGAAGCCGATGCCCGAAGGCATAAAGATACTCAACGCCATCCAGGACGTATATCTCTCGCCAGAGATCACCGTCGCCTGAGCGATATTTCACGCGGGCGGCGCGACCATCGAACTTGATCTTAAGAAGTGAAGTGGGGCGCGCCTCACTTCACTTCTTTTATGTTGGCCGGTTTGGTGAAGAGTTTTTCCGGGATCTGCTCGTTGAACCTCACGTCGTCGAAGGTGACGCGCGTGCTTTGAACCCCTTCGCGGTAGAAGTCCTGGATGGTCGGGTACATTATTCCGCCGTATTCAGCCCACCTGAAGTAGCGAGCCTGCTGGGTTATTGCCCCCTTCTCTTCCACGATCTTGTACTCGGACATAAGCGGCAGCTTCGTGCGGGTGTCAAAGTGCAGCGTGATCGATGCGCCATCGGAGAAATCTATTCGCACGGCCTCGGAGAAAGTCTTCGGCCACGGCTCGCGCCTGCCGATGAAGACGAGCTTCGCATCGCTTTGCCGCCACCCGGCGCGAAGCAGATTGTCGAGGTCAAAGCGCATGCCTTGCTGAGACCTGCGGACCTGCTCTTCGGTCTGGTCGCGTATCATCTTTTGCCGCGCCTCATATATCCAGTTGGCGACGGATGAATTGGTTTGAACGAATTTGCTGTCGCCTTTTCCAAACTCTATGCGCTCGCGGTCCGGGTAGGCCATGTAGTAAACGAAAGAGGTCGGGGTGACGGATACCCCCTTTTCGTAGGGCGTGTACTGGCCGCGCGTGACTAGCGTTCGCACGCCGAGGTACGTATCGCCGCCGAGCGCTTTTATGGCCGACTGTATCAGGGCCTCGGCCCTGGCCCGGTCCTCGGCTTCGTGCTCCTGCGCCGAAGCGATGCACCCCAGCGCGAGGACTAGAGCGAGCGTTCCGAATAGCTGCTTAACCACTGCTGATCACTTCCCTTCGATATTATTGGGCTGGTCGATTCGATTAATCCCACAAAAAGATTATCACAGGCGCGGGACGGTTTACACCGGGGCTTGCGGTGATTAGACTCTCCGTGATGCAAGAACGTCTGCAAAAGATAATCGCCTCGACAGGCATAGCGTCGCGCCGCAGAGCCGAAGAGATGATCTCAAACGGCGAGGTGACTGTAAACGGCAAGCTCACCACGGAGCTCGGCGCTAAGGCCGACCCGGAACGGGATCACATAAAAGTCCGCGGCAAGCTCATCAACCCCAAGGCCGGTCGCCCGAAGCGATACTTTCTGATCAACAAACCGAAGGGGTATATCTCAACCGTTGCCGACCCGCTCGGCCGACCGCTCGTCGCCCACATTCTGCCGCCATCCTACCGCCGGGGCATCCACCCCGTGGGGCGGCTGGACTTTAACACCGAAGGGCTCATAGTGCTCACGAACGACGGCGACCTGACCAGGTTGATTACCGAGGCGGGTAACATAGATAAGGTCTACCACGTCAAGGTAAAAGGCTCGCCCTCTAATGAATTGATCGAGCGGCTCAAACAGGGGATCAGTATAAAAGGCTCGCACACGGCGCCCGCGCAGATAAAGCTGATCGAAAAGACAAGGGAGGCCGGTAATAGCTGGTTTGAAGTCATATTGCGTCAGGGCAAGAACCAGCAGATCCGCCGCATGTTCGACGCGATAGGCCATTCCGTGGTGAAACTGCGCCGCGTCCGCATCGGTCATCTCGACGACGCGGGGCTGGCGGTCGGCCAGTATCGCGAGCTTAAGCCCGGGGAGGTGACTCGATTCTTTCAGCCCGCGCCGAAAGCAAAGTCGCGAAAGCGCCCCGCCCGGATCAGCAAGAACGCCGCCGCCAAAAGCCGCGCGGATAGAGCCCGCGCGAAATCCGATTGAGCTTCAAATCCTTTTGCCCTTATTCGCCTCGTTAATATCCGGGGGACATTTTCACCGGGTCGCAACACATTATTAAGATCGCGCTTGCCTTCCCCACCGCGGGTACGTTAGCCTATCGCCTGCCTTCTTAGCATCAGACAAAAATCCGCGACACGTTTACTTCGGGCCTGTAAGGGGAGGGGCGCATGGAAGATTCAGTCAGCAATCTCGGCACAGCTCCGGCTCGTGAAAGCCGGCTCGACCGCTTCGCAAAAGCGATGGGCCGCGTGGTGCCTGACGCAATCACGGCGTCGGTCATTTTAATGCTGCTGCTTTTCGGTCTCGCGCTCGCGCTTGGAAACACGACCGGCGAGGCCATGGACGCTTATTACAAGGGCCTGTGGATGCTTCTGCCCTTCACCATGCAGATGACCTTGATCATCGTGCTCAGCTCGGTGCTGGGGTCAACTCCTTTCTTTAAGAAAACTGTACTGACGCTTTCGCGAATCCCCAAGACCCGGATGCAGGTGATCGTGCTTGCGGTCGTTATCAGCGCGACCGCGTCTTATCTTTATTGGGGCCTCGGCCTCGCGCTCACGCCCTTCATCGGAATCCACTTCGCCAGAGAGGCCGAGCGCAAAGGGATAAAGATTGATTTCCTTTTCTTTCTCGCCTTGCTCTGGGCGTCGAACTCTTGTTGGCAATATGGGCTTTCTTCAAGCGCCGCGCTCGTGATGGCCACGCCCGGGCATTTCCTTGAATCGACCACCGGCGTTATACCTCTTTCGACGACCATATGGTCCCCGGCTGCCATTATCCAGGAGGTCGCTTTTGTGCTCGTGTTGATCACGGCCGGACGTTTCCTCATGCCGAAGCGGTGCCGGCCGCTGTCAGACTTTCCCGAAGCATTTAAGCTGACGGAAGAATCAGCCGCCGAGATCGCGGAGCCGCGCTGTTTCTCAGAACGCCTGGAGCGCATGTCGA
The DNA here is from genome assembly GCA_963832205.1 of Blastocatellia bacterium. Lineage (GTDB taxonomy): Bacteria > Acidobacteriota > Blastocatellia > UBA7656 > UBA7656 > DATBMY01. The sequence goes on along the minus strand of CAWHTK010000023.1, from coordinate 132,440 downwards.
TCATTCCGGTCGTGCTGTGCGCGTTCCTCGCCGGCTGGCTCTATTATCATTTCGCCGTAAAACAGTTGAGCCTCGACTTCAATTCGCTAAACACAATGCTCCTGATCCTGTGTCTCCTGCTCCATCGCAACGTCCACAGGTTTACCGGGGCGCTGCAACAGGCGGTGCTATCTTGCTGGGCGGTCGTCGTCATATACCACCTCTATGCCGGTATCGCCGGTCTGATTCAGCACACCACGGTCGGCCCGGCGCTTGCGGGCATTGTGGCCTCCATTTCGACGCCGTACACATTTCCGCTGCTCGCGGCGATTTCGGGGACCATCGTGGCCATCTTCGTTCCGTCGAGCGGCGGACAGTGGGCCATACAGGGGCTGGTGACATCCGCCGCGGCGACCGAGGTCGGCGTGAGCGTCCAGCGCGGCCTGCTCGCGCTGAGCGTCGGCGATCATATGGGCAATCTCACCTCTCCGTTCTGGTATGTCATCGTAGCCGGGATAGCGCGGGTGAATTTCAGAGACTTCTTCGGCTACGGCTTAATCTTCGCCCTGCTGTGGTTCGTGCTCGGCACGCTGGTCTTCACGTTCGCTCCCTGCTAGACGAATCAACAGTCCGGTCCGAGCCATCCGCTTTTCACTTGTTAAGTAGAGCGCGCGCTGATAAAACGCGCGTGTGAGCGCCAGAAACACGCCTCTCATCGACGATCCCGGCCGCATACGCTACGAGCTTGAGCTATTCCTGCTCGGCGGCGAGTTCGACATATATGAAGACGGGCGGTTGGTCGCGAAGGTCGCGCGTAATGATGCGGCCGCCGAAATCTCTTATGGCAAGCCTATCCTCTCCTGCTGGGGATCGGGTTGGTCGCGCGCGTGGCGCATAGCGAAAGCCCACTCAGGCGGTGACTGCTTGCGGCTTCATTGTCTCAAGCAGATGGGTCGCGTCGCCTGCGTGCTGGAGTTAAGGCGCGGGCCGCTTCCGAGCCAGCTAAACTCGCGGGCGGATTTTATTGAGCGCCTGCGCGGGGCGATTGAATCGAGCCTCCCGCGACTTTCAATAGAGAGCGCCGTCACGGGCAGGGATGACCGCCGCCATTTTTCATCGGCGCACACGCGGTTGATTCTGAGCGAGCGCGGGCGGCAGACGGCTGCGGTCGCGGCAGACGCGACCGAATCACAATCCGACATCGATGCCCTGCTCGGCGCCGGTCTCATCTGGCTCGACTATTTGCGCCGCAAACGTGGCGGGCCTGATCGGTTGATGCTTATTGCGCCTGCCGGGCGTAGCCTTACGCTTGCGACCCGGCTGACCGCCATGCGCGCCGGCCTTGCCGATTATGCGCTGTATGAGTTCGACGAAGCGGCGCGGGTCATAAAACCGATTGCGGCTTTCGATCAAGGTGACCTGAACGACCATCTGAAACGCTCCTCGGCGAGAGCAGACTGGCCGCGCGAGCGCGCGGTTTCGCCGCGGGTCAAAGCGATTATCGAATCAATCTTGCAGATGGCGCCCGATCAGATAGAGAGCCACCGGCGTGGCGGATGGCTGCTCTTTTCAATAAATGGTCTTCGGTTCGCGCGGCTCTCGATAGCGTCGGGCCAGCTCCACTTCGGCATAGAGGGCGAGCATAGATTGACTGAAAGCACGAAGGGCGCGCTCGTGCGGCTCGTAGATGATTTGATCTCACGCCGCCGCAAGGAGGCCACGGAGCGCAACTCGATGGAGTATAGATCGAGCCCGGAGAGGTGGCTTGAATCTATCATTAGCCGCGATGCCAGGCTGATCGACGCTACTCTCGATCCACGCTTTGTCTATTCACAGGTCCCGGCTTACCGCGGCGACCATCGCTCGATGATTGATCTGCTTGCGGTGACCCGCGAGGGCCGGCTCGTGGTGATCGAGTTGAAGGTTTCCGAAGATTTAGAGTTTCCCTTTCAAGGGCTCGATTACTGGCAGCGCGTTCAACTGGCACCGCGGCCGCTCGGATTTCCAGCGGCGCGGTTATTTTGAAGGCATAAAACTTTTGGATGCCGCCCCTCTACTCTATCTGGTAGCGCCGCTGTTTCGCTTTCACGCGACGACCGGGCTGCTGGCCGGATCAATATCTAAGAAGGTGCCCGTCTTCCGTGTTGGAATAAATGAGGACTGGCGCGGCGGCGTGCGGGTGCTTCTGAGCGAACGGCTCAACTGAGCCGTCTTAAAAAAGATAAAGGGGCATCTCGCGATGCCCCGGATCCAATCCCCTTTTGTTCGGCCGCCGAAGTCGGTGTTCGCCCGCTCGTCGGGTTGCAATTATTCTGAGTTATACAACTGTTCTGCGCCCGCTGAGCAGGTTGATGATCAGCACCACCACCGCCAGCACGAGCAGCAGGTGAATGAAGCCGCTCATAGTTGTGCCGCTGACAAGACCGAGCAGCCACAGAACCAAAAGAATTACGAAGATTGTCCAGAGCATTCTATCCTCCTTACAGTATCAACGGCACAGGCTCAGGCCGCCGCTTCTTCGACCCAGTCCAAAGTGCCGGTTGTAGTCTCTAAAGGCTTGAGGTGAACAACAACAGCAGTGCCCGTCGGCTCGTTAGTCCTATCGGGGGTCGCCGTCGAAAGACTGCGACTCATCGCAACCATCAATAGCTCAAGCGCGAATCCGCCTATCATCACCGCGACCGCGGTCATCATGATTCCCGAGACTAAAGCCAGCATTACCATTGTTATCTAACCTCCGATCTCCCTTTTTGCAACAGAGATGCCAGAAAGTAACGATGTTTAAAAACCTCATTTTTAAAGGGAAATATGCAATCCGGCTTTGGATTTCGTTGAGTTTGACTTTTTTTAATACGCGGGGGAGCGGAATGCTCGATCTAAAACAAGACGTGAATTGAAACAGCGGGTGCCGCAAGCAGATTAAGGCTTCTATCAATGCACGGCGCGCACTGTTCGAGGGTCGGCTTTATAGCCTCGACACCCTCGCATTGTATTTCCCAACGGTAGAGGTAAGCCATTCGATAGCCGGAGGCGTAACAATCAAACGGTGATGAGATGCGGAAGGTATACTGTTTTTCTCGCGGCGTGTCACTCGCTACTTGCGACTCGCTGGCGCGTGATCGAGTAATAGACGGTGTCGAGCCCGCCCTTGTCAACGCGTTTATCGAACTTCATGCCGGACTTCTCCATTACTCGATGCGATGACAGGTTGGGGGCGTCCGCGCTCGCCTCGATCCGCTCAAGCCCGAGCTACTTCGAAGCCGTACTTTATCAACGCCGTCGCTATCTCGGTCGCAAACCCCTGGTTCCAGTTCTGCTCGGTCAGCCCATAAAGGAGTTGCAGTTCTGGCGGGTCGTGAAAGAACCAGAACCCGCCGAAGCCGATCATGCGAGCTTCGTCCCGCGCCCTCACCGTCCAGAGGCCGAGCCCCTCGGCCTCAAAGAGCCTGACGCTTTCGTCGATAACTTCCCCGGCATGCTCCTTCGATATAATTTCGTCGTCCCACAGGAATCGGCGCACGCCCGGCTCGACCCATACGCGGTGTATGTTATCGAGGTCGTCGCGCGAAAGCGGGGTGAGCAGCAACCGCTCCGTCTCTATTTTCATTATGGCCATGGTCACTCGCTTATCCTCTCGCGCTCCTTGCGAGCGTAGCTATCACGACTGCCAGCTCGGCCGGCTCGACCGGCTTGGCCACGTGTATCTGGTAGCCCGCCTGTAGCGCGCGCATGCGGTCCTCGGTCCTTGCGTATGCCGTGAGCGCGACGGCCGGCGTCTGGCGGCCGCGTCCTGCTTCCCATTGCCGCAGTCTGCGTATCAGGTCGTATCCGTCTTCGCCCGGCATCTCTATGTCGCTTACGAGCACGTCCGGCTCCCACGTCTGAAAGACACGGAACGCCTCTTCGGCCGACGAGCACGGCCTCACTTCCGCGCCGATCTTTTCGATCATAAGCCTCAGCATATCGCGCGTGTCCGGTTCGTCGTCAACGATCATTATGCGCAATCCGTCAAGCGAAGGCGATTCGGGCAGGCTCGCGCCGCTCAACGTCGGGTGCGCCCGCGCCTGGGCGCGCGAATCCGGTCGCACGGCTATGAGCGGCAGCTTCACTATAAAAGTAGCGCCGCACCCGTCGCCCTGGCTTTCGGCATGCACGGTGCCGCCGTGCATCTCGACGAGATGGCGCACAATCGCCAGCCCCAACCCAAGCCCACCGTGCCGCCGGGTGCTCGTGCCGTCGGCCTGGCGAAAACGGTCGAAGACTTGCGGGAGGAACTCGGGCGAAATCCCCTGCCCCGTGTCGCTGATGATTATCTCTATGTGCGAGTCGACGCGCTCCAACCGCACCTGCACGCGCCCGCCGCGCGGCGTGAACTTTACCGCGTTTGAAATCAGGTTCCATACAACCTGCTGTAGCCGGTTTGGGTCGCCCGAGACGGGCCCCGCCCGCGGGTCGAGTACCGATTGAAGCCTTATACCTTTCGCCTCCGCGGCCGGCCGCACGGCCTCGATAGCCTGCTCTATGACCGGTGCCGGGTCGATAGGGTGAACGTCGAGCCGCAGCCTGCCGGTGATGATCCTCGATACGTCTAATATGTCTTCGATCAATTGCGCCTGCGATTTCGCGTTGCGCTCAATCGTCTCCATCGCTCGCGCTTCCATATCGGGTTCGATCAGTTCCGGCTCTGAGCATGTGCGCCCATCCGAGTATGGCGTTGAGCGGAGTTCGCAGCTCGTGCGAGACCGTGGCCAGAAACTCGTCCTTGGCACGGTTGGCCTCTTCGGCTTCGGCAAGCAATCGCGCGCGCTCCTGCTCGGCCCGGCGTCGCTCGGTGATGTCGCGAAAAACGAGGACTGCCCCGATGAGCTTGCCATCATCATCGATGAGCGGCGCGCTGCTGTCATCGATCGGGACTTCTCGCCCGTCCCTGGCAAGCAGGATGGCCTGGTCAGCGAGCCCGCCGGCCTTCCCTTCGCGCAGCACTCGCGTAACGGGGTTTTCAATCGGCTCGCGGGTATGCTCGTTTATGATTTTGAAGACTTCGGCAATCGGCTTTCCGAGAGCATCCTTGCGGTCCCACCCGGTTACAGATTCGGCCACGGGGTTTATGAATGAGACGCGGCCGTCTTTATCACTCGATATCACCGCGTCGCCGATTGATTTGAGCGTGATGGAGAATCGCTTGCGGCTCTCGTTCAAAGCGACGGCGGTGGCCTCGGCCCTCTCGGCGTTGCGCCGCATGGATTGGCTGAGTAGGGCGATGAATAAGCCGAAGAAAAGGAAGAGAGCCATGCTCAGAACGTCGGCCGTAGAAGTTACACCGATTGTTGCACCGAAGCTCCCCTTCGGGAACATAAAGAAAAAATCGGCGGCCGCGGCCCCCAGTACGGTCGCGAGCAGCGCCGGGCCGAACCCCCCGGCCCAGGCGCTCAACATGACGGCTGGAAAGTAGGTTATAAACGGGACGGCTATACCCCAGCTCGTCATCCAGAAGCTCCCTGATGCCAGTAGCGACGGCGACGCTTGCGACCGCGATTGCGTACCGCGGCAGCCAGGAGCTTAAGCGTCTTGAGGTAAATGAATCTTTCACCGAATGGCTCTCCCGCCAAGAATTATGCAAGCGAGTGCCGAGTCGGCGGGCTGCTCGGTCTCGGCATCGACAGAAAGATTACCAGAGCAACATGAATATCCAAAGAAGAAGACTGAACGCGCGAACGTTATGCGTTCGAGCGCCAGATCGAGTAATTGAGCGCCGCCGCGTATGTCACCCAGACCAGGTAAGGGACTAGCAGCGCCGCGCCCGTCTTCGACACGTTTGCAAAACTTACTATTGTTGCGGCAATCGATAACCAGAGAAAGATTATCTCAAGAAAAGCCCACCCGGTCTGATGAAACTTAAAGAATATGAAAGACCACAACAGATTCAGAAAGAGTTGAAAGGCAAACAGGATAATCGCAACCCGGTTCTCGCGCCATCCGCCCTGCTTCCATACCAGCCATCAGGCGACGGCCATTCCCGCATAAAGCAATGTCCAGACCGGCCCGAATAGCCAGTTCGGCGGCGTCCACGCGGGCTTGTTTAGACGCGCGTACCAGCCCGGTATCTCGGGAGTGGTGGCGAGCGACCCGAGCGCCGCGACGGCAAAACAGCCCGCGAGAAATACGGCGAGCGCTACCCATTCGGCTTTACCCATAAAAGCTCCCCTATTGCATGATGATTGATCAACGCGGGGCCAGCAGTCCGTCTATCGCGCGGGCGCGGTAATCGAATATCTCTTTGAGCATCCGCGATACGAAAAGAGCGTGACTGATGCGACCGAGATAGCCCAGAGGTATCAGATACTCGACGCGGTCGCGCATGAGCGTGCGACCTCTCGCTACAGGCTCGAAGCTGTGCGTATGCCGCCATAACCTGTAAGGCCCTTCGAGCTGAAGGTCCACAAAGGAATCCTCCGGCGACCATTCTTCTATGAGCGTCTTCCAGCGGAAAGTGACGCCAAAAAGCGATAGCTTGTATTCGAGCAACGTGCCGGCGGCCATCGCGACCGGCCTGGCAGTGAGCACGCGAAAGCGCAGGAAAGGCGGAGTGATCCGCTCCAGGTTGAAGGCGTCGCTAAAGAATGCGAACGCCTCGCTCCTGTCGCGCTCTATCATCTGCTCGCGCTCTAATACGTATGGCTTCATGCGAGCAGGTCGTTGAGCGCCGGGCCCAGCGCGGGAAACCGAAACTCGTATCCGCGTTCGGTCATTACCCTCGGGATGACGCGCTGAGAGCCGAGCAATACCTCGCTCATCTCTCCCATCAATACCTTCAGACCGATTGCGGGGACGGGGAAAAAGGCCGGGCGGCTCAGCGCGCCGGCGAGCTGGCGGGTGAACTCGGAGTTCGTGACCGGGTTGGGCGCGGTGCCGTTAACAGGCCCCACAAGGTCGGCTGAAAAGATCGCCTCCCGAAATATCCCGACAATGTCTTCAATGTGAATCCAGGGGAACCACTGCCGCCCGCTGCCGAGCCGTCCCGCCACTCCGAGTTTGAAGGGCGTAAGCATCTTTTTGAGAGCGCCACCCTCCGGGCTAAGGACTACGCCGGTTCTGACCTGAACAACGCGAATACCAAGCTCGGCCGCCCCCTCGGCCTCGGCCTCCCATTGCTCGCAGACCTCGCTCATAAAGCCGCGGCCCGCCGCCGCGCTTTCGTCCAGGACTTCGTCTCCTCTGTCGCCATAAAAACCGACAGCGGAGCTGCATATGAAGGCGGCCGGTCTTTCGCCAAGCGAGCGAAATCCGTCGACCAGATGGCGAGTGCTGACGATGCGCGAATCTCTTATGCGCTTCTTCTGCTCGTCGGTCCATCGGCCCGCGGCAATAGGCTCGCCCGCAAGGTGGACGACCGCGTCGAGGTCGCTTACCAGATCCTTCGCGGGCGGACCCGCTAAGACATCCCAGCCGCGCACCTCCGCGACCGCAACGCCTTTAGCCCTCTCGGGTGACCTGGAAAACCCGATTACCTCGTGCCCTTCGTCGCCGAGCGCCCCGCAAAGCACCCGCCCTATCAACCCGGTTGCACCCGTCACCCCTATTCTCATAACCTTTCCGCCTTTCCGTAACAAAGTTAAATCTTAGACAGATACCAGCATTCTGTCAAGATAATCGAATGTAAATTTCTAGACAATACAACTCATAGTCCAGAAATTTCAATTTATATCTTGACAGAATCGGGACAAAGAGTAAAAATGCAGTTATGGTTGAACAGGAAGAGATGACATCGGCAGCGCCGCAATATCGAATTGGGACCGTCACCCGGCTTACGGGGTTATCGGCTGACGTGGTCCGGGTATGGGAGCGCAGGTATAAGGCTGTAACCCCGGTCCGCAGCGAAGGCGGGACGAGGCTCTATTCAGAGGCGGACATAGCGCGGCTGCGCAGGCTCAGGCAGGCGATTGACCGGGGCTACAGCATAGGCCAGGCGGCGCGTCTATCGAGCGAGCAGCTTGAGAGTGTGCTGCAAGACCGCGAGCGGGAGCGGGAAGGCGGCGACCCATACTCCGCGGTGCGCGGACGGTTTCTCGACGCGATAAAAAAGATGGATGTCGTCGCGGCCGATATGGAATTGAGCCGCGCCGCGACTCTTTTTCCCGCGCGGGCACTCACCCACAATATCGTCTCCCCGATACTCGAAGAGATAGGCGAGCGGTGGGCGCACAAAGAGCTGGGCGCGGCCCACGAGCACCTCGCGTCGGGGCTATTGCGCAATCTGCTTTGCGCAATGTTCAGGCTCTACCCGCCCAACGAGCAGGCCGAGACTATAATCCTGACGACGCCGCCGAACGAGCGGCACGAGTTCGGGTTACTGCTTGCGGCGATGACGGCGGCGATGCGCGGCTGGAGGGTCGTCTATCTTGGGCCTGATCTTCCCGCGCCCGAGATAGCGAACGCGGTCCGCCTTACGGGATCGCGTTATCTTGCCTTGAGCGTAGCCATCGAGAACCCGCAGCTCGAAACGGAATTGCGCTCTCTCGCCGAGAGCCTGCCTCCTTCGACACGGGTATGGATAGGGGGCGCTGAGGCGATTAATCACCGCGACCTGATACACAGTCTCAACTGGGTCCTCATACGCGACCTCGAAGACTTCGACGACAGACTTAGAAGATAGGCGGCCGTGGAATTTACCCTGGCACGCCCATTGCTCGTGATCTGTGGTGCGAAAGGGCAAAGTCATGTCGAGCGCGTATAACAATACTCCCGTAAACGGCGCAAAGGACCCGTGCGAGGTCATAGAGCGGGGCGCGAGGGCGAGATGGTGGCGCCGTCGAGGCTCCCCGTCCAGAGGGTTCTGGTACGAGGATGCCGCGGGCCTGCGTATCAGAGACGAAGCTCATCTGGAGCGTATTCGAACACTCGTCATTCCTCCCGCGTGGCGCCACGTGCGCATATGCCCGTCGATGCGCGGCAGGCTTCAGGCGGTCGGGATTGATAAGGCGGGGCGCGTTCAATATAAGTATCACCCCAGCTACTCGGCCAATCAGCAGAAGAAGAAGTATGAAAAGATTGTCCGCTTTGGCGAGCGAATTTCCGATCTGCGCCGGCGTACAAACGAGGACATACAGGCCGACGGGTTTCCGCGCGAGCGAGTGCTTGCGCTCGTCATTCGCCTGATCAACGACCTTTACTTGAGAGTCGGGTCGGAAGAGAGCGTAAAGCGATACCGCACGTACGGGGTGACGACGCTTCGCAACCGGCACCTGGAGATTAAGAGCGGCGGTCAGTTGATATTCAGCTTCGTGGGCAAGCACCACATTAAACATCGCCGCGTTGTGGTCGATGAAGAGCTGGCCTCGGTGATGCGCGACCTGAAGGCGCTCGGCGGCCCAAAGCTCTTCGAGTATCTCGACACGGAGGGGCGCGTGCGGCCCATAACCCCGCGCGACGTGAACGAGTATATAAAGCTCGCGGTCGGCCCGGAGTTTTCGGCAAAGGATTTCCGCACCTGGGGCGGGACGCTTATGGCGGCGTTGAGGCTCGCCGACATAGGAAGCAGCAAGGACGAGAGAGAGGCGAAGCGCAACATGGTGCGCGCCATAAAAAGCGTGGCCGAGCACCTGGGCAATACGCCCGCCGTTTGCCGCAGTTGTTATGTACACCCGGCCGTATTCGAGTATTACCTTCAGGGAATGACGCTCGAAAGCTTTCGCCGCAAGAAAGAGCGTTTCATACGCAATCTTCAACCTGAGTACGAGCCCGAGGAAGCGGCGTTGCTAAAGATGCTGCGCGCGAAAGCGGGTATCGACACGAAAGCGGCGTCGGGTTGCGATGACCCGAGCAACGCGCTCAAGCGAGCTGCCTGAGCGCGTTGCGTGCTGATCATGGTCAGGCCTCGATGTGCGCGGCGCGCGCTTTTGTAGCCAGCGCGGCGATAATAAACAGCGCGCCGATGGCTATGTGCAAGATGTGATCACTGGTGCCGAGTTCGAGAGTACCCGGCAGGAGCGAAAAGAGCCTGTCGTCGGGCGGGCCGGGATGATCGCCCGCCGGGGTGCCACGGCTGCCGGCCAGGAACCCCACGACGCCAAGCCCGCCGTAAACAAGCCCGAAGAGCAAGGCGAATGTCTTGGCCTGCGCGAGGGTCCCTTTTGTGCCGATGTAGAGCGCGGCGGCGCCAGAGACTAAATGGATTATGGTGTGGGCCATGCTCAGGTGAAATCCGAGCATGCCGGGCGCGATAAATCCACAGATGCCGGCCAGGATGAAAGCCACACCGATGAGGGTGGAAATAGTCTTTGCCATAATTCTCCTTTTTCTAGTAAAGGGTCATAAGAAGCCGCAAGATTCGAGCTTCTTAAAAAATCGAGGTCGCGACAGGAAGTAACCGATAAGAGCAGATGTTCGGATCATCCCAGTGATCGGCCAGTCACTTCTCTTCCTCGACCTGGTTTATTTCTACTCGCTCCCTCTTGATGTCCAGGCGGAGTCGCCCGAAAAGGCTCATATACTGGTTGGCTATCCAGACGAGCGCGAACCCGCTGATGAGGTATCCGCGCCAGTCGTCGAGAAGTAGCCTGTACCCGGTAATGATAAGAAAAAAGGCCGTGACGTAGTGGCTGAAACAATATTCGCACGTAAAGAGGTAGAAGAATTTGCGCTGATACCACCGGTTGCAAGACCGGCTCTTATTCTCGCAATACTCCCGCGGCTCGCGAAAGACCTCTTCGTGTGTAACAGTCCAGGCAATACAGGCTATGGGAACTGCCAGGACGAAAAGCCAGGCGATCTGAAAGCCCAGGTCCATTGAATCTCGGCTCCGAGGATCTAAATCGGCTCCGCCCACAACAGCGGTTTAACGGTGCTAAACTACATTTCTCGCAAGCCTTAGTCAAGACGGCCGGGCGTTTTTCGCATCCTTCTCTCCCGGCTTTTGCCTTTTCGGCGGCTTTGCTATATTCTCCCCGCCGGAGAACTGAAGCGATGATAGTCGAGATACTACTTCTCACGCTTGCCTATCTGTTCGGCTCAATCCCATTCGGTTACCTGCTCGTCAAGTTTATCTTCACCTCGGGCGAGGATGTTCGCCAGGTCGGGTCGGGCGGCATCGGCGCGACAAATGTCACGCGCCGCGCCGGGTTAAAGGCGGGGCTGCTCACCTACCTGCTGGACGTTGGGAAGGGATACGGCGCGGTGGCGTTGATGGACCTGGTGACCGACGATTACAGGTGGATCGGGGCGGCGGCGGTCGCGGCTATCATCGGCCACATTTTGCCGGTCTTCCTGAAATTTCGCGGCGGCAAGGGCGTCGCCACCGGCGTCGGGGTCTATCTCTACATAGCGCCGTACGCGGTGCTGACGACGCTCGTCTTGTGGGGAGCAATCGTCTATTTTACCCGCTACGTTTCGCTGGGCTCGATCCTCGCCACGGCCGCCGTCCCGCTCTGGACGCTGCTTTTTTACGGCTGGCTTCGCCCCGAGCCTCACCCGCACCTGAGCATCATGCTCATTGTCGCCGTGTCGGGGTGCGCGCTCATCGTCGCCAAGCACCACGAGAACATCATCAGGTTGATTGAGGGCCGCGAAAACAAGATCGGCAAGCGCGTGGGGTCAGTCCGGCGATCGGACGGTGATGACCGGGGGAAGGGGCTGATGGCGGACGAGGCTTTAAGCGTGCCAAGGCGCGTGGCGGTGATTGGCGCGGGGAGCTTCGGCACCGCCCTCGCCGTCTGCGCCGCGCGCAACCGCCACGAAGTGCTGCTGTGGGCGCGCGAGCCGGAAGTCGCCGTAGAGATAAATCGCTCGCACAAGAACCCGTATTACCTAACCGACATCACGCTACCGGTAAACGTCACCGCGACGGCCTCGCTCGAAGAGGCGCTCGACTCAATCGACTTCGTGCTGATAGTAGTCCCCTCGCACGCGATGCGCGAAGTCGTCGCGGGGATGAGCGAATTCCTCAGCAGCGACACGGTGATGGTCAGCGCGACCAAGGGCGTCGAAAACGGCACGCTGATGAGAATGGGTGAGCTGATCGAGGACGTGATGAAGGAGAGGTTCAACCCGCGATTCGTCGCGCTTTCGGGGCCGAGCTTCGCGCGCGAAGTCGCCAAGGGCGACCCGACCGCCATAGTCGCCGCGAGCCGCGAGCCGGCCTGGGCCGAGATGATCCAGCGCCAGCTCAGCTGCGGCGTATTCCGCGTCTATACAAACGACGACGTCGTGGGGGTGGAGCTTGGCGGCGCGATAAAAAACGTCGTAGCCATAGCGGCGGGGGTGGTGCGAGGGCTCGGCTTCGGGTTAAACGCCGTCGCCGCGATCATAACGCGCGGCCTCGCCGAGATGACGCGGCTCGCGCTCAAGCAGGGCGCGAGGGTCGAGACGATGGCGGGACTCGCCGGCCTGGGCGACCTCGTGCTGACCTGCACGGGCGAGCTCTCCCGCAACAGATACGTCGGCGTAGAGCTGGGGCGCGGGCGCAGCCTGCCGGAGATACTATCGGAGATGCGCGAGGTCGCCGAAGGGGTAAAGACCACCCGCGCCATATACGAGATCGGGAACCGGCTCGGCGTCAACCTCCCAATAACGGCGAGCATCCACGCGCTGCTTTATGAAGATAAGCCCGCAATCGAGGCCGCGCACGAGCTGATGGGCCGCCCGCTAAAGCGAGAAATCTGACGGCTAAATTATCCTTTCGCTCGCCGGTTGCATAACATAGAATCAATTTTCGATGCTTCGACCAAAGCAAACGACCGCGCCGCTGGAATCCTTAAAGCCTAAAAAAACTGAACGATCTCCCTACTGGTGGCTCAGGTGGGTCCCGGCCGTGATACTCGCGGTCCTTATACTCGATTTCATCTATATAATCGGAACCGTCGCAATCGTCCCGGTACTTGTCTCGTTCGCCCTCGCTTACTTGCTCAACCCGGTAGTCCAACAGTTGGAGAGCCGGGGGATCTCGCGGCCGCTCGCTTCAGCCCTGTCGCTCATAGCCGTCCTGCTGGTCCTCGCGGGATTTCTTTTCTTCATCATTCCGGAGCTGGTAAACGAGGGGCGCATCGCCGCCGAAAAGATACAGGTCCACTTAACCGAGCAGAACGCGCGCCAGCAGCGGGCCAACCTCAGACGCATCTCGCCGCTGCTCGACGACATCGCAGGCGAGCAAGTGCAGCGCTTTATCGCGGACCCGAAATCGGTCATCGGCTCGCCAAAGACATGGTTCGCCGGGAACCTGTCGGACTTTCTGTCAACCGCCGCGAGCGCGCTCGACATGTTCTTGATCCCTTTCTTTGTCTATTACATCCTCGTCGATTTCCGCAACTGGAGGGATTCGCTCGAAGACTTCATCCCGCCGCGCTTCCGCGACCCGTTCTCTCGACTGTTCGATGAAGTCGGGCGAATACTCGAATCCTATGTCCGGGGCCAGATGCTCATCGCCATGATTATGGGCGTGCTCTACGCGGTGGGGTTCGTCATATTCCGCGTCCCGGCGTGGGCGGGCATAGCCTTCCTGTCGGGCTTTCTCAATATGATTCCCTACGTCGGCACCGCGGCAGGGATAGTGCTCGCCACCGGATTCACGCTTGCCGACGGCGGCGGCTTTCTTCGCATAGGCGGGGTGGTGGGAGTTTTTATAGTGGTCCAGACCATAGAGGGCTACTACCTTACGCCGCGTATACTGGGCGGGCGGTTGAGCCTTCATCCCATGGCTGTGTTCCTTGGATTGCTGATCGGCGGGCGGTTATTCGGCTTCCTCGGCATCATACTGGCCATCCCGGCAATCGCGGTCGCGAAGGTCTTTTTGAAGTTCCTGCGCGAGCTTTATAAAGCTTCGCACTTCTATCACGCGGGTGACGTCGAGCCGCACGAAGCGCCGAGCGACGCCATCGAGGAGCGCATAGCCGATGCGGCGGAGACCGTGCTCGCCGAACAGGTCAGTTCCGAGACAGGTGATGAGCTTTTTGCTCCAGAGCCGCGCGACGACGACCCGATTGCACAAGAGAAAACCGAGAAAACACCCTCCTCTTGATGCTTACCGAAAAGGCTATGCACCACTGCGCGGTGAAATAGGTCGCCATCACCACGAGCGGGGCCGCCGGGAACGGCTCCACGAACCGGTTGTAAGCAAGCGCCGAATCCGAAACCACAAACAGTATCGCGCCGGCCATCGCGAGCAGAGTCCCCCTCTGCCGGCTCACTATCCAGCGGTTGGTCGCCTGCCACGCCATCGTCAATATCACCGCCATGTAGATGACCACGGGTATCTTCATCCCGCCCGCGTGCGGCAACAATACCCACAACATCACGCCGCCGTATGCGGCAAACGGCAGCAACAGCCAGCGGGAAGCCTGGCGGCCGGCCATATAAACAAACGCCGCGATGTAGAAGAGGTGCGCGACAAGAAAGCTCAAGAGTCCCGGCAAAAACAGGTCTTGCGGCAACATCAGCAGCACATCGCCCAACAGCGAGCAGAAAAGACCCGCGGTGATGATGCCCTTGTAATAGGACGATTCGGGCCGCCGCTCGCGCATAGCTATGACGATGATCAACAGCATCGTGAGCGGCTTGAACAGGTATTCGAGCCAGGAATTGTTATAAACGGCCCATATGTCCAGCGCGGCCGAGGCCAGCGCCAGGACGCTTAAGATTACGGTTAGCATAGTGCTTCTATTATCTCTCGTCGAAAAATCGGCCTTTCGGCAAAAGAGCAATCTCACCACATCCCGGCCGATTCATCAAGCGCCACGCTTGAGTATCAATATTCCTCCCGCTATACAACCCAGGCTCACAACCTGGGCATTGCTTAAATCAAAGGCTAACGGAGAATTTAACCGAAAGAACTCTACTAGAAACCTGGCCGTGCCTGAAAGAATCAGATACCAGGCCAGTATAACTCCATAAGGCGGGTTCTTTTTTGATGAGGTCCAGAGATACAGGAATATGGCCAGGCTTATAATCAACTCGTAAAGCGGTGTTGGATGTACATACTCAAGGGTGGGAACGGTCCCCGAAGGAAAGCTCATTGCCCAGGGCAGCGAGGTCGGCCGGCCATAATCGCCGTCGCCTGAAGAAGGCATCCCAGGCGGCCAATTCCATATCCCAGAGCGGCTGCCGGGCTGGTAATATCCATCAGCAGTAGCGGTTGAATTTTTTGCTGTCGCGCGAAAACCCATAAGGTAACAAGTCCGGCCAGCAAGCCCCCAAACCAGGCGAAGCCACTTGTATTAACGATGCTCAAGGGATGAATAAGCGCTCGGCCGGTCTCTCCAACACGTGATAAAGCTTTGACCCCGCAATAGCTCTACACCGAGCAAATCCAGATCAAGCGCCGCGCCGAGCCTTTCAAGTCCACCTTCAAGCACGTCGCTCGCGCATCCCAGCCCCACCCGAAAATGGTTCGCCATCTCAAAAAAATATCCGGGCACAACCGTCGTCTCATATTTTTCTCGAAGCAGCGCGCACAGAGTCTCGACGTCGCCCCGCACGAGACGCGGAAAGACCGTGGTCCCGAAAGCGCATCTGACCGCTTGAAGATCGTCGCGCGAATCTAAGAATTCATTGATCATCGCGCGGTTACGATCAAGCAGCAGCCTCGCCCGCTCCGCGATCTTGCCAAGATTATCGAGAGCGATAACGCTCAGCCGCTCGGCCGCGTGGGCCGGTATCACCCCGAACAGATCGTTGAGCCGCCATATCTTTTTCGCGAGCCCCGGCTCCGCGATCACCCACCCGCAGCGCAGCCCGCTCAGCCCGTATGCCTTCGTCAAACTGCTCGTCACCACAAACTCGTCCCCGAGATGCGACGACGACGGCGGCGCATCGTCGAATAAAACGTCGAGATAGACCTCATCGACCAGAACGCGCGCGCCCACCCGCCGCGCGATCTCGCCGATGGCTTTCAAGCGCATCCACGCCGATCAGCGCGCTCGACGGATTGTGCAGGTTCGTTATAACGATAAGCCGCGTGCGCTCGCTCACCTTGCGCTTCAGATCATCCGTGTCGATCTCGAATCCATCCTCAAAGCGGCGGCGGAACCTCTTGACCTCCGCGCCCAGATAAAGCGCGGCGGCAAGCAGCGGGTCATAGGTAGGTTCTTCTATCAACACCTCGTCGCCTCGGCCGACAATCGCGGCCATCGCAAGGTGATTGGCCATCGACGTGCCGGTCGCATGGACTACTCGGTCGGGCGTAGTGCCGCACTTCGCGGCGAGGCGCTGCTGCAACGGCTCGTACCCGTACCAGCTAGGACCGCTCAGCTCAAGCTCTTCGATGGAAACGTCGAGCCCGGCAATCGGGTAATTGATCACGCCGCTCGTCGCAAGGTTGTAGCGCGAAGCCGAGCGCGTCTTCGCCCATTGCATGTAACGCGACCCGATTTCGCTATCTTTGTCGCTCATCGCCTGTTTTTTCTTCGCCAGTAAAGATAGGCGGGCACCCCGGCGAGCAGGATTCCAAAGCCTACCATGCTATTGATCGGATATTTGTAAAACGTGTTGACCGCGACCAGCCACTCGATGATAACGAAAAAGAGCGTTGTAGCCGGGTGGCCGGGCACCTTAAGAATGCGGCCTTCCTTGCGAGTCGCTCGACCTGTCTGCGCGGCGGAAATAGAAGAGGGTCGCGGCCGTGAGCCCGAAGAAGATCGAGTCGATCGAAACAACGTAGCTCAATATCTGCCCGTAGGTCCCCGATAGCGCGATTATCATGGCGAGCGCGCCCTGCAACGCGATTGCCGCAACTGGCACGCGCGTTCGCGGGTGGACCCATGCCACGCCGCGGAAGAAAAGCCCGTCGTCGGCCATCGCGAAATAGACTCGCGGCGCGGTCAGTATCGCCTGGCTCAAAAAGCCCAGCGCGGAGATGGCGACCGCAAGCGTTATGAGCGATTCGCCGCGCGCGCCGAGAGCCTGTCGCATCACCGCGGCCGCCGGCGCCCCCGAGCGCGCAAGCCCCTCGGCGCCCAGCACCCCGACACAGACATAGTTGACCGCCATATAGAGGGCTATCACTCCGACGACGCCCATGAGCAATCCGCGAGGCAGATTCTTCCTGGGCTCGCGCACCTCTCCCGCAATAAAGTTTACCGTCTGCCACCCGCCGTATGAGAAGAGCACCGGGACCATTGCCGCGCCCAACGCCGTCACAAGTCCGAAGCCGGTCGAAACGTCGTGCGGCGAAAGCGATTGCTCCCCCCGCACCGGCGGCGCTCGATTCGGCCGGGCCCTCGGGTGCGATCCATCCCCACATCAGACCGAAGCCAAAAAAGATCAGCGCCGCGAGCGCGAATATCTTTATGACCATCAGAACGTTTTGAGTGCCGGCCCCCGCCCGCACGCCGAAGCAGTTGATCGCGGTCATCAATGCCAGCGCGAGCACGGCGACAAGCCATTCGGCGGCCGGCGCGTGAGTGAACGCGATAAAGTGCCGGGCGAATGTTATGGCGACCGCGGCCATACCGCCCGTCTGCACCACGAGCAGCAACGTCCACCCGTACATGAAAGCAAGCGCCGGATGAAATGCTTCGCGTATGTAGGCGTACTGCCCGCCTACCTGCGGTCGGCGAGCGGCCAGCTCGGCGTATATGAACGCGCCGGCAAGCGCCACGAGCCCGCCCACGAGCCACGCGGTCATAATCAGCGCGGGCGTGTCGACTATGCGCGCGACCTCTCCGGGGTTCATGAAAATGCCCGCGCCGATAATACCGCCCATCACTATCATGGTCGCGTCGAACAGCCCGAGTCGCCGTCGCAGCCCTTCCGCGGATTCAACGGTCTCTGGTTTATTCGTCGGTCGCGTCATAAAAAGAATCGTGACAGGTGACAAGAATGGACGGTCAGTCGCACCTCTCTTGTCACCTGTCACTCGTCACTTGTAACGGTTTACCGGTCAGGGTAATTCGGCGGGCCGGTCGTCGCCGTCGGCTTGAGAAGCACGCTGCGCCGTCTGCTGGGAGAGCCCGCCCCGGCACACGGCCAGTTGCGCGGCGACCGATGTCTCTTTCGCGGCGATCTGCTGCGCAAGATAAAGCGCGCGTTCGAAGTCTGATCGCGCCAGCGCGGTTAGCAATTGCTCCAGCCCCGCTTCGTGCAATTGATCGAGGCTCATCTTGCCGGACGCGCCGCTTCCCTGCCCCGCCTCCGAAGATCGCAAAGAGGTATCGTCACCCAGCCGGGCGGCGTCGTTGATGGCCTTAACGGCGGATTGCGTGACCTCGAAGCCCCGCACAAGGTCGAAGGACGAAAACGCTCCGGCAATCTTCAGCATGCATCTCGCCCTCGCCGACAGCGGCCGCAAACCGGAAGCAGCCTTTTCGGCTTCGTTAAGAAGTTCCGTCGCGCGCGAGATGACGCCCGATTTGAGCGCCGCCCCGGCAAGCGTCACCAGCGCATCAACTCGCTCAGTGCCGTCTTCTATGCGGTAGGCAATCGCAAGCGCGTCGTCGAGACTATTTGTCGTCAGGTTGCGACGCAGTATCTGCACGAGCACGCGGTCGCGCATGGCGGGCTCGGACACCCTGAGCGCCGCCGCCAGCGCATCTCTAATCTCGCCTTTCGCAAGCCACGCGAGCGCGGCCCGCGCGGTGAGGCGGTCACGCTCCGCGTCGTCGTCGGCAAGCCGCGCCTCGCGGGCTATCTCGACGGGCGCGGTGGCCGCGGCGCGCGGCTGCTCAAAGACATGCCCGGCCGATACGCTTTCGGCGATCTCGGTGAGCTTTCGCTGCAATTCGTCGGCCCGGTCGGGCATAAATCGCGCGCAAAGCTCCGAAAGCTGTCGGCATATGAAATAGAGCGCCGACGATTCATCAATACGAGACGCTTGCTTTGGCGCGGCTTCATCTGCCACGGGGCTCGCGCCGCCGGTCGTAATACAGCTAAAGGCGAGATTGATGAACTGGATGACGATTGATCTGTTGACCGGCTCTCTGGCCGCGGGGCTGGACAGCGCGACCAGATAACGGCCGAGCGATTGTATGTCGGCGAGCGCGACGCGCTCGACCTTTTCGAGACGGGCGACCGCGCTCGAAAATAGCAGATCGGCCAGGGCCGCATCCTTCGAGCGCATCATCAGCAGAAGCCGCGGCAGATTCGGGGAGATGCCCGAGGCGATGCTTAACTGGCCCATGGCCATGGCCCGCTGCGGATCGCGCTCCGCGAGTTGCAGCGCGAGGCTTATGAGCAACTCACGCTGCTCGACCGGCCCGTTCGACGAATCACCGGCCGCGGCAGAAGATTGCGACTGCGTGGCGCAATCGGCCGCCGGCGACCCGCGCGGACAATCCGGGACCGAGTCGACGAGCGCGCGCGCAAGCTGTTCGGCAAGCTCCGCGTCGCGCGAGACTATCTGGCCTAAAAGCTCCGCCCGCAACTGCTGTCTCTCGGCGACCGTGAGCGCAGCCCGCGCAGATTCGCTCCACCTGCCCGAGCTTTTTACCCCGACCGTCTCGAAGGCGCGCCGGTAGATTTCGCGCGAGCGGTCGCGGTCATAGCCCCAAAGCAGCGAGGCCGCCTGCGCCTGGGCGCGAACGGCAAACGCGACATCTTCCGACAGGCGCGCCTGATCGGCCAGTTGCCCTATCAGGTATGTTATCCGTTCGTATTGCGGGCTTGTGGAGGGCTCACCCTGGACGGGCCGCCCGGAGGTCTGGGCGAGCGACGGGCTGGTCCCCGCGAGTGCGATAGCAATGGATACCGCGAAACTCCTTACAACCATCCACGCCATAATGTTGACAGGTTACAGCAGGCTCCGGTCATTTGTCATCAGCCCGAAGGGGCTGGCCACGACGGAGGCTCACGCTCCGCCTTCGTATAAAGACTCGATCAGCTCGCCGTACTTCTCTTCGACCGCGCGGCGGCGAATCTTGAGCGTCGGCGTCAGCTCACCCCCGTCTATGGTGAATTCCCTGGCGAGCAACCCTATGCGCTTGACCTTTTCGTAATCGGCAAGCTCGCGCGTCAGCCGCTGCACCTCGGCGCGCATCATATCCACGGTGCGGCGATCCTCTATCAACTTCTGCTTATCGGTCGAGTCAACACCTTTCTCCTTCGCCCACGCTCGCAGCCGCTCGAAATCCGGCACTATCAGCGCGGAGACGTATTTCCTGCGGTCGCCGATCACCACGGCCTGCTCGACGAATTCGCTCTGCGTTAGCATCCCTTCAATCATCTGAGGGGCCACGTACTTGCCCGAGGAGGTCTTTATCAAATCCTTCTTGCGGTCGGTTATAAACAAAAACCCGTCCGGGTCGATGTGGCCGATGTCGCCGGTCTTGAACCATCGCTCAGATTCGGAGCCTTCCGTAAACGAGACATCGGTCTCGTCGGGCTTGTTGAAATAGCCTTTGAAGACGTGCGGCCCGCGTGTGAGTATCTCGCCGTCTTCGGCAATCCTGACTTCGACTCCCGGCAGCGGGTGGCCGACCGAGCCAATACGATTCTGATCGAGCGTATTGACGGAGATGACCGGCGAGGTCTCCGTCAGCCCGTAGCCTTGAAGCACCGGGATGCCCGCCCCGGTGAAGACCATGGCGAGGTTTGCCGGCAGCGCGGCGCCGCCCGACACCATGCGCTTTATGCGGCCCCCAACCGCTTCGCGAAGTTTCTCAAAGACCAACCGGTCGGCGATGTCGCGCTGAAATTCCAGCATGGGCGAGAGCCTTTTGCCCTCGGTCGTCGCCTCCGCCACGCGCCCCGCCACCTTGAGCGCCCACTCGAAGATTCTCTTGCGCAGCCCGCCGCTATCCGACGCGGTCTTCTGGATGCGCGAGTTTATCTTTTCGAGCAGCCGCGGCACGGTTGACATAAAAGTCGGGCGGACCTCTTTGATCTCAGAGGCGACCGTCTCCAGCCCGGTCGCGAAATTTATATGCACGCCGTAGTGCATACAGGCATAGAGCACCATCCGCTCGAATATGTGCGAGAGCGGCAAGAACGACAGCATCACTCCGCCTCTCTCTATCTCCAGGTAAGCGCCCGCGACGAGCGCGTTGAAAGTAATGTTCGAGTGCGAGAGCATCGCGCCTTTAGGCTCGCCCGTCGTGCCCGACGTATAGATGATCGAGGCGAGGTCTTCGGGCGCGACATCTGAAGAGAGCAGCTCGAACAGCTCCGGCCGCTCGGCCGCCAATCTCTTGCCCGCTTCTTCGAGCGCGTCGAACTGTATGGTGTTTTCGCCGTCGTACGCCGGCTGAAACGGCACGATGCGCAGGTCGGGAAATCTCTTCAGGGCCGCTTCTACTCGCTTCATCTGCTTTGCGTTAGAGATAAAAAGCAGCTTCGGATCGCTTTCGCGCAGTATGTATTCGACCTGTCCCGCGGGCTGGGTCGGGTATATGGGAACGTTTACGGCGCCGTTTGAAAGTATCGCGTAGTCGCTGATCGTCCACAGCGGGCCGCTTTCGGCGAGTATCGCCACGCGGTCTCCCTTGCGAACGCCGTGCGCGTAGAGGCCGAGCGCCACGTTGCGAACCCGGCCGAGCAATTGCTCGGCAGTCATCCCCGTCCAGCTATCGCCTTGCTTAAACTTGAGGACTTCTTCCTCTGGCCGCGTTGCGGCCACGCCTTTCAGCAGTTCTACGAGCGTGCCGGGTTTAGAGTTATTCATCTGTCTGTCTTGTCCCGAAGTGAAGAGATGAAAGCGCGGCTATTTTAATTCGCCAATTAGAATATGTAAATTGAAATGAGGCAGCGTGGAGGGGTGAGGGAGAGACGGGGATGAAGGGGTGAAAGGGTGAAGGGTGAGCTTTTGAGATATGCTGTTTCAAATTTCAAATGCTAATTCACAGACGATCCCTCACCCTTTCACCCCTTCATCTACCGGTGCCGCTCGCGACCAGATCAGGCGCGGGATCTTTTACAGCGCCGAAGCGCCGGTCGCGCTTTTGATAATCGGCGATTGCCGCGAGCAATTCCCGCTCGCAGAAATCGGGCCACAGGGTTTCGGTCACGTAGATCTCTGAATAGGCTATCTGCCAGAGCAGGAAATTGCTCAGCCTGCGCTCGCCGCTCGTGCGAATCAGCAGATCGGGGTCGGGCAAGCTGCTCGTGTAGAGGCGGTCTTCGATCATCCGCTCGTCGATCTCTTCGGCGCGAAGCTTGCCCCGCGCGGCATCGGCGGCAAGGCGGCGGCAGGCTTCAACTATCTCGGCGCGGCCCCCGTAGTTGAGCGCGATGTTTAGCTGCAGCCCGGTCCTCCGACAGGTCGCAAGCTCCGCCCTGTGTATCTCTTCGAGCACGGAAGGGCTCAGCCCCTTGCGCTGGCCTATCATGCGAAACCGTATGTTGTTCTTTTGAAGCGAGGCAAGCTCTTTTCGAAGGAACTCCACGAGCAGCTCCATCAGCGCGCGGACCTCGAACCGCGGGCGCTTCCAGTTCTCGGTCGAAAAAGCATACAGCGTAAGGCACTCAAGCCCCAGCTTCGCGCTCGCCTCGACGGTGCGGCGAACGGCATCGGCCCCGGCGCGGTGGCCCGCGACCCTCGGAAGCCCGCGGTTTGCCGCCCACCGGCCGTTGCCGTCCATGATGATCGCTACATGCGAGGGCAGCCGGGCCGGGTCTATATCGGGGAGCGGCTGCTTATCATCTATGATCTCACGTGACATATTGCTTAACCTTTGCGCGGCTCAGTATGAATTTATTCGATGGTTGTTTCCTGGCCGAACAAACCAATCAGGCGGTAGCATAATCTAAAACCTCGTGATAATAATGAGCTTTCGGTGAGAAAGTTGTGAGAGAATCAACGATATGAGCCAGGCAAACACTGAGACGGCCGGCTACCGCTTCGACAGCTTCTATCTCGACCCGCGAAACCGTCAGCTATGGCGCGAAGACAAGATGCTCGCGCTCAACTCGCGGTACTTCGACGTGTTGCTGTTGCTGGTGAGCCGTAAAGGAAATCTCGTCGAAAAACGGCAGATATTCGAGGAGATATGGGCGGGCGTGTTCGTAAGCGATGCGGCGCTCACTCAGTGCATAAAGGATATACGCAAGCAGCTCGGCGATGACGCGTCGAAGCCGCGTTATATAAAGACAGTTCCAAAGCATGGCTACATATTTATCGGCGAAGTCTCCGAATCACCCGGCCTCAGCGCGGATTCGGGGCCTGAAGCCTTGCCGCCGCTCGGCATGAGTTCAGGCGAGTCCCGCGCGGCGGGCGTCCGGGTCGCCGAAAGAAGCGACGCCGTTGCGGTCGCGACCAGGTCAGGCGCTACGGCGCGAGTCGCGACAACCCTCACGCGGCCATACAAGTTTCTCGATTACTACGCCGAGACGGACTCGCAGCTCTTTTTCGGAAGAGAGCAAGAGATAGAGGCCATCTGCTCGCAGATAATCGCGCACGGGTCTTTCATTCTTCACGGCCGCTCGGGCGTCGGCAAGAGCTCCATATTGCGCGCGGGGTTGACGCCGCGACTCAGGCGCGAAGGCCACGCGGTGCTCGTAGTCCGCAGCTTCACCGACCCCGTCGGCCAGATAAAGGCCGGGCTCGCCAATCTGCTCGGCGAGACAAAGCAGTTCGAATCGTCGCTTGAAGACCTCATCTCTCGCGCCGTCGCTCACCTGGAGGGCGGCCTTGTGATCTTCTTTCTCGACCAGTTTGAAGAATTCTTTTCGCTGCTTTCAGAAGACGACAGAGGGCGATTCGTCGCCGAGGTCGGCCGCCTGATGGCGCGCGAGCGGGGGGCGCTCCGGCTGGTCTTCACGCTCCGCGAAGATATGCTTGCCGAGATGAGCCAGCTCAAACAGGCTATACCCGAGATATTCCATCACGAGTACCGGCTCAAGAGGTTGAGCCGCGAGCAAGCGGCGCTCGCCATAACCGGGCCCGCGCGCGCCGTCGGATGCAGCTTTGAGGATGACCTGGTCGCGCGCCTTCTCGACGACCTTAGCGACGGCGAAGGCATAGACCCGCCGCAGTTGCAGATAGTCTGCGACAACCTTTATGACTCTAGGAGTCCGGGCGGCGCGATCAGCCTCGCATCTTACGAGCGGCTCGGGACCGCTTCTCGGATTCTGGCCGGCTATCTCGAACGGGTGCTCGGCCGGTTCAATACGGCCGACCTTCAATCGGTCAAATCCATTCTCACGACGATGATCTCGGCCGAAGGCGAAAGGCTTGTATTGAAGCCCGCGGAGCTAGAGGCGCGCGTGGGCGCGCAGGCGCGCGAGCGTCTCGGCGGGCTCGTCGAAGAGTTGATAACCGCGCGCGTGGTTCGTCGCCGAAGCCTGGACGGGCAGCCATGGCTTGAGCTGGCGCACGACTTCTTGACGTTCGAAGTGAGGCGGTGGCTCAGCGCCGACGACATCACGATAAAGAAAGCCCGGCGCGTAATCGAGCGCGCGATGGAGAACCACGAGGCGCACCGGCTGATGATCGACGCCGACGCGCTCGACCTGCTTCTGCCGTTCGGCGACAAGCTCTCTTTATCGGGCGAAGAGGCAAGCCTCTTGATGGCGAGCCTGCTTAATCGAGCGCGGCCAGTTCCCGAGTGGCTGTCAAGCCTGGCCCCGCAAGCCGCGGCGCTTGTCGGCGAAGCAGTCAGCAGCAGCGACCCGGAGGTCCGGCTCTCGGCCATAGAAGCGATCAGGTGGCTCCCGGCACGCGAGTCCGAAGGTATGCTCAGGCAGTTAGCGCTCTGGGACAAAGACCTCGGCGTAAGAAAAGCGGCGAGCATCACGCTTGCCGAGCGGTTGGGCGACGCGGCGGAGCAAACGCTTATGCGCGAAGAGGGCGCGGAGAAGGCTTCTATAATCCGACGCGCCATCAGCCTCGCGATGATACGCGATTACGACAGGCGGCTGGTGAGGCTCACACGGTTGCCGGTCCTGGTGAGCCTTATGATCATCGGCGGGCTGATGTGGGTGCGGCTGCGCAGGGGCGGGGCCGACATTGTGAGCCGGACGGTAGGCGGCACTCTGGGCGGAGCCATATCGGGAGTGATGGGCGGGCTGATGCTCGGCGCGGGACTGTCGATGGCGCGGCAGGCGACGGCGCTCGAAGCCATGCAGCTATTGCTGGTCCTCATCAGCCTCGGCTTTTTTATAGGCGCGATAGGCGGCGCGGGTATAAGTCTCGGCATGATCGCCGCCGCGCACGTCACCTACCGGCACAGCAAGTGGTGGTCGGTGGTAGGCGGCGCGGCGGGCGGCGCTACGGTTGGCGGCATAACGAAACTGCTCGGCGTCGATATTGTGAGCGCGCTGTTCGGGCGCAGTCCGGAGGGGCTGACGGGCGCGATAGAGGGAGCTTGCCTCGGCGTAGGGCTTTCGCTCGGCGCGGTGCTGGTGACGTGGCGACGGCCCGGCGCGCGCGCGTGGCAAAGAGTATTGTGTTCGAGCCTGGGGGCGATGTGCGCCGGCATACTGCTTACGGCCATCGGCGGCAATCTATTTAGCGCGAGCCTTGAGATAGTTGCGCGGCTCTTCGCGGATTCTCAGTTGCGCCTGGACAGGCTCGGCCAGATGTTCGGCGAAGGCAATTTTGGACAGACTACCCAGATCATCCTCGGAGCAGTCGAAGGGCTGCTGTTCGGCTTGGGCGTAACGCTCGGCGTAGAGATACTGTCGAAAAACGATTCCGCGGCCCTCAACAGGATTTTGAGCAAGTAGAACCCGATCCTCCGATGAAGATTCTCAGTCGCAGAGATTTTTTAAAGCAGGCCACGGTTGCGGCGGGAGCGATCACTCTTTCGACGGGCCAGGGCGCTCTGGCGCGCACGCTCGCGCCGAAGCGTGTCATCGTCGTCGGGGCGGGACTCTCGGGCCTATGCGCCGCCTACGAGCTGGCACAGGCCGGCCACGATGTGACGGTCATCGAGGCGCGCGCTCGCTCGGGCGGCCGCGTCTTTACCCTGCGCGAGCCTTTCGCCGAAGGCTTGCACGCCGAGGCGGGCGCGGCGCGAATCCCCGTTAATCATGAATTGACGATGAAGTACGCCCGGCTCTTTAATCTCACCCTTCTGCCTTTCTATCCCGACGATAAAGGCTTTACGCGCGTCAGCAATGGGAGGCGGAGGGTAGGCAAATGGAGCGATTTCGCGAAGCTCGTCGGAAGGCAGGTGGGCGTGCATCTCGGCAACAGCAAAGACTGGTTCGAGATCAAAGGCGGGAACGATCTGCTGCCCCAATCGTTTGCCGCGAGGCTTGAAAACAGGATTCGTTATAACTCGCCCGTTACGCGAATAGAACAGGACGGACAGAGCGTGCGCGCCGTTTTTCAAAGAGACGGCGCGGCCGAAACAATGGCGGCCGATTACCTCGTCTGCGCAATTCCTTTTTCGATACTCAAAAAGATCGAGGTTGCTCCGCGGTTCTCGCCGCGCAAGTCGAGCATAATCGAACAACTGTCTTACGATTCCGTATCGCGCACCTTTCTGCAATGCCGCAGGAGGTTCTGGGAAGGACAGAAGGTGAACGGATTTGCGATGACGGATCAGGCCGAAATCTGGCCTTCTACTTTTAATCAGCCGGGCGCGCGCGGCATCCTGCAAAGCTATTTGAGACACGCCGCCTCCGAGCGGCTCTTATCGATTCCGCAAAGCGAGCGCATACGCGCGGAGGTCGAGGCCGTCGAGAAGGCCCTTCCCGGCACGCGAGAGAACTTCGAGACCGGCGCGTCAAAGCACTGGATCGAAGACGAGTGGGCGCGCGGCGCATGGGCGCACCCTACCGAGGAGCAATTGCCGCACATCAGGCAGCCCGAAGGGCGAGTCTATTTTGCGGGCGAGCACACCTCGACACTCTTTTCGTGGATGCAGGGCGCGCTCGAATCCGGTGTCCGCGCGGCGCGTGAAGTCAACGAAGCGCCGAATCGGTCGTGAAAAGTGTCGCGCTGATTTCGCCCGCACCCGGCTTCGCCGTCAGTGCGCGGTTTCGCCGGCGGAAAGATCGAGCCTTATTGCATTGCCCGATTCTCGGAACGGGCCCTTCGCGCGGGTCACGCGCGAGCGAGGCACCGCGATCACCTTCGCCGCGTCGCTCCACGGCTCGGGGTATAGGCTTATCTCCGCGGGCTCGCTCTTCTCGGAAAGCGCGGCCGCGTCATTCTCCGACGCAAAGCCTATGAAGAAGACCTCGCCGCCGGCGAGCTTGTGAACCTCGAAGCTCTGAAAGACCCTCTTGCGAAACAGCGGCGACTCCTGGTGAGGGGCGCAACTAAAGCCGAAAATACCATCGGGCAAATGGTCTACGCTTGCGCCTTCGTCCTTCTCCGCAATAGTCCCCACACGATGCTTCGCTCTGAGCGCCTCCATCTCAGGATGCACGCTTGCCGCGGGGTCGGGTTTACTCGTCACATCCGATTCGTTTGTCGGGCCGGTCGCCTGTGCTGCCTTGGAACGGGAAAAAATAAATCCCAACACTCCAATAGCAGGCAGAAGGACATCGCCCCAGAGCAAATCTGCAACGATCATTTGTCTGCCTCCAGTTGTAGTGGACTTCTTTGATCGCGCCTATATTACTCAGACCGCCGGGCGAGAATCAAGGTTGACACCCGCCTGCGCGGCGCGAATAATCGGCCTGCCGGGAGCGCGCACATTGAGGAAAATAATATGAGAAAATCGCGGGTCGTACTGCCGCTCATTATGCTGTTATTCTCGAATACAGTTATGACAAACCTTCGCGCGGAAGCGACAGACACGCCGTGGCGGGAGAGCGTAAGACAGGGGCGCTCGATTGTCCGCGCGCGACACGGGATGGTCGCCTCAAGCCAGCCGCTTGCGTCGGAGGTGGGGCTTGCGGTCCTCAAACGCGGCGGCAATGCGGTAGATGCCGCAATCGCCATGGCCGCCGTCTTGAACGTTACCGAGCCTATGATGACGGGCATTGGCGGCGACGCCTTCATGCTCGTTCACTGGTCAAAGACCGGAGAGACAAAAGGTCTCAACGCATCAGGCCGCGCCCCGCGCGCGCTCAGCCTCGAACACTTCAAGAGAAAGGGCATAACCTCCATGCCCGACATCGGCATGGAGGCTATAACCGTGCCCGGCGCTTTCGACGGTTGGACAACGCTGCTCGACAGATTCGGCACGATAAAGCTCGCCGACCTGCTACAGCCGGCAATCCAGCTCGCCGAGCAGGGCTTCCCCGTCATGGAAAAGACCGCCGACGACTGGGCCGCGAACGTGGATAAGCTCAAACAGACGGCGGCCGCCGCAGCGAATTATCTCGTCGAAGGGCGCGCGCCGAGGGCGGGCGAAATCTTCCGCCAGCCGAACCTCGCGCGGACTCTTGAAGTGCTTGCCCGCGGGGGGCGCGACGCTTTTTATAAAGGCGAGATTGCCCGCCGCATAGTCGATTATTGCCAGAAAAACGGCGGTTTTTTGACCATGGAGGATCTGGCGGCGCATCGCTCGGAATGGGTCGAGCCCATCTCGACCACCTATCGCGGCCACACGGTGCTTGAGTGCCCGCCGAGCAGCCAGGGGCTGACGGCGCTGCTGGCGCTCAACATACTCGAAGGCTTCGACCTCGGCGCGATGAATCGCGAGCCCGATCTTTACTACCACACGATGATCGAGGCGATGAAGCTCGCCTTCGCGGATCGCAACAAGTACATAGCCGACCCGGCCTTCGCCAAAGTGCCCGTCCGCGAGCTGCTGTCGAAGGAGTACGCCGCAAAGCGCCGCGCGCTTATTCGGGTCGATAAGGCGATTGAATCCCCGACGCCGGGCACAATCGCGGGCGGGACCGATACGACGTATTTCACCGTCGTAGATAAAGACCGCAACGCGGTATCTTTTATCAACAGCGTCTATGAGCTGTTCGGATCAGGCGTTGTCGCCGGCGACACCGGCATCATACTTCATAATCGCGGCGCGGGCTTTTCGCTCGATTCATCGCACGCAAACCGCATTGAGCCGGGCAAGCGGCCTTTCCACACGATCATCCCGGCGATGGTCTTTAAGGATGGGCGGTTCTTCATGTCGTTCGGCGTTATGGGCGGGGCCGTCCAGCCGCAAGGTCACGTACAGGTGCTTACTAACCTGATAGACATGGGAATGAACCTTCAGCAGGCCATCGAAGCGCCGCGCTTTCGCTACACGAGCGGCAAGCGTGTAATAATGGAAGACGGGATGACCGACGCGGTCATCAAACGGCTGATCGAGCGCGGGCATGAGCGCGTCCGGCTCGCAGGTTTTTCGATGGGCGGCGGGCAGGCCATCATGCTCGACCCGGCCACAGGGACGCTCGCCGGGGCGTCCGACCCGCGCAAGGACGGGATGGCCCTCGGATATTGAAGTGTTCGCCGGATAGCTTTCAATCCGCCCGCTTCGGTGTTAATTTTTTGCCTGCGAAGAGAGAAGATGTTTATGGCTGATAAGACCGATACAAAAGAGAGCCCCGTAAGGGTGCTCGTAGCGCTGGACAGCGGCATCGGCGGGATGCCCTTCGGCAGCGCCGAGTATTTGACGGAGGAGCAGGCCGAGCAAAAACGCGAAGCGCTCGATCATTTCAAGGCGGCGCACAGCGCGCAAATGCGCGGCGATTTCGACGAGGCGATCACGCTCTACAAAGAATCGCTCGCGGTCTATCCGACGGCCGAGGCGCACACTTTTTTGGGGTGGACGTACTCGTTTACCGGTTTGACCGACGAGGCCATCGCCGAGTGCGAGCGCGCCATCGAAATAGACCCGGACTTCGGCAACCCGTACAACGACATCGGCGCGTACCTGATAGAAAAAGGAGACCCGCGCGCCGCCATCCCGTGGCTTGAGCGCGCGCTTGCGGCTCCGAGATACGAGTGCTACTTCTACCCGCACTTCAACCTCGGGCGGGTCTTCGAGGCGCAGGGGAAAGCCTTCAAGGCGCTCGCCCAGTACAAAGCCGCGATTGATATGAATCCCGGCTACACGCTGGCGATGCGGGCTTTCAGAAAACTTCAGAGCAAACTCAATTGAGGGAGAAGGAATGGACGGCCTAAACCCCAGGGGCGGGTGGATCGAGGTCATTTCGGGCGGCATGTTCAGCGGCAAGAGCGAGGAGCTTATACGCCGCATACGCCGCTCGGAGATAGCGCGCCAGCGCACGCAGACTTTTTAAGCCGGTCATCGACAACCGGTTCGACATAAAGCGGGTCATCTCGCGCGACAATCGCGGGCTCGACGCCATACCGGTGAGCAACTCGGCCGAGCTGCGCTCGAACATCGTTTTCGGCGTCAAGGTGGTCGGCATTGACGAGGTGCAATTCTTCGACGACGGCATCATCGAGTTGTGCATGGAGATGGCCGACGCCGGAATACGCGTGATCGCGGCCGGGCTGGACCAGGACTATTTGCGCCGCCCGTTCGGCCCGATGCCGAAGCTGCTGTCGGTGGCCGAGTACGTATCGAAGATGCACGCCGTATGCGTGCGTTGCGGCGGCCCGGCCCACTACTCGCAGCGGGTCTCGGGGGGAACTCGCAGATCGAGGTCGGCGACATCTCATATGAAGCGCGCTGCCGCCAGTGTTACGAGATATACCGCGCCAAGCCCACCGTAGGACCCGACGAGCAGATCGAGGCCGCGCTCGACGCCCTCGCCGAAAAGAAATGATTATCCCCCAGTCATTAGCCATCGTCATTAGCCATCGGTCACCCCCGTTGACCGCCGGCCAGTGACAGAACTCCTTATGAACCTATTCGAGTTGACCGAGCGATTAATCTCTATCCCGTCAGTCAGCGGCGGCGAAAAAGAGGTTGCGCGCTTCCTGGCCCGGCACCTGTCCGATTGCGGGTTCGAGGTCGAGTTGCAGGAGGCCGCCCCCGACCGCCCCAACCTCTACGCGCGGCGCGGGCGACCCGACGTGGTGCTCTCGACCCACACAGACACCGTGCCGCCTTTTATCGAGTTTCGCGAAGACGACGATTTTATATACGGCCGCGGCGCGTGCGACGCGAAGGGCATAATCGCGGCGATGGTGAAGGCGGCCGAGAGGCTTGTCGAATCCGGGGTGAGCGATTTCGGGCTGCTTTTTGTAGTCGGCGAAGAGGCGGGCAGCCCCGGCGCGCGCGCGGCGAACCTGATCCCAAACGAGTCGCGCTTTTTGATCAACGGCGAGCCGACCGAATCGAAGCTGGCGCTCGGCTCGAAAGGGGCTCTCAGAGCCATTTTGAAGGCGACGGGGCGCGCGGCTCATTCGGCCTACCCGCACATGGGCGAGTCGGCCATCGATAAGCTGCTCGACGTGATCGGCGACCTCAAGCGCGCCGAGCTTCCGATTGACCCGGAGCTTGGGGCAACCACGATGAACATAGGCGTCATCAAAGGCGGGGTCGCGGCCAATGTCATCCCGCCCGAAGCCGAGGCCGAGCTGATGTTCAGAGTGGTGGGAAGCGCCGACGAGCTGAAGCGAATGATTGAAGAAGTGGCGGATGGCCGGGTCGATACAAGCTATACGTTCGCCTGCGACGCGATCTTTATGGAGCGGGTAGATGGATTTGAAACCTCGACGGTCGCGTTCACGACCGACATACCGCTGCTGACAAACTGGGGCAAGCCGCTGTTGTTCGGGCCGGGGTCGATACTTGACGCGCATACTTCTCATGAGAGAATTTCAAAGAGTGAGCTTCGAGCGGCGGTGGACGTATATGCGAGCCTGGTTATGAGGCTCAAGGGCAGGAGG
Source organism: Blastocatellia bacterium (assembly GCA_963832205.1). Taxonomy (GTDB): domain Bacteria; phylum Acidobacteriota; class Blastocatellia; order UBA7656; family UBA7656; genus DATBMY01. The sequence goes on along the minus strand of CAWHTK010000023.1, from coordinate 100,888 downwards.
GGTCAGAAGTCAGAAGTCGGAAGTCGGAATGAACGAGAGCGTGCTCTTACTTTTCGGAGAACATCATGGCAGATAAGATTGCGGTAGGGGTGCTTGGCGCGACCGGCGCGGTCGGGCAGAAATTCGTCAAGCTGCTTGAGAATCACCCGTGGTTCGAGCTGACGGAGCTGGCCGCCTCGGACCGCTCGGCGGGCCGCAGCTACAGGGAAGCGACGCGTGGCGGCAGTACACCCCCGTACCCGAAGCGGTCAGCGGATCGCGTGGTAAAACCGTGCGAGCCGAATCTCGATTGCCGCGTGGTCTTTTCCGGGCTCGACGCCTCGGTCGCGGGCGAAGTCGAAGAGAACTTCGCGCGGGCCGGCTATATCGTCGTCAGCAACTCAAAAAACCACCGCATGGACGAGGACGTGCCGCTGCTCGTCCCGGAGATAAACCCGGACCACCTCGAGCTTATAAAAACGCAGCGCGAGCGGCGCGGCTGGTCGGGCGCGATAGTGACAAACCCGAACTGCTCGACCATCGGGCTGGTGATGGCGCTCGCGCCGCTTGATCGCGCGTTCAAAGTGCGCCGCGCGGTGGTCGTGACCATGCAGGCGATTTCGGGCGCGGGCTATCCCGGCGTTTCAGCGGTCGATATTATCGGCAACGTCTTGCCGTTCATAAGCAGCGAAGAGGACAAGCTCGAAGACGAGCCGCGCAAGATCATGGGCCGCCTTGTCGGCCCGCAAATAGAGTTTCACGATTGCCGCATAAGCGCGCATACGAATCGCGTATTCGTCGAAGACGGCCACATGGAATGCGTTTCGGTCGAGTTCGAAAAGAAGCCTTCGCTTGAAGAGATTTCCGGCGCGCTTGCCGGATTTCAATCGATCCCGCAAGAGCTGAAGCTTCCGAGCGCGCCCGAGCGGCCCGTCGTCGTAAGAGAAGAGCGTGACCGGCCGCAGCCGCGCCTGGACCGCGACGAAGGCGACGGAATGAGCGCGGTAGTGGGGCGCATACGAGAGTGCCCAGTCTTCGACGCGCGCTTTGTCGTGCTTTCGCACAACACTATTCGCGGGAGCGGCCGGCGCGGCAATACTCAACGCCGAGCTTATGAAAGTCCAGGGATACCTCGGCTGATGAACGCGTGATCTATGATCGTAATGAAATTCGGCGGCACATCGGTTGAAGATGCCGCGTCAATTGAGCGCGTGGCCGACATAATACGCGAGCGGCTCGGCCTGCGACCTGTCATCGTAGTATCGGCAATGGGCAAGACTACGCGGAAGCTGCTTCAGGCCGCCGAGGCAAGCGCATCGGGCGACAGCCGCACGACGCTGGCGGTCGTCGCGGACCTCAAAACCCGTCACGTGAGCGAGGCGCGCCGCCTTGTCAAAACCGGCGTCGAGCGCGCCGTCTATCAACTGATCGAAAAATACTTTGACGAATTAAAGAAGCTGCTCGAAGGGCTTGCCATCCTGGGCGAAGTGCCGCCGCGCGGACTCGATAAGATACTCTCCTACGGCGAGCTGCTCTCATCGGCAATCGTTGCCGACGCGCTTGCCGACCGTGGCGTACCGGCCCGGCTCATCGACGCGCGCGAGCTGATCAAGACCGACGACCGGTTCGGCGGGGCCTCGCCGCTGTTGGAGATCACAAACCGGCAGATCGAGACGTTGATAAGACCGCTCGATCGAGCGCGGCGAGGTGCCGGTGACTCAGGGGTTCATCGGCTCGACGCGCGAGGGGGCTACGACGACGCTGGGGTTTGAAGGCTCGGACTACACGGCCGCGATAATCGGGGCCGCGCTCGAAGCCGACGACATACAGATATGGAAAGACGTGTCGGGGCTGATGACCTGCGACCCGCGAATCTTCGCCGGCGCGCGCACGGTCAAGGTCTGCACCTTTCAGGAGGCGGCCGATCTGACGTATTTCGGCGCGAAGGTGCTTCACCCGAAAGCGATACATCCGGCCGCGCGCAAAAACATCCCGGTTCACATATATAACTCCAAGCAGCCTCGCGCTACGGGTACGGCCATCAGCGCGAGCGCGCCACGGTCCGCAAACATTATCAAGTCTATAGCCTACCTTCGGCCGGTCACGATGATAAACGTTCGGGGCGACTCTATAGCCGGAGGCGCGCGCGCGGTGTTGCCCGAAGAGATGACGCGGGCGCTTTTTGAGGCGCTGGGCCGCCATCGCGTTCGACCGTTGCTGACCTCCATTTCAGCTTCGAGCGTCGCGCTCGCGATTGACTCGCGCGACCTCGGCGGCCAGCGCGAGCGCGATCTTCTGGAAGAGCTTGCGCTCGTCGGCGAAACAAGCACCGAAACCGGCAAGGCGATCATAACGCTTGTGGGCGAGCAGTTGCGGAGCGACACCCGGATGGCGATGCGAGTCTTTAGCGCGATTTCCGAGACTGAGCTGGGCCTGGTTATGCACGGGTCGTCGCCTATAAGCATGAGCATGGTCGTGACGGAGCGGGACGTAGAAGGCGTGATAGCGCGCCTGCACGACGTATTCTTCAGTCAGACGGACCCTCAAATATTTGAGTAGAGTTTTCCAGGGCGATTGCGTGTTATCCTTTTGTTGAAGGGAGCGGTTTAATAGTTACATGGCGAAACATTTATTAATACTCATTGCTTTAATGATAATCGCGCCCTCGGCCGGGCGCGTGCCTGCCGAGGCAAAATCGAGCGCAAGCTCGGTCAAGAATTCGTGGCGAGGCATCACGCCGCTGCGGTCTTCGGTCGAGGATGTTGCCCAGGCGATTGGCGACGGCGCGGAGGTTACGGACGGAAGCGTAAGCGGGCCATACAAGGTCGAAGGCGGCGAAGTGACCATATCATTTCTCACCCCGAGCATCGCGAAAATATATCGCGCGCCGCGCTCGATGGTAGGAAAAGTCTTCACGGTTTATTTCAAGCCGGACGCGCCCGTCACCCGCGCCGAGTTGAGTCTTTCGCGAGGATTTAAGACCTGCAAGGATACTTTTTCAAACAGCCATTACTATCTGGTGAGCGACGCCGGGCTGGCTTATGAATTACGCGCGAGCGACAACCGCGTCGAGACGATCATCTATCAACCCACGCGCGCCGAAATCCAGCGCCTTTGGGTCAACTCTGATTGCGTATTCTGAGCAGTCGTCCGATCAGATGCACTATGAAGATAGCTCTTATCGGTTACGGCAAGATGGGGCAGATGATAGAGCAGGCTGCCGCTCGAAATAATATAGAGGTCGCCTCGATAATCGACCCGGTGGCCGGCTCGCGCGGCAGACTCGAAGAGGCCAATGTCGCCATAGACTTTTCCGAGCCCGGCGCGGTGCTTGAGAATTTGCGACTGGTGGCCGCGAGCCGCGTGCCCATAGTCGTAGGGACTACCGGGTGGTACGACCGAATGGACGAGGCGAGGCGCGTGGTCGAAGAGAGCGGCATCGGCTTTGTCTATGGCTCGAATTTTTCGGTAGGCGTCAATCTGATGTTCAAGGTTGTCGAGCACGCGTCACAGTTGTTCGCGCGCTTCGGGCTGCACGATCCGTTTATCGAAGAGGCCCATCACAAGTTCAAAAAAGATGCGCCATCGGGCACGGCCGTTTTTTTGAAGCGTATAGTCGAGTCGGGGCAAGGGCGCGAAGTCCCGACCGTAAGCACGCGGGCCGGCTACATTCCCGGCACGCACAGGGTAGGGTTCGATTCCGAAGCCGATACGTTGACGATCACCCACACGGCGCGCAGCCGGGCCGGGTTTGCCGACGGCGCGCTTGTAGCGGCCCGCTGGATTGTCGGCCGCGCCGGCTTTTATGAGTTTTCCGAAATCATTGACGAACAACTGAGCAAGGACTGAAGACTATGGATGATATTTCCGCGTTGAGAGGATGCGGGACGGCGATTGTCACACCGTTCAAGGATGATCTGTCGATTGACGAAGAGGCGCTCGCGAGATTCGTAGAGTTTCAGATATCGGAGGGCATAGACTTTCTTGTGCCGTGCGGGACTACGGGCGAAAGCGTGACCTTGAGTGACGAGGAGCAGCGGCGCGTGGTCGAAGTGGTCCTCAAGGCTTCGGGGCGGCGCGTGCCGGTAATCGCGGGCGCGGGGGGAAACAACACCGCGCACGTCATAAAGCTTGCCCGCGAGTATGAGCGGCTCGGCGTTCAGGGGTTGCTTTCGGTCGCGCCTTATTACAACAAGCCGACGCAGGAAGGTCTTTTCCAGCACTTCCGCGCCGTCGCCGAGGCGACACGGCTTCCGATCATCGTCTATAACGTGCCGCCGCGCACGTCAGTAAATATTCTGCCCGACACCATAGCGCGGCTTGCCGAGATCCCGAACATCATCGGGGTCAAGGAAGCTTCGGGCGACGTATCGCAGATCGCCGAGATAGCGACGCGCATGAGCGAAGGTTTCAAGTTGTTTTCGGGCGACGATTCGCTGACGCTTCCGGTCATGGCGCTGGGCGGCGCGGGCATTATCTCCGTCGCGTCGAATGAAGCCCCCCGGCAGATGACGCGCGCTCGCCCGCGCCTGCTCGGACGGCGAGTGGTACGCAGGCGCGGCGATTAAACCGCGAGCTGTTCCCGCTCATGAAGGCGAACTTCATAGAGACGAGCCCCGGCCCGGTCAAAGCCGCGCTCGCGATGATGGGAAAGATTCGCGAGGTATATCGGCTGCCGATGGTGCCGGTGACGGCCGAGACAAAAGATAAGCTGCGCAGGGTGCTGACCGATTTGAGGTTGATCTAAGCTATGGACCTGAGTGAACGCATCGACCAACTGTTCGACAACCCGCCGGACGAGCCCGCGGAGGACCACTATGCTCTATTCGACGAGTTCAAGCAGAGGCTCAACACGGGCGAGGTCCGCGCCGCCGAAAAGATAGACGGCCGGTGGCGCGTGAACCTCTGGGTGAAGCGCGGAATACTTCTCGGCTTCAGGCTCGGCCGCATAGAGAACTTTTCCATAGGCCACCAGTTTCGCTATTACGACAAGCACACCTACCCGCTCAAGCGAATTACCGCCGACGACGGCGTGCGCATAGTGCCGGGCGGTTCGTCCATACGCGACGGCTGCTACATCGGGCGGGGGGTCACCTGCATGCCGCCGATGTATGTCAACGCCGGGGCCTATGTTGAACGAGGGGACCATGATCGACTCGCACGCGCTCGTCGGCTCGTGCGCGCAGGTGGGCAAGCGCGTGCACATATCCGCCGCCGCGCAGATCGGCGGCGTGCTCGAACCCATAGGCGAGATGCCCGTAATCATCGAAGACGACGTGCTCGTAGGCGGCAACTGCGGCGTCTATGAAGGCGCGATAGTGCGCGAGCGCGCGGTGCTTGCCGCCGGAACTATTCTGACCGGGGGCACGCCCGTTTATGACATAGTGCGCGACCGCGTGTATAAAAAGACGGCCGAGGGGCCGCTTGAAATCCCGGCCGGCGCGGTCGTCGTCGCGGGCTCGCGCGCGATCAGCAGCGGGCGCGGCGCGGAGCTTGGGCTTTCGCTCTACACTCCCATCATAGTGAAATACCGTGACGAAAAGACCGACGCTTCTGTTCGGCTGGAAGACTTCCTGAGATAAGCGCGGCGCGTTCAGGTTTACTCGAATATGTTCACTCCAGCGGACCGGCTCAAGAACATTCGCAAGAGCGCAACCCGCGCGCTTTATGACAACGCGCCGGCGGGCTCTATAAATATGGGGCTCGGCGAGCCGGACTTCGCTACGCCTGAATTCATACTGAGCGAAGCCGTCCGCGTGATCGAGGAGGAACATAACGGCTACACGCCGAACGCGGGGATACCCGCGTTGCGCGAGTGCATAGCCCGCTATCACAGCGCGGGCGGGCGCAACTACTCGCCCGCATCGGTCTGCGTGACGAACGGGTCGGAAGAAGCGCTCTTTACGGCGGTGATGTCGATTGTCGGGCCGGGCGACGAGGTGCTACTGCCCGACCCCGGATACCTTGCTTACCCGCCTATAGTCGAGATGGCCGGGGCGAATGCGGGTTATTACAGGTTGCCCGCGGCGCTCGGGTTTGCTTTCGACCGCGAGAGTTTCGACCGCGCCGTCACTGATAAAACGAAGCTCGTCATACTGCTCTCGCCGTCGAACCCGACGGGGCGCGTGCTCGCGCGCGACGATCTTCGGTATATAGCCGAGCGCCTGCGCGAGACAGGCGCGGTTGTCATCTCCGACGAGATATATCGCGACATATATTTTGACGAGCGCCCCGGCTCGATAGCGGAATTGTATGAAAAGACAATAATCGTATCGGGGCTATCGAAGAGCATGAGCATGACGGGCTGGCGAATAGGCTGGGCGGTTGGGCCGGAAGAGATCGTCAACCACATCACCGTCATGCACCAGTACGTCTCCACCTGCGCGTCGGCCGTGACGCAGAAGGCGGCCGTGGCCGCTTTCACCAGGGAAGGGAGCGACGCGACGGCCGGCTTTCGCGATGAGCTGCGCGGGCGGCAAATCTGTATGCGCCACAGCATAGAGCGAGAGCTGGGGTTGCCCTTCGTCGAGGGCGAAGGCGCATACTACACGATGCTCGACGTGTCGAGGTTCGGCCCCTCGATGGATACCGCGCTGAGGCTGCTCGATAATCGAGTAATCACGGTGCCGGGCTCGGCCTTTGGCCGCGAGGGTGAAGGCTTTCTCAGGCTCTCGTTCTCGATCCACCCCGAGCTGATCGAAGAGGGCATACGCCGCATCGCCTCCGGCCTTGACATCTCACCCCGCGCGGAATAATCATCGCCTGACCTTTTAATCGCCATCTCAGGACGGAGACTTAACGCCATGAAAAAGAAGTTGTCCCCCGCCTTGTTGAAAGCCTCTCTTTCAATACTTGTCTGTCTGCTCGGCTCGGGCAAATCCTTAGCGGACACGAACGGCAATGCGGCGCACCCGCTCGACCCGCTCGGGAAAGAAGAGATCACGGCCGCGGTCGAAGTCTTGAAATCCGCCGGCAAGGTGACCTCGGCGACCCGCTACCCGATTGTCGTCTTGCACGAGCCGCCGAAGTCTGAGGTGCTGGCCTTCAAGCCGGGCGACGCTTTTCGACGCGAGGCGTTCATAGTCATCTACGAGCGCGATAAGAATAAGACGAGCGAAGCGCTGGTCGATCTGAGGAGTAAAAAGATCATCTCCTGGAAAGATGTGCCCGGCGCGCAGCCGAACATGCTGATTGAAGATTTCCTGCTGATGCAGACAATCGTTCGCTCGGACCCAGGTTTTAAAGAGGCGATCCAAAAACGCGGCATTACTGACATGAGGCAGGTCCAGGTAGACCCGTGGTCCGCCGGTTATTATGCCTTCCCCGAAGAGGAGGGCAAGCGGATATTTCGCGCGGTGCCTTTTTATAAGGGCTCGGCAAAAAACGCATACGCGCGGCCGATTGAGGGGCTCATCGCCTATGTAGATTTGACCGGGAAGCGCGTGCTGAAGCTCGTCGACACGGGCGTCGTTCCGGTCTCGCAGGAGATCGGTGATTATCACGAGGAGGCGGTGGGCAAGCTGCGCGAAGCTCCGAAGCCGATGGTCATATCGCAGCCGGAAGGGGCGAGCTTTACTATCGCGGGGCAGGAGGTGCGCTGGCAGAAGTGGCGCTTCCGTTACAGCATGCATCCGCGCGAAGGGCTCGTGCTGCACATGGTCGGGTACGAGGACGAAGGCAAGGTGCGACCCGTCATCTATCGCGCGTCGTTATCGGAGATGGTGGTGCCTTACGGCGATCCGAGCGAGACATGGTTTTTCCGCAACGCGTTCGACATGGGGGAATACGCGCTGGGGCGCTTCGCCAACCCGCTTGAACCGCTCGCCGACGCGCCGCCGAACGCCCTATTTCTGAGCAGCGTTTTTCCGAACGAAGGCGGCGGGGCGTTTGAAGCCCCGCGCACCATAGCGCTGTTTGAAAGGGACGGCGGATTGCTCTGGAAGCACCTCGATTTCGAATCGAACCGCACCGAATCGCGCCGGGCGCGCCAGCTCGTGATGTCGTGGATCGCCACGGCCGGCAATTACGAGTACGGCTTCAACTGGATATTTCATCAGGACGGCACGCTTGAAATGGAAGTCGAGATGACGGGCATAATGCAGGCCAAGGGGGTGAAGCCGGGCGACGCCTCGCACGCCGAGCACCACGGGCACATGGTGGCCGAAGGCGTGGCGGCCGTTCACCACCAGCACTTCTTCAATTTTAGGCTCGACACCGACGTTGACGGGACGGCCAACAGCGTCGTCGAAATGAACACGGCTTCGCTGCCGCCCGGCCCAAAGAATCCTTATGCGAACGCCTTTACGATGACCGAAACATTGCTCGGCAAGGAGAAAGACGCGCAGCGGCATGTCAACATGGCGTCGGGCCGAAAGTGGAAAGTGATAAACCCGGCCGCAAAAAATCGGCTCGGCCAGCCCGTCGGCTACATGCTCGTGCCGGGCGATAATTCCCTGCCCTACGCGCTGCCCCAGTCAAGCGTCAGAAAGCGCGCGGGCTTCGTGAATGCTCACCTGTGGGCCACCAGGTTCGAGCCGACCGAGATGAACGCCGCGGGGTATTATATAAATCAGAGCAAAGGCGGCGATGGATTGACGAAGTGGACGGCCGCTAACCGCACGATTGAGAATCAAGACGTGGTGCTATGGTACACGCTCGGCGTAACGCACATCCCTCGGCCCGAGGAGTGGCCCATAATGACCGTCCACAAATCCGGCTTTAAGCTGATCCCCGCGGGCTTCTTCGTTCGTAACCCGGCGATTGACGTCCCGAAGCCCAGGGCAAGCGGTCAGCGGTAATGAGGAGATATGGAGTGCGGTGACAGGTCATCGCTTCAAAAAGCTGCGAGCGTGTCGCAGCACTCCAACTTTCTACCTTCATCTTCTTTATTACCCCACTACCTGATTCTACTGACCGAAGCCGAGTCTTTCTGTTAAACTTAATGCGGTAACAAGGGACCGCATGGGTGAAAGAATAAAGCGAATTGCGATTTGGTGGCTCGGCTGGTTTTTTATAGCGCTGGGCATTCTTGGCCTTTTCCTTCCTATCCTTCAAGGGATTCTTTTCTTGTTGATCGGCCTGTCGCTGCTTTCAAACTCGTCGCCGTGGGCCGCGCGGCTCTTACAGAAGGCCAGGGATCGGTTTCCAAAGATCAGCAAGTCCTATGACGAGGCGATGGTCAAAGCGCGCGAGGTGCAGGCCCGGCTTTTTAAGAAGAAGGGCGCGGCTCCCGACGCGGAATAGCCCGGCCAAGCTCTGGCGCATTCATCGCTTTGACTTGACCCCGAAGCGGCCATAGAATTTTCTAAGAAATAAAACCCGCATTCTCAGGAGGCACTTGTGATCCGCAAGCTCGTTTTGTTGATCTTGATCGCGCTCGTTGCGCCTATGGTTCCGGGACAGGTGACTGCGATGAACGATGAATCCAAGAAACTTCACGCGCTCTTTAAAGAAGACTGGGAGTGGGGACTCGAACAGTCCCCGGAGGCCGCCACTTTCCTGGGCGACAATCGCTATAACGACCGGCTGACCGATCTTTCGCCGGAGGCAATCGAGCGGCGCGAGGCGCACGAGCGCGAAATGCTCGCGCGGATACAGAAGATTGATCGGGCTAAATTATCGGGCCAGGACCTCATCTCATACGACCTGTACCTTGCCGATAAAAAGCTCAACGTCGAGGGGCAACAGTTCCCTCTCGAATACATGCCTATAAACCAGATGGAGGGGTTGCAGATAAGCTTCGGCCAGCTTGCGGCCAACACCCCTTTTCGAAATGCAAAGGATTACGATAACTACCTGTCGAGGCTCGCGGCGTTCGCCCGGCAGGTAGATCAGGCGATAGCCCTTATGAAGCGCGGCATCGAAACCGGGTGGGTACAGCCCGCGGTGCCGCTTCGGACGATCCCTTCTCAGATCGAAGGGCAGATAGCGGACGACCCGGCGCGCAGCCCGCTCTTCAAGCCTTTCACCGCTTTCCCGGAAGGCGTGGCGGCAAAGGACCGCGAGCGATTTTCCGACGCCGGCCGGCAGCGGATCAAAGAAGCGGTGACGCCCGCGCTCAAAAAGCTGCTCGCCTTTATGAAGGACGAATACCTGCCCGCGGCGCGCAAAGACATTTCGGCGGCGGCGCTTCCGAAGGGCGCGGCCTTTTACCAGTATGCGATTCGCCGCCACACGACGACCGCGCTTTCCGCGAAAGATATACACGAGACGGGCCTCCGCGAAGTCGAGCGCATACGCCGCGAGATGAGCGAAATAATCCGCCAGGTAGGCTTCAAGGGGAGCTTTCAGGAGTTTCTCAATTTCCTCAGGACCGACCCGCAGTTTTACTATACGAAGGCCGAAGATTTAGTCGAAGCCTACCGCGACATATCAAAGCGCGCCGACGCGCGGCTGCCCGAGCTGTTCGCGGAGCTGCCGCGCAACTCTTACGGGGTCGAAGTCATCCCTGATTATGAGGGGCCGGCGCAGACGACCGCGTATTACCAGCCCGGCGCGGCCGACGGGTCTCGCGCGGGATTCTACATGGTGAATACGTATAAGCTCGACACGCGGCCGAAGTACGAGATGGAAGCGCTCTCGCTCCACGAGGCCGTACCGGGCCATCACCTGCAGATCTCGCGCGCGCAGGAGCTTGGCGCGCTGCCCGATTTTCGACGCAACGGCGGATACACGGCCTACGTCGAGGGCTGGGCGCTTTATGCCGAGAGCCTCGGGTCGAGTATGGGTTTTTACAAAGACCCTTACGCTAAATTCGGGCAGCTCACCTACGAGATGTGGCGCGCGTGCCGGCTCGTCGTCAACACGGGGATGCACGCGCTCGGGTGGAGCCGCCAGCGCGCTATTGATTTCATGAAGGATAATTCGGCGAAGACCGAAAATGACATTGTGGTCGAGATTGATCGTTACATAGTCTGGCCCGGACAGGCGCTTGCTTATAAGCTCGGCGAGCTAAAGATAAAGGAGCTGCGCGCAAGGGCCAGCGGCGAGCTAGGCGACAGGTTCGATCTGAGAAGGTTTCATAACGCGGTGCTCGACGACGGCCCGCTGCCGCTCGACGTGCTCGAACAGCGCATCAATCTCTGGATCGCCGGGCAGAAGAGGAAGGAATGACTATGACAAGGATGTGCAACAGATCGATCTTTAACCGCGCGACGGTTACGAACCGCGCGATTTATGGTCGCGCTCGTCTTATTTGCGCTCATAGGGTGCTCAAGCGTGAGTCATTCGAGCAGCGCGGGCAATAATAATCAGCCTTCGAATACAAACACCGCTATGGAAAATGAACCGCAGCAATCATCCCCGGCGCAGGTGAGCCCGGAGCTTGCCTCGGCAAACGCGAGGTTCGGCTTCAAGCTCTACTCCGAAGTGCTCAAGCAGAGCGCGGGCAAGAACGTCTTCGTATCGCCCGCGAGCGTCGCGCTGTGCCTGGCAATGACCTACAACGGCGCGCAGGGCGACACGCGCACCGGTATGGCGCGGGCGCTCGAAGTCCAGAATATGAGCATTGAAGAGTTCAACCAGGCATATTCGCAGATGAAGGCCGCGCTCGCGAGCGCCGACCCGAAGGTGCAGCTTGAGATCGCGAATTCGTTATGGGCCAGGCAGGGCGTCAGCTTCAAACAGGACTTCATACAGAGGAACAAGAAGTTTTTCAGCGCCGAAGTGACCGCGCTCAACTTCGGCGACCCGGGCGCGCCGGCAACGATAAACTCGTGGGTGAGCGATAAGACGCACGGCAAGATAACCGAGATCGTCGACAGCATATCGCCCGATACGATCCTCTTTCTGATCAACGCGATTTACTTCAAGGGCCAGTGGTCGAAGCAGTTCGACCCCGTTAAGACCAAGGAAGAGCCGTTCAAGACCGCCGCCGGCAACACAAAGCGCCTCCCGATGATGACCCAATCGGGCAAGTATCAATACTTCGAGTCGCCCGGCTTTCAGGGAGTAAGCCTGCCGTACGGCAATGGCCGGGTGAGCATGTACGTCTTTCTGCCGGTCGAAGGTAAGACGCTCAACGATCTGCACCGCGAGTTGAGTGCCGCCAACTGGGAAAAGTGGATGGACGAGTTCGCCGAAACCGACGGCCAGATAAGCCTCCCGCGCTTCAAGCTAGAGTACGAAATCACCCTCAACGACGCGCTGAAGGCTTTAGGCATGGAATCGGCCTTCGAGCCAGGCCGCGCCGATTTTTCGGGTATGGCCGAAGATTCGGGTCGGGTCTATATAAGCAAGGTGAAGCACAAGACTTTTGCCGAAGTGAATGAAGAGGGCACCGAAGCGGCTGCCGTCACGTCGACCGAGATGCGGACTACCTCGGCCATGCGGCCGCGCAAAGCCTTCCGGATGGTTGTCGATCATCCGTTCTTCTTCGTCATAAGGGATAACGAGACCGGCGCGGTACTGTTCATGGGCTCGATACTCGACCCGATGTAGAAGGCGAACGCCGGGCGCAAGAAAGCGACGACAGCGGCGTTCTTAAAGCGAGGCGAATCCAGTCTGTATCGGGGCTCAAGCGATGCCAAAGGTTTTAAGATTTACGCCGCTGTCACTCATTCTTCTTTTTCTTTTTTCAGCGCCGGCAACCCTGGCGCAGGCCGAGCAGTTGCCGCGCGGCAAAGTGATAGAAAAGGTCGCGTGCGCCGGCAACCCCGCGCAAAGCTACGCGCTGTACCTCCCCTCCGGCTACACGGCAAGCAAGCGCTACCCGATACTCTACGCCTTCGAGCCGATGGCGCGGGGGCCGCTGCCGGTAAATCGGTTCAAGGATGCGGCGGAGAAGTACGGCTATATAGTCGCCGCGTCGAATAATTCCAGCAACTACATCTCGCCCGAAGAGGTGAAGGCCGCGATAGTCGCGATATTTGACGACACCGTAAAGCGGCTTTCGATAGACGAGGGGCGCGTCTATACGACCGGGTTTTCCGGCGGCTCGCGAATCGCGTCGCGCGTGGCCATAGGGTTTGGCGGGAAGATCGCCGGGGTGATCGGAGTAGGCGCCGGATTCCCTTCCGATTTGCAGCCTTCGGGCCCGCTGCCGTTTATCTATTTCTCTCTGGTAGGCAACGACGATTTCAACTACATCGAGATGAAGAGGGTAAAGCGCCAGCTCGATTCGGCGGGCGTTATCAACCGAATGGAGGTCTTCGAGGGCGGGCACGATTGGCCGCCGCCGGAATACTGCGCGCGGGCAATCGAGTGGATGGAGATACAGGCCATGAAGACCGGCCGCCGCCCTAAGGATGAGGCGTTGATGGAGGAGGTGATCAGGAAGCGGCTGGAGCAGGCGACCGCGGCGCTGCCTTTTGAAGCGTACGCCGTTTATGACGCGCTCGCGTATGACTTCAAGGGGCTCAGGGACGTAAGCGAATTCGAGAAGAAGGCCGCCGAATTAAAAGAGACGAAAGAGGTCAAGCAAGCGCTCAAACAGGACCGCGACGCGGAGAGCGAGCAGCAGCGGCGCGTGAGCGAGATTGTAGCGCTCAGGCGAAGATTAGAGACCAGCCGCGCCCGCGCGCCCTCCGAACAATGAAGCGTTTGGCGACGATACGGAATCGCGAGTGCTTGTCGTCTCGGAATTGAAACGGAAGGTCGCGGATTTGACAAGAAAGGCGCGCGCCCCGGAAAGCTCGCCCGAGCGAACCCTCGCCCGCCGCGTGATTAACCAGGTGCTCGTCTGGTGGTATGAAGATTCGATGAGATACATACAGCAGAAGCGATACGACCTGGCGGCCGCAAGCCTTTCTCTCGACGCGCAGGTCATGCCCGACAACCCGCGAGTGCTTTTCCGGCTGGCTACGGTGTATTCGCTCAATAACGACAGAAAGAGGGCGCTTGAGGCGTTAAAGAAAGCGGTCGAGAAGGGCTTCAATGACCTGGCCGAGATCGAAAGCAACGCGGCGCTCGCCCCGCTCAGACAAGATGACGCCTACCGAAAAATCATCGAGGCCCTGGACAAAAAAAGAGCTAGAGCTCGCCTTGAGCCTGCCCCGCCCCCGCCGCCTTTCCGGACCAGGTCCAGCCGCATCTGTTTGTAAGAGGGCCCCCGCGGCGCTCCCGCTATGCTACTCATATGCTCTATAGCTGCTGACCCTTCTTTGCAGAATCACCTTCATTAGTATTCTTAGTCGCCTCAGTACTACCTGAAATGTTTTTAGCATTAGCGGCATATCAGATGGGGATTAATGAGTGAGGAAACCGCATGGAAAACAACAAGGCGCGAACAGGAAAGGATAGCAGCAAGCCGGCATCTCGGCCTGAAGGGGCGGGGCCGCGTTTGTTTACGGAGACAACATATCGAGCATGTACATTAAATACAGGGAGCCTTACATCTACCTCGCGCACCTGAGCCACAACAGCGCATTAGTCGCGTGGGGCAAGTTTTTCTTCGATGAGACCAACCGGCTCGTAGATGACGATTCGTTGCTGATGCTACTTGAGAGGCGCAGGTCATCTATAGGAGAAGGTTCCGAGTCCTACGGCGAACACGCAGTCGTCACGGTCACCGATATGTCGAGCCGCGAAGTGATGCGCTTCCGGTCGCGCAATAAGAACTACTGCTGGCTGGAGGGGCTCAACCCTGACACAAAGTACCGCTATGAATTAGAGATTGACGACGACCCCTGGGCCGCCGAGCCGCTATACACCTACAGGAAGAACGAACGGCGCGAGCCGGTCAGCCACGGGTACAACAACAATGAGTTCAGAACATTCCCTTCTCCCGACACGGCGGCCGATTTGACATTCGCGGTCATAGGCGATTTCGGAGACGCCACCGACGAGCAACAACTGGTTGCCGAGGCCCTGGCGTCAAAAATGAATCCCGGCAGACCCGATGAGATAAGGTTCATCGTGACGACGGGTGATAACATCTATAAGCACGCCACCCGCACGGGAGTGTCGGCGCCGGGCGTGACGGATCGGGACGAGAACAAGGGTGCGGACGACGACGACTGGTTCTACACCTTCTTCCAGCCGTACCGGTTCGTCATCAACCGCATCCCTACATTTCCGACCATTGGCAATCACGACACGGGCGAAAGCGACGAGACCGACGACCGCAAGACTCTCTACGACAACCTCTTCATAGTCGAGCGGTTCCCCCGCGAAGATGTTTTGACCAGACCGGGATTAACTTATCGCTTCAAGTTCGGGTCGGAAATAGAGATGGTTGCCATAGACTCATCGAAGGAAAGAATCACGATGAGCGGAGGGAGCGACAGGAACCGGTGCTTCCTCGATGATCGTCACGCGGCGTTCCTGGGAAGCATATTCACAAACGGGGGAGCTGCCCCGATGTGGCGCATACCCTTTCTGCATCACCCCGCTTACTCGAAGGGCGATAGGCATGGCGATACGAGCGAGGTGAAAGAGGCGCTCGTCCCGTTATGGGAGGCGTCGAACGTAAACGTGGTCTTCTGCGGGCACGATCACAATAAGCAATACCTGACCAGGGAACGCCCCTGGCCAGGGTCAAAGCCCATACATCACCTCCTGACCGGGGGTGGAGGGTCGCCGCGCGATGAGGTGCCCCGCAGGACTTCAGACGGGACGCTCGTGGCGTGGGGCGGGACCGACGCCGGGCATTTCCTGGTCGTCAAGATAACCGGCAACACCATGCGAGTCGAACCCGTAGATCAAAACGGCCGGCGGCTCAGGCTGAGGGACGGCAGCGGCTCTGACTGGAACAACGAGATCGAGATAGTGATCTAGGGTAATCGGGCGGGCGTGCTTCCCGGCAAATTAGATCGGCCCGGCTTAGGTAGTGCCTAAGCCGGGCCGAACGTTTATCACCTTCCGATAAGCGGACATGGCAGCTACGAAGTAAGGTCGCTTATCTTCGGCTTTCCGGCCTCGACCCACGCGCTGTACCAGAGGCTTGCCACGCGCGTGCATCCTTTCGACAACCGGTCGATGGCTATGGGTTTTGCGGTCTTCGCAAACCCCTCAAGGTCTCTCTTATTCTGCTTCCCGCCGTTTGCCGCGTCGGCGTCGAGCAAAGGCTGGACGAAGGTATAACTTTCGCGAACCCATTCAAAAGCGAGTACGTGCGGCCTCACGCTGATGGCGCTCCCTTTTTTGGGGTGGACCTCATTCTTGGCGACTTTCTTATTAAGCAGCCGGGTCTCGAAATAGCTGTGCAGACCCTTCTGCCCCGTCAGGTTGCCGTCGTGGTTAGCGGTGGTGTGGAAAGGGACGTGCGCGTCACCGACGTAATGGCCGAGCCATCCGGAATGTTCGATCACTTTCTTGCCGTTCTTTTTGCGGAATGCGTCTACCAACTTATCGTAGGTAGTTTCGATCTGCCACGGGACGATCCCGCGGTCGAGTACCGTCTTCTTGCCGAATTTCGCCACCGCGTCGTTAAAATCCTCGGGAAGGTTTTTAAATGGGAAGTCCCCATAAAGATCGATGTCGAGGAAGTGACGCGGCCTTTCCGCAGGGTCGGTCTTTTTAGCATCATCGGCCGCCATGGCAAGCTCGATCACTTCATCACGGTGGAGGTCATAAAAGAGCCTGAGATCATCCGGGACCGCGCCCACCGTCAGCTCGTTGACAAGCGTGTGGCCTTTAGTGCCCCAGGTCGGTTCTATATCGCTCTCTTCGACGAGCGATTCCACGGCCGCGAGCGCGTCGATGCAGCCATAGCCGAATTCGCGCGAATGGCCCGACGAATCGTACTGCGACGGGCTGCCGATGCGGCGAGCCGTGCTTTGAATGATCTCGCGGACCTCGGCGGCCGTCAGGTCCGGTTTTATCGAAAGCAGCAGCGCGCAGACGCCTGCCACGAGAGGACACGCGCTCGACGTGCCTCCGAAATCATCCGTGTACGCGCCTATGCTGTAACCCGCTTCGAAGGTCTCATCGCCGCGGGTATATTGTCCCATCACGTCAGAAGTAGTGATGCGCCATCCGCCGGACCCGCTGGAAGGCCCGCAGATAGAGATCTCCCGGCCGTAATTCGAGTAGTTCGATTTTTGATCCCGGCTGTTGGAAGCCGCGACGGCTATCACGTCCGGGTGCGTGGCGAAGCCGTTAAGGGTCTCGGCTTCAGGATCGTTGACATCGACGTTTTCGTTCCCGGCGGCAAAGCAGATGACGGTTCCCAATCCGCCGCGGCCTTCTCTTGCGCATCTCGCTATGGCCCGGCTTGCGAGCGTAGGTAAAGCAAAATTCTTGGCTCTCGCCTTCCAGCTGCAACTTACCACCCACGCGCCTTGCTCCCGCACGTAATCGAACCATAACTCGATGTTGCGTTGTGACAGGGTGCGGCTCCATCGGATCGGCATCAACCGGCTGCGCGGGGCCGCGCCCACTATCCCCGTGCCGTCGGCATTCCCGACGGCTACGCCTGCGCAGGCCGTCCCGTGCCAGTCTTGCGACAGGGGATCGGGGACCGGGCTCGCGGTGTTACGGGTAAAGTCCTTAGGAGCGACGATCTTCCACGACCCCGTCAGATCAGGGTGCGAGAGGTCAAAGCCGTCGTCGATTATGGCGACCACGACGTTCGGGTCACCCACGGACTGCGCCTTCTCCCACGCCTGGACCACGCGCGCGTCCGCGCCCGGCTTAAATCCTATGGAGGTGCCGCGGTGGTACCCGGTATTCTGAAGGTGCCATTGATCGATCAAGCGAGGGTCGTTCGGAATCACAAACGCCTCTAACTGTCCGGGCGTCGCAAGGTCCGGCTCCGCCACCTTGATGAGCGGAGACTCTTGCAGCGCACGCGCGGTCTTTACCGGATTTACCGAATCCCTCGTCACCTGTACGATGAACCTGTTTTTGGCGCGCGACTCGATGATCTCCAGGTGGTGCTGATCGAGCAACGACTGACTCTCTTCAGCAGACGTGGCCGGATCAAACTCGACGTAAAGCTGGCCGGTTGGCACGAAAGGCACCTGATCGTCCGAGGTTTCAAACACGTGAGTGCCTTCCATAATCGCCGGGTTCTCACGGAGCGTATCGAGCGTCTCTTCCAGGTACGTCTCATTCTCCGCGATGTTGATAAGCTCGAACCCGCCCAGCCTGGACCTGGGGGAATGAGAAGCTGAGAGTTCCGGCACCAGCTCGCTCAACGCCTTGCGGTCAACTTCCGGGCGCGGCTTAACAGCTATGAATTTGCGACTCTTTCTTAGTTTCACATCCTGATTCCCTACTTTAATTAATACTTCGTCCATCTTTCACCTGCCTTTCAAACTGAAAAATAGCCTCTAATTTTGATATAGCCATACACTACAGATGACGAATGCTCCGTTGCGATTGAGCCCTTTCACTGGACACGCTTTCAAATCGCAACTCTGTATGACTCTTTGAAACAGCAACTCTATCGTCTCTTTGCGATAGGCATACAAATCATTCTTCCAACTTCGCCTTTTCTTCGGCAGTTGCTTTGGGGTCAGCAAGAAGCCTCCCGCCGCTCCATAGCCTTGAACCAGGTCAGGGCCGCCGAAGGTCGTATCGCCAAGTAGTACCTCGGTGGCCTGAAGACTTCGCTCTTTGATAGCAGTCGCAGCAATTGAAGATTCTCCTTCATCGTTGCGACGCCAAGCAGCCCATATCGGCACAGGAGTGGGAAAGATAAGCCCTTGCAGCACAAGCCGATAACCTTGTACCCAGCCGCGATAGCCGCTCTTGAACCAGGCTGATTCACAATCGACGTTGCGCAGTTGGGTAGGAACACGGCTAGCTTCTCGATCACGTTTATGCCAACGGGGGCCAACTGTAATATGAGGATTTGGCGGAAAGTATTTCGCGACGAAGCGTAGGCATGCCTACGGGCGGCCAGGCCAAAAGCGGGCAAAATGGGTCCGGGGGTTGGGGCGCAAGGCGGGGTGTATGCGGGAAAGTATCTTCGTATATAGGGCCGCTCGCTTAAACCTGGCGGGCGGTCTTACCACTCGTCGAAGGAGAACAGGTCTTCGTAGGTCTGGCGGCGGCGCGCGAGTTTAACCCTGCCAGATTCGATCGATCATCACCGCGGCCGGTATGGGCCGGCCGTTGTACTGCGACGCCTGGTCGAGCGCGTACGCGCCCGTGTTTAACAGCGCCAGCACGTCGCCAACATCCGTGCCGGGAGGCAAAAGCCTGTAGTTAGGCAGTCGCGTTCCTCGCTCGATGTCGAAATAGACATCGCCCGAATCGCACAGCGGGCCGGCCACTTTGTAGGGCGCGCTGTGAGGATGGCTTGCGCGCGAGGCGGATATGAGGTGGTAATACCACTTGTAAGTATTTATCGAAAGCATCAACGAATAGCCCGCGTCCGTAAGCAGCCAGGTGTCTCCGGTCTCGGGCCTCTCTTTAATATTACAGACGCGCGTCAGTATCAGGCCCGTGTCGCCGATAATTCGGCGGCCCGGCTCAAGCACTATCGTAAGACCTTCGAGCAGGTCGGCCTGCCCCGCCTCAAGCGCTTCGTCGAGCGCGGCGCGAAGGACCTGGGCCGGGTCAAGCTCGGCCGAAAGCATCTGCCGCTCGCGCTCGCCTATGTCGTCGGCCATCGGCGTCGCGGGCAGATAATCGACGGGAAGTCCGCCGCCGATGTTGATGTGGCTCAACCGGTGGCCGGTCTTTTTGTAAAGGTCTATGAGAAACAGCCACATCTCGGCAAAGGCGCGAGCGAAGGGGTGCGAGTCCGGGGTTTGCGACCCCACGTGTATGTGGACGCCCGCGAGATTTATCGCGTCGCTCGCCGCAAGGGCCCTGCGAAACGCCTCTTCGATCTGCGACGGAGAGAGCCCGAACTTCGACGACAGCAGCCCCGTCTGAAGCCCTATGTGCGAACGAGTGACTATCTCCGGGACTATGCGTATGGCGATATTCGCGCGGCGCTTAATGCCGCGCGCGACGCGGGCGATCTGGTCTATCTCGTAAAGCGAGTCAACGTTGATCGAGAGTATGCCGTATTCGACGGCGTCGCGTATCTCTTCATCGGTCTTCGAGACGCCGTTGAAGACTACCTGGTCCGGGCGAAACCCCACGCGGCGGGCCTTGAAAAGCTCGCCGCCCGAATTCACTTCGATGTCCCCGCCCGCGCGCCGCACCGCGTCGAGCACGGCCATGTTCGAGTTGGCCTTTGATGCGTAGCACAGCTTTATGCGCGGGTGAACGGATTCGACCGCGTTGCGCAGGCCGCGCGTATTTTCGGCGATGCGGCGCTCGGAGAAAACGTAAAGCGGCGTGCCGAACTCACGGGCGAGCTCCATCGCGTCGACACCGTCTATGGCAAGCCGGTCACCGCTCGATTCGATGTAGCCTCCGACCCGCCAATCATCTGAGCCTCTTTGTGGTGACATTCTTTGACCTCAAGCCTCTGCCAGTCGGGTTGATTGTAATTTAATCGGGAGCGAGGTAGCAAACCGGCCAATTCCTGAAGATTGATTTTCATTATTGTAAAGACTATAGTGGGCAAGCTGTTCGGGCTCATGAAGCAATAGTACGGGAATCTCTCTTTCCGCACTTTGCATTCAGCCCTGGGATAACGGGAGAAATACTTCAACGCCAGGGCTCATACCTATTATTGAGCAAGCAAACGCGTAAGGATAATTTACAGCGGCTGAACTCGCTGTGCGACAAGGGCCGGTTCGAGCAATCATCATTATGCAACATAAGACAAACAAGGGGGACAACTCTCTAGTATGGCCCAGGATTGCGCTATGTGTCTCAATCATCCTGATCGCGTTGACCGGGTCGGACAACCTTCACGCCGATAATGGCAGGATCTCATTCCAGCGCCTGGCAATCGAGCAGGGTTTGTCGCAAAGCTCCGTCTTTTGCATCCTGCAAGACAGCCGAGGGTTCATGTGGTTTGGCACCGAAGACGGGCTGAATAAATATAACGGTTATGAGTTCAAGGTCTATAGACACGATTTGCAGGACCCAGGCTCGTTATCCGATAACTGGGTTCGGGCTTTATATGAAGACAAGAATGGCACGATCTGGATAGGGACGCGCAACGGGGGGCTCAACAGACTCGACCGCGGGGCAGAGAGCTTTATTCGCTACCGCAACGACCCCAACAACCCGGATAGCCTGGGGCATGATTATGTTTTTTCCATCTGCGAAGACCAATCCGGCGCGCTGTGGTTGGGCACGCGAGGGGGCGGGCTCAACAGATTTGATCGACAAACGGGGACCTTCGCCCGATATAAGAATGACCCCGCCGACCCGATACAGCTTGAGCGACGATGCCGTAACTTCGATCTACGAAGATAAAGCGGGCACGCTGTGGGTGGGCACAGTCGAAGGGGGGCTGAATAAGTTTGACCGGGAGAAAGGCGGCTTTATTCGTTACCAGAATGACCCCGCCGACCCATACAGCCTGAGCAGTAATTTTATCTTTGAGGTCTATGAGGACAAGGCGGGCACGATCTGGATAGGGACGATAAACGGGGGGCTAAACAGGCTGGACCGGCAGACAGGAAAGTTTATTCGTTATCAGAATAACCCTGCTGATCCTTACAGCCTCAGTCAGGACAACGTCCGCGCGCTTCACGAGGATAAGAACGGAGGGTTTTGGATCGGAACGCAGGGCGGCGGGTTGGACAAGCTTGATCGCGAGACGGGAAAATTCTCGCATCACCGAAACAGCCTGGCCAATCCCGATAGCTTGAGCAACAACTATATTTTTTCACTCTACGAAGACCGCGCGGGCATTATCTGGGTCGCCACCGACGGGGGCGGTGTAAGCAGGTTCAACCCTGAGACGAAGTTCATAAGTTATCGCAACGACCCGAATGACCCGAACAGCTTGAGCAACAGTGTCGTCCTCGCCATCTACGAAGACCGCGCGGGCACGCTGTGGGTTGGGACGGCCGACGGCGGATTAAACAATCTTGATCAGCAGACGGGAAGATTCACCCACTACAGGAATGACCCCGCGAACCCATCCAGCTTGAGCGCCAGGAACGTCTCATCGATCCACGAAGATAAATCAGGCACACTCTGGGTGGGAACGGACACGGGAGGGCTAAACAAGCTCGACCGGCGGACGGGAAGATTTACCCGCTATCTTAATAACCCTGACGACCCCGACAGCCTGAGTGACAATGAGGTCGGCCCGATTTATGAAGACAGGGCGGGCGTCTTGTGGGTTGGAACAGCCTCAGGCGGGCTTAACAAGCTCGACCGAAATACGGGAAAGTTCGCCCGTTATCTTAGCGATCCTGATAATCCGGAGTCGGCCGAGAATACAGTAAACTCAATTTATGAAGATGCCGGGGGCACATTCTGGGTAGGCACGAGGGGGGACGGGCTGAAAAAATTCGACCGGGAGACCGGGACATTTACACACTACCGCAACAACCCTTCGGACCCGGCGACCCTGGGCAACGATTACATCTCTTCAATATACGAAGATGAGTCGGGGCGGCTCTGGGTAGGCACCAAGTACGGGCTTGATCTCTTTGACCGCGGCAGTCAAACCTTTTCCCACCTCACAGAAAAAGACGGCCTGCCCAATAGCACCATAAACAACGTGCTTAGCGATAAGCAGGGCAACCTCTGGATAAGCACGAATAATGGGTTATCGAAATTCGACCCGCGGACCAGGACGTTTTGGAACTACGACACGGGCGATGGGCTGCAAGGCAACGAGTTTAATTCGGGGGCGGCCTTTAGGAGCCCCAGGGGAGAGATGTTTTTCGGAGGGGTCAACGGGTTTACCCGGTTTTATCCCGACAAAATACTGATCAGCTTCGTTAATCCTCCCATCGCGATTACCGCGATCAACAAGCTTGATAACTCGGGGAAATTGAATCAGAAGATGTCGGCAGGTGACGAGGTTGCGCTGTCATATAGAGACAACCTGATCTCTTTTGAATTCATGGCGCTCGATTTTATAAACCCCCAGAAGATTCAGTATGCATACATGCTCGAAGGTTTTGATAAGAGCTGGATATACTGCGGGACGAGACGTGAAGCCTTCTACACCAATCTTGACGGCGGCAATTATGTCTTCAGGGTGAAAGGCACCAACAGCGACGGGGTGTGGAACGAGGAGGGGGCTTTTATGAGAGTAAACATAT
Organism: Blastocatellia bacterium; assembly: GCA_963832205.1. GTDB lineage: Bacteria > Acidobacteriota > Blastocatellia > UBA7656 > UBA7656 > DATBMY01. The sequence continues at coordinate 77,885 of CAWHTK010000023.1, read as the reverse complement.
CCCCTCCGCCGTGGAAAACCTGGTGGGCATACGTCCTGTACGGGTTAGCATTAGCCGGGTCTGTCTTCGCATACGTCCGCCTCAGGACAGCCGGTCAGGCAAGAAGGATGAGAGTGCTCGACGCGCTGGTCGCCAAGAGGACTCAACAGCTCAAGGCGAAAAACATTCAGTTAGAGGCGACACAGGTAGAACTGAAGGAAGCCAAGGAAGTAGCCGACGCGGCGAACCAGGCCAAGAGCACCTTCCTCGCCAATATGAGCCACGAGCTGCGCACCCCGCTCAACGCCGTCATCGGCTACAGCGAGATGCTGCAAGAAGAAGCGGAAGACCTCGGGCAAGACAACCTCGTCCCCGACCTCAAAAAGATTCACGCCGCGGGCAAACATCTGCTCGACCTGATTAACAGCGTGCTTGACCTGTCGAAGATAGAAGCGGGCAAGATGGATCTCTTCGTAGAAACCTTCGACGTGTCGGCCATGGTTGAGGACGTCGCGAGTGTGATCCAGCCGCTCATACTAAAAAAGGATAACGAGCTGAAGGTCAATTGCCCCGAACGCATCGGCTCTATGCGCGCCGACCTGACCAAAGTTCGCCAGGTGCTCTTCAATCTGCTGAGCAACGCCAGCAAGTTTACCGAGAGAGGCACGATCGCGCTCGATGTCGCGCGCGAGCAGGCTCAGGGGGCCGAGTGGATAATATTTGAGGTTAGAGATTCGGGGATCGGCATGACGCCCGAACAGATCGGGAAGCTCTTCCAACCGTTCATACAGGCCGACGTCTCGACCACACGCCAGTTCGGCGGCACGGGGCTCGGGCTTACAATCACCAGACGTTTCTGCCAGATGATGGGCGGGGACATAACCGTGGAGAGCGAGTTTAACAGGGGGTCTGTGTTCAGGGTGAGGCTGCCCGCACGAGAGCCGCAAGTCCAGGCCCGATCACACCCGGCGTCAGAGCCCGACTCGACGACTCTTCGGGAGACGATAGGCACGGTTCTTATCATAGACGACGACCCGGCGGTGCACGATTTGATGAAACGATACCTCAACAAGGAAGGGTTCCAGGTGGAATCGGCTCTGGACGGGAAACAGGGGCTCGAACTCGCCAGGCAATTGCGCCCGGACGTCATCACGCTCGACGTGGTAATGCCGAAGATGGATGGATGGACGGTCTTATCCTCGCTCAAGGCCGACCCCGATCTCGCGTCTATACCGGTTATTATGCTGACCATCGTCGACAGCAAGAACATAGGGTTCGCACTCGGCGCGGCCGATTACATAACGAAGCCGATAGACAGGGAGCGGCTCTCGAACATTGTCAGAAAATATCAGAGCGCGGCGGGTCCATGCAGGGTATTGATCATCGAGGATTATGAATCGGCGCGACTTGTAATGAAGCGGGTGTTCGAAAAAGAAGGGTGGATTGTTAGCGAGGCGTCGAACGGGAAGGAGGGGCTTGAGCAGGTGGCGAACACCCTGCCCACAGTGATCCTTTTAGACCTTATGATGCCCGAGATGGACGGGTTCGAATTCGTTAAGGAGCTGAAGAAGCGTAAGGAATGGCGGGCGATTCCCGTGCTGGTCGTCACGGCTAAAGACGTGACGGAAGAGGACCGTAAAAGACTCGAAGGGTACGTGGAACGAATAATCGAAAAGAGCGAATACAACCGCGAGGATTTATTAACAGAGGTGCGGGACCTGGCCATCTCGTGCCTTCGGGACCGCCCCTCGGCTAAAGAGTAATCCCTCTTTTTCGGGCTTAAGGAGATGACGTATGACCAAAATCCTCCTGGTAGAAGACAATGCGATGAATCGTGATATGCTGTCGCGGCGTTTGGAGCGGAAGGGGTTCGAGGTCGTCATGGCAGTCGATGGCGCCGAGGGGATTGCCATCGCGCAATCAGAGGCCCCCGACCTGATTCTCATGGATATGAGCCTCCCGGTGCTGGACGGGTGGGAGGCGACGCGAAGAATAAAGGCGGGGGCGGATACGAAATCGATCCCGGTAATAGCGCTGACGGCGCATGCTCTGTCGGACGACTACGCGCGGGCGATGGAGGCCGGGTGCGACGATTACGACACGAAGCCGATAGAGCTGAGCCGGTTACTAAACAAGATCGAAGGCTTGCTAAAGAAGGGTAGCGCATGAGAGACGAGGGAGATTTCAGGCGTCGGGCGCGCGAGTACAGCAATAACAGTAGCCTGCTTCTGACCCAGGTAAGGCACGAGCTGCGGACACCCCTGAATGCGATTATAGGGTACAGCGAGATATTGCTCGAAGACGCCGCCGACCTCGGATGGCCCGCGGCCATCGCCGATCTCGAAAAGATTCTCGCGGCGGCTAAACGACTGCTCGCCTCGATAAACGAGATCCTCTCCCCCGCGAGACTCGAAGCAGAGAGCATTGAGATTAACATAATAAGTCTGGGCGTTAAGCTTCGCGACGAGCTGCGGGCGCCGCTCGACGAAGCCCTGGGTTGTACCGAGAGGCTGCTCAATCAAGCACAGGGAGAGGGGCGGCAGAGCCAGGTAACCGACCTGAAAAACATACGGGCGGCGGGCCGGAAGCTGCGTTCTTTTGTCGAGGATATAACTACATTTACACGAATCGAGAATAAGAGACCCACCACGGTAATGCTGGCCAGCCCGGTATCAGACACGTCCGCGAACGCTGCTACCGAATTCAACCCCGCGAGGGAAGAGAATGTTGCTGCCCGCGAGCCGGAATGCGGATCGCTCCTGGTCGTCAACGACAACGAGATGAATCGCGACGTGCTGTCGCGTTACCTCACGAGGCACGGCCATTCGGTCGCGACTGCCGCGAGCGGGCGCGAGGCGTTGCAGACGCTCAAGGACGATATTTTCGACCTGGTATTGCTCGACATTATGATGCCGGAAATGGACGGGTACGAGTTATTAAAGCACCTGAAAGCCGATGAGGCTTTGCGCAACATACCGGTGATCTTCATCAGCGCCGTCAACGACACGCAGAGTAAGATCAAGGCGTTCAAGTCGGGCGGCGTAGATTACGTCACCAAGCCCTTCCAGGCCGACGAGGTCGTAGCGCGAGTTGAGAATCAATTGAAGATCGCCTGGCTGCAAAAGACTCTGGAGCGGCAGAACCGGGAGCTTATCAGGAGGAACGAAGAGCTGACCCACGCCCAGAGGCGGACGGACGTGGTCTTCTCCATGCTCGCCGACATATTACCCGGCACAATTCTGGATGAGAAATACCGCCTGGAACACAAGATAGGATCGGGCGGATTCGGCGCCGTCTACAGCGCGACTCACATTGGGTTGAACAAGCCGGTGGCCGTTAAAATATTCAGGCCGACGACGGGCGGCAATTCGCCCGAAGACCTCGAACGATTCCGATTGGAAGGGAAAATAGCCAGCCGCATAGCGCACCCGAATGCGCTCGCGGTACTGGACTGCGGCATTTCCGCGGGGATGGCCTATTTAGTGATGGAGCTGTTACAGGGCCACACCCTGGGCGATGAGATAAATGAAAAATGTACGCTGCCGCCTTCGCGCGCCTTAGAGATTCTCATCCCTGTTTGCGAGGCGTTAACGGCGGCGCACGAGATAGGAATAGTCCACCGGGACATCAAGCCGTCTAATATTTTTCTACACCAGACGAAAGAAGGCGAAATAGTAAAGCTCGTCAACTTCGGAATAGCCAAGTCACTCACCTCGCCCAACAGCTCGGCGGATGAGACGATGACGCTTCAGGGAGGCGTTATCGGAACGCCCGCTTACATCGCGCCCGAGCGCTTCGCCGACCTGCCCTATGACGGGCGGGCGGACATCTATAGCCTGGGAATTGTTCTTTATCAAATGCTGTGCGGGCACCTGCCGTTCCAGACCAGCGGGGACGGCATATACGCGATGGCGGTTTTGCACCTGACGAAAGACCCTACCCCATTACGGGAAGTCGCTCCTAACATTCCGCCGGAACTGGAAAGTATTGTCATGCAAAGTCTGCTGAAGGAGCCGGAGAAAAGGCCGACGGCCATAGAATTGGCCGAGCGGGCCAGGGCCCTCGGCGCTATTGAAACACCCTGGGAGAGCATAAACGTGCCGAGCGAGGCGGCTATGAACACCGCCGTTTTCGGCGCGCCGATAGATGAAGCGGTAACGACCGACACCATCAAGACCGAAAGCGAGCCTTCTTAGAGCAGAATGCAGAAATACTATTGCGCCGACGCCCGCGGGTGAGTAAGCTTTACGCCATCCTGCCCTCAAACCATCAACCCGTAGTCTCCAGGTCGAACAATTTTAGTACAGGTATATCTTCAAGCGGATGGAGTCGGAAATGGCAGACGCGAGAAGCGAGTTATCGAATGCGGAGAATAAACTGCAAGAGCTGGAAGCAAAGATGCGGCACATCGCCCTGCTTGTTCAGGAACGCAAGGCCGAGAAAGCGGCGCTCGACGACCAGGTAAGAGATGCGGGCGCGACGGGCGACGTCGACCGCTTGATGAATCTTCAAAGGCGTTCGGTTGCGATAGACCGCGAGGTCGGCGAGCTGAGAATGTCTGAGGCCGAATGCGCCGAGCGCATCGATGCCGCGCGCCGATACCTCTACACCCTGTACGTGCGGCTCGAAAGGCTCAGACAGGAGGCAAACAGTTTAAAGATGAAGCTATCGAAGCTCGACACCGCGCAGCTTTCCTTGTCGCAGGACAAGCTCGTGCTTCGTCGGGTGAGCCTTCAGATCGAGGCGATAGCCGGGGCGGAATGACGATTGATGTTTCCGGCGGGATTACTCTCGCGACTCTCTTTCTCCGGGTTTTAGATCGGCATAATCTCGAAGCCTCTCGGTCGTGTGCTCGCTGACGCTCGAGACCGACCCGGCCGGCCATCTTTCGGGCGGCCCGCTCTCAAGACTCGGCCTCGCTTCAACCTCGATCTCCTGAACCTCCTGCTTTTGACGCTCGTCGCGATTCAACAGAAGCCTGAAAGGGGTCGAGATCAAAAGGATCATAAACCTGAGCGGCAGCACGTTCCACATCAGAAAAAACAGGATCAGGTTTATAAAGGTCGTAACGATGCCCTTCCCAAGCAAGCGCCATGAGCTTCCCACCGAGCGGTCGGCAGCCTGCGTGGGCGCGTCCTTAAAGACGTGCTCGGTATAGCGCCCGATGAACTGGTCGAAGGCGAGGTCGGTCTTGGTGAAAAAATCTTCCCTGCTACCGGTCAACGCCTGTGTGACGACTTCGAGGTTCGTGCCGCATTTCACGCAATACTTCGTTCCCGCCACGTTGCTTTTTCCGCAGTTAGGACAAAACATAAGAATTCCCTCGCGCGCGGTCACCGATATAAACGGCCAGAGCCTATTATCTATCCGCCTTTCACAAATTATCCAGTCTTCGCCTGAAATATTTCGCCCTCGTCCGACGGTGCGATTTGCGCGGTTTCGGGTGGTGCTGTGGACACTTGGATGGACACTTTTCCCGAGTGTACGTGCGGGGCTCCTCGGTCGAGTAAGGCGAGGGCGGCGCTCTTTCTCGGCGCGTCGCTCCGCGCGATGTAGCGCGTATCGCAGACCCGATCTTCAAGTGACCTGACAGACAGCCCGACTACACTCCTTACAGCAAGCTAACCCTCTAGCGAGAGGTCCTCCCGGATAATCTTAGTATGCGGGCGAAAGGTGTATCTAAGCCTTGATTTTCGTCTATAGATCAATGAGGCCATGCGGCGTTAAGTCTCTCTTGGCCCTCCCAGACTTATGAAAGGAGATCAGCATGAGCAGGACCAAGAATAGTAGGACTCAAACTGAGAAGGGAGTAGCCATAGCAATAATTGGGGCAATAGCTGTGATAGCTGCGGCTATCATAGGTATCTGGCCTCAACTATTAAAGAGTGACAGCGAGAATAGCAACCAATCGGTGATCACTGTACCGGCCTCTCAACTTGAGCAAGATTTGTCCAAAGCGAATATCTCTTTGTCCGAAGTAGATACTGAAAAAGTAAGGGGATGGTTAAGAAAAGACCCTCAGTATCAGGTCATGGCTCAGTCCTGTCTTACAGTTTTAAAAAGCAAGAGAGTAACTGACACTCTTCCCCTGGATGTGATTGTAAGCAGGTATAGGGAACTCTTGGGAGGCTCGGCAGCGACGAGTTACCCATCAGAGATACGCCGACTTTGATAAGGTAAAACAGGCAATATTCATAGCCTGGGACGAACGTCACAAAGACTTGCCTCAGAAGTCCTTCAACGAGATTGTAGAAACAACTAAATGACGATTATCCCGACACATCTTGCATAACAGATCATTGCGGCAGCTTAAGCCCGCATTGTATGGGCGATCATGAGCCATGTCATACCGCGGCGCGGCGAAGGGGGATGGCCTGCGCTCGTAAAGAACACGCGCGACATAGGGGATTTCACAAGTTGGAAAGAGCATGACAACTACACGAAGGCTTTCGACCGGTTGATGCGCGACCTTAAAGCCGAGCGGGCGGTGTGAGGTATCTAGGTGGGTTCCCTCCTCGTGACGCTCGCTCAGTCATCTTGCCTTTGATATTAGGCAGCAAAGGATGGTTGCGTGTCACGCAAGATTTAGAGATTATGCTGAAGCTAGAGATGGGTACCTCCTAAACCAATTATCGATAAACTCGATGCTCTACGTTAGAGCAAAGGCTCTACTTCGAGAGCTATTTGGTAAGTGCTAGAATCGGCCATTACAAATGAATTGCGTATAACACATCATTGAAGTACATTACGCCGAGGTTTCGTCTAATAACGGGTTAGGCGTTAAGTAATGAAGCAGGATATGGAAATGAACTTTGGCTCTCATCTATGCTGGGAATAGATTAATGTCATATCAATTGCCACCTTTAAATGATGAAGATCAATTCGAAAGATTGAGTACGTGACATTCTTCGCAGAGTTTACTACTGATCCCAGCATTGAAAGATTTGGAAGAAGAGGGCAGTCCCAATATGGAATTGATGGCTTTTCACCGACATAATTCAGGCATTACATTTCAATGCAAATTGAAAGATACAAGGTATAAAAGTGATGATCAGTCTTCGCGACACTCTACTTACTGAAATGGAGCAAGAGTTTGAAAAGACTAAACAGTTGACTATTCAACTTCAACGTTTCATTTTCGCGACGACCTTCAAAAACGATAGACAACTTCAACAAAACGCCACTTCTCTATCTAATGAATTGACGACTGTCGAATATTGGGGCTGGGACACGATAAATGAAAAGCTATGGGAATATGCTGAGGCCTTAATACCGGCCTACTACCCTCTATGTCCCGTCAGGCAAGTACCTGGTTTCAGACAGGTCACTGCTCGATTCAATTAACTAGAGCGCAAAGGAACGAGACTGAGGAGGTGAAAAAGCTGGCCCTTGAGTACTACCGAATTAACGACAGAGATGATGTCGTATTCAATGTGGTTTGTAACGACATTGATGTCCGCAATGATAGGGTTATGAGCAGCGCCTTCAATAGGCTGCAAATTCTCCCTCCCAGTGGAACACTTTGGATACTTGGGCGCCGGGGGATGTGGCAAGACGACCATCCTGCATCGCTTAGCTCGTAGAGTTGGCCCGACGTGAGCAGAACGTTTACATGCTGAACCTTGAGATTCCTCTTAGTAAAGAGGATCTGGTAGCTATTCTTATCACTGCTTAAGTATGGCTCTACACCCGAACAGACAGTGCTCTGCATCGACAACCCGGCTGCCGACGAGGGATCGTTAGAGACATTGCTACGGCAAATTCCTGATCACTGTTCCAGGATACATATTCTGATTGCGGAGCGTGAACACCGCTATCATGAACCTTGCAGAACAGCAGGGTGCCTGACATATTTGCACGGAGAAGAAGAAGCCGATCCTATAATCGTGTCCGAAATTCTCGACAGCAGAGGCAAGAGGTTATACGGAAAGCTTTTCGATCTTTTGGAGGTTCCAGATTCTGATCGAGCGGCACTACGAGGTATCGTCCTAAACGAATGGCTGGTTTATGTTAACGCTACCTATTCTATTCTGCTTGACCTTAAAAAGAAGCGAAGAATCGATTTTGACTTCGATTGGGATGATTACCGTAAGTCAAGTCGCAGATCTTCCGGTTTTCGGAGAAGGATACAGATATATAGCCCTTTTCTATCTTTTTGGAGTCAGAACGCCATTTTCCGTTCTGAGTAAGATGTTTGGAGCAAATGAATCCCAGAAGAAAGCATTTTTAGAAACGTTCAGAGGATTGGTGAACGAGCCCATTATTGTAGAGGAAAGAAGGAACGATACTTTTCGGAAGTGTATTTACGTACGAGCTAAACATGAAATCGTTTCCGAGATATTTTTCCTAGAGCATCCTGAATTGGACAAGAGTGAATTATTGATGGAGTGGTGTGAACATACGGATTTTGAAGATGATATAGAAGTCTCAGGCGTTGGTCAACATATTCGGGGCGAAAAAGAATTACTCTGCTGAGAACTCCGTGCGTTGATTTTCGCATAGGGTGATAGATTTTCCTTTTGAAGGGATACCTCAGTGAAAAGGTGGCGCGTTCGTCACAACTGAACGGGACACTCCATCTAGCGAAGTTCTGGCTTCTGCTTTTTTGAGAGTAAATCCACAGAAGCAATTAGCCGTCGTTGGAGTCATTTCTTGAGAGCGCACCTGAGAATTTACACTGCCGAACCGAGATGGCGAAGGCTTACCAGAGGCAGAATAAACTCATAGAGGCTGAGGCTGTTTTATTGAATCTGCTTGAGATTGATACTGACAATCTACAAGCTCGCACAGAGTTAGCGAAAATCTACCAGAGGCAGGGCAAGCTCATAGAGGCTGAGGCTGTGCTGTTAAGGGTCCTGGAAATTAAACCCGATGACCTAAACTCGCGCACAGAGTTGGCGAAGATTTACCAGAGGCAGAATAAACTCAAAGAGGCTGAGACTGTTTTATTGAAGAGCCTTGAAATAGACTCCCAACAGCTTCACCCTCGCACAGAGCTAGCGAAGATCTACCAGAAGCAGGGCAAGCTTAAAGAGGCTGAGGCTGTTTTGTTGAATCTGCTTGAGATTGATACTGACAATCTACAAGCTCGCACAGAGCTAGCGAAGATCTACCAGAGGCAGGGCAAGCTTGATGAGGCAATAAGACGGCTAGAGGAGTATATAGAACTTGATCCTGAAGGTCTTCACCCCCGCACAGAGTTGGCGAAGATCTACCAGAGGCAGAATAAACTCAAAGAGGCTGAGACTGTTTTATTGAAGAGCCTTGAAATAGACTCCCAACAGCTTCACCCTCGCACAGAGCTAGCGAAGATCTACCAGAAGCAGGGCAAGCTCATAGAGGCTGAGGCTGTTTTGTTGAATCTGCTTGAGATTGATACTGACAATCTACAAGCTCGCACAGAGCTAGCGAAGATCTACCAGAGGCAGGGCAAGCTCATAGAGGCTGAAAAAAGAGCGGAAGAAGCTTTGACAATCGACCCGCTAAACGACACATGCCATCTCTGAGCTTCTTGCCATCTTGGAAACGACAAGGAGAAAAAGGAAAGTGTGAACAGCGATACTTAGAGTTTATCTCACAACCGAGTTACCGTTTTAGCCGATACTCCCAGGCACCAGTATTCAGGTTTTTCCAGTGTTGCAGATCTTTCAATCTGAAGGAAGCGGCCGATCTGGTTTTTCACCGGTTCGAGTCGCAACTAGATGAACAGAACCTAGAGTACTATAGAGGCAATTTTACATCAGGTCTAAATGAAATGTAGAAGGGGCGGATATAAGTCTTTTGCTTCAAAGTTCGGATTGCAAATGGGAACCTTTCGAGCCGCTATGGTGATAATGAATCCGCGTCCAAGAATCGCGTACCTTAGCACCAGCACATCGGCCACACGCCTATGCGGCTCCCTCACCTAGAGGCTGTTTAAGAAGCGGGAGCAAGTAGATTTATCTGCCATTCTGGCACTATTATGGCTACCTCGCTATCAGGATGTGCCTCTTATGCCTGCAACCCGTGCTCGCTACTCGACCGATCTTTCCAATGCTGAATGGTGCATACTCGAGCCTCTTCTGCCCGAAGAAGGACCGGGTGGTCGCCACCGCCTCTACCCTATGCGTGAGATCATTAACGCTATTCAGTGGAGCTCCTATCAAAGAGATGCGAACGCCTTATGATACTTCACAGTACCTTTACGGCCGGCGAGCGCGCCCGGTTCAAGCTCGGCGATCATGAAATGATCGTCCGATACATCATACTCTGAGCGGATTCCTTTTGGCGCGGCCGGCTCGAACCCGAAGCGCGGGTAGTAATGCGGATGGCCCAGTACGACGACGACGTTGTGACCGGCGGCGCGACACTCTTCAAGCCCCGCCCGGACAAGCTTCGAGCCGATCCCGGCTCCCTGGTGATCGGGCAGGACCGCCATGGGCGCGAGCCCCATGGCATCAAATGACGAATCCTCACCTTCAATCGTAACCGGGCTGAAGAATATATGGCCGACCACCTCATTGTCGAGCAAGGCCACGAGCGATATATGCGGGTGCGCCTGTTGGCGCAGCGCGTCGAACCAGGTCGGCCTCTCCCGCGTGGCCGAACGCCTGGCTGAAGGCGAGGGAGATTACCCTGTGAATAGACGGCCGGTCTTCGGGCGTCTCCCGGCGTATTCTTATTTCACTCTGCATCGCGGGTAGGTTACTTCTTTATGCCGACTGACGCCATAAAAAAAGAGGGCCGGTCCTTACAGTGACCGGCCCCCGGATTAAATGTCTCGTGCGCCGGGTTAGAAGATAACCTTGGCGCCGAACTGTATCTGCCGCGCGTTATGAGCCGAGGTGAACGCGAACGGCCTCGTCGGGGGCAACCCCTCTATGCCTTCGGGGTTGCCGGTGACGAGGAAGTTTGGTCCGACGAAATTATTGACCGAGGAGAAATTCACGCGGTTGAAAATATTGAACCCTTCGATTATCGCCTCGATTCGCGCGCGTTCGCCTAGCGCGAAGCTGCGCGCAAGCCTGAGGTTCACCTCGAAGAAACCCGGCCCGCGGCCGATGTTGCGCCCCGCCGGCAGCGGGTTCGTCCCGGCCACAAGCGGGCGGTCGGTCGTCGAATGGGTGTCGCCGTTTATATCGACGCCCGTCAACAGGTTGAAAGGCCGCGATGAAACGGCCGTTATTATCGGCGCTATCGTCCAGTTACCCAGTATCTGCGATACCGCGCCCGCGCCGCGCTCGGCCTTGAGCGGGCTGTCGAAAACGGCCGTCAGCACAAATCGGTGCCGCTGGTCGAAAGGCGACAGCGATCGCTCGCACCTGGTGCAGAACTGGTTATTCGGCTGAAAGTCCGAGTTGAAGTCGGTCACTTCATCTATGGCTTTCGACAGCGTGTAGTTGGCCGAGATCAGGAAGCCATCCGAATAGCGCTTGGTAAAGCTCAGCGCCATCCCGTGATAAAACGAGTTGGCCGACGACTCGTATATGTTTACCTGGAGGAAGCGCGGGTCGATTCGGCCCGCGGCCGTCGAGCCGATCACCGCGCCCGTGATCTCGTTAAACCCGACCCCGCCGAGCGGCACCCCTCGCGCCAAAAGCTGGGGGTTAGGGTTCGGCAGATAGTTGATGTCGCGCGAGCGCGTCAGCTTCGCGCCCCGCACGAATATGTAATCGACCGAGAGCGCCATCGAGCTTGTGAGCTGCCGCTCGATGCCGAGGCTCGCCTGCTGCGTGTAGCCGTTGCGGTAATCCGGGTCGCCCACGAACTTGACCGAGTTGACCGCGTTCGGACCCGGTATGATGCCGAACTGCCTCAGGTCAGATTCGCGAATCTCACGGTTGCCGATAACGCCCTGCGCCAGTAGCGTCTGGTATATCAGCGCCGATGTTACCGGGGTAGTCGTGCCCGGTACGACGAGCCCGGGCGCGCCCGTCAGCGGCACGAAGACCTGCCGGATCTGCTCGCCGTCGAGCGTGTCGATCACGTTCGGTATCTGGACGTATATCGGCGAGTAGTATATGCCGTAGCCTCCGCGTATGACCGTCTCCTTATCACTCCAGGGGTCCCAGGAGAAGCCTATGCGCGGGGCGAAGTTGTTCTTGTTGACGTTCATTATGTCGGTCCACGGGTTCAGCTCGTACCGCAGGCCGTAATTGAGCGTGAAGTTCTGGCGGACCTTCCACGAATCCTGCGCATAGACGGAGAAGTTGTGTACCGTCTTTCTGAAGATCGGGTCGCCGAATCCTTGCTGATAAAAGAGCGGCAGCCCGAGGTTGAACGCCTGGAGCGCGTTTATCGGCGATTCGAGTACGTCGGCAATCGGGACCTGCGCGGTAGCCGACAAAAACGAGAGTCGCTGGCCCGCGGCGTTTCGGAGCGGAGTCAACTGGCCGTTGACAAGCACCGTCGAGCCGAATGAGTTCGCGACCCCGACCGCAAGCAGGCTGCCGTTGAGCGGCCCGAAGACCGGCCCCGTCGGGCCTCCCGGCAGGAGGTTAAAGAGCGGGACCGCCTCTCCGAACGAGAAGCGCCCGCCAAAGAAGGTGCGCGAGTTGACATAGTATATGTTCGGGTTGTAATTGCCTCCGAGCTTGATCGTGTGGCTGCCGACGGTCTTCGAGAAATTCTCGACCACCTCCCACCGCTGCTCGCGCGAGTATGAAGGCAGGAATATGTCGCGGCCGAAGAACCCGAACCCCGCGATGTTGATCTCTGGCCCGATCTCGTCTCGGGTCGAGACCAGGAAGTTGTTGCGCGCGTACTGAAGGCGCAGCTCGTTTACGGCCGTCGGGCTGAAGATGTGCGACCACGAGAGCACGGCGCTCCCGTCTTTGAGGTCCACGTTGTTTGCGCGCGTGATGCCGATGAGCGCGCGGGTCGAGGCGTTATCCGTTTTCAGGTCGGTATAGTTTAAACGGAAGAACCCGGAATCATCGTCGCTGAAGCGATGATCGAAGCGCACGGAAGGCGTATGCACCCGCTCGGTGAACGGGAAGATGCCGCTATTGGCCTCGAAGATGCCGCGCGTTCGCTCGCTCGCGGTCAGCGCGTTGCGCAGGCCCGTCGCGAGAGGTATGAATGCCGGGATGGTCGAGAGCGTGTTGATCAGAGCCTGCTGCCCGGCGGTCGGGTTGAAGATCGAGCGGTCGGTCAGTATCGGGACGATGCTCGATTCATCGCGGCGCAGGTGCTCGTAAGCGATAAAGAAGAAGGTCCGGTCGGTCTTTATAGGCCCGCCGATTGTGCCGCCCACCTGATAACGGCGGAAGTCCGGCTTGACGGCCTCGCCCGTAAAAGGATCGAAGGCGAACGTGTTGCGGGCGTCGAGCGCTTCGTTGCGCCCGAAGAAAAAGAGCGACCCGCTGAAGCGATTCGTCCCCGTCTTGGAGACGATGTTTACGAGACCGCCCGACGCGCCCCCGAACTCGGCGCTGTAGTTCGAGCGGTTGACCTGAAACTCCTGCACGGCCTCCTGCGACAGCGTCGAGCGGACGCCGCCCGAGCCGCTGTTGTTTTCGGCCCCGTCAATCGTGATCGAGTTCCCGCGGCCGTTCGAGCCGTAGAAGGAGAGTCCCGATTGCGGGGTCTGGGCCACGCGAAAATCCGAGTTGTCGGCTATCGCGTCAGAGTCGGTGACGCCGGGCACCAGCAGCGTGAACTCCAGAAAGTTGCGGCGGTTTATCGGCAGGTCGCGTATGCGCCGCTCCTCAATCGTGTTGGCCTGCTGCGTGCGCTCGGTCTCGATTATGGGGGCCTCGCTCGTGATTATGATCTGCTCGCTCGCGCCCGCGGCGGTGAGCTGAAAATCGAGCGCGACCCTCTGGCCGACCGTAAGAGTAATATCTTTTCTGATCTGCGGGGAGAAGCCCGACGCCTCTACGCGCACGTCATAAAGACCCGGCGGGAGCAGTAACACCTGGAACTCCCCACGATCATCGGTAGTCGCGTTGCGCGTGATGCCGCGCTCCGGGGAAGAGACCGTGACGGCCGCGCCGATTATGGCTTCGCCGTTGACGTCTACGACATTTCCGCGGAGGTCGGCAGATGTAGATTGCGACTGGGGCAGGGCCGTCGAGGCCATGGCCATGACGATCATGCCCACAAGCAGACTTCTACAGACACTTTTCACAGTACATACCTCCTCAAGGATACGAAATGAGCATATTCAAATTGGCTTACAGGTTATCCCATCACCCTTTGCTCGCCTGTGGGGCACCACTGCGGCGCTATATCATTGTGAACGACTCTGGTCGTTTTGCCGGCTCCAGTACAAATACCGCCCACAATTCAGTTGATTAATTCTTTGTGAACGGCACCGGATTGTCAAGAAGCCACGCCTGCTCTTGCACGGGCCGCGGGGCGAGGACTAGAGGTCGTTCGGGTTGAACTTTTCATCACACCGGCGGGAGATTTTCGCTTGACACTACTTATGCTTTCAGATATTATGCGTAGCGTCTTCATACAAATCTTTCGGCCTAGTATGCGCTTTGCCCGCGAGGAGTTTTCGGGCGGGCGCGGTTTTATAACAGGCATCTATAGATGCTGACGCTCGGGGCTTTCTGTCGCGGCGTCAGACTTTCAGTTCCGCTTACTACAGGGCCCTGGTCGGCCGTCTATAACGACTAACAGCTAACCGTGCGGGCCTCGCCCTGAATCACTCTTCTTCGCCCGAAGATAATTCGAGGAGGAATGCCATGAAGAGAAGACTACTGCTTTCAGCCTTTGCGCTCGTTTACGCGCTTTCGGCGACGATGCCGGCGTTCTCTCAGGTCGACGTGTCGAGCGCCACGTTAAAAGGGACGGTCACGGATGAAAAAGGCGCCGTGCTCGTAGGAACAACCATCTCGGTAAAGAGCACGGATCGCGGGACCGTCCGCACGACCAAGACCGACTCCAGCGGAGAGTATCAGGTGCCGGCGCTCAGACCCGGCATATACGAAATCAGAGTAGAGACCACCGGGTTTGAAACAAAGGTCGCAAACGATGTCGAGCTGACCGTGGGACAGATACTGGTCTATGACATACAGATGCGGGCGGGCGGCGTCGACGTTGTCGTTGACATTCAGGCCGAAGCGCCCGTGATTGAAGTCGAGCGCACGCAGCAGGCAAACACTATAAGTCGGATACAGGTCGAGAACCTGCCGAACGTGAGCCGCGATTTTACCTCTTACGTCTTTACGCTGCCGGGGGTCGTAAGCTCTAACGCCCCGCGGGCGCAAGGCGCGCAGCGGTTCTCCGGGTTCGCAAGCTCGGGCTTCTCGATAGGCGGGAGCAACGGGCGCAATAATCTCGTGACCGTCGACGGCGGTGAAAACGAGTACGGGTCCGGGCAACTGCGCTTTCTGCTGAGCCCCGAGGCCGTCCAGGAATTCCAGGTCAATCGTAACGCCTTCACCGCCGAATTCGGATTCACCGCGGGCACGGCCGTCAACGTGGTGACCAAGAGCGGCACCAACAACTTTCACGGCAGCGCATACATTTTCTATCGCTCCGACAAGACCTCGGCGCGCGACCCGTTCGACTTCAGCAGCGAGAGCGCTTCCGAGCGGCAGATATATCCGGGGTTCACGCTCGGCGGACCCATAAAGAAAAACAAGCTGTTCTTCTTTACAAACTACGAGCGGCTCCAGGGCGACAGCCCGCGCTTTAGAAGCTATACCAACAACGCGCTGCTCAGGCCGACGGCGACGCAGCTCGATCTGCTCGCCAGGCTCGACGCCATCCCGAGCGCGAACGTGCAGCGCATATCCTCGAACCTGCGCGCGGCGCTGACGACCAGCGAAGCCACGTTCCCGAATACTTTCAACTTCCTGCGCGAAAGCGAAGGCGCGTTTACATCCGTCACGCGGCTCAACAACTGGAGCACCAGGGTTGACTGGCAGGCCACGGACTCCGACTCGATAACCGGGCGCTTCACCTATTCGCGCAACTTCTCGGATTTCCTCGGGAACGAGCCGACTCAGTCGCCGAGTTTTTCCGGGACGCTCACGGTTCGCGACTACACGCTGCTTACGACATGGACCCGCAATTTCAGCGCGACGGTCGTCAACCAGGCGCGCGTGCAGATAGTGCCTAACAATTCGGCGAAGGCGCTCCCGCCGGACGAGGAGAGGACCGGCATAATTATCGCCAACCTCATCGGTCTGGGGCGCAACTTCCAGTTCCCCTTCAACACGCTTCAGGACCGCTACCAGTTCGAAGACAACCTGAGCTGGGCGCGGGGCAACCACACGTTCAAGTTCGGCGCTTCGTACCGGCCCGTGAGCTACGAGGTCCGCAACGAGTTGTGGCTGGGCGGCGAGTGGCAGTTCCTGTCGTCGGTCTTTCCGGTGATACTCGGCGTCCCGGCTGCCGACCAGTTAGGCTTTGCGGGCGGCGTATGCACTGCGTTCGGGGTGCCGCTCGCGCAGTGCAGCGTGACGCGCGTGCAGGCGCTCACGGCGGGCGCGGCGCTCAACAGCGTCCAGAGCTTTAATTTCAACCTGCCTACGCTCTACCGCCAGGGATTCAACAACCCCGTCTGGAAGGACACGGCCCATTACCTGGGCGTATTCGCGCAAGACTCGTGGAAGGTCAATTCGAGGTTCACGCTCGATTACGGCGCGCGCATCGATTACGACGGCGAGCCGGAGCCCGTCCCGCAGCACACATACGTCTCGCCCCGCCTCGGCTTTGCGTGGGACGTGATGGGCGATAAGAAGACCGTACTGCGCGGAGGCGGCGGGTTGTTCTACTCGCCGATCTACTACCAGATCGCTTACCTGACGAACCTGCTCAACGACAGCGGCGAGTTTATAAATCAGGTCGCGCGAGTCGGCCTTCCCGCGGCGCAGCTCTGGGGCGCGGGGCTGCAACTGGGCAAGCTGCCGCTTAACAGCCTGTCGGAAGCGGACCTGAACGGTCTAGGGATACCGACGGGGCCGAAGACCGCCGGCCGCGTTATATTCGAGCTTGGCGACGACTATAAGAATAACTATTCGGCGCAGGTCTCGTTCGGCATACAGCGGGAGGTCACAAGCGACATGAGCGTGGAGGTCGCGTACCAGATGTACCGCGGCGTTCACATACAACAGCCCGTCGCGCGCAACTACGTCGAGGCGACCGAGGCGCAGAGGGCGGCCCGGTGCGCGATCCCCGGCGCGCCGCTCGCCGCGTGCAACCCGGCCGTCTTCGGCCCGCTTTACGTGATCGACCCGGCCAGGGGAGGCGACCCGACGATCACGCAGTTTACGAGCTACGAATCGCGCGGCAACTCGATCTATCACGGGATGACCGCGTCGCTCACCAGACGCTACAGGAACAACTTCTCGTTCCAGGCAAACTACACCTTTAGCAAGTCGATTGACGACGTGACCGACTTCAACTCGGCCTTCTACGGGCCCTTCCCGACAAGGCTGAATCTGGAGCGGGCGTTATCGACCTTCGACATCAGGCACAATTTCGTCTTCAGCGGCGTCTTCGTAAGCCCGTTCAAGAGCGGGTCGGGAGAGAATGTGCTGTCGAGGGCGCTGGCGGATATAAGCCTCAGCCCGATAATCTCGATCGAACGGGGATTCCCTTCTCGCTTCTGACGGGCGTTGATGTAAACGGCGACACCCGCGCAAATAATGACAGGCTGTTTGCCATCGGGCGCAATACCGGAATCGGCCCTGATTTCAAGCGCGTCGATTTGAGATTGACGAAAGCATTCAGGTTCGCAAACGACAGCGCGGTGCGCGTCGAATTTACGGCCGAGGCAATAAACCTGTTCAATCGCACGAACTACGCGGCCGTCAGGGAGATCGTAGGCATAGACCCGAATCACCCGGATTATAACCAGGGCACGTTCAGGCTCGAGGGGCGCAAGGACCGTGATTTTCGCAGAGGCGAGCCGCTGAGCTTCACGTCGGCCTTTGACCCACGCCGCATCCAGTTCGGATTGAAGTTCGCATTCTGATCGCGGAAGACAGGAGTCAGGAGACAGAAGTTAGAAGGATGTCGCCGGCAAGGACTTTTCAGGATTTAATAGTCTGGCAAAAAGCTCATAGCTTCGTGCTATCTGTTTATCAACTCACCGGTCAGTTTCCTCAGAAAGAGATTTACGGACTGACCTCGCAGTTCAGGCGGGCAGCAGTATCGATACCCGCAAACATAGCCGAAGGCTTTAGGAGAAGAGGTAAGAGCGACAAGGCGAGGTTTATGAACATCTCGCAGGGATCGATTGAGGAATGTCGATATTATTTGATCCTGGCGGGAGACCTTGGCTATGGAATTCCGGGACCGCTGATGGAACAGCTTGAAGAAGTCAGCAAGCTACTGGATAGGTATTCCTCTATTCTGAATTCTGACTCCTGACTCCTGACTTCTGTCTTCTGACTACAGTACGGCTGTCTCTTCCAGGAGCTTGCCTTGCGCGAACCTCTCCGCGCCGAGCATCGACGCGTCAAAAAGTTGCGGCTCGCCGTCGAGGATCAATTCGGAGACTAGCCTGCCCGTGGCCGGCGAGTGCATAACGCCGTGGCCGCTGAATCCGTTGGCCAGGTACATCCCGTTCGACGCCCGGCGCGCGGCCGATGATCGCGTGATGGTCGGGCGTGACCTCGTACATACCCGCCCAGCACCGGCGCGGGTTGACCTCCGCGTCGGCAAAGGCCGGGACGCGCCGCACGGCGAGAGGCAGTATCTTTTCTATAAACCCGTAATTGAAATCGGTCTTGAACCCATAAGTCTCTTCCGGGTCGGGCCAGGCCATCAGAATGCTTTCGCCCTCGCGGCGGAAATGAAACCCGTTCGACATGTCTATGACCATCGGGAGACGCGAGGGCAGACCGCGAAAGGCCTCGGTCTTTACGATCTGACGCCGGAGCGGCTCTACGGGTAAGTCAAGGCCCGCCATCTTTCCGACCGTCGCCGCCCACGGCCCCGCGGCGTTGACCACCACGCGGGTCGAGATTTTGCCGCGCGATGTGGTGACGCCCGCCACCCGGTTCTGCTCAAAATCTATCCCGGTCACCTCCGCGTCGAGCATCACGCGGGCCCCGCGCGCGCGGGCGCTCTTTGAAAAACCCGTCATAACGCTGTAGGGATCGACGAACCCGTCCGTCGGACAGAAACTCCCTCCCAGTATGTCATCGCCGCACAGGGCGGGCGCCCTATCGAGCACCTCCTGGCGCCCGAGCATTTCGACATTGGTCACGCCATGCGAGCGTTGCCTCTCGCCGTTCTTCCTCAGATAGTCGAGGTGGCTCTCGCTTGTGGCGATGAATAGATAGCCGTGGGGCTTGTATCCGGCGGTGTGCCCGGTCAGCTCTTCAAAGCGCGAGAATATGTCAATCGAATAGAGCGACATCTTGATGTTGATAGGAGTGGCAAACTGCGCGCGCACTCCGCCCGCGCTCTTTGCGGTCGAGCCGAGCCCCTGCTGCTGCTCGCGCTCGATTATGAGAGCCCCGCAGCCCCGTTCCGCCAGGTGATAAGCTATGCTCGAGCCGACGATGCCGCCGCCGATTATCACTACGTCCGCGGTCTCTGTCATAGTGCCCTCATAATCTCACCGGGCCGCCCGTGGTTCAAGCCGCCGCGCAAATTGAGAGTTGCTGGCAGCGATGCAAATGTATCTTGCTCTCTCGACCATCACAAAAAAACCGTTGGGCGTTTAGCCCGCCGGAGGGTAGTATCTTCTTTGAAGGATGGAGGCATTCATGAAAAGAGCCTTAAAATTATTGTTGGTGATCGTATCAGGAGTAATGGGGATTTTCAGTCATCGCTCAGCATTTCGATGACTCGCTCGGCAACGGGGATAAACTCGCACGACAGAATAATCAAGATTCCGGCAATCACCCCGTTTTGTAAAACATAATCCCGCCATAGTACAAGGTTGTTGACACGCCATCGGGTGTGTGATGAGATTGCGGTGTCGGTTATTCAGCTTTCCCTTATCCGACAAACCGAGCGCCTATCTTGAAAAAGAATTCCGAGGAGGCTTTTCTATGTCACGCCTGAGACTCTACACAAATTCGATAATGTTAATGGTATTGTTGCTGGCCGGGTCGAGTTTGATCCCGGCAGCCTACGCGCAAGATGCTCGGCGAGAGACGCCGAAGATGATACGCAAATCGGGCGGCGTGCTCGCGGGCGAGGCCACTGAGCGCGCCAACCCCACCTACCCGCCGCTGGCGAAAGCAGCGCGCGTCTCAGGGTCGGTCGTCGTCGAGGTGATTATTGACGAAAGCGGCGGCATCATTTCGGCGCGCGCCGTGTCGGGCCACCCGCTGCTTCGGGACTCTGCCGTCAACGCCGCGCGCGGCTGGCGATTCAAGCCGACCCTGCTCAGCGGGGAGCCCGTGAAGGTAATCGGCACAATCACCTTCAATTTCCTGCTCGGCGATCCGGAAGAGATTGGAAAGCTCGAACGTGATGCCGCGGCGAATCCTGACTCGGCCGAGCTGCAACATAAGCTGGGCGCGGCCTACAAGATGAACGGCCAGAACGAAGAAGCGCTGGCCGCATACAATAAAGCCGTTCAGCTCAAGCCGGATTACGCGAGACGCGTTCTTCGAGATGGGACAAATCTATGAGGAGATGCAGGACCACGACCGGGCGATTGAAACCTTTAACCAGGCATTGAGCGCGAAGCCGGAGTCGATGCTCGCCGGGCAGATTCATTCAAAGATCGGCTCTATCTATTTCAACAGGGGGAACTACGAACAGGCGCGCGATGCCTTCAAAGAAGCTATCGAAGCGGCCCCCGCGTTCGACCCGGTGCGCTTCCAGCTCGGAAGAACCTACCTTCTGCTCGGCGACAAGGACTCGGCGATTGAACAGTATAGGATTTTGAGAGAGAAGGACCCGCGATCTGCCGAGCTGTTGTTGAAAGAGATAAACGAGAAGAAGAATTAGCGCCGCGTCGCGCTTTTCACAAAATCGAGATGCGGATCGGCGGATTGATTCACGCGGCCGTGCTTGTGACCGACCTCGGGCGGGCGCGCGAGTTTTACGGAAGGGTGCTCGGCTTGAAAGAGAAGGCGCGGCCGGACCTGAGTTTTTCCGGCGCGTGGTACGACCTGGGCGAACTGGAGCTACACCTTATGGTAACGCCCGAGCGCCTGCCCGCGGCCGAGGCGAGGCCGCGCCGCGATTACCACATAGCTTTTCAAGTATCCGACCTCAGGGAGGCGCGCCGCACGCTTGAAGAGGCCGGGCTCGGCTTTCGCGAAAGCAGCTCCGGCCTCCCTTCTATCTTTGTCCGCGACCCGGACGGCAACTTGATCGAGTTGCAGCAGCGACGGTGATTACGGCCCGCCAAATATCCTATAAGCCTCTTTGTGAGTCATGCGCGGCGCGCGTATGACTCCGCCTTCGAGCCTGTCGCCGGCTTCGGGGTTTACGTACTCCCTGCCTACGAATTCCTGGTTCGGGTTTATGCCATAGAGTCCGACGTTAAAGGCAAAGACCACGGGGGAGACGGCTTTGAACCAGTGGACGTTGAGCCGATCATCTGTCATCGTGGCGAGCTTGCCCGAACGGAACACTTCGTCAATCGTCGGCTTGATGAGCATGTGGCTTGAGTCGGCCCCGACCCGCTCATAGCAGCGCGTGTAGAGATCGCCCGAAAGCACCATGTGAAATGACGCCATGTTTCGGTGGCCGTGCGGGACGATGGCCTGGTCTTTCTTCAGCCCCTCAAGCATTATTGTGCAGGTCAGGTTGTCGGTCCGCGGTTCCGCCGATCTTATCGGGGGTAAGAAGCGATTCGTGGTTGCTCTGGAACTTCATCTTCTTTGAGAACCGCTCGAAGTCAATTGACCGCAGAAAATCGTTAAGGTCGATGCGGCCGAAGAATTCTTCGATTTTTTGCTGCCACATCAAGGGGAGGGATTTGCGATCTTTCAGGTCGCGGCCCAACTGCTCAAGCTCTTTAAGCCACCCGAGGGTAATCTCTTTCATGGGCCGGGCGAGCGCGTCGGTCGCGGAGAGGGTTTCGACCAGCAGAAAAGCTCCGAGTGAGCCGATAAAGCCTTGCGTGAAATCGCGGCGGGATAGATAAAGCATCCCTACCTCCTAATGGTAAATTCGAACCGGTTCCGCATAATAACACGGGCTTGCGCGGCAGAGGATAGGAAATAAAAGAACTCGCCG
Organism: Blastocatellia bacterium; assembly: GCA_963832205.1. Classification (GTDB taxonomy): domain Bacteria; phylum Acidobacteriota; class Blastocatellia; order UBA7656; family UBA7656; genus DATBMY01. The sequence goes on along the minus strand of CAWHTK010000023.1, from coordinate 55,808 downwards.
GGCAACCTCGTTTTTCTTCTCGTCATGGGCTCAATCGAGGAAATCGCGTCTGAGGGGGAGCCAATATCGGGGTTTAGATGATATACTCTTTTACGGCCTAGAAAAACTATAGGGAGATTAATGCGCAAACGTATCGTTGATTTTAACCCACGACAAACTTCAATCCCCGATCAACGAGTGGCTTAATCTCAAAGAAATTGCGCAGATCGAACTCACGTCCGAGGCACCCGCGCACCCTATAGAAGGGGCCCTGGCGGGCGAGACCGAAACGGGGTGGCGCGCGGAGGGGCCTGGAGAACAAACCATCAGGTTTGTTTTTGATCGACCGCGGCGGCTCTGCCGCGTGTTGTTGCATTTCGTAGAGCCCGAGATCAAGCGCACACAGGAGTTCGCCCTCAGATGGTCAGGGGATGGCGGGCGATCTTTTCAGGAAGTAGTGCGTCAGCAATGGAATTTCAGCCCTCCAGACACCACAAGGGAGATGGAAGACTATCACGTCGAACTCTCCGGTGTCACAGTTTTAGAATTAAGCATTACTCCAGATATTAGCGGCGGTGAAGCTCATGCTTCAATTAATCAAATCCGTTTAGCCTGAAGCACTCGCCGGACAAAGCCATCCGGTAATACTGTTCGTGGAGGAATTATGTCGATCCGTTTATTTGTTGGGAACCTACCTTATAACACGACCGAAGCGGAGCTGAGGGAGCTATTCTCCCCGGTAGGCCCGCTCGTTCATGTATATCTCCCAACAGACCGTGAGACAGGTAAGCAGCGCGGGTTTGCGTTCCTTGAGTTTAACGACCGTGCCCAGGCCGAAGAGGCCGTGCGGCGGTTCAATAACCAGATGTTTAAGGGCAGGCCCATTACGATAAACGAAGCCCGCGCCAGGGAGGACCGCCCGCGCACGGGCGCGCCCCCGCCGCGTCCCGGCATGTCTTCAGGACCCCGGCGCGAATTCACGCCGAATCAAGCCGCGGCCTCCCCGCCGCCGCAGGGCGAGGGGACCGGTCGTAATTTCGGACCCGATGCACCGCCGCGCCGCACGCGCGGCAAAGCGCGCAGCGGACCCAAGGCAGACCGCGCGCCGAAGGGGCCGATGCGGGAAGTGATCAGAGGGCAATTTTTTGGCGGGGAAGATGATGAATTAATCGATGACGACATGATTGATGATAACTTCGCCAGCCGTGTGGATGATCCCGAGAATGAAGACGATTGATTAATCTTTGGGCTCCACCGGCCTGAAACGAAGAGAAAGAACGAGGACTAATTATATGGCGAAAAAATCAAGGCCTACATTTCAGAAGAGAGAGAGAGAGAAGGCGCGGATACAGAAGCAGAAGGATAAAGAGGCGCGGCGGGTCGAGACAAAAGATCGAAGGTTGAATGCGCCCCAGGCGACCGAAGGTGAAGACCCGGATATAGCAGGCATACGGCCCGGTCCCCAGCCTCTGCCGGAGCAGTGGGATTACGCCAACGACGCCGAGTAATAAAGGTATGTTTAATATGGAGGGAGAGTCAAAGTGATACTTGTTGTTGGCAGAAAGGTCGTATATCCGACTCAGGGCCCGTGCCATATTGATTGTTTGACCGAGAGAGTTATTGACGGAGAGCCGAAGCTCTTTTACCGGCTCGCGCTGCTCGATGACGGTGGGGGCGAGCTGCTTATCCCCGAGGAGAAAGCTCATACCATAGGAATCCGGCAGTTGCTAAACAGGTCTGAAATACCGAAGCTGCTCCGCCATCTTAAGAAGACTTTTAAGACGGCCGACACCTGGAAGCAACGCGCCACCGACCACCTTGAACTGCTCAAGTCCGGGTCGGCGTTTGATCTGGCCGAGATCGTCGGCTCATTGACCGAGTTGAGAAAACGAAAAGGGCTGTCGCCCGCCGAGCTCCGAACTCTTGAGAAGGCGAGAAGATTACTAGCTTGTGAGATCGCCGAAGTCATGGGTGAAACAAAAAGAGAAGCTGAAGAACAGCTAGATAATGTTCTAGAAGCAAGGAGATAACGAGTTCTTTAACAGCGGCGGATGGCCGCGAGAAAGAAAGGGAATCGTGAGAATCTTACTTTTCAATCCTGATAACGGCGTAACTCGCAATTTCATGCCGCACCTATGGATGTTCTTACTAAAGGCTCTAACCCCGCCCGAACATGAGGTGTTGCTCATCGACGGCAACGCGCAGCGCATGGACGAAGAGGGTATAGCCAGGTTCGTGCGCGAGCAGAAGATCGGACTCGTCGGCATCGGCGCGATGACCAGAATGATAGCGAAGGCATACAAAATGGCCGACGCCATTCGCGCGGCCGGCGTGCCGGTCGTGATGGGCGGGCCCCACGTGACGGAGGTGCCGGACGAGGCGCTCGGCCGGGCGGGCGGACCTCGCCATGCCGATGCCGTGGCGCTGGGCGAGGCGGACGAGACCTGGCCGCTGATCGTCGAGGATGCCGCGCGCGGCCAGCTCAAGGAGATATACGCGCCCCTCGACGAGACGGGCAAGGAGCGCAAGCCGAGCCTCCAGCCCTACCCGGTAATCCCGTGGGACACCATGGAGCTGAGCCAGTTCAACGTCATACCAAAGATATTCGGCCCGCTGCTCAAGCGGTTCGGGGGCGGGTGGGAAAAGCTCCGAATCTTTCCGATAGAGTCGGGACGCGGCTGCCCGTACGGGTGTGAGTTCTGCACCGTGACCGGGTTCTTCGGCGACTCGATAAGGTTTCGGACAAACGATAGCGTAGTCAATGAGCTGCTGATGCTCAAAGCGCGGGCGCATAGCGAGGGCGGGCAGGTGGCCGTCTTCTTTATCGACGACAACTTCGCCATAAACATCAAGCGCACCAAGTCGCTGCTGCGCGACATCATCGCCGCCGGGGCGCAGGTCCCGTGGGTCGCACAGATCAGCGCCAACCTTCTGCGCGATGAAGAGCTGGTCGATCTCATAGCCGCTTCCGGCGGCATATGGATATTCATCGGGATGGAGAGCGTCAACCCGGCCAATCTCGCCGACGTCAATAAGGGATTTAATAAGCCGGGAGAATACGCGCAGGTGCTCAAGAGGCTCGCCGACCGCGATATTCTCGCGGTGACATCCTTTATCTTCGGCATGGATAATGACACCACCGGGGTGGCCGAGAGAACGCTCGAGCAGATCCGTAGCTGGTCGCCCGGGCTTCCCGTTTATGGCTCGCTGATACCGCTGCCGGGTACGCCGCTTTACAAGCGGCTCGAAGTCGCGGGGCGACTCACGCGGCCCTTGCACTGGTTGGACTTTCAGGCCTACCGCATGGCTCATGCGCCGCTCAAGATGACCATAGACGAGACGCATGCGGAGATTAATTACGCGTGGGCAAACTCTTATAGCCCCGAAGCCATAGCCGCGGCGGTCGAGGCGATTGACGACAGACCGCTCGGTCATCGCGCGAGCCTGTTTATAGGGCGGCTATTCTTTCGCGGAATCTACTTCCCTCAGATGAACAAGTGGGCCTGGATAAAGCTCCTCGCCCAGAACCGCCACACAATCTTTAAACTGGTGAGGGAGGCTAGAGGTAGGAAGCGAAAGGTGCAGGAGCCTATAGAGTCAATGACCCAGACGCCCGATCCTGAAAACGCCGCATAAAACAGCTTGGAGTGCGGCCTGGCGGGCCGCACTCCAAAGCACTTTTCCGTTGTCGCGCCGCCCGGCTACTGCCGCAGCGTTCTTATCCCCAGGTAGGTCAGCCTGATATTAGTCATGCGGTGGGCCGTGCCGTCGGCGCTGCGCGTGATCACGTCGCCGCTGATCAACCCTTTAGCCTTCATCTCGATCAAGTATTCCAGAGTATCCGGCTCCGTGCCGAGATGCTCGATATGATCATTGCTTACCGGCAAGACCTCTTCTTTTAAGAGCCTGTCAATCTCCTGCAAAATCGTGTTAATAACATCATCTTTAAGCATCTATGCTTCCATTCTAATCGCAATCCTTTATATGTCTCAAGCAAACATCGCCCAGATCATACTACCTTACAGGCCACGATCCATCGCGCAATCAGCTCGCGCGACGTTTCGAATACATCTTCTTGCGATACGGGCGAGCTTTTCGGGACCGAGAAAGAATGATCGCCGTTTTCGATCACATGAATATCAGCTTTCAGCTTGTGTTCGCTTATGACCGAACGCAACTCGTCGGGGGTGCCGAACGGGTCGCGCGAGCCCTGGAGGAAAAGCATCGGCGCGCGGATAAGCGCGAGGTGGTTGGCGCGCTGCTTTTCGGGCTTTCCGGGCGGGTGGAGCGGGTATCCAAGATAGACCAGCCCCGCGAGCCCTTCGACGCCCGCGGCCGCGACCTGCGAGGCTATGCGACCGCCCATAGATTTGCCTCCGATGAAAAGCCTGTTTGCGGAGAGCTTTTTTCGCCCGCGCACGGCCTTGATAGCGGCGACATAGACCGATTCGAGCCGCGCATTTGTATCAGGCGCGCGCCGCCCCTGCTCGGTGTAGAGGAAATTAAAAGTCACCACGTCGATGCCGAGCCGCGCGAGCCCGGTCGCAAACCCGGTCATAAAAGGGCTCGACTGGTCGGCCCCGGCGCCGTGACCAAGCAGCAGCGTGGCGCCCGAACTGCCGCGCGCGCCGGCGGAATAAATGCGCCCGGTCACCGCTTGCCCCTCGTCAACTTTTATCTGAAATTCGGCAGCCATTGGGAGCGCAATCATAGCTGGACTGACCGCGCGAGCGCAATGTAGGCTAGATGATCACTGCGCGCATCAACACAAAAAGGCGAAGGCTCGGTTTGCGGGAAGAAGACGGCGTAGATCAATTTCAGAAATCGCTTGAAGAGCGGGTCCCGCTCGCGCCCATGACCACGCTCGGCATCGGCGGCGAGGCGCGCTATTACGCGGAGGCCGTGAGCGCCGCCGGGCTTGCGGCCGGCCTGACCTGGGCGCGCGAGCGCGGGCTGCCCCTGTTCGTGCTTGGCGGCGGGAGCAACATAGTCGTAGCCGACCAGGGGTTTTCGGGGCTCGTCTTGCGCGTCGGCATTCGCGGCATCGAGACGCGCGCCGACGGCGATCACACATACGTGGTGGCGGGCGCGGGCGAAGAGTGGGACTCCCTTGTCGAAGCGACAGTGGCGCGCAACCTTGCGGGCTTCGAATCGCTATCGGGAATTCCGGGCCGGGTAGGCGCGACGCCGATTCAAAATGTCGGCGCTTACGGCCAGGAGACCAGCGAGACTCTTCACTCGCTTGAGGCGCTAGACCTGACTGCTGGGGAGATCGTCGAAATCCCGGCCGAGGATTGCGAGTTCGGCTATCGAGCGAGCCGGTTCAAGACGCGCGACCGCGGAAGATTCATCATCACGCGAGTCAGCTACAGGCTGATGACCGGCGGCCCGCCGTCGATCCGCTACGGCGAGCTTCAAAAACACCTTACCGAACAGGGCGCGCCCGACCCGACCGTTGCCCAGGTGCGCCAGGCCGTGATCTCCATCCGCAAGCGAAAAGCCATGGTGATCGACCCCGTTGACCCCGACTCTCGCAGCGTAGGCTCTTTTTTTGTGAACCCAATCGTCAGCCCTGTCGAGTATGAAGAGATAAAGGAGCGGGCGCGCCGCGTCATCGACTCGGACCAGGAGATGCCCGCCTTCCCTGCCCCCGCCGGACAGGTCAAGCTGTCGGCCGCCTGGCTCATCGAGCGCGCCGGGTTTCATCGCGGGTTCGTTCATGGGAATGTCGGCACTTCTACGAAGCATTCACTCGCCATAATAAACCGCGGCGGCGGCGCGGCCCGCGAAGTCGTCGAGCTTAAGAACCTCATACAGGCGGGCGTGCTCGAAAGGTTTGGCGTGCGGCTTGTGCCCGAGCCGGTCTTTGTCGGATTCGATGAGGGCGTATGATGCGTCTATGTATGACGCGCCTATTTTCGTTTAGCGTGCTCGCCGCTTATCACCTTGCGGTACAGCTCTTCGTATTGCGGAATGATCTTTTCGGTCGAGAAGCGTGCCGCGGCTATTTCGCGCCCGCGCCGCCCGAGGCGCTCGCGCTCGCTCGCGTCGTTTAATATCCTGAGCGCCGATAGGGCCATGCCTTCCACGTCTCCGACCTCGAACATATAACCGCATTCGCCTTCTTCTATGACTTCGGGTATGCCACCCACTCGCGACGCTATGACCGGCACCTGGCACGCCATCCCCTCGAGCGCCGCGAGGCCGAACGACTCGGTCTGGCTCGGCAGCAGCAACACGTCGGCGATGGACAGGTATTCCAGTATGCGCGACTGCGGCTGTTTGCCGACGAACTCTACGCAGTCGGCGACTCCGAGCCTCTCCGCCAACCGCTCGGCGTCGGTGCGCTCGGGGCCGTCCCCGCACATGACCAGCTTCACTCGAATCTGGCTCCCAGAGCCACTTTCAAGCTCCCGCACCCGCGCCAGGATTTTTACGCAGTCGGCGATGCGCTTGACGGGTCGGAAGGTCGAGATGTGCAGAAGAATCCTCTCGCCGTGCGGCGCGACTTCGCGCCTGACGGATTCGAGGGGGGCGCGGGAGTAGTACTCCAGATCGATGAAATTATATATGACCTCGATCTTGCATCGGGCGCAGAACGTCTCGTATGTGTCGTCGCGAAGGTGGCGCGAGATCGCGGTGACGGCGTCCGACTGCTCTATGCCGAATTGAGTCATCGGCAGAAAAGAGGGGTCGCGCCCGACAAGCGTTATGTCGGTCCCGTGGAGCGTTGTCACCACCGGCAGGTAGCGCAGGGGCTTTAGCATCTCGCGCGTGAGATAGGCGCTTACCGCGTGCGGTATCGCGTAATGCATATGCACGAGATCGAGGTCCTGCTCGACCGCGACCTCGCGGAGCTTTGACGCGAGCGCCAGGGTGTAGGGCGGGTACTCGAATAGCGGATAGCTGAGCATGTCGACGGGATGAAAATGTATGCTCTCCTGGTGGTCCGCGTCCGCCAGACGCATGGGCGGCGCATAGCTTATAAAATGGACCGAATGGCCGCGGCGGGCGAGCTCTATACCGAGTTCCGCGCCGACGACTCCGCTCCCGCCGTATGATGGGTAACAGGTAATTCCGATTTTCATAAATTAAAGGGAATAGATTACGAGCGATCTATGAGTACATATTCATCCTTCGGGTGAGCAGTTCGATGGGGTCCTCGACGTTGAGAGCCTCGCGGATGACGAATGCTTCGGCGTGCTCGACAAGTATGAGCGAGCCGTAAAACCTCTGCCTCGCTTCGAGCCTGCGCAGAAAAGACTCAGTGCTCAAGCTGGTTTCGGGCTCCTGGCTATTCGGGTTATAAAGCTGCGAGCGATAGCAGGCGGCAGCCTGATGCTTCTTATCCGCGAATTCGGTTATGTTGACTATAAAGCTCGGGGCGACCGTGCGCGGGAACGTAAAATGAGCGACGGCCGCCGGGCGAAAGCGCTCCTGACCCGCGTCGGCGTCGTACTTGGCGAGGCCCGCGACATGAGACGCCTCTCGCACAATCTGGCATGTATGAACGTGGTCGGGGTGCGGGTCTTCCCAGTAGTGGGTGAATATCACGCGCGGGCGGTACTGGCGAATCTTGCGGACCATCTTCACCCGCGATTCTTCCGTGAGCCAGACGTGCCCATCGGGAAGCTCCAGGTTATCGCGGACCGCGAGCCCCATGACGGCCGCCGCCTCTTTGGCCTCGCCGGATCGTATCTCCGCCGTGCCGCGCGTTCCCAGCTCGCCGCGCGCCATGTCGAGGACGCCGACCCGGTATCCGAGCGAGGCGAGTTTTATAAGCGTCCCGCCGCAGGAGAATTCTACATCATCCGGATGCGCGCCTACGGCGAGCGCGTCCAGTTTTACTCCCTCATTCATCGCCAGCCCTCCTTCTGGTGAGGTTAAGGGCCGCGCTCATCTGAGTCAAGCTTCAGCACCGCGTCTTCTATATACATTTCGTCCCTACGGGACTCTTATCGAATCACTTTTTGTGCAAAGCCGACATATGTAGTTTTTTTGCTGCGCCTGCCGCCTGCCCTGCCGGTCTTAAAGTGATGAGGATATTGCAAGCCCTCGCTGGCACCTGCTTTGCCCTACGTCCGGGCAGTCTCCACTCATTTGATTAGAGAAAGGAAAGCCTATGAAACTGCTCGCCACATTTCTATGCACCGTCCTTTTCGTCATGGCCAGCGGGCCATCGGCGGCCCACGCCCAGACAAAACCATCTTCCGGCAGAGGGTCATGGGAGAGCATGAAATCTATCCCTCCCGGCGATGAGCTAAAGGTCCGGCTCAAGACCGGCAACACGGTAAAGGGCAGATTCTTGAGCGCAACCGATGACGGGCTCACGCTCTCGCGCGGCAAAAAGACCACGGATGTTATCCGCGCGGAAGTAGCTCAAATCTACCGGCTCTTTGAAAAGAGCAAAACCAAATCGACCCTGATAGGGTTGGGCATCGGCGCCGGAACCGGCGCCTTGATAGGCAAAGAGAGCTTTGACAGTGAAATCGGCGAGGCCGAGCTTGGGGCTTTACTCGTCGGCGCGCTGGGCGCGGGCATCGGTTCGATAGTCGGATTCCTTGCCGGCCTCGGGAAGCGCGGGGTGCTTATATACGAATCGAACTAACCGGCCTGTTCTTCTTCATTTCAACTGGCCTATGGCTCAAGGAAGAGGGTAGGATTAAACTCTTTCACTTGAGGCAAGATTATGCCAGCCGATAAGACGGGCGAGCTTCAATACCTCTACCTGACCACTACCGGTCGCAAGACGGGACTCGCGCGCGAGATTGAGATATGGTTCGTCGAAACGGGCGGCAAGCTCTATATCCTCGCCGAGCACTATCACCGCGCGCAGTGGGTGCGAAACATAATTCATAATCCGAGGGTACGCGTGCGGCTCGGCGACGAGACATTCGATTCCATGGCGCGCGTGCTCGACCGCGACCGCGACGCCGAGTTATGGCAACTGGTCCAGCAACTCGAAGTCGAAAAGTATGGCTGGGGCGACGGCTTGCCGGTAGAGCTCACCCCGGAGCGGCGCGGCCCTTAGCCGGGCTTCACAAACCGCCGGTTGTCGGTCACAATTTTGGATGAAGTTGATCGACAGATTCAAAGGAGGAGTTTTTCATGGCAGGAGTCATTCCCGAAAAATATCTTGACCTGTTTGAGAAGAAGGCCTTCGCCAATCTGGCCACGGTAATGCCCGACGGGTCCCCGCAAGTCACACCCGTGTGGGTCGATTACGACGGCCAGCACGTGCTTGTGAATTCCGCGCGCGGCCGGCAAAAGGATAAGAACATGAAGCGTGACGCTACCGTCGCGCTTTCCATCATGGACCCTGACAACCCGTACCGCTACCTTGAGGTGCGCGGCCGCGTCGCCGAGATCACGGAGGAAGGCGCTGACGCTCACATAGACAAGATGGCTAACAAATACATGGGCGTGCAACGCTACCCGGGCCGCGGCCCCGGCGAGGTGAGAGTCCTATATAAGATCGAGCCGCAACGCACATCGCATATGGGATAAGAAGGGTGACAGGGGGCCGGGGATTGTCGGCGAGATGGGCTTTGAGATTTGAAATAACGGATTTGAGATTCCAGATGCCCTGCCCCCTGGCCTTAGACCCTCGTCAGTAAGCTATGCGGCGCGTGGGCGCAGGCTCAGGCAAGCGGTTCAACACGAACGCGCGCGTCGACGACGACCGCGCCCTTTTCGAGCACCTTTACGGGATTCGCGTCCATCTCGTGAATCTGGGGGCATATCTCGACGAGCGCGCTCACGCGCAATATTAGCTCTCGCAGCGCGGCCTCGTCGGCCACGGGCGCTCCCCGGTACCCGCGTAGCAGCGCCGTCCCTTTGACCGCGTTCAACATATCTTCGACATCGAGGTCCGTCAGAGGGTTTATCCGAAACGCAACGTCGTTGAGCAACTCGACAAGTATGCCGCCGCTGCCGTAGAGGACCAGCGGGCCGAACGTAGGGTTGAGCGTCGCGCCCACCAGGACTTCGACGCCGCCTCGGACCATCTCCTGGATCGCGGCGCCGGTGAGCGCATCACCGAGCCGGTCGGCCATAGCGGTATAGGCTGACCGCACGGACCCCTCGTCGTCCAGGTTGAGCGCCACCCCGCCTACTTCGGTCTTGTGCAGAATGGCAGGCCCCGCCGCCTTGAGCGCGACCGGAAAGCCTATCTCCCTTGCCGCCGCGACTGCCGCCTCTACGCTTGATGCGAAGCGCGTGCGCGCCGACCGGATGCCCACGGCGCTTAACAGCTCGTCGATTTCAACCGGGGTGAGCCAGCCGCCGCCGCGCGCGAGGGCGCGTTCGATGACCGCGCGCGCCGCCTCGACTCGTATATCTTTGAAGATCGGCATCGTCCCCGACGGGCGTCGTCGCCAGTCCCCATAAGCGGTCACCTTGGCAAGAGCGGACGCCGCCGCTTCGGGGAATATATAGCTCGGGATATTCTTTAATATCTCGGGCGTGCCCTTAGCGCTCATGAAATTGGCAAGCACGGGCTTATGGCCCGCCCCGGCCGCCGCCGAAACTATCGAGGCGGCAACATCCTCGGCCTGAGTTACGAGCGGCGGTATGAATATGACCATGAGCGAATCGACGTTTTCGTCCGCAAGCAGCAGCCGCGTGGCCCGCTCGAAATGCTCCGATGTGGCCGAAGCGATCATGTCTACGGGGTTGGCTACGCTCGCGGTCGGCGGCAAAAACGACCTCAACTCCGTCACCGTTTTGTCGCTCAGGGTCGGCAGCTCAAGCCCGTGCGCCTCGCACGCGTCGGCGGCTAAGATGCCAGGCCCGCCCGCGTTCGTCAGTATCGCGACCCTTCTGCCCGCCGGCACCGGCTGGTGCGCGAGCAGGTTCGCAACGTCGAAAAGCTCTTCGAGCGTGTCAGTGCGTATGATGCCCGCCTGGTTGAAGAGCGCGCTCACGACGGCGTCGGTCTCCGCCAGCGCGCCCGTGTGCGAGCTTGCCGCGCGCTGGCCGGCGGGCGAGCGGCCCGACTTGACTACGAGTATCGGCTTGCTCGCGGATATCCGCCTGGCTATGCGGGGGAAGTTGCGCGGATTGCCGAAGCTTTCCAGGTAGAGCAGTATCACGTCCGTGCGCGGGTCCTCGGCCCAGTACTGTATCAGGTCGTTTCCGGATACGTCCGCTTTATTGCCGACCGAAACGAATGTAGAGATGCCGATATTGAGCTTTCGCGCGTACTCAAGTATGGCGAGGCCCAGCGCGCCGCTCTGCGTAGACATCGCCACGCGTCCCTCGGGCGGATAGACGGGCGAAAAGGTGGCGTTGAGCGCGACGGTCGGGTCGGTATTGATTATCCCCATGCAGTTCGGGCCTATCAGGCGCGCGCCCGCGGCGCGGACCTTCTCGAGTATCGCGGCTTCGCGCGCGCGCCCTTCGGCCCCCGTCTCGGCAAACCCCGCGGTGATGACCACGATCCCGCGCACGCCTTTCGTTATGCAGTCGTCAATCACGCTTTCGACCTCGGCGGCCGGGACCACGATGACGGCCAGATCGACCTCGTCCGGTATATCAGCCACGCTCGCGTAGGCGCGCACCGACCCGACCACGCGCGCCTTTTCATTCACCGGGTAGACGACGCCTTGAAACCCGGCCGATACCAGGTTGTGAAAGACCTCCGCGCCAATTGTGCCGCGGCGGCGGCCCGCCCCGACCACGGCAATCGATTTCGGCTCGAAGAATACTTTCATCGAAGCGCTCGCGGCTGCCTGCGACCGTCGGGCCGATTTCTCTTCGAGCTCCGGCGTCGGGCCGATGGGAAAAGTCACGTAGAAGGTGCCGCCTTCTATCCTGCGCTCTACCTGAAACCCCGTGTGCAGGAAGACGTCCATCATCTTCCGGTTGTCGCCTAGCACATAGGCTTCGAATGTAGTTATCCCGTGCTCGCGCGCGATCTCGGCCAGCCGTTCGAGCATGCGCGTGGCGATGCCGCGCCCCTGAAGCGCGTCCTCGGTGACAAAAGCGACTTCGGCTCGGTCCGGCTTCTCTTCGTCGCGATAGTAGCGCGCCACCGCGACTATGCGGCCCGCGAGCACGCCGACTATCGCGAACGTGTTGTGATAGTCGACCTTCGCAAGCGTTCGCGCGCGCTCCTCGCTCAATTCCGGGAGCGGGCTGAAATAGCGGAAGTAGACGCTCTGCGGCGAAAGCCTGTGATGAAACTCCATCAGGCTCCGCCAGTCATCCTCCTTGATGGGGCGCAGATGAAGCGTCGAGCCATCGCGCAGGACTATGTCGGATTCGTACCGGGATGGGTAGTTACTCATCCTCTTCACTATTCACTCTTCGTTTTTTTTTCGACGACATTATGGCGGTAATCGAAAAGGCGGGCAAGCTGGCGGCGCACGAGCCACCCGGCCGCTAAGTCCGAAACCCACCCGAGCGGCAGCGCGTACTCGACATCATCGGTATAGATAGTAGTGCCGCGCGCGGTCGGCTCGAACAGGTGCCGGTGACGCCAGTGTGCGAACGGCCCTTCGCGCTGCACGTCTTCGAATAGCCTGTTCGGTATGTACTCGGTGTGCTCTGCGACCCACCTGATCGAGAATGGACCGGATCGAATCTTGATCACCACCAGCGAGCCGACCGCAAGGCTGCCGGAGGATTCGATCAGCTCGACCTTCTGCCAGGGCGGCAGAAGATTCTCAAAAGCGTCGGGTCGCTCGTGAAAGGCGAATACGATTTCGACCGGGGCGGCGATCTCCGATTGCTTGATGAACTTACGCTTGACCATATGTGCTACGCGCCGAATGTTTCAGGCCCTAGCGCCCACGGATGAAGCTTTCGCGAAGCTCCCGGCCGGCACGGTCGAAAGCCTGCTGCAGGACCCGGAAAAGCTCAGAGCAATCCTTCTTTATCACGTGGTGCCGGGGAAAGTAACGGCATCTCAAGTCGTCAAGCTCAAGTCGGCGAAGACCGCTCAGGGCTCTTCCGTAAAGATCAAGACCGGCAAGTCGGGCGTTATGGTTGATGGGGCGAACGTCGTCAAGACCGACATCAGGACATTAAACGGCGTCATTCATGTTATCGACTCTGTAATCTTGCCGAAGATGTAGTTTGGACCAGGGATAGTTTATGAAGTGATGCGATTAGCGCGAGCAGATACTTTTTCCGGGAAGGGACTTATGGGCGCGGCCGGCCGCGCCCGTTTTTTATTTGGCCTGCGGGTCAATCTTATAAACGACATCTTTGTACACGACTATGATCCGCTCGCCCGATTGAAAGCTCGCAAGGTAGCGCTTCAGATCGGGGTATTTCGCGAGCAGTTGATTATAGGTGTCGCTGTCGCGCAAGACCGGCACGACGAGCTTTTTCTTAGCCGGATTATAGTTCTTATCGGTCCAGACGCCGTCGCGCAGCCAGAAGGTCTTACCGTTGGACTTGCGCTCTTCGAGTCGCTTAGTCGAGTCGCGCTCGGCCCTGCGGCTATCGGCTATGGCCATAGCGCCGGGCTGGTCCGCCAGACTGCCGCGCGCCTTGCGTTTGCCCTCCGCTTCATTCGGCGGGGTAAATCCCCTATCGGACCTTATGGTCTCTTCCTTACCCACGCGCCCGTCGCCGTCGGCCCGTCCCTGCCTGAGCGTAGTCACCTGCGCCGAGTCCTTGCTCGTCTCAGGAAGGCGAGCTACCTGCTCGCGGTTGATCTGCGGCAGCGGCTGTTCGCCGGGTTGCTGCTGCGGAGAGGCGGGTTGCGATTGAAGGCCCGATTGAGTCTGGGTATCGCTCTGCCTGGTCAGGGAGTCTGTGACCGGCGTGGGCGCGGCCTGCGTCTGTGTAACCGTCGTCTCCTGCGGGCGCTGCTCGGCGACCTCGGTCTTCGCCAAAGCGTCCGTCGCCGCTCCCGCCGCCTGACCGGGCTGACTCGCGCGTGCCGCCCCAATCGCATCAACGGTCACTTGCCGCGGCTGAGTTTGATCGGAAGCTAGCTGTCGCGCGCCAGCGCCGCTTGTCGCTCCCGGCGAGCCGGCGCCTTCGAGGAGAGCCGCCGACGCCGATGCGCCCGCGTTCGACTGCGGAGACGCGGGGATTGCGGCACCGGTCGATTCATCTACGGAATTTTGGGCGAGATCGGTCTTGGCCCCTCGCCATGACATAAGCACCGGGACGGACAGAGCGATCAAGAGCACGGCGGCCGTCGCCATTGCCCACTGAGGAGCGCTCAGCCGGCCAAACAGGCCCGCGAGTATCGGGCGGCGGGCGACTGACGGCGCGGCGAGCGGGGCGGGCGTTTCGGCCCACGCGAGTCTCGCGAGCGCGGTCACGTCCCGGCGGCAAGGCGTGCAGACAGACAGATGGCGCTCGTAACGCGCGCTTTCGGCGGGCGCCATGGCGTGTTCGACGTAGGTATTTGCTAAATCCGGGTCAAACTCTTGGCAAACCTGATGGGGGCCGGGCTGCTCCGCCCCTCGGGCTCGGAGCAGATTGTCAATCGCTTGATCCTGCGTCTTGCTAAACATCTTATTCCTTATGGAGTCTTCTCCTAACAGAGAACGCTCGTAAACATCTCGCTTGCAAAGTTTTTCTACTACCTGGGAGCAACCATGTTTCCCGTCGCGCGGTCGGTGTCGCGCTCTGTTTTATTGCCCTCGAACAGGTAATCTCGCACGTTTATATCCATCTGCTCGGCCGCAAGCTCTATGGCCTCGGAGACCTCGCGGCGGTTGAAGCTGTGATCGCGCGCGAGGCTCTTTTCGACCAGCTTCCTCACGCGCTTCTGCGTCTTGGTGAGCCACCGGCTCACCGTCGCCTCGTGGACGTTAAAGAGCTGACCTATCTCGCGAAGCGTCATCTCGTCGTAATAATAGTAAGCAAGCAGCAACCGCTCGCGATCTTCCAGCTCGCCGAGCACCCGCCTGAGCGCGTCGGCCACGGCCTCGCGATACCGCTCGCGTATGAAGGGCAGCTCGCCCGCGGTCTCGCGCCCCGGATTATCATTGGCGTGGATCAGCCGGTCCATGTCTTCAGGCTCTTCGGTCTGCACCAATCGGCTCGTCTGCCGGTGGTTATCGGCCGAAAGCTGGAAGACGACGGCGCGAAGCCACCCGCGAAGCGAGCCTCGCCCCGAATAGAACGAAAACTTGCTCACGCGCGAGCCGGCCGATTCGCGCAGCCCGTACAGCTCGGCAAAGGTCGAGTCGGCCAGGTGCTCGGCCGCGCCCGCATCCTGCGTCATGGTCCGCGCTATGTTGAGCAGATACCCACGATAATCGCGGTAAAAATCTTCCCACGCCGCGTCGTCGCCTTTGGCGCAGGCCACGGCCAGGCATAAATCCGAGGCGTTGATCGACTCGCAGTAAGCGGCAACACTACGGCGCGCCTCGGCGGCAGGGCCGGGGTTCCCGGTCGTACGGTCGAGCACATCAGCCAGATACTTTTTCGTCGACGAGTGCAGAGCCGCGGCCATATCGGCTTCGCTTACGTTATAGCGGCGCTCGACGCGCGCCAGGCAATCGCCGATCTCTTTCTTAAAGTATTTTTGGAAATCTTCAACAGTCATTTATTGCAGCCGCGCGGTCGTCGCGGTCTTTCACGCTGTTCGCCAAGCTAAAATCGAGGCGAGCACATGCTAGCATAAATCAAACGCAATTGCTCGCCTATTAACGATTTGCTTGCGGCCGCGCTCCCTGCTTGACACTCTCAAATCGCGGCCCGTAGGATGAATTTTATGCCCCAATCCGAACGCAAGCGACTGTATCTGGTCGACGGCTTTTCGCAGATTTACCGAGCCTATTACGCGATACGCGGGCTGACGAATTCTCACGGGTTGCCCACCAACGCGGTATATGGTTTCACGATGATGCTGCGGCGGCTGATCGCGCAGGAGAAACCCGACTACCTCGGCGTCGCGCTGGAATCGCCCACAAAGACTTTCAGGGCCGAATCCTACGAGGACTACAAGGCCCAGCGCGCCGCGATGCCCGACGACCTCGGGCCGCAGATACCGATAATCGAGCGGGTGTGCGAGGCGCTGCGCGTCCCCACCATGCGGGTGTCGGGCTTCGAGGCCGACGACGTGATAGGCGCGCTCTCCTGCAAGGCCGCCGACGCGGGGCTCGACGTCGTCATCGTAAGCAACGACAAAGACATGTGCCAGCTCGTCAACGAGCACGTCCGCATACTTCGCACCGAGCGCAGCGGCGATATGCGTTTTATGGACGCCGCGGGCGTGGAAGAAAAGCTCGGCGTGCGCCCCGACCAGGTCGTCGACCTGCTCGGGTTGTGGGGCGACGCTTCCGACAACATCCCCGGCGCGCCGGGCGTCGGCGAAAAGGGAGCTAAGCAGATCATCCAGCAGTACGGCTCGATAGAAGAAGCGATCGCGCACGCCGACGAGATCGGGCGCAAGACCTACCGCGAAAGCCTCAAGAACAACGCCGATTTGATAAGGCAGTCGCGCGAGCTTGCTCGCATAGAGTGCAACCTGCCCATAAAGCTCGACCTCGAAGCGCTCGCCTATGAAGAGCCCGACCGGCGCGCCGCTTACGAGCTTTTCTCCGAGCTTGAATTCGGGCAACTGTCGCGCGAGTTCGCCGACGCCGCCACGCGCGACGCGGTGACGGTCGCCGCTCGCAAGCCCGGCAAGACGCGCTACTCGCGGATCACGACGCGCGCCGAGCTGGACAGATTCGTTCAATCGCTCTGGTCGCTCGACCGGTTCGCCTTCTCGGTGGCCGAGCGCGGCGGAAAGCTCTACGGCGTGGCCATATCGACCGCGCAGATGAATGCCGCGCTGATCGATTTCGAGAAGTTCGAGCCCGCGTTCGACCCCCTGCCAGTTGTGAAAGAAGTGCTCGAGAACGGGCTCGTCCGCAAATCGGTGCACGACTGGAAAGGCGCGCTCACCCTCCTGGACCGGTACGTCTGCGAGCGCGAGGAGGCGAAGAGCAAAGCGTCGGACGACGGGTGCATAAAGGATTTCAAGCCGGCCATACGCATAGAAGGCGTCGAAGACGATACGATGATTGCGGCTTACCTGCTCGACCCGAACCGCACCAATTACCGGATACTGGAGATGGCGCGCGAGTACATCGGGCTTGAAGTCGCCGAAAGTATAGAAGGGTTCGAGGCCGAAGACGCGCAAGCGCTGCAGACGGCCGACCTCACATTTCATCTTGCCGACATACTGCGCGCGCGCATAGAGGCGGCGGACCTTGAGCGCGTCTATACGGAGATAGAGCTGGCGCTGGTCGAGATACTCTTCGAGATGGAGCGCATAGGAGTGCGCATCGACACGGCGGCGCTCGAAAAGGCCGGCGGCGAGATGGAGCGCGAGATCGCGCGGTTGACAAGCGAGATTTACCGGCTCGCCGGCCGCGAGTTCAACATAAATTCGACCGTGCAGCTCGGAGAGATTTTCGAGGAGCTGAATTTCGAGGTCTCGCGCAGGACGAAGACCGGGCGCATATCGACCTCGGTCGACGTGCTCGAAGAGCTCGCCGCAAAGTACGACCTGCCGAGGCTCATCATCGAGTACCGCGAGCTTGCCAAGCTCAAGAGCACGTACGTCGACGCGCTCCCGAAGCTTATCGATTCGCGGACGGGCCGCGTCCACACCACGCTAAACCAGGCGGTCACCTCGACGGGCCGCCTCTCTTCGACAAACCCGAACCTGCAGAACATCCCCATACGCTCGGAGCTTGGCCGGCGCATACGCGCGGCCTTCGTCCCGTCGCCCGGTTACCTTTTGATGTCGGCCGATTATTCGCAGATAGAGCTTAGAATCTTCGCGCACATAACCGGCGACCCGGTTATGACCGACGCGTTCAACATCGGCGAAGACATACACGCGCGGACGGCGCGCGCGGTATTCGGGGCGAAGAACAAAAAGGAAGAATCCGATTCGCGGCGGCTCGCGAAGATAGTAAATTTCGCCATCGCCTATGACATAGGCGCGTTCGGTCTGGCCCAGCGGACGGGTCTTTCGCGCGCCGACGCCAAGCGGGCTATCGAAAATTATTACGAGACGTACAAGGGCGTTAAGCAGTATATGGAAGAGACGCGCGAGAAGGTCCACGAGAACGAATTCGTAAAGACCATCTTCGGCCGGATACGCCCGATCCCCGACATAAACAACCGCAACCATAACCTCCGGGCGCGGGCCGAGCGCGAAGCCATAAACGCGCCGGTGCAGGGCACGGCCGCCGACCTTGTAAAGATGGCCATGATACGCGTGCACCAGCGGCTTGCCCGCCAGGGCTTCGGCTCGCGGATGATACTGCAAGTACACGATGAGCTGCTGCTCGAAGTGCCGGAAAACGAAGTCGAGCGCGTGACCGAGGCGGTGCGCGAAGAGATGGAATCGGTCTATCCGCTCGCCGTCCCCCTCGTAGTCGACATAGGCGTCGGCCGTAATTGGATGGAAGCCAAGCCCTGAGCAAATCTCAAATTTGAGAATTTGGATTTAAAAGTGGCTCAGCCTGAAACACACCGATGCCTCGAATTGTCCTTAAATCACCGGCATGCCGATTGCTACACAGGTTTGTGTAGCCGGTGCTACTCAAATTTACTTTCAATTAAATTGGTATTGATGTAGGATTGCGGCCGATGAAATCAGGCAAGCAGAGAGGGCTCGCGAGGCTGCGCGCTTTTTGCGCGGCGTTGATGCTTGCGTGCGCCTGGGTTTCGTCTCCCGTGTCGCTTGCGGCCGGGCCTTCAGACACCTGCGCGATGGCCTGCTGCATCGAAGAAGGCCACTGCTGCTGCAATCCTTCTCGACCATTCGTTCTGGGTCAATCCTCGGATGACGCCGAGCGGATCGGCGGGTCGCAATTTGTTCAGTCCTGCCCCGAAGGATGCACCGCGCCGCAGTTTTCCGCGAATATATTTCTGAAAGCGCCCGTCAGGCCCTCGGCTCATCTGACCGTAGAAACCCGCCCCGGCTCCGGACCGCTCAGCCCTTGACGCGACAGCCAGAGAGCTTTTGGGGTCGATCTCCTCCCCGCCTCGCGCGCCTCCCTTCTCCGCCTAGAAGTTTTTCTCTCAATTTAAATCTCAGCGCTTTTTGTTTTGGCGCGGCTCTTTCCTCACGCGAGTCTTTGCGCAATCGACCATACGCGCTCACCTGACAGCGGTTGAAAGGAGAAGGAGAAATGAGGCTCAAGAGTCTTCCACTTGTTTGCCGGGTTACAGTTGTCGTTTTGGCGCGGCTCTTTCCTCACGCGAGCCTTTGCGCAGTCAACCATTCGCGGTCACCTGACGGCGGTTGAAAGGAGTAAGGAGAAATGAGGCTCAAGAGTATTCCACTTGTTTGCCGGGTTACAGTTGTCGCTCTGCTTTTCGCGCTAAACTCGGGGGCGATTCCGGCGTTCGGCCAGCAATCGATCACGTCGGCCACTTTGAGCGGTCGCATAGAAGACGCGAGCGGCGCGGCCATCACCGGCGCGACCGTCGCCGTGACCAACCTTGATAAGAATCAATCCTGGACGGTCAAGACCGACGATCAGGGCCGTTATTATTTTTTGCACCTGCCGGTCGGCAGATATGAATTGAAGGTTGAGCAATCCGGGTTTGCCGCCCACGACCAGCATTTGACGCTTTCAATCGGCCAGGCGATAGACGTTCCGATAAGACTGGTCGTCAACGCGGTCGCCGAGAAGATAAACGTCATTGCATCGGGAACGATCGTCGAGACGGTGCGGACGCAAGTGGCCGAGGCGGTCTTGCCCGCCGAGATCGAGCAGTTGCCGCTGAACGGGCGCAACTATCTCGATCTGGCGTTGCTCGTCCCCGGAGTCTCGCGAACCAACACGGGCAGTAACCAGCGCTTCGCGGAAACGTCGGCGGTGCCCGGCACGGGCATATCCGTAGGCGGCCAGCGCAATCTCAACAACGGCTTTATAGTCGACGGGCTTTCGGCCAACGACGACGCGGCCGACCTGGCCGGCACCTTTTTCAGCCAGGAGGTCATACGCGAATTTCAAGTGATCACCTCCGGGGCGGTCGCCGAATTCGGGCGGGCTTCGAGCGGCGTGGTCAATATCATCACCAAATCGGGCACGAACGACTGGCACGGGAGCATGTATGGCTTTCTTCGCAGCCAGAAGCTCGACGCAAGAAACCCGCTCGCGCCGCGCAAAGACCCGTTGACGCAGACTCAGTACGGCGCGTCGATAGGCGGCCCCATCGCGCGCGATACGACTTTCGTCTTCGCCAATTTCGAGCAGACTCGCCGTAACGACTCGAACGTCATAACCATAGCGCCCTCGAACGTCGCCGCCATAAATGCGCGCCTGGACCAGATCGATTTTCGCGGGCCTCGCATAGAGACGGGGCTTGTGCCCGGCGGGTTCGACGTGACCAACCTTTTTGCGCGCCTCGACCACAGGCTTGATGAGAACAACCTGTTCGCGCTGCGCTACAGCTTCTACGACATTTCGGCGATCAACTCGCGAACCGTCGGCGGGTTGAACTCCGTCAGCCGCGGCACGGGCGTCGACAATCGCGACCAGACGCTTGCCGTCAGCAACGTCACGACGCTCTCTTCGCGCACCCTCAACGAAGCGCGATTTCAATTCACCCGGAGCCGGCTCGACGCGCCGGTCAACGACGAAACGGGGCCGGCGGTCAACATAACCGGCGTCGCGAGCTTCGGGACCGCCACGTTCTCGCCGCTCGCGCGCGACATCGACCTGTATGAAATAGTCAACAACGTATCGACCTTGCGCGGCTCGCATTCCTTGAAGGCCGGGGCCGACTTTTTGTACAACAGGGTCAACATATTCTTCCCCGGCGCGCTTCAGGGCGTCTATACCTTCTCGCCCTCGCCCGCGACTTTGTCCTCGCCCGCGGTCTCCGCCCTGTCGAATTTTTTGGCGGGGAGGTACAGCAGTTTTCAGCAGGCTTTCGGCGAGCCGTCGCAGTTTCAATCAAATCCCAATGTAGGGCTGTATGTGCAGGACGAGTGGAGGCCGCTCGACCGTTTGACGATCAACGCGGGATTGCGATACGACCTGCAATTTCTGCCCGACCCGATCAATACGGACAGGGACAATTTCGCTCCGAGGCTCGGGGTGGCGTATGCGCCCGGAGACCGGAAGACGGTCATACGCGCGAGCTACGGCCTCTACTATGACCGAATACCTCTGCGCGCGACATCGAACGCTTTACAGAGAGACGGCTCAAAGTACATAGTCGTGCAGTTGTCGAGCAGTCAGCCGGGCGCCCCGGTCTTTCCCAACGCGCTCGCGGCGGCGCCGGATACTCTGCAGACAAAGCCTAATATTACCCGCATAGACCCGGACATCGAAAACAGCTACAGCCAGCATGCGAACGTGCAAATCGAGCGGGAGCTTTGGGGAGACGCCAGGTTATCGATCGGGTACATGCACCTGCGCGGGCTCCACCTTATACTTTCGCGCAACGTGAACGTGCCGCGCTTCCCCGCCTCGGCCGGGGTGCCGAATCTCGGCCGACCGGACCCGAATTTCGGCAACATCGGGCGCTTCGAAAGCTCGGGGGACTCTTACTATAACGGGATGATCGTGGCCTTTCATAAGCGCGCGACTTCGTGGGCGAGCGTGCGGGCGTCCTACACTTTATCGAAGTCTATAGATAACGCGGGCAATTTCTTCTTCAGCACTCCGCAGGACAATTTCGATCTACGCGGAGAGCGCGGACTTTCAGACAATGACCAGAGGCATCGCCTGGTCCTGAGCGGATCGCTCGAAGCCCCGCGCGCAAGCGACGGCGGCGCGCTCAGGCGCGCGTTGGAAGGTTTGCAGTTGAGCTACATATTCACATATGCTTCGCGGCTGCCGTTCAACGTCCAGGCGGGTAACGACCGCAACTTCGACACGAACTTCAACGACAGGCCGGCAGGCGTGGGGCGCAACACCGGGCGCGGGTTCGATCACGCTTCTCTCGACCTTCGATTAAGCCGCAGGTTTAAGCTCACCGAGCGGGCGGGGTTTGAGATAATCGCCGAGGCATTCAACGCGCTCAACCGGTCGAACTTCCAACTGCCGAACAATCTATTCGGGACGGGGGCGACGCCGGCCGCAAGTTTCGGCCGGCCCACCGCGGCCGACAGCCCGCGACAGATACAGTTCGGACTGCGCGCCTCTTTTTGACGGCTGGCAGTTAGTCTCACGGATGATGTAGGCTAATTTGGTGCTCAAACTTTCCTGAAGGAGAATTCGCGGATGAAGAAGTTTTTCCTATCCTTATCACTGCCGGTGCTGCTGTGCGCGATTGCCTGCGCCGGTCAGGGCGCGAGCGAGCGAGCGGCGAACGGCAACGCCGCGGGCAACACGTCGAGCGCGGCATCGGGCAGCGCCGACCCCGCGGCCCAATCCTCGTCCGACAGGGGCGAGTCGAAGCTCAGCTTCAACGGCGCGAACGTGAGGGTCGAATACGGGCGGCCGGTGCTTGGCAGCCGCAATGTCGAATCGCTAGTTCGCCCCGGCATGGAATGGCGCATGGGCTCGAACGCGGCGACGACGCTGACGACCGACTCGGCGCTGAAGTTCGGCGACACGACGGTGCCCGCCGGCACATATGTGCTCAAGGCGAAGCTAGACGACTCGCAAAAATGGTGGCTTATTATCGAGAAGGACGAGTCGGCCGTCGCCACCGTGCCGATGGAGACTGGCGAAGGCCGACAACTCGGTCAACCAGATGACGATAGACCTGGAAAAGAAAGGCAACGGAGGAAGGCTCGTTTTGAAGTGGGGCACCATGGGCCTCGCAACCGACTTTCAAAAGGCGTGACAGCAGGGTTAGCAGCGGGCGGTATTTCATAGCTGCCTGCTGCTAACTGCCCTCTCCCTTCTATGAATCTCCTGGCGGACCTAATCAAGAAACGCGCTTTTCAAATAACGGCCGCGGTCGCGCTGATCGCGGCGGGCACGGTGATAATCGCCCTGACATTACTAAACCGCGGCCCGCAGGACCGCTACGAGCTTAGAGGCAAGGTCGTCGACGTTGACGAGCGCGGCCAGACCGTGACGATAGCGCACGACCCGATACCGGGCTACATGGTGGCGATGACAATGCCTTTCAAGCTGAAGGACCCGTGGCCCATAAAATCCGGGATGGCCGAAGGCGACCGTATAACGGCTACGCTTGTGGTGGAAGGCTTGAGCTCGTGGCTCGAAGAGGTCACGTTCGTCCGCGAAGGCGTCGAGGAGGCGAGCCTCGCCCCGCGCGAAAACATACCCGGCATGAAAGCAGGCGAGCAGGTCCCGAATTTCACGCTCGTCAACCAGGACGGCAAGCCCATAAGCATTCATCAATATCACGGCCGCGCGCTCGCGCTCACCTTTATATACACGCGCTGCCCGCTGCCCGACGTTTGCCCGCTTATGACGAGCAATTTCGCGGAGGTTGGCCGGGCGTTAAAAACGGACCCGGCGCTGTATGATTCCACGCGCCTGCTCAGCATCACGGTAGACCCGGCTTATGATACGCCGGAAGTGCTGCGCAAGTACGGCGCGCCGCGGATGGCCGACGCGGGCGATAAAGATTTCTCGCACTGGGAATTTGCCACCGGCAGCCAGGAAGAGGTAAAGCACATCGCCGGCTATTTCGGGTTGTGGTACCGCGAAGAGAGCGACCAGATAGTCCACAACCTGATCACGGCGATAATCGCGCCCGACGGCAAGCTCGTGAAGTTTTACCACGGCAATGACTGGAAGCCTTCGGAAGTCGTCGCCGAGCTAAAGAACCTCAAGCGGCCGGAAGCGACTCAGGCGCGCGGCGAGACTCAAGCAAAGCCGAAGGTCGAGGTCGAGAGCGCGCAGGTGGATAAGGTCTATCAAGCAACCGGGGTCGTCGAATCTATAAACGAAGAGAGGACCGTCGTGCAGATCAACCACGAAGATATAAAAGGGCTGATGCCGGCGATGAACATGCCTTTTCCGGTCAGCGACAAATCGTTGCTTGAGGGGATAGCGGCGGGCGACCGCGTGAGCTTCGATTTAATGACAAAGCGCGAAGGCTTTCTCGTGGTCGGTATCAGAAAGCAATAAATATCCCCTCGGATTAACAACATCATCAGCGCAAGAAGCATCGGGCGATGACATCATTAAACTAATGCCATCGCCCGGCTTTGCACAAAAAGTCTATGTAAAGCGTCTGAAATCTGTAGCCCCGTAGGGGCGAGATGTTTATAGGAACCGCCGTAGATAGACTCCGAGCTCCGTCAGGAGCGGTATGTTTACATTCCGCCCCTACGGGGCTCAGAAGTTTATCTACACGGTCTCTTCTATAAACATTTCGTCCCTACGGGACTCTTACTGTCGCACTTTTTGTGCAACGCCCCATCGCCCGATTAATCTATCTGCACGAATGCAGAGTGGTAAGAAGGGGTTTAGTCGTTCGTTACAGCGCGCGTCGCGACGCCGCCGAGGACCGACTTCGCGCAGACCTGGGTAGGTCCTTGAGTGACGTTGCGCTGACGGAATGACCATGACCCGTCAACGGTGCTTACCGGGGCTGAGCCGAGGCGCGTGCCCGCGCAGCCGGTCCCCGAAGTGTTCAGCCCGCCCGAGAATACATCTACGCTGGCGGCGAACTGGCCACCTGAGCCGCGCGTGTTGGACCCTTCTACGCGAATCTCGCGGTTATCGGGCCGGTATTCAGTCGGCGATGGCGACGCCATCAACTCCGGGCTGCGCTTTTATCGCGGAAGATTCTATGAGCGTACCGCACATCATCCCCAGCGTGGAGTCGAAATATCCGTTAACGGTAACTTCGGTCCCCTCGAACCCCGCAAGATCAGCAAGAGTGATAGGGTTGCCGCCCAGGTCAATAATCTCCCTGGGGAATCTCGGGTCCGGATTCATGCCCGACACTAGCGCCGTTCACCTTGAAAGTGCCCGCCGCCACATTCACATCCGACAACAGTCCGACGACTACGTTCTCGGCAAACTCCACAAAGACTCTAGTCGCCGAAAAGGACATGCAATTACCACCTCCGGCGGAGCTGAAGGATATGTCGCCGGACGCGATGACGGTCGCGCCAACGATGCTGTGCTGCGCCTCGTATGTGGGATTGGTCAGGGTGTCAAAGGTGATGTTTCCCGTCAGGTCCAGGTCGCGCGTCTCTACCAGAACCGTCGTCGGAATCATAAAAGTCATACCGTTGACAGTGATGGTGCGGCTGGTGCGGTTATAGGAAGCGATCTTCCCTTCGACTTCGAATACCAGAAGCGCCGGATCGGTCGGCGGAGTAATGTTTACCGGAGTGCAGGGAGCCTGCGCGTTCGCGGCGATGGAGGTTAACAACATCAGGCAAGCAATTGAGAATGCAAACCTGAGCGAGTTGAGAATTGAGTTGCAGTTTCTTTTAAGGGTAATCATTTCAGTCCTTTTTGGTTTTTCTTCCGCCCGAAGGCGGCCATCTCCTTTGTAACCGGGGCCTGCTGAAAGCGCCGGGACACAATGATGACGTTGCGCCGTTTTATAATCAGGGCGCTGTATTTAGCCTGTTCCAGGGCAAGGCTCACGGCTTCGGCCTCGGCCTCACCCTCGACATGTTTATTGAAAGCGGCGCTTGCCGCGAAGACGCAGATTTAGACACAAGACCATTGCATCTGTTTAATCTCAATGATGAGTCTGCAATGGAATTCAATAGGGAACATTCTAAATCTGCGAAGCGCTCATACTGGCAAACCTCGTGCCTCAGGAAAGGACCAGCAGACCAAACCAGTAAACTCTCTTTTTATACTGCTTAGTCCATTGAAAAGACGCGTAAGCAAAACCACTCGCAGTTATAATATGAATCACTCGAGCAGAGAATGTGTTTCAGCAATGAACACTACTGTAAACTGTTAATGAATTCTGCCGTTATCACTCGCCTTGCAGCTCGGCAATTAATCGCTTGATCTTATCTTTATCGGCGGCGACGCGCGCGGGCCGGTTCGCGAATCGACCGCGAACCTCCAGGCTCTCGCCATCGATTTCAACCGCGAGCTTGCCCGTGTGATAACCGATCGTGTAGGTCGGGTCCTTGAGAAGATTGCCCGTGAGTACCGCGACCACGCTTTCGGAAGGCGCGATCACCCTCGCCGAAACGAGCTTTTGAATACCGGCAACCGTAGCGGCCGACGCGGGCTCGCACCCTATGCCGTCGCGGCCGATGATGGCCTTGGCGTCAGCCATCTCCTGTTCGGTTACGCGCTCGACGACGCCGTTCGTCCAATCTATCGCGCGAAGCGCCTTCTTCCACGAAACCGGGTTGCCGATCTTGATCGCGGTCGCAAGCGTGGCCGGCCGATCAACAGGGTTGAAGCGGACTTTATCCGATGAGATGAACAGATCATAAAAAGGAGACGACCGCTCGGCCTGTATTACGGCGAGGCGCGGCATTCGTTTGATTAAGCCAAGCTCGCGCAGCTCCCACAGCGCCTTGCCAAAGGCCGACGTATTGCCCAGGTTGCCGCCGGGCAGAACGATCCAGTCGGGCGGCTCCCACTCGCACTGCTCCATCATCTCTATGACAATGGTCTTCTGCCCTTCGAGCCGGAACGGGTTTATCGAGTTCAGCAGATAGACGGCGGACTCTTCGGCGATCTCGCGGACGACGCGCATCGCGTCATCAAAATTGCCTTCCACTTCAATGACGAGCGCGCCGTATTCAAGCGACTGCGAGAGTTTGCCGTAAGCTATCTGGTCGGCCGGAATGAAGACCAGCGCGCGGAGGCCGGCGCGGGCGGCGTAGGCCGCCATCGACGCTGAGGTGTTGCCGGTCGAGGCGCAGGCGACGGCCGTCGCGCCAAGCGTGCGCGCCTGCGTCAGCCCGGTCGTCATGCCGTTGTCCTTGAATGACCCGGTCGGGTTCATCCCTTGATGCTTGAGCCTGAGCGAATCGAGACCCGAATAGCCCGCCGACGCGGGGGCGTCGTAAAGCGGCGTGTTGCCTTCAAAGAGGGTGACGACGAGCGAGGGGTCGGAGACGAACGGGAGCAGCTCGCGAAAGCGCCACACGCCGCTGCGGTCAAGCCCGGACGCCGAAGTTTTGCGCGACGCGAAAAGCGATTTCAAATCCTCCGCGTCATCTGTCGCGCTGAAGTCATAGGCCACGTCGAGCAGGCCGCCGCACGCGGGGCATGTGTATAGCCGTTGATTGATCGGGTAGCGGCCTTTGCAATGAGGGTCGATACAGGACAGGTGCGCGTGGGCAGTAGGCGGTAAATTTCGCATCTCGATTATATTATTTCAAAACTCGGGTGATACTCTACCGGATGCCGACCGCTGCCTGCCGATTATTCGCTGTTGTCGTCCCAGACTCTTTGCCAGCCGTCGTTCGGCTCGATCAATTTCAAGCCGACGCTGCGCTGGCCGCCGTCGCGCCACACGGCTTCCACTATGGCGGTTGCCTCGAAGTCGTAAGAGGGTATGGTCACCTTGAGCACCGTGCCGGGGTCGATCTCGCGCGCGGTGTGCAGGCGCAGTCCGGAGGGGCTTATCTCCTCGATGTTCATCTCGTCGGTGAAGGCGTCGAGGTGGGCGGTATTTCCTTCGACGCGCGCCTTGATCGACACCCTGGCGCGCGGCTCGGCGCGGCGGTCCTCGTCCCGCTCGTCGATCTCGCCCGCCTCCGACAGCAGGTCGTCATAACACGGCGCGCATACCTGTCGGTATCCGAGATGCTTTACCGGGACGAGCTCCGGCAGGTTGGTGATGTTGACGATGTGGCTAGTTCTCTCGTTGCATCGGTCACAAAAGCCCGACATAGGACAAAAGCTCCTTTAGCCTGGCGTGGTATTCGTGCGCGGGTGAAGAATCATTTCCTGAACTCATAACGGAAGCCCCACCCCTGTCAGGGCGCGCCCAGTATATGCAGATTTCGGTTCCGACTCAACAGGAATTTTTGCGGCCGCGCGCCCTAAATCCGGTAAAACTTTGACGTTAGAAAGATGGCGGATAATTGCGTGGGGTCGCATCCTGAAATAATGTATTGAGGATCATCTGCTGTCTCTTGCATAGTTTTGTGAAATTATTGCGAACATTGACACCGTGTTTTAGCTATGTGAGAATCTGGTGTCCCGAATACAAAATAAAAGAGCAATAAAAGGCCCTGTAGTTGTAGTCGACGAGCAAGCGGGTTATGTCACGGGTAAGCTAGTTGATCAGGTACTTCCTCCTCACCCATAAGCCTTTCAGGCACAGTAAGCGACCCTGTCCGTGACCGCCTGTACACTATTAATGTGTCCGGCCCCGGTGCGCCGGGGGTGCGGTTTCGATTTAGATTCCGCGGGAGAATCGTTTAATGAAAGGTTTATTTAGGAAGCCTGTCGCGCGGGCTTCTGTCTTATTGCTGGCGATCTTTTTCGCGGCCGCCTCGGCCAGAGCCACCACCGCCGTTATGCTCACCGACGAGCAGCTCGTAGTGAACTCGCGCGTCATCCTTCTCGGAGAAGTCCGCTCGGTCAAGTCCCAGTGGGACCCCGCGCAGCAATTCATAAGCACTTATGTAAAGATCCGCGTCCAGAAGATAATAAAGGGCCAGCTCCAGAATGAAGTAATAGTGTTCAAACAGCTCGGCGGCAGGGTCGGCGAAGACGCCACGGTAATTTTCGGCGCGCCCGAATACAGCGTCGGCCAGAACGTCCTGCTCTTCTTAGAGACCGCGCGCGATAATACGCTCCGCGTCTCGCAGCTCTTCCAGGGCAAGTACGACGTGGTAACGGATCAAGCCGGCAAGGGCCGCGTGCTGCGCAGGATCGATCACGACACGGTCAATATTCTCGGCTCGGGCGAAGGCCCCGAAATAACCAACCGCGCTTCGCTCAACCGCTTTACCAAAAAGATCAAGCGCGTGATGCGCGAGCGCGCGGCGGACCCCGCCGACCTTGAGGTACAGAGCGAGCCGACGCCGATTGTCGAGATACCGCCCGATTACGTCGACGACGCCGAGGGGTCTGACTTTTCGGCCCAGTACTCTTTCCTCGGCAACTATCGCTGGACCGAGCCCGACACGCGCCAGCCGATTCTATACAAGGTGAACCCCGCGGGTTCCCCCACCGCGAACGGCGGCGTCAACGAGATGAACCTGGCTTTCGCCGGGTGGAGCAACGTCCAGACGACCGCGCTCGTGCTCGGCTACGGCGGCTCGACCACCTCCTACGGGTTTAAGCGCGACGGCGTCACGTCGATCTCTTATAACGACCCGCTCGACCAGATGTCGGACCCGGTAGGCTGCGGCGGTACGCTCGCCATCGGCGGCGTGAGCAGCGCCAGCTCGCCGATCACCGTCATAGGCGGCCAGTCTTTCTATCGCATATATGAAGGCGACGTGGTATTCAATCGCAACTTCCAGTGCTTCCTCGGCATCTCGGCGAATCTTGCCGAAGTCGCGGCGCACGAGATAGGTCACTCGTTAGGCTTCGGGCACAGCTCGGACCCGAACGCGCTGATGGCCCCGACCGCGCACGGGCAGGGTCGCGGCGCCCAGCTCGGCGCGGATGACGTGGCCGCGGTCTCGTTCCTCTATCCGGGGTCGAAGAGCGGCACGACGCCTCCGACGCCGGTTGCCCCGGCAGCCCCATCGAGCCTCACGGCGACCCTCGTGTCGAGCAACGCCATAAACCTTACATGGGTCGATAACAGCGGCGACGAACAGGGATTCAGGCTTGAACGCAAAACTGGCTCCGGGGGTACGTTTGGCGTCATCGCAACGCTTCCGGCGGGGCAGACCGGTTACTCGGACGCGAGCCTTCCCGCCTCGACAACCTTCTACTATCGAATAACGGCGTACAACGCGGCGGGCAATTCGGCCTATTCGAACCAGGCATCGGCCAGCACGTCCGGCGCGCCGGCCCCCAGCAACAACTCGGCCTTCATCTCGCAGTCGGCGCCCGCGTCGCTTGCGGCGGGCCAGACCGTATCGGTGTCGGTAACGATGCAAAACACCGGCACGACGACCTGGACTCCCGGCTCATACTTTCTTGGGTCGCAGAATCTGCTCGACAATACCACCTGGGGGCTCAATCGCGTGAATCTTCCGGCGTCGGTAGCTCCGGGAGCGAACGCCGTCTTCTTCTTCAACATCACCGCGCCGGCCGCCGCGGGCACGTACAATTTCCAGTGGCGGATGCTGCAAAACAGCGCGGGCTATTTCGGCGCGCTCTCGACGAACGTAGCTATCACCGTAGGCTCTACGACGACGCCGCCCGCGACGGCGCTTTCGATCACCACGACCGCGCTCCCTTCCGGTGCAAGGGGTGTTCCCTACTCGCGGCAGATCACCGCGAGCGGCGGGACGCAGCCTTATTCCTGGTCGCTCGCGTCGGGCGCGCTCCCGCCGGGGATGTCGTTGACCGGCACGGGCGTGCTCGGCGGCACGCCTACGCTCAGCGGCACGTACTCGTTTACGGTGAGGGTCCGCGACGCGGCGGGCACGACTGCAAGCCGACTATTAAAGATGGCGGTGAAATAGCTGGTATCGAGCAATCTAAGAGTCCCGGAGGGACGCAATGTTTATAGAACCGGCCTGAATATTATTCAGAGCTTCGTAGGAGCGGCATATTTACATCCCGCTCCTACGAAGCTCTGTTTGTTTCCGCAATCTGTCTCTATAAATATCACGCCCCTGCGGGGCTCATCTCTTCCTTCTACGTTCTCACACGTTTCAGACACGCTCTACAGGGAAGCGTTCTTGGATTTCTGAACGAGCTGGCGGAGCATGTACGGAAGTATGCCGCCGTGCGTGAAGTAATCGACCTCGATTGCCGTATCTATGCGCGCAACAACCGGCACCTCTTCGGTCTCTCCGTTCCCGCGATGTATGACGAGCGTCACGTCCTGACGCGGGCGTATCCCATTTTCAAAACCTACGAGGTCGAACGTCTCGCCGCCCGCCAATTTCAGCGACAGCGCGTTGGTGCCTTCCTTGAACTGGCAAGGCAGCACGCCCATCTGCACCAGGTTGCTGCGGTGTATGCGCTCGAAGCTCTGCGCGACGACCGCGCGCACGCCGAGCAATCGAGTGCCCTTGGCCGCCCAGTCGCGCGAGCTTCCGGTCCCGTACTCCTGGCCCGCTATAACGACCAGGGGCACGCCCTCCTGCTGATACTTCATGGCCGCGTCATAGATCGACATGCGCTCGCCGTCCGGCTGGTGGACTGTCACGCCGCCTTCCACGCCCGGCACCATGAGATTCTTGATGCGCACGTTGGCGAACGTGCCGCGCACCATCACCTGGTGGTTGCCGCGCCGCGAGCCGTAGCTGTTAAAGTCGGCGACCTGGACGCCACGCTCTTGCAGGTAGAGGCCCGCGGGGCTCGTGGGCTTGATCGCCCCGGCCGGGCTTATATGATCGGTCGTGACCGAATCGCCGAACAGAGCAAGCGCGCGCGCGCCCCTCATCTCCGACACGCTGCCGGGCTGCATCTCGAACCCTTCGAAGTAGGGCGGCTCCTGGATGTAAGTCGATTCGGGCTCCCAGTCATAGACGCTGCCCGTGGTAGACGGGATGTCATTCCAGAGCGGGTTTTGATCTACGAAGTTATTGTAAAGCTTTCGATAGGATTCCGGGTCGAAGGCGGCGCTTATTGACTGGCCGATCTCTTCGGCCGTGGGCCATATGTCGCGCAGAAAGACCGGCTCCCCGCCGCGCCCGTGCCCTAAGGGTTCTTCCGACATGTTTATGCCGACGGTGCCGGCGAGCGCGAATGCCACGACAAGGGGCGGGCTCATCAGAAAATTCGCGCGTATGCTCTGGTGCACCCGCGCCTCGAAGTTGCGATTGCCGCTCAGCACGCTTGCCGCGACAATGTCGTTATCGTTGATCGCCTCTTCAAGAATAGGGTCGAGCGGGCCGGAATTGCCTATGCAGGTCGTGCAGCCATACCCGACGAGGTTAAAGCCCAGGCGGTTCAGATAAGGCTGGAGCCCGGTCTTTTCGAGATAATCGGTCACGGCGCGCGACCCGGGCGCGAGCGAGGCCTTCACCGCCGGCCGCACCGATAACCCGCGCTCGACGGCCTTTTTCGCGAGCAGCCCCGCCGCAATCATCACGCTCGGGTTCGACGTGTTAGTACACGAAGTGATGGCGGCTATCAGCACATCGCCGTGCCCGATTTCCACGGTCCCGCTCGGAAACTCCTCGGCCGGCACGTTCTCGACGCGGTCGGGAGTCGGGCGGTTGTTCAACATCTCGAACTCGGTCAGCGTGCTCGTATTCTTCTCGCTCGTCTCCCCGGCCGCGGCCGGCATCGTCTCCATATTCTGATCGCCGCCGCCCTTGAGCGGCTCCATCGCGGACGAGTTGATCACGCCCGTAGGCGTAAAGAAGCGCCTGTTGATCTCTTCTTCGGATTTGTTATAGCCGTTCTCGCTCACGGGCTTGCGCAACAGCCCTTCGAAGGTTGATTTCAGGTCCGGCAGGTCGATGCGGTCCTGGGGCCGTTTGGGCCCCGACACGCTCGGCTTCACCTCGGCCAGGTCCAGCTCGAGAAGCGTGCTGTACTCGCACTCGCCCTTGCGCGGTATGCCGAACATGCCTTGCGCCTCGAAGTAGCGCCGGACCATCTCGACGTGCTGCTCGGGCCGTCCCGTCGCCTTATAGTAAGCGCAGGTCTCTTCGTCGACCGGGAAAAACCCCATCGTCGCGCCGTACTCGGGCGCCATGTTCGCTATGGTGGCGCGGTCGGTAGCCGAGAGCGTGGCCGCGCCCTCGCCGTGGTATTCGACGAATTTGCCGACGACCTTCGCCTTGCGAAGCATCTCGGTCAGGTGAAGCACAAGGTCGGTCGCGGTGACACCCTGACCGAGCCGCCCGCTCATCGACACGCCCACGACGTCGGGCGTAAGAAAGTATACGGGCTGGCCGAGCATGCCCGCCTCGGCCTCTATCCCGCCCACGCCCCAGGCGACCACGCCGACGCCGTTGATCATAGTCGTATGCGAATCGGTGCCGACGAGCGTATCGGGATAATAGATGCCGTCGCGTTCGAGCACTCCCTTGGCCAGGTATTCGAGGTTTACCTGGTGAACTATTCCTATGCCGGGCGGCACCACGTTAAAGCTGTTGAAGGCTTGCATGCCCCATTTCAGGAACTGGTACCTGGCGCGATTGCGCTTGAACTCCATCTCCATGTTGCGCTCGAAGGCTTCCGAGGTGCTCGAAAAATCGACCTGCACCGAGTGATCGATGACCAG
Source organism: Blastocatellia bacterium (assembly GCA_963832205.1). Classification (GTDB taxonomy): domain Bacteria; phylum Acidobacteriota; class Blastocatellia; order UBA7656; family UBA7656; genus DATBMY01. Next base: position 22,703 of record CAWHTK010000023.1, on the reverse strand, counting down.
GTCGACGGGGACGAGCGGCTCGATCATCTTCGGGTCGGCCGAAAGCTTTTTAACGGCGGAGCGCATGGCCGCGAGGTCGACGAGCAGCGGCACGCCGGTGAAGTCCTGAAGCAGTATGCGGGCGACGACGAACGGCACTTCCTCGGTGCGCTCGTCGCGGGCGCCCCAGTTGGCGAGCCGCCGCACGTCTGCTTCGGTGATGCGCTTGCCGTCGTGATTTCGCAGGACCGATTCGAGCACGATGCGAATGCTCACGGGAAGCTTTGAGATGGGGCCGACGCCCTCTTTTTCCAGTTGAGGCAGCGAGTAATACTTGCCCGCGCGGCCCCCGTTTGTGGTGAAAGATTGTAGGGAGTTGAAGAGATTATGTGCCATATAGATTCCTCAAGGGATATTACCAAGACAGCGGTATATCCGGATTTTATCCTATTTAAGAATATAGAATCTTTGGCGGTGTGTCACAAGGCGGCGAGAAAGTTGATGCGGCTCTTGCCGCATTGCTTATCAGACCTTCTTACCAACAAAGATATCCCGTCCGTACTCATCCTGCACAACCCCGGCGTCGAACCCCACATCATCGAGCAGCTCCATCCACTCTTTACGCCCGAACAGGCCGTATAAATGATCGTCCCGCTCGAACCTCACTGCCCCGCCGCCCTCGCGCATCATAATACCGAAGTGGACCTCATAAGTGGCGTCGGACGGGTCCGGATCAAAGGTCCATTCCAGATATCTTATACTTCGCTTCTCTCCGTCATGGCCTCCGTGGCTCGTTGAAGGCGTGAACGTCTCTCGCGTAAAGTCGGGCGCGAACAGCGCCACCCCTCCGGGCCTGCAATGTATAAAGGCCGTCTCGATTGCCAGCCGCAGGTCTCCGAGCGTCGTCATATACATGATTGCATCGTGGATGAATACGGCGTCGAAGACGCGTCCCAGCCTGACGGCTCTCATGTCCCCCTTTATGTGCTCGCAATTTGGATTGAGCGCGCGGCTGACTTCAAGCATTTGCTCGGACAGGTCGACCAGCGTGATGTCGAAGTGCGATTTCAGATGCGAAGCATTATTGCCGCCGCCCGACCCAAGCTCCAGCAGCCTGGTCGCCGAGGGGGAAGAGTTCTTGATGATAATATCGCGGAAGAAATCGGCCTCCTGGATATAGTCGTCGGGCGAAGAGAACAGAGGCCACCAGGAAGCAAGGTCGTCATAAAGCCTCATCGAAATTCCTTTCATAATCCCCGGTTCGGTCGCGGCTCGCTCGCGCGTATTTATTCAGAAATCCATGTCTTGAGCCTCTGCTTTACGCCTTCTTCAAAAGCTCGCTTTGATGCCCAGGATTCCAGCAGGTCGGATAGTATTGCCCGCGGACAGCTTTCTATCGGTGGAATGAAAAGTCTGCTTAATACGTCCTTCGAGAATCGTCGCTTGTCGCCCGCATGCGAAATAGAGAGCAGAAAATCACTGACGCAATCGAGACTTAAAAATGCGATAAGATAGATGGCCTCATCATAATTATTAGTCGCGAGAATATACCCCGTGTCGTCGACGGCCACGGGGCGAGGATCAGGCTCGAGCAATCTAAAAACAGGTTTCGTATAAAGCCCCGCGACGGCAATTTTGTAAGCGGAGTGAGTGTAATCGCCGACCCCGAATACGGAAAAGGTATTTCGCTTTTTGTAAATGCTGGACTTTCGCGCCGCGAACCTCTCTTTGTGTCTTAATAAATATGCATAGAGCTTCGGGTATCGTTGTTGTAAGTCTGAAAGATCGTCTTTCAAATCGCGTTGATAGATTGGGATAAGAAATCTCGATCTTCTGCCGTGAAAAATATCGGAGCTTTTGTAGAGGTGATAGAGCGTTTCAGGCTCGACATCCACGATCTCTTCTAACCCGTTTGTCAGCCCTTCTTTCGATTCCTTTAGCTCCAAAATATCTTTCAGGTCGTGTTTTATGCCTTGCCGCCAAACATAGCGCCGCTCGCCCCTGTGCTCCATGAAAGATACGCTTGCGTAGCGACCGGCGTCATAGATGAGCTGGTTGTTCGAGACCGCAATCTCTCCGACTTTCCCGCCCCCGATGCTTTCGTAGATTGGATAGCTCGCGCTCGGCGTGACCCTCGCGCCGATTCTGAACTTTATCAACCCCGCGTCAACGGCCGCATTAAAGTACTTTGAAGAATCGATCCTGTGAAACTCGAAATCCCCAACGTGAGGCCAGTGACCAATAAATTGAAGGAGATTTCTCAGCACCGTGAATTTGCCGAGCACCGCGAATTGCACACAATCATAAGTCATCAATATATTCACAAAGTGAAGAATTATGGCTTCCGAAATATCAAAGTTCGACTTTCCGGTAATCGCCTGAAGGCCGCCCAACAGTTTCAGGTTCTTTTTCCTACCTGTGTTTTTCCCGCCCAGTCTCCCCTGTTCGGCATTCGTGACCCAGGGCGGATTGCCGATGATCAATATCGATGAATCCGGGTGCGCGGAAATATCACCCGGAGAGACTGTAAAAACGTCGCGATGGGAAAGGTGAAATTGACGCCGAGGCAGTTGCGCCTTAAGCCTTTCCCGGGTCGTTTGGATGTAGTATTCCTCGACCTCCCATCCCAAAACGGGGGCCTTACAATTGTTCGGTATAGTCGATAAGAAAGAGCCAAGCCCGAAGGTGGGCTCGATAACGAGGTCGAACTGCCGAGGGTTTAGCGTTGCCCAAATTTTTCGAGCGAGCTCCGGGGGTGTTTGGAAATCCCCCCTCTGTCGGGATGAAAGCCTGGCGTTCGCATCGCTCATGGGAGTCTCTTTTTACAAACCGCACAAATCAAGTCGGCGGGCTTACAACAGAGATTGAAGGCAGTCGGCGTTTGCTTCCTCAAGCGGGCTGCAACTTTGCAGTAACTCCCGAGCCGACGGTTCGGCGGCGGCTGCCGCGTAAGCTCTCCAGGCCGCGGCCCCGGCCCGCTCGCCCTGCGCCTGCATCGTGAACTGATCCTTGAGTGATCGGCCCTCGAACAATGTGCGATTCAAATCGAGCAGTTCAGGATTATCCGCCAGGAGTCTGTTTTGAATCTCGGCGGCGTTCGGGTGAAGCGACTCGACGCGCCTTGCGATTTCGTCCTCGCGATCCGCGCACGCCAGCAGGTCTTGTTTGACCCGCGGGTCGGGATGCTCATCCGCCCATACTCGATACCGCCGGCCGGCCAGCCGCTCCAGCGCCGCGAGAAGCACCGGCCGCAGCCCGGGCTCGACGTTTTGGAGGGCCTGACCCAATATCTTCGCGATGTCCGGAAGCTCTATCTCATGATCTTTCATATTCGATACCTTTCTCCGCAGATCAAAACTATATCAGCCTGCCACGCGGCTCAAGCCCGTTCGGCGGCGGTATCCTTCTCAACGCGACAGATGTATGTGATGAACTTTCTATTGGGGGTGTTGCGGGCCGGGCTCAATTCGGTATGCGGCCTGTCGCCGCGGTTGACGCTAAAGCATTTCATTCCATTTTCGCGCCGCCCGCATTCAGGCCACGTTCTTTGACGGATAGCTCACGACCTGCCTGGACTATTCGCGTATCAAAATCCGCTCTGGGCGGGCGCATTCGCCGTCGCGGGCATAGGCAGGACGCGCGTCGCTCGTAACAGTCCAAGCGGTGTTCGCTTCCAGGCCATCCCCATCATTATCTCTTCATTAACCTCACCCGGCGGCAGGACTATGATGTCTCGCCTTTTCCGCTCCTTTATTGGCCTGCGGACCATTTCGCAAACCAACTTATCCTCCACTAAATAACACTTTAAATAATCCTTCGTGTCAGCCCGAACGCCAGTGGATAAAAGGAGAGAAATTATCGCGAGCACCCCTATGATCTTCATAATATCCCGTATAATGCACACCCCGTGCCTTGGGCGAGTTCAGATATGAGCAGTTGGGATGCCGGGTCGGTTTGGCGGGTAGCAATTCAACTTTTGGCGTATAACTGGGAATAACGGGACGCGCAAAGCCTCTGGCGGTTAGACCGTCTTTAGTTACAGGCGGTCCCCATTTTGCAATTTGATATGGGTGCGAATTTCATCAACGAGTTCTTTAGGGTATCGTTCTTCTATTGCGGCAACGGCCCTTACCTCACGCTCGCGCTTCCCCTCCAGATTAGCGTGCGCGGAAAGGTCCAGCTTGCTCGATCTGGATCCAATAAACGGTAATAGCTGCTTATATCGAAAGGCGCGGAGGACCATTTCATAATCTTCCATGCCTAAATCCTGGTCCAGGCTCTCGTCAAACAGATTAAGTTCTTGAAGCACTCTTCTCTTCCAGACGATGTAGGTGTTTCTCGGCAAGCGGTAGGTCGGCTCTGTCCGATCTTCGAATAAAGCATACCCGCAAGAGGCCCTTGCGGAAGCGGCCGCGCCCTTCAACATAACGACTTCGCGGTCGACAACCTGCACTTCGTTTGACACGACCATTACTAATTCTTGCTCGGTCTTGATCGGCGGCAAAGATCGAATACCGGCATTCAAAGCTTTAGACCACCCATAGTTTTCAAGGGGGAGCGCAACAATCGGGATAGAACACTCGAAATCATCCAGAAGCTTAGGAGTATCGATATGATCCTTCTTTGCGTTTATCACAACCGTGAAATGATTGATCACTCCGGTCGTCGCTAACCGGCCGATGAGGTTTAAGACCCTTCGCGTATTATAGCTTCTGAGGATTGCAAACATCTCCACCTTGCTTTTTATGAAGCCGATTGACTTCTCTCAGGCCGCCACCCGTTGGCGAATTTCACCTCGAACCAATTGGACACGATTTGATAAAGCAATTGTAAATTAATGTCCGAATTAACATCCTCTACGAGTAAGGTGGGAAGTTCTATTCCGCGGGCAGTGGGGTCCAGAAAATAGGAGATCAACTCCATGGCTTTGTCGTCAAAAATGATCCCGTTAATGTTTGGCGTATCAGAATGAAACCGAAAATCGACTCTACTTCCGTAAAGGTCTCTCAAGTCCCAAAGCCGGTCGATACTATTCAGAATATCATTTTTGTGATTGATTCGAGTCGTCACCGTCTTCTTCTGCCATGCTTTGATATTAACGTCTTTCTTACTAAGGTCTCTAATGCTCTCCAATGCAGTCTTTTCGTAAAACCCCTGTGATTCATATTCGCTCATCAGTATGCGAAGCTTTCCGCCATTCTCCAGAAACTCTCTTAGAATGGTTTCATATCTGTTGATATACGATATGAACGAATAGCATATTACCCGTAACTGCATATTCCTAACAGGTGTGTTGGTGCGCAAGGACGAAGATAGAGGCTGTAATATGCTCTTCTATCCAATTAATAATATATGTATTGTCGCTACTCCATTCAGTTTCTGTTTGGCTATTAAGCCAAATTACCGCTCGCTTATTTGCACGCTTCTTGCGCGGAAGGCTTCTGTTTCATCCGTTTTAGTAGTTTAAACAAATCAGGTGACAGGTGCTCCTGGACTTCCGGTGTCGGTTCCATATAACTGCTCTCAATTGGCTTCAGTGGTTCGGATAAGTCATCCGGCAGGTATTCCGGGGTCGGTTCCATATAACTGCTCTCAATACTCTTTATTTCTTCGACTATCTCGCTGAAACTGACGTTGGGCATACGTGCATTCAAGGAGTGCTAGCTAATTAGTATAATAAAGTCTCTTCATATGCAGCCTCATTATTCGCCTCGATAGATTCTAATAAGAGCCGAACGGGGCAATTAAATCCGTGAAATTCGAAACCCGGAATGGCAAACAGGAATCAGACGGAATTTCACTGGACCACGCCTGCCCCTATTCGATAGCTGATCCAGGGCCGGCTTATAGAGGCTTTAGTGCAGAGAGCTCAATATAATCTCTGCCTCACTTAGCGCTCTTCTCTATCTGATCTTGCCATTTTTCACCGACAAGCATGCTGCTGCGGTCTGATGAGACGAATATGTCAAGTAACCTAAAAAATCTTCGCTGAATTCGTTTCTTTAGAATATTCCGCTAACTCATTCTCTTCCCGGCATATGGCTAATAAATATCTTTAGGTTGGGTTTCATCTTTATCCTTTCACCGAACCGAGCTTCGCTATGCGCGACCCGGCGTTTCGGCGCGCTCGCTATCAGGGTCAAAATTCAGATCGGTCCTTAATGTCCCCTGCTCGATTGACCGAACTACCTGTACAATCTTTGGCCACTGGAGCGTCCACTCAATGTAGTCGATGGCATCCGCAACCAGATTCAAGAGGTCGTCATGCAAGTGCCGGTCAATGTGGTCCTCTTTGGTGATCTCTTGATCGGCCTTCAGCCCGCCATCAGCAATCCCGGCATATTTCAGCTCAAGTTCGGGGAAGTGAGACTTAACTTCCGTTTTAGCCCATATAGACGCAAAGGTTTCTATCCCGTCCTCGGTTAAGTCTATCCATTGTCGCCGGACTTCATTTATTCTAACTATGGCCTCATTGATGAGGCTCTTCTTCAAAGTCTCTTCCTCATCGACTCCGAGTCCGCCTTCAACCAGGGCCTTCTGTAGCGCGGATGCCAACACGGCCTTAGACTGTTCACTTTGCGATATCCGCCTAAACTCCTCACGCTCCTCATACGTCAGGGTTCCAGGCCGATACTTTAAAATAGGAGTCGGGGTGATCCAGGCGTCAACTACCGTTCCCCACAGCAGTGTGGGGAGGTATCCATTAAAGAGCCGGGCCGGAAAATCATCCTCGACCCTGCGCCCCGCTTTTTGCACTATCACATTATCAAGCCGGGCATAACTGAGCAGCGGGTCATATCTAGTTTTGACCATGTCGGCCTTTACCTTGCTCCGACTCAGATGTCTAAGCTCGCGGTGCAAGCAGTATTTGAGGTGGTCATCTATCCACATGACGTTCAGGCGAAAGTTACTAAACGGAGGGAGGTCGAGAATCGCCCCATCGCTTAAGTAAAGCATTGCCCCTGAAATTACCGCGCTCAGCGGGTTAGCGCCTATCTGGCCTATGCCTTCTATCTTTGAGATCTTGAGATCGTTATCGAATCCATAGAACTTCCGCGCCAGGGACCGACTGAAAGAATTCCTGGCGTAATCATCCCAGGTGTATTTTTCGTCCGCCGATCTCACTCTCTCCAACAATTCTTTTTTTACGGGGAGCGCCGGGAATACCCGCGTCGCGAAAGCCCGACTCCAGGCGGAAAAACTATTGGCGGCGGCTGGCGTGCGCAATACCTGGTTATCATATGAGGCTGAAAAGATAAAACTGAAAATATTTGGGGAGTCCCTCTTCAACTCATACGCTTTCAGGCACGAGCCTATGGTGCTTGAGAATTCGAGATTCTTCTTTTTCCAATTCTCGCCGCCTCGGAACAGCACGTCATAATCTATGCGAAATACCGGTATGCTTGACCCGAGAAGGCGCAGGCGCACTATTGCTTCCACCGTTTTAGGCGAGTCGTATTTAACTCCTTCGCCGCGCCCGACAAACCACGACAGCAACTGGTCGGTTATCTTCCAATCCTTCCTGTTCATGCGCCCGAATATCCTCTGCAGGTCAAGAGGCGTTATAAAGCGAAGCCGGGGCACAAGGTCTTTATGTTTTTTTTCCAGCAGGCGATTAAGGTAAGTTTCTACTTCCCTGGCGAATTTAAGCTCCGGATAATTCTCCACGAGAGCTGCCTCGTTTTCTCCTTTTGCAATACCCTCCAGGCATTTGGCAAAACCCGGCGCGTAAAAAAGCACAAGCAATCCTTCGTAGCCGGGCCAGGTGAGTAATCCGCGCAATCCCGTAAGATGTCTGACAAGTTTTTTAACGCCGCTGAGCTTGGAAGGCTTTTGGCCGGATTCATAATCTTTAAAATCGTCGCCTTCCGGGTAATGGGAGTATAAAACGTACTTTACCGGGATGGGGTCTTCGCTGGCCATAACGTGATAATCTCCTTCGCTGTACTTGATTATTTCGACGCCCTTTATGGGCGGCTGACTTGCTCGAAATTAAGATTAAGACAAGGCTATTGTGTTGTTATGTGTCACGCTCTCGTATTAACCGGCTCTAGCCAACGATTATGCCTGTTTCGACTTGCGGCAAATAAATCTCTCCCTGATAGGCGCGCAATCTATATCACACCCATTTCCCCGGTTCAATAAGGCAAGGGGCGTTTGGCGGAGTCGGACGCGTAAGCTATGTGATTACGGATGCGTGGTCGGAGGATAAATCGCGTCGAGTCAGGGCCGAGGAGCTGGCGGATAAATCAGGCTATGACGCGGGTGAATATATCAAACTCTTAAAGGCCGCCGCCGCCGAGGTGATCGACGGGCAATAACGGCCGGCTCATCTGCCCTACTGCTCGCCTATGTCTTCGTTCCAGATGCGGGGGTGTTCGGCTATAAACTTCGCCAGCATCTCTGCGCACTCTTGCGAGTCTAATTCTATAACTTCGACTCCGCTCTCCCGCAGCCAGTCTGTGCCGCCGCTGAAATTCGCCGACTCTCCGACGACTACCGTCCCTATCTTGAACTGGCGCACCAGCCCGCTGCAATACCAGCACGGCGCGAGCGTGGTCACCATAATCGTGTCCCTGTAGTCGCGCTGCCGGCCCGCCTTTCTGAACGCGTCCGTCTCGGCGTGCATGGAAGGGTCCGAATCCTGCACGCGCCGGTTGTGCCCGCGCCCGAGAAGATTGCCCTGCCGGTCGAAGAGCGCCGCCCCGATGGGAACGCCCCCTTCGGCCATTCCCTGTTTAGCCTCTTCAATGGCTACCTCAAGCATCGCGGCATAGTTCAGGTCAGGTTTCATATCAGCTCATTATCAGGGACGCCGGGTGATCTCAATAAGCGGGCACGGCAGCCTCTCGCTCGTCGCCAGCAGGGCCGACCCGTCCGCTCTGTAAGAGATTGCCTCTCCCTGTTTGCGGGCTCCGAGGTTTATCTGTACCGGCGTCTGTTTCCACACCGCGTCAAAGCCGCCATCCTGCCTTCCGTCTAAAACGAATTCGCAAGCTAACAGGTAGTCGCACAAGACGACCCTGAGACCGTCGGGAGAGATGGCCCCGCCGGTAATAAAACCCATCGCCTGGTTCGGGAGCCGGACTTCCCCGATACGAGTCAGCGTGGAGACACCCGTCTCCGGAAACGGCGCTCGCAGCTTATACACCCCGGCGGGCGAGCCCATCGCCTTTGTGACAATATAGAGGTCGCCCGTCGCGGGATGAACTAACAGCGATTCGGCATCGTGCTTGCCATCGGGATATTTCAATCGAATTATATTGGCGCGGTCGGTGATGACCGGTTTATCGGTCGTCGAGGAAGAATCGCCGGGCGAGATGGCGGGCTCGGCCACGCGATAAACAATTATCTCATCGCGCGCCCTGCCATTATCTCCGATGTCGCCGACGTAGATATAAGACTGGCCGCGGGCCGGGCCGGGTCCTACGGCCATATCCTCCCAGTCGAGCGCCACCGCGCCGTTGACGCGCCATACCCCGCGATGTTTGCCCGCGCGATCAAAAGCATAGACGAAAGGCCCGTCACCGCTGTCATTGTGAGTCCAGAACATTGCGGGGTTGCGTTTTGAGGCGGCGAGCCCGCTGCTCTCTTTGACGTGCTGGTATTCGAGATCGGCCAGATGGACCGGAGAGCCATAGCCGTTGCTGAGGCTCTGATTGCTCTGCACGGTCTCGGCGCGCCCGGCGAACAGGTAGTAAAGAAACGCCCCGAAAAGGAGGAGAATTACGAGGGTCGCGGCCCCTAACAGTGCGAATGAGTTTCTCATAAGCTTCCGAATACTATTATATTCGCAAGGACTATTTTGCCCGAAGGAGATTGAGCAGAACGGCCTTTTCGTGTGAATCTTTTCTACCCTGAAGGAATCTTCTCAGCCACTCCCTCCGCTCAACGTCTCTTCCGGCGGCAATTTTCTGAAGCTCTAAAAAGTGCTGCTTTAAGATGCCAGCTTCATCAGCAGCATCACTAACATCAACATAAACGTTATCAATCTCCTGCTGAGTAACATCCGATTCAACCGGGTCAAGCAAGGGCCTGCTGGTTCCCGGCGCAGATTTGTAAATAGCTTTCTGTGTCTTGTCGAACAGCAGAATCTTTTCATCCGACCTGTTGTTGATAGTATAGGTGAGCGAGAACTCGACCTCTACTCTTGTCCGGCCGCTTTCTCTCGCGCAGTTGACTATGCGCGAGGAGAATTTCTTCTGCGGGTAATTGCAGCACCAGTCTGCGCGCCCCTCGGAGGGGAAGCGGATTAACTCTGTAAGGCCATCTTTTCCGCCCTCAAACAGGCGGTAGTGGTACAGGGCAAAACCCGACCCCGAGCCCTCCTGCACCTCAACCAGAAGCCAGCCTCTTTTCCGCCGTCGATAACGACAAGGTGCTGCGGCTCCCTGTAGCGTCCGAAATCGTGGTCAATATGGCCGAGGAATTTCCAGCGATTCTTAGAGCCGAACTTGGCATCCGTCTCCTTGAATACCAGGTACCGCCAAGACTCTGCCAAGGGGTCCGCGATTCTTACCAGGGCTTCTTTCCCTGGTTCATCGTCTAACTCGTGCTCAAAAACCTCGGCTTCACACCCGTGACACTTATCGAGGAAGTTCTCCGTTGGTTCCCAACGACTCTCGCCAGCATATGTTGAATCAATGCCCAACTCTTTCCAGAGTCCCTTCAGGCTCCCCCTTGAATTCTCCCAAACGAAGCTCCGAATCTGGTATGGGGAAAGTGACTCTGGCCTGGCCTCAGTTTGCTCTTGAGAGGTTTCCTCAGCGGGAGGTTCTTGCGGCTCCGGCTGTATGACAGGATCATCCGGATTTGCGGTGAGTCGAGCAGGCGCGGGCGTCACGTCGAAGATGACCGGGAAAGCCGCCATGCAGGCGATAACTGATGCCAGAAAAAACAAGAAGTATCTCGTCAGACTCACCCGCAGTCCCCTTTTGGTTTATGCTACGAGTGCCTTCCCCTCACCAAAACCGGCTCGCGGCTCTGGTTCTTTGCGCGCATCACAATTACCATTGAAACAGGGGCACGCCGATCATTCAGGTTTCTTGATAGCGCCCTCCACGGGACTGCGCGCGCCTTCCGTGTATTTCGCCCCGATCAGATCGTAGGTCTTCGCCGCGCGCGCTTTTAGTCGTTCCAGCCCTTCCTCGAAATTCTCTTCTTTGAAATTCTCGTCGCAAAACGCGCAGCAACTCTCAAAGGTTACCCCGTGCCGTTTCCACTGCATCATCCCGCCCGGCGTGATTTGATCGGTCACCGGGCACCAGACCGTGCTCATGGCTGTAATAAAGTTGTTGATGAAGCGCTGTTTTTCAGCGGCCTTTGCGTAACGGTCGGGGTCCTTGAAAAATTTCTCCCGCGCGTCGGGCTTGCCGCCGCGATAGACTACGCCTTTGTATTCCCACGTGGGGAGTTTCGAGTCGGAGGCTTCGAGATATACCGGGCAAAGATCGACCGATTTCTGAAGCTCAGGAATCTTGACCCTATCGAGCATGACCGCGTCAGCCGACAGTTGCGCGAAAGCAGTAGTCGTCAGGGCCAGCAACAGCCAGAGCGACACTTGCGTAAGACGTGACTTCATTTCACTCACCTCAATCCTTTTGCGCGGGCAAATTGAAGGCTACCATCCTTCCGTCGGTCGTCGCTATGACGATGTATTGCTTTCCGCCCGCCAGATAAGTCATCGGTGTGCCGCTGGGCTGCGCCGGGAGCGGTATCTCCGCGATGATTTTCCCGGTTGCTTTTTCGAAAGCGCGCAGCACATTGGCCCCGCCGCCCGCCCGCGCGCCTCGGCCGCCCGCGCCCTGGCCTACGAACAACAGGGTCTTCGTCAACAAGGGGCCGCCGCCGCCCGCGCCCAGCGGGCCAACATCCGTATCCTTGCCGGTCATCAATTTGATCACTTCATTGACCCTCTGTCGCGGGCCATCGCCGGGCGCAACTCTCCAGACATGATCGCCCGTATTCAGATTGATCGCGGTGATGCGGCCGTATGGCGGCTTGAAGAGGGGCAATCCGCGCGGTCCTTCGACGCCTCCGCCAATCGCGGCGCCGCCACGAATATAGTTAAAGTTCGAGCGGGCGGGGTCGGGTTTGATCAGCTTGACCACGATCGGCGAGGTGATTGATGGGATGTAAAACATGCCGGTTTGCGGGTCGAAGGCCGCGCCCCACCAGTTGCCCCCGCCGCCCCAGCCCGGCAGATTGATCGTGCCGCGCTCGGTTGGCGGCGTAAACAGCGGGCCGTGATCGTATTGATCGAGAATCGCTTTCGCTTCCGCGCGCAATTCCGGCGTGAAATCTATCAGGTTCTCTTCAAGAGAGCCTTGCCGTTCGAACGGCGCGGGCTTGGTCGGAACCGGTTGAGTCGGCGACAGGCGCTCGCCGGCCATGGCGGATGGCGGCACGGCCCGCTCCTCAATCGGCCAGACAGGCTTGCCGGTCTTGCGGTCAAGAACGAAAGTGTATCCGGTCTTGGTGATCTGCGCGACGGCTTTGATCTTTCGCCCGTTGACCGTTATGTCGCAGAGCACCGGGGCCGCCGGCAGATCGTAGTCCCACACCCCGTGATGGACGGTTTGAAAATGCCATACGCGTTTACCGGTCTTCGCCTCCACGCATACCAGAGATTCGGCAAACAGGTTATCGCCCAGACGGTGCCCGCCGTACCAGTCGTTGGTCGGCGTGCCAAAAGGCAAATAGAAATAGCCCAGCTCTTCGTCTACGCTCATCAACGTCCAGACGTTGGTATTGCCGGTATATTTCCACGACTCGTTCTCCCAGGTTTCGTTGCCGTACTCGCCCGCTTGCGGGACGGAATGAAAAACCCAGAGCGGTTTGCCCGTGCGCACGTCGAATGCCTGGATGTCGCCGCGCGGCGCTTCCTTAGCAGTCGGCCCGTCGGAGATCGAAGAGCCAACCACCACCACATCGCGGCAGATCACGGGCGGCGAAGTCACCGCGTAATTTCGCGAGTTCTGCGCGTGCGGAATCGCCTTGGCAAGATTAATCTTTCCGCCTTCCCCAAAATCGGCAACCGGCTTTCCGGTCTTGGCATCGACCGCCCACAGATAAGCGTCGGCCGTCGCAATAAGGATGCGCCCCTGCTTGCCGTCGCTCCAGTAGGCTACGCCGCGGTGAAGAAAGCCGAGATTGGTGGGGCGGCCGGCCTTGTAGGCTTCCGGGTTGAAGACCCAGATCGTTTGCCCGGTCTGAGCATTGATCGCCGCGACCTGGCTGAGCGAAGTGCTCGTGTAAAGCGTACCTCCCACCATCAGCGCCGTCGCTTCATAGGCGAACGAAGAGAACTGGCGATTCTCTTTTTGCAAGGGCAGATCGGGCGAATCCCAGGTCCAGGCGACTTTCAGATCAGCGGCATTATCTTTATTGATCTGATCGAGCGGCGAGTATTTTGTGCTGCCCGGATCGCCGCCGTAATAACGCCATTCGCCGGCAACCCCGTTCTTTTTCTGCGCGCTGATCGGCGCTGCCAAAAGAGTGACGCACAGAATAAATCGAAGCGGAAAAGAGAGTCGCATAAATGATCATCCTTTTCTCATTCAGAGTAAGTCCTGAGTTGACCTGTTATTTCGTCTTGTCTCTTCTGAAAACCCTTCGGCCAGATTGAATGAGGATAGACCACAGTAAGGGTGTGCCGCAACTGTCATCGCCCGCATCAGACGCGGCAAGCCGATTTGTGCTGTCGGGCTTTCGGTTTAATATGTTTTTGGCGGGGGTTTTTCAGCCAGATGCCTGGTGGTATTCTCCGTGACGCTCGCCGGAAGCGTCTCCGCAAAGTTTGCATGGTCTAATAACTTTGCGGTTGACGCGGACTGGATTGCCGGCCCTGTTTCGGGCAAAGCCGCTTCGGGTTCTGTTAGAGGGGTCCTTCGTTTCCACTGCTTTTTGAGCTGCCGGGTTCTTATAAAGGTCTGGATGTGCCAGCAGCCAATCGCGATCAAGAGGCCGGCCGTGACATAGATCAGCGGGTGCGTGTCCGTTCTGTATCCAAAAAAAGAAAAGAGCAGAATCGACAACATGAAACTTACGATTATGGTCATTAAATTGAGAACCGTGTTGGCCGTTAGATGTTCTTCGGGCGGGCTCTCACGTTTGACCGGTTTCGACAGATCGGGCAGAAAACCGCCGCACTGACGGCAGTAAGTTTCGGGGAGTTGTTCGGCTTTTCCGCACCTTGGGCAAAACATAATACTCAAAACGACCATTGCCGTTGAAAAGTTTTAGTTTGATTTCCTGCGTTACAACTTTCATGGATACCACACAACTGTTAGAACGAGTCGAGGAAAGGATTCGCGAATGGGGTGTGCTTGTTCAAGATACCCTTGAGACACAGAGTTCCTTCATAGCCTTCGGCACTCGCGCCGGTCAGCCTGTGGTATTGAAAGTAGTCCGCCAGCCGGGTGATGAGTGGCGATGCGGCGAGGTATTAGACGCGTTCGACGGGAGTGCAATGGCGCGGGTCTATGAATACGTTGATGGAGCGGTGTTGCTGGAAAGGCTCGTTCCGGGGACTCCGCTTGCCACTTTAGTCTTTGACGGCCGGGACGAAGAAGCAACGGAGGTTATAGCAGAAGTTATTCAGCGGATGTCACACCCGCGCGAATCATTGAAAGGATTCGCCACGGTAGAGGATTGGGGGAAAGGGTTTCAGCGTTATCTGGCAACCGGGGACGCTCAGATTCCGAGGGCCCTGAGCGAGGAAGGTCAACACTTGTACTCGAAACTCTGCGCGTCACAACGAGACATCAGACTCCTTCATGGCGATCTTCAGCACTACAACATTCTTTTTGATCGTGAACGGGGCTGGGTTGCCATAGACCCGAAAGGCGTGGTCGGCGAGATTGAGTATGAACTAGGAGCAAGTCTTCGCAATCCATATGAGACGCCGGAGCTGTTTGCTTCCACGGTAGCGGTCGAGGAAAGGCTAAAACTTTATGAGAGCAAGTTGAAGGTGGATTTCCAACGGGTGTTAGAGTGGGGATTTGCTCAGGCAGTGCTATCGGCCATCTGGACAGTCGAGGATGAGTCTATTTTAGATAGTAATAATCCTTCGATCCTGTTAGCCAGTGCGATCTACCCGCTGCTGAAATAAGCCCTCGCGACTCTTAACATCCACCGCACCTGAGGGCCGCGAGCGCACTTCTCATCGTTTGCCGTTGCGTAAGCACATATAATCAGGCTGGAGGTTATAGGGGTGACGATGAATGCATCTGAAAACCGGAACAGGTCTGATGATGTTTGTGAAGAGTGCGGAGCGGTCGTGGCACAGGGCAAGGCCGGGTGTCTAAAGCTGTTTGAAGAGATACTCGCCAGGGAATTTAGTGATTACCGCTATGGCAAAATCCACCGCCTGACAGTGGATGCCTACTCGCTACAACACCCTGCCGAGTATATGCGTTCAGGAAAATCGTTTGCCGCGCATTTGACGGGCATGTGCGCGGCTCTTGAATTTGAAGAGGTTTTAACTCTTAATCAAATGGTGCAGAAGTGGCTCAGCACGAACCCGCGGATTGCCAAACCCGTTCGACTTCCGGCGCGACGGGGAGACTTGAACGTCGCTTATATACACAACGCTTCGGATGTGGAAGAACACACCGAGCGCGTCCGGGAGTGGGCGCGAGATGTCTGGGGCGCGTGGTCCGAGCATCACGATCTGGCGAGAGAGTTGATCGGCAAAGCGACCGCCGGTGCCGGGCGATAGGCCTCCAGGAAGGAAAAAATGGAAATCAGTCCAGTGATTCTCGAAGGCCGGCACGTACGCCTGGAGCCCCTGTCACCGGCGTACGAAGAATCGCTCGTCGCCGCCGCTGGCGATGGCCAACTGTGGAACTCAACCGTCACCATCGTGCCCTCGCGCGCCAACATGGGGCCTACGTCGCGGCGGCGCTTGATGCGCAGGCGCGGGGGCTTGAGCTTCCGTTCGTCATCATCCGAAAGTCATCGGGCCAGGTCGTCGGGAGCACCAGGTTTTACGCCATCGAGCGGGACCACCGGCGCGTTGAAATCGGGTATACCTGGTTGGCGGCGAGCGCGCAGCGCACCCGAGTGAATACCGAAGCCAAGCTCCTGCTGCTCACCCACGCCTTCGAGGGCTGGCGCTGCATTCGCGTCGGGTTCGTCACGGATGTGCTAAATAAGCAGTCGCGGGCGGCCATCTTGCGGCTTGGAGCAAAGCAAGAAGGCGTCCTCCGCAATCACATGGTCATGCCGAGCGGCCGTTACCGCGATTCAGTCTTCTTTAGCATCATCGAAGCAGAGTGGCCGGAGGTAAAAGCCCGGCTTGAGGCAATGCTCGCGCAAACGGCAGAAGTGGATGCCTGACGGCCGACTTGATCAAGCGCTGAACCCGATGATCTTAACCGATGCGTTGCGCGTAACAGTTCAGCGAAGCTCAGCCGCCGAGCGTGACGGAGAAGACCACAAGATTGCCTGACGAGGAAGCCGACTCGCACCGCGGGTAAGCGAGCAAGATAATTTCGTTGAACCCCTCTGACATGAGTAAGGTGTGAAGGCTTAATGCTGGAGCCGACGCAAAAGCGAAGGCTCCATGATCTTGCAAATACCCTGAGCCCGGTCAACCGAGGCATCAGACTGCTCACTTTCTTGACAAGCCATCGATAGGTAACATAAAAACGACTTCGCTTGAATCAAACCCTAAGGAGGCAGCCATGAATGCAACAGTGAGGATACGGACGCTCATACTCACCTGCGCCCTTATAGCGGCGGCAGCAGTTATAGCTGACGCGTATTATTCCGCCTCGGCCCAAACGGCTGATGGGTCAATAAAGATCGACCCGATACCAGACCCGGCAGACGACTCTTCTAAGAGCATCAGGAGCCGCATAGTAATGATCTCCATCCTCAAGGACGGGTCGGTTCTGAAGCAGAAGGAGATAGGGATTTCAGACATCCCTGCCAGTTGGAGACTGCCTGTAGGAGTTTACGACGTGCGGGTCGAAGGGGATGGAGTGATGACGGTAAGCAAGAGCGGTATTCACATCACGCCCAAAGAGAGCACCGACCTGCAGGTCCCCATGCGGCCGGGGCAAGGGATGTGCGAGTGCAAGTACACGAAGTGAGCCGGCATATACGCAGCGGGGCGCGAAAGCAATGTTCATATGAATTGCTAACCACCCCGCGCCCGCCGACGCGAGAGGTTAGATGCTCCCCTTAGTAGTTCCGAAGGTCTTTAGAAGATCGGAGGCGAAGAGAGATTGTGACCAAACATATTGGTATCGTCGCCGGCAGTGCCGAGGGCGCTGCCCTCTGTTATCGCACGATTTGTTTAGAGGCGCCGGCCGTCTTGGGTGAGTACAACCACCCTGAGATAACCATGAACTCGGCGCCAATGGCCGAACACATGCCCCACATTCGCGCGAACGACTGGAAGGCGTTAGCCGGGGCCCTGGCAGCTTCCGCGCGTAAGGTCGCGCAGGCCGGGGCCGACTTCGCCATCTGCCCTGATAACACATACCACCAGGCGTTTGAATACTTGATCCCGCAGTCCCCCATCCCCTGGCTACATATCGCCCGGGCAGTCGCCGAAGAAGCCCACCGCCTGGGCTACGCGCGGCTCGGCATCTTAGGGACGAAGTATCTGATGGAAGGGCCTGTCTATCCGGAGGCGTTAGAGGAATTCAGGGTGGAGAGCGAAATACCCGACGAGGCGGATAGAGGCAGGATTAACGAGATTATTTTTAAGGAGCTAGTCAACGGCATCTTCCCGGAGGCCTCCCGTTTATACTTCAACGAAGTGGCGGGCAGGTTAAAGGCGCGCGGGTGTGACGCGGTCGTGCTCGGCTGCACCGAGATACCTTTGCTTGTGCGGCCGGACGACACCCCTCTCCCCACCTTAGATTCGACCCGACTGCTCGCGAGGGCGGCCTTGAGGAGGGCCCTTGAGCAATAAGCGAGGGTATGGACAGAGGGGGCACAGCAGTTGGATTGAAAGGCAACTCCTATTTGGAGAAGACAGCAAATGAGAAAAAGGGCTGATGATATAATGACTGTTCTCCAGGTAACAGATGAGACGCTATACAGTAAGAGAAGAAATAGAGATCGATGCTCCGGTCGAACAGGTTTATGCTGTTGCCACAGACCCTGCTATAGTGCCGCGCTATGTCCCTGAGATAACCCGCGTCGAGGTACTACAGAGCCTGGCTGATGGCCAGCAGTTGGTCAGGAGCCACATCAAAGTGGGCAGGTTTAGCTTTGCCTACCTCTATCGCTACAGGTACATTCCGGCTAAGTACTACGGCGGGGTGCAGGAATCCGGGAGGCTCTTTCGCGGCTATTTTGGTCTCCGGTTTCGACCGAGGGGAGATAAGACGCAGGTCATCCACACCGAAGGAATTGTGAGTCCCATACCGGGGATGGCAAGTGTGGTTGGCTTTATTTATTTTCGTATCCTGGCACGCGGGGCGACGGGCGAAGAGTTACAACGGCTAAAGATTTTAGTTGAGAGTAGATCAGCTATTGCGGAAGATCAGCACCTATAGAAGCGCGTCTGACAAACGCGCGCAGCGGAGCGCGATGGCTATGTTCACATGAATTGCAAATTACCCCGCGCTCCATCAACCGGAGCGTTGGCCCGCGGCAGATAGTTGCTCGGTACAGCTATGAATTTGATTGATTACCAGGCTTTTCTTAATGAGCTAGTATTCAGGCTCGAAGCCGATCCTCTTGTTTTCGGCCTTATTGCTCTCGGCTCTACGGCTGATGTTACCTGCCGGGACCATTGGTCTGATCACGACTTATGGATTATCACATCACCCGGTTCTCAATCTAACTACCTTGATACGTTCTCCTGGCTTCCACAGGCCGACAACATCTTAATCACCGTCAGACACGGCTTTTCATATCGCACTGTTCTTTATGAGAACAAGCATAAAGTAGAGTACGCCGTCTTCGATCCAGAAGAAACTGTTCGAGGAAAGATTGAACGGTTTCAGGTCCTCATAGATCGCAAGGACATCAGCAGTCTAGCTGAATCGATTCGACATCAGACATTTAAGGAACGTAATTCCGCATTAGCCAAGCCCGATATGCTAGAGAATCTCTGCTTGCTGTTATGGACTGCATACGAGAGGTGGGAACGCGGCGAGCGCCTGAGTGCGCAACGGTATACACAATTCTCTATTGATCTATTTCTCGATCTACTTACAGCACACGACTGTCTGAACAAATCACCGATGGCAGACAAACTGGAGGTACGAAGAAGGTTGGAGCAAATAGCGCCGGAACTGGGAGAGGAGCTAAGTCGGATAGTGCTGCTTGCTCCGGCAGAAGGAGGAATCAGGCTGCTTGATTTAGCGGAGAAGGAACTGATGGCAAGGGCGCCTGAACTTGCGTGGAGCAGAGTCCGGGTGGTAAAGAAATGGCTGCAAGAGGCTGGATAGGCGAACTGATAAATGGGTCAACCGGAGCCACCAGGGGAATAGAGAATGCGAACACGGCTAATCACTTTAACATCAATACTGATTCTGAGCGCGGCTTTCTCTTCGGCTAATATACAAAGCCGAACCAGGCATGGTGTGCGAAAAGAGTTAGAAGCAAAGTACGCGAAGGTGGTCGAGGCTTACAGAAGCAAGGATATTAAGGCGTTCATGGAGAACAAGACGCCCGATTTCACGGGGAAATCGCTCAACGGCCGGGTAGCCACTCGTGAGCAAGTAGAAGCTGGCGTCAGGCAGCGCATGGAGCGTATCAAGAGGCTGAACTACCTGAAGATTGAGATAAAGAATATAACAGTCGTGGGTGATGTCGCCGCGGCAGTTACGATTCAGGAGTTCTCAAGAGTGATTACTGATGCGCAAGGACAGGAGCACACGGTCGTCAGCAAAGGCACGACACATCGGGATACATGGGTGAGGACCGAAAAAGGCTGGATGCTGAAAAGCGTAGAGGAGCTAGAACAGGGTAAAGAGTATGTAGATGGGGCGGCAGTAAGGCGGTAATAGCTGAGGCTTCACTTCAATCCGCGGTCGTGCATAACAACAGCCCGACCGGAGCGCGAAAGCTAACTTCTAATAGTTCCTGAAGTGGCCCGCGCCCGCTGAGAAAGTAGTACAAGTAGAGACAGCATACAAGGCAGCAGAAGCAAGAATGGGGGATGATTTAGAATGAAGAAAGGAGGGAGAAGGAGAAGGGGGAAGGGAAAGGGGTAGAAAGGAAAGGAGAAGGGGGAGAAGAGAGGGGGGGGGTGGGGTAGGTAGGAAGAAGCGAGGGAGGAGGGTGGAAAAGGAGAAGGAGGTTAGGGGGTTTGTAAAGATTTCTGCATCTAGCCACTTAAGCTTTAAACCCCTATAGAGTCATCCAGGGGGTAAAGTGAGGTTCTGTCTTTCAGCCTGTATCCTGTGAGTATGGATGCAATTGCCTCTTATAGTAGGCGAGAAAAAGATATACTGTTCGCCAACTTTGGGAGTGCCCTGATCGACAACTCTATATTTTATTACACGACCATTGGGGAGTTGTACGTTTGCGCCTTCACGTTCTGCGGTCAAAGCGCCCTTGGACAAACGGCCATCATCCTTAAAAACTCTTTCAACACGAATTGTAAACTCGGAATAACCATTGGTCTTATCATTTGAATCAAATCCATTTGAACTGAGCACCGTACCCAAGACGACTGCATCGCTTTTAGCAGTCGGAAGGGCGGGCATATTCAGCCAAAAGTGGCTTACCTTAGACCTCTCTACAGTATCAAGACGTTCTTTATCGAACGGTACTACATGGCCTTTGTCATAGCGACTATTCCTAAAACGCCTCAACGCGCGCTCCTCCGGATCAGCAGGCTCTGATTCCGCAAAGACAGCCATAGGCAGTGATGGCTTTTCGTTAATTCTGTTTCTTGTTGTCCCGTCCCCCTAGCCTCTGAGGAGCATAGCTCGTTTTGCGAGCACTGGAAGTTAATACTCCAACTGCTAATAGCATCATACAAATGAAAACTAAGATTAGACCTCGACGTTTTCTGACATTTGAACCCGAGAGTCTTTTCATAATAGCCCTTCTTGTCGGGTAAAACCGAAGGTGACGATTTCACAGATAATGTAAGAGATGTAACACGCTCTGTATATCACCAGATGTATATCCCGTCAACGGCTAACCCCTACAGGTTGTTCAGTATGGGGATAGATTTGGTGTTTCGAAATTGGGGAGTATCTTGGGGTGGGTGAGAGAGGTGATAAGAGAAGGTAGAAGGGCTGTTATTTCAGGTGGGGCTGCGAAGCCTAAAATCGAACAGGTTTTGGATAGTTCTGTGGGGGTGTAAAGATTGTGGTATAGAAGTAGAGTGGATGTATCTTGGAGACTCTTGACAAAAGTACTTATCTATTTCCGGAGGTCTGACTTCGTGTTTGCAAACCCCAAAACGGCGTGCTTTGACGGATTTTAATAAAGCATTTACAACAGCGTCAGCTTGCGGGCCTTAAAGACCTGACTTCCCTGATGCCAGACACACGGCGGCGACTAGGATGGCCGAAACGGGAGCAGAGCCTTCGACGATCAAAGACATACTCGGTCACTCAGACATTCGCATTACGGATCGCTACACTCACGCAGTTGAGATGCGCAAGCGAACAGTCCTTGAGCGCATAGCTGAGTAAGGCAAAAGCGCCGAGATCATTGATCTTGAGGAAAGGAGCATAGGTTGAGATCGGAAAAGCCGGTCACAATTCGGTCACAAAGAAAAAGCGGAAGCATTTTTCGACTCCCGCTAATCCCTTGAATATGAAAGTCGGGGCGATAGGATTTGAACCTACGACCTCTCGGTCCCGAACCGAGCGCTCTACCAGGCTGAGCCACGCCCCGTTTAAACGAAGGCTTATGATAGCCGTTCGCGGACTCTCTTGTCAAAGCGGGCTTTCACATTACTGCCGCGGCGCGGCTATTCTTATCTCCAGCACTGCATACTGCTTCTTTCTGATCTTCCCTAAAAAATCGCCCACGCGTTTTATCCAGCCGTATCTCTCTCTGAGTAAGCGCTGTCCCGGCTCCGCCTCGCTCCCCAGAAACACCCTGGCCGCGCCCTCGACCCACCTGCCTTTCGGATTACCCCGAAAGTCGCACGGGACTAAACGCACGCGCGGGTTGTTTCTTATACGTTTTACCTTGCCCGCATTCGCAAGCGAGTAAGCGTAAAAGATTTCGCCTCGCCTCGCAAACCACACCGGCGTCAGCACCCCCACCCCCGTCTTCCGGTAGCTCTCAAGGTTCAAGTACTTCTCCTTATCGAACTGAACCAGGTCTTCTTCGCTCGTCAACTTGTCATACTCTCTTCCGCCGCAATCAGCGAGGGGATCTCCATCGCTTGCGGCAACAGGCCGCGCCAGACATCCTCCAGTTCCGACACCGCTCGATCAATTACCGTCTCGCCATTTACCTTGATAACCAGCCGGTCGTGCGTGGTGCGGCCTATCGCCGCCGCCGGAACTGAATGCTCCTCCGCGATTCTTAGTATGTCGCTTGCGCTCGCTTCGTCCGCCGATAAAAGAATTCGCGACGGCGTTTCGGCAAACAGCAATGCCGCCGCCGAAATCTTCCCTTCAAGATTCACCTCACACCCTACTGCCAGCCGGCGATAACTCGAAAAACTGCTCTCGGCAATCGCCGCCGCCAGCCCTCCGTCCGAGCAGTCGTGCGCGGACTGACCAGCCCGGCCTGAATGATCTTCAGACAAACCTTCTGCGCTCGGCGTTCAACTTGTA
>CAWHTK010000022.1:0-16664 GCA_963832205.1 Blastocatellia bacterium | reverse complement strand
CACGGCGGGACACGAGGCTAAAAGATTTTTTGATTCCTTATCCGCCTGACCTGCTTGCGCGCGATTGATCATCTGCCGCAAGGTCTGCGCGCCATAAAAAATGCCCTGCCCCGTGCGCGCGGCGACGACGACGCGCTCTTTTGTGGCGTCTATAACGTAGCCTTCTTCGTCAAATTTTTCGTCAACCGCAAGGCCCGCCAGCTCAAGCAATCGGCCGGTCTTTTTATCATTATCGGGGCGAACGAGATATATGGCGTTCGAGCGCGGGGCGGAGCGCGACGAGGTGATGCGCGGGCGGTGGCCCGTGGCCGATTCTATCTCTTCGGCGAGCGTACCGGCGGCCACACTATCATGGTCGCGGCTGGCGGAGTTGATGACGATGCGAGTCTTGCGGGTTATTTGAAACGCGCCCTCTCGCCGTGTCACCTGCCTCGGCTCGGGACCAGCTTCATTTCCTGAGCGATAGCTTCGCCCGACACGATCAGGATAAAGAGCGCGCAACAGCAGATGGCGAATCTATTTTTTCTCATCCGAACAGCTAACCCTCGTCTAGCCCTGATGCTCGGGGTGGGTGCAGCCGGTGAATTCCTTAAGGTAGGCATTGCCTTTGTAGCGGAGTTCCTTGTGTATGCCGATCTCGGAAGTGTAGTAGCCGTCAACCGTGGCGTATTTGATCGTGCGGAAAAATCGCTCTTCGGTCGTCTGCGGGCTGCGCTCGTTCTTGCTGATCTCGCCGAGCAATTCCACCTGCTGCTCGTGGCTGGAATCCGCGAAAGCCTTCCCGAACCTGGCGCGGCTCATCTTGTCTATAGCGGAGAGGCCCTCGCGCCATGCGAGTTTTGTGACTTCGGGCGACTGGCTGACGATCAGGTCGATGTATTCGTTTACGCGCGCGGCCGTCGCTCCCGGCGAAGACGCATCGGCCGGAATTATGCGCTCGGCTATCTCGATAATCGCGCGGTTCTCCTCCGCGGTGAAAAACTTTAGGGGCGCGGGCTTCCCCGCCTGCGCCGCCGCTGCCGCCTGCGTCGAGTGCGAGTGCGCGTGTGCCGCGTCCTGAGATTGGGCGTTGCCGATTACCGGCAGCGTCGCAATAACGCCTACGCCCGTGCCGATCCTTTTAATAGCCTCTCGCCTGGTCAAATCCTCTTTCTCATCCTTCATACTTCATCCCTCATCCCTTCAGTATTCAACTTTGGTCCAGCTCGAGCGGTCAACGTTCGAGCGCACGATCGCGTCGACGACGCAGTTGGCGCGATACCCGTCCTGAAATGTCGGGAAATCGATCTGGTCCGAGTGGCGCTCGGGGTCGAGCCCGCGCGCGATGAACGAATAGATGTTCGACATTATATTCTTGAAGGCGTCGGCCCAGCCCTCGTCGTGTCCGCCGGGCAGAGTCGCGTACTTGCGGACCGATTCGTCGAGCAGGTTCGGGTCGCGCATGAGATTTTCGTTCGGCTTATCGCGACGGCCTATCCATAAAGTGTCGGGCTCTTCCTGGTTCCACCGCAACGACGCGAGCGACCCGGTGATCTCTATACGCATATCGTTTTTGTGCCCAGGACATATCTGCCCCACGCTGAAGACGCCGCGCGCGCCGCCTTCGAATTCCAGGAGCACCGAGCCCAGGTCGTCGGAAGTAACGACGTAATCTTCCTTCTGCTCTTCGAGGTGCGAGGCCGCGAACGCCTCGCGCGCGCCGGTCGGCCTTTTGCGCACCTGCACCATCGTGTTGAGGTCGGCCAGCACCCGGTCGATCCTCATCCCGGTTATGAAGCGGACCGTGTCGCACCAGTGCGAGCCGATGTCGCCTACCGAGCTTGAAGCGCCGGCCTTGTCCGCCTCCAGCCGCCACGAAAAATCTGTTTCGTAAAGCAGCCAGTCTTGCAGGTAGTGGCCATGTACGAACCGCAACTGGCCGATGTCTCCGCGGGCGACCATCACGCGGGCCTGCTGCACGAGTGCGTTGAAGCGATAATTAAAGACGACGGCATTGACGACGCGGGCCTCGCGCGCGCGGTCGCGCATCTGACGGGCTTCGACCTGCGTCATCCCGAGCGGCTTATCGCATATGACATGCTTGCCGGCTTCCAGCGCCGCCATCACCACCGGATAGTGCAGGTAGTTGGGCGTGCATATGTGAACGACTTCCACAAGCGGGTCGGCGAGCAACTCCTGGTAGCTGGAGTAGGCGCGCTCTATGCTCAACCGATCTGCCTTGGCCCGCGCCGACTCTTGAGAAGAGGCCGCCAGCGCCACCACCTCGACGTAACCCAGCCTTCTGACCGCTTCGACATGAAGCGGCCCGACAAACCCCGCGCCTATCAACCCTGCTCGAATCCTTCGCATTGATCTCACCAGTGATTTTTGTCGTTTCGCGTGCCTACGAAGGCGCTTATCCATCGCCGCCGGCGAGGATTTTCGGGCGCTCGAAGCACGCGGCAGAAAGTATCGGCCGCGACCCGTTCGAGATCTTCCAGCCACGCGGGCTCGACCAGAAAAGAGCCGTCACGGCTGGAGCAAGCTCTCTATCGGGGAATCGGTGCCGCCACTCTACGGGGAAGGCCCGGCCCCAGAACTCGTCTTTACCTCGTATTTCTACCCTTATGCGCCTCATTTTTATAAACGCAGGAAAGCTATACCAGCCCGCTGCCGTTGTCAAACCTGGCCATATGCGGG
The DNA here is from genome assembly GCA_963832205.1 of Blastocatellia bacterium. GTDB lineage: Bacteria > Acidobacteriota > Blastocatellia > UBA7656 > UBA7656 > DATBMY01. The sequence continues at coordinate 13,985 of CAWHTK010000022.1, read as the reverse complement.
ATGCGAAAATGAGATATATCACCAGCGGCCAAGCATCAATCGGCGATGGCTTTCGCCTAGCGATAATCGAAGCGTCGCTTCATTCATACGATCAGGGTGCGGCATTTGAAAGGGAGTGTTCTACTTCTATCAAATCGGGCAGACGGCGGTTGATGGTTCTGTCAGCCGCCCAGTAACCATGATTATCAAGCGCCTCGATTTCAGCGCGTGAGAATGCATCCATATCGGTGCGGATTCCGGCAAGCACCTCTTTAATCATTTCATCGGAATAGCCCGGCTGAATCTTTTTCTTGCTCACGCCGCCTATAGACCAGTATGCGCCCCTCAAGCCGCCTTTGCTAAAGCCCGCTATAAGCCACCGTTTTCTGAGCGAAGAGGCTTGATTGCCGATGATCTCGGTGTAACGCGACAGTCGCCAGAGCAAATTCTTATCGCCTTCGTGAGCGAACGTCGCGCCCCCGTCGCAAACGAGCAAGCAGGAATGAGTTTTCCATATAGGCTCAAGCCCCATGTCATCGTACGCGCCGCCGTCGGTTAATCGTAATCCTGATATTCGCTCGTTGCGCTCCGGCCCCGGCTTTGCCCTGCCTCGTTTGAGCAGGTCGGGCCGTATGTTGATCGGCAGCGGATTAAAAATGGGCGGAAAGCACGACGAGGCAGCAACAGACCGCGCCACGCTCCAATCGGGAGGGGGCACAGTGTACCCGGCTTGAAAATCTCCAATCCTGTGCTTTTCCATTGTCCAGTTTATTCCATACGCCATATCGGTCGCGCAGAATATAAATCTGGGGCGGTTGGGCAAATCGCTCAACATCATTCCCGTGAGGGTCTTTTGATATGCGGAGGCCAGCGCCTCTACGCTTGCGCTCGACTTAAACCAGTTGCGCGGGAGCAGCCGGCTTATTATCGGCATCGTTCGCAGGTTTACGGAGGTGAATTCATAGAACGGCTCGGCCACGTCTTTTTCCCAGGCATCGTAAACCGTACCGGGCCGCGGCCACGGGCGAATGCGATTTGCCAGATGCGCGGAGATTATGCTGCCGCCCGAAACGGATGAAATGGTGTCCAGCTTCGACAATATTCCAAGCTCGTTGAGCCGACGCAGCGCGCCCAGATGAAACAGCGCCGCGCGAAACCCACCGCCCGAAAGACAAAGCCCCAGACCCGCGCGCTTTCCCGGCGCAAGCTCTTCGCCTTCGGGAGCTTCTTCCGGCGCGCCATCCGACGCGGCGTCAGCTTTATAAGGATCATCGATTTCTTGCTCCTCAACCTCGTCTTCAATATCTATAGCGGACATAAAACCTCAATAGTGCTGTCAAGGTCTGTTGCCGGGCGCGCTGCGCTGGCCGGTATAATACTCATAAAGTACGCCGAATTCGTCATCATCATCGAGCATAAATCGGACGTAGCTGTTGCGAAGTATGTGGTCGGCGCGCGTGCCTATTCTCTCTTCGTGCTTATCTATAAACACGTGCTTCAAAGCTGTCCGCAGGTTTTCTTTGCTGATGACTCCGCCGGTCAGGCGAATTGTTTCACCCATGTCGGCCACGTACCTTATTATCTCGGCCATCTCGCCTTTGAGTCGCTGAAGCCACCGTTCTTCCAACTTGAATACGCGATTAATGCTGCCTATTCGGCGCGACCTCGCGCCATCTGTTCTCTCGACTATCTCGGGACGCGCTTCCTTATTGCTGCGGACGACTCGCACTTCGATGTGACTGATAGCCGGATCGCCATAAGGATGAAACGAGTTCATAAGCGACCCCGATAAATTCTCGTCTGGATCGGCTATCGGGTCGCGGTCGCCTTTAAAAGAGCGATTGCAGTTGAGGCATATTGGCACAAGGTTCGACGAGTGGACCGAAAGAAACGGGTATATCGACTTTGGCAAGAAGTGATCGGCGTCGGCATACGTTTTCAGGTCTATGGTATCGGCGCGCGGCCCGTCGCACGAAGGACATACCTGAAGCGTTGCGTTCGCTTGATAAAAAGCCTCAAGGAACGAATCGCGATTAAACTTCTTGCTCTCCTCGTTGATAGATTTCGGGAATCCGCTCGCCAGCAGGTCAGTGTAAAAAGCCTGCATCAGGTCACTCAGCGCTTTTGCGACGCTCTCTCCCAGTCCAAGCTTGCCATAACTGAACCTGAAAGCGGCGACCGTTAAATTCTCATGAAAGAGTATGTCCTGGTTGTAAGCGTCGAGAATGGATTTTCCCGCTTTGGGATGAAGGTTGACGTGCGCGGCAATAGTCTCTATAGCGCCGCGCATCTTTTTGCCTGATCGTGTCGAGAGTTTATCCCATAGCCACTTGCCTCTTTCCTGACCAAGCTTGTTCTTCACGGCTTGCTCGGTTAGCGTCGCGTTTGCCGGGTCGCAGGCAAGCTCAAGCACCTCGCCCTGGAACTTCAGGATATTTTTCATGCGCTTGCCGCAGGCGGGCGATTCTATCTTATGAAGCATCGCTCGTTCCCTCCCCAAGCATCGTTCGCAACCGGCGGCGAAATTCGAACTGGTAGTACCCAGCGCCGAGCCTGTTCTCGAGCGAATCGAGCGCGACGGCAAGGCTCGGCTCCCCTTGCAAAGTGTTTTCGCGCGCATACCGCGAAAGCAAGTCGAGCATATTTAGCAATCGCTGATCAAGCTGGTCATCGTTCCCATAATCGCGTTCCATTCGCCTCCCGGCTCTTCTAACCGACTGGCGAAGGCGCTGGAACTGCTCGCTATTTTTTATAGCTTCTTTATCGCCGTCGAGTTTCCATATAGCTTCGATCTCGGCGGGCGCGGCCGCCGCGGTCAGCACCATATCAAGGAACTTGGACGCGCGTTGGCCGACACTTTCGGGCGCGCCAAAAATATCGCGCATTATTTCAGCGGGCGACGCGCCGAAGCTCGGCACGGGCGCGCGGCTCGCCTTGACCTGCCCGTCGCTCGCCGATTTTATGAGTAGCGTGATCTCGTTATCGAAAACGTCAGTGAGCGCGATACTCGAATGGGTCGTGATGACCACATTGCTCGCCACGTTGCCGAGGCTGTCGTCTATTATGTCGACGATCTCGCGCTTCCACACGTCGTTGAAGTGCGTCTCCGGCTCGTCGAGCACTATCAGCGCATCGGGTTGCGAATTAGCGTCTTCGCCGCGCAGCAAATGAAGCAACGCCATTCTTCCCAGAAAGACTCGCTCGCCGTCACTCAGCCAGTCGTAGTGCAGCAGGTCGTCGAGGTTGCGCTTGCGCAGCGTTATAAAAACGTCTTGAAGCAGCCCTTCCCGCTGCCACTGGGAGAGATGAATAAAGACGGCGAGCGGCGTCTTCTTAGAACCGCCGAGGGTTTCCATCAACGCATCTGCGGTGGTCTGCTGATCGTTATCAACCCGGCGGCGAAGGTCAAAGAAAAGCCTGCGACCCGAGCCAGGCTCAGGCTCTCTCACAATGGAGGTCGCCACGCCGTAAAGTCGCTTTAACTCTTCGCGGCGGCGGCTAGTCAACTGTTCCGACTTGAACGAAAGGCGCATGCACAGGGTCACGGGCCAGAGCCAGTCAACTTCGTTCAATACTCCGCGAAGCCCCGGCATTCGCCTGCCTTCTTCTATAGATCTGTTTATTCGCCTCTTGAATGCTTCCTCCGCCTGCTCGGTCGCCATATCTTCGCGCATCTCGCGCGCCGCCTGATCTAAAGTGACGGCCGCCAGCGCGATCCTGATACTTTTAGGAGGCACGAACAGACCGATGCTCTGCGTGGTTGAAAGCGTTGGGTCGGCGGGTGAATCATCCGGTGGGCGATTGAAAGATTCTCTCCCGATAACCTCGATCTCTTTGAGCTGGTCCCAGTCGGGCGGGCGCTCCTGTATCGCCGATGTCTCTTCGGTGAGAAGGCTTGAGATGATGCCAAGCGCGCCCTGCTGCTCCGAGCGGCGGGCGGCAAACAGGTCTTCCCACGAATCGGTCGCGCCCGACGTATAAGCCAGCAGTACGCTCGGCAGGTAAGCGCCTATCGAGCCTTCTCCGGGTAACTCGTTACCCCGAAATTTTCCGACGATTTTGTAGGCGGGCGAAGAGAGATCGTCCCATTCCGCGTCTTCGATGTCGGTCCACAGGACGTTTTGAGGCAGCCGTTCAAAATGCACGAGCATAGCTTTCGAAGCGTCGCCTCCGGGATGGTATAGATAGATGGTTCGCGCATTAGAATCGGTTCCCAGATCATAAGCAAGAGTGACTGGATAAGGAGGCAGTCGGCGCGATTCAAGATGGAGCAGCACGTCGATAATCGTTTGAAGCAGTCGACTCTTTCCGCTCCCGTTGACTCCGACGACGAAATTAATAGCGCAGTGGCGGCCGAGCGCGGGCTCGTGGCCGAAAGTTATGGCGACATCTTCGAGAGGAGGCAGGTCGGCCACACGAATATAGCGAAGCCTCATAAGCCTTCCTCCTCCGCGCTGATCGTCTCAGCGTCGGGCCGCCGCGCGGTGTAGGCAGTGATAATTGTATTGTCGGGCAGATCATCATGATCTATGAGCAAAGAGACTTCTTGAACAAGTCCGCAGGACGCAAGCGCCGCCAGGCCCCGCTGCACCGTTGTAAGATCGAGCCCGCTCTTTTCGCTCAGGCTTTCGGGGATGAAGTAACCCGTAGAGCTAAGCGAAGCCAGATAAACTTCGTACTGCTCGCTGCTGATGTCGCGCAGCGCGTAGTAGCGCCGGTCGAGCCTATCTAATTTGATAGCTTCATCAGGCGTCTGTTTAACTACCTCGGTTGAATCCTCACCGAATGACACATCCGGCTTTTCAAGCTCCTCGACTAACTCATCCGGCAGGTCGTCGAACGCCGTGTCATAGTGCGAGCGGGCCGTCTTCATTTCTGCCACTTCCACGTCAGCGATAAAGGCGTTTCGCCGCTTTATGTCCGCGGACAGATCTTTCTCATTCTCTTCTCGCCACGCGGCGGTCAGTTCCCCTGAGAAGGAACGAAAGAGCATTGAATTGAGTAGCTCGTGCAATCGCTTAAGGCTTTGCGATTGGTCTTTGGAAACATCCCGCATCTTTTCGACCCGGCGCACAAAACTCTTTTCAGCAAAGATCTGTTGACCACTGGAGCGCAGCAACGGGAAGGGCAACTCCGCGATCTTTGCTGCGCTGAGATGCCCCGCCTTAGACGCCAGGCGAGTCAACTCGCCTCTTTTAAAGCAAGCACGAAAGAAGGCCAGAGCGAATTCAGGATTGACTATTGAGAGTTTGGGCCGAAATCGAACAACACTGCTATGGAAACAGCAATCTTTGATCTGGCCCCGCCACATTGCCGCGCGTCCGGCGCTTTCAGATCCATGCCCTTCGGCCAGTAGAATGTCGCCCTCATTGAGGCGGTATTTTTCAAAGGTGGATGGGTCTAAATCTATTGAAGACACGTCCGAAATATCTATGTGATCTTCAGATATATTCGCGGCGCGAATACAGGGGAAGGCAAGCCTGCCAGTCCTGGTCTCTGAAGCGCGCGTGCGACCCGACAAGACTTCGCCGACATCGCGGACCTCTACCATCTCCAGCTTGTGTTGAGAGGGACTCTCGCGCTCGAACATCTCGTCAAACAGCGCAACCGGGAAGTCTCGAATCTTTCGTTTCGCCTCGTGGCGCAAGCGGCGCAACCGGTCAGCTTCGCGTACAATCGCGACTATGCGCTCTTGCTCGGATAGCGACGGCAAAGGAATTCGCGAGTCGAGTATGCTCCTGGCGCTCACCGGTGCATGAGCGCCACGGCGTAAACGGGCGAGACTTTGCACAAAGTGCGGATGCTGCAACCAATAGAAAAGGTACGTGGGATCGAGCACCTGTCGCCGAGCCCTCAACACAAGAAAATCGTCCGAACAGAGTTGACCATCCAGTCCTTCAGGCACGAGCGCAACGGCTCTCAAATCCGGGGAATCTGTTTTAACAAGCACGTCATTGGCGGCAATCCCCTGTAAGGTCTTGCCTAAAACTTTTTCGACGACCATCTCGACAGTCTTTGTAATAGTCTTGAGGTCTATATCAATAGACGAAGCATCTACGCAGCGGTAGCCGCCGCTTCTTATTGAAGAAGCTATAGGATCGCAAACGTCTTCGAGCCGCATCCATTTCCACGGATAAGGCGTCGCAAACAGATTCATCGCTTGCCCTCCATCATCGCAAGCAACTCGCCAAGCCCTGATTGAATCTTCTGCTCTACGATCTGCAAGTCACGAATGATCTTTTCCGGCGGGTCATATTCAATGGTCGCGGGCGGCTTATAACTGCTTGCCGACAGGATATAGTCGCACGCCCTTATTTCATCCGCGGTGGCCGTCCAGTCCCGCGGGCCTTCGGCGTGCTCGATAGTTTCTATGCCTTTGAACATCTTTACTTCCGTTATCTCCGGCTCGCTAGATTGAAAGTCGCTCTTCAAGTCAACTGCGCGCTTTTCAACCGCGATAATTGGCTGGGCGTAGTATCGCGACCGGGCCGCCGCATCGAAGCTCTGCCATTTGTGCCACGTAGCGTCGTCGATAAAAGCCGGTTTGCGTTGGTCAGGCGATTCGGCCAGGTGCAGGCGATATTTCAACGTCAAGTCCCACAGGTCATTCTTTTCGTACTGCTCTTCTCGCTTGGCATTGAGCGCATAGCCGAGTGCGGTCACATCGTAGAACCAAACCTCTGATGTTTCGTCACCTCGCATAAAGACGAGTATCGAAGTCTTAGCCGAGGTGTAGGGCTGAAACGCGCCGCCGGGAAGCGATATGACGGAGCGGAGGCGGTTCTCCTCAATAAGCTTGCGCCTTATCTCCTTGTGCGCGGGGGTCGCGCCCGTCAGCAAGCTTTCCGGCACGACAACCGCTGCGCGCCCTCCTTTGCGAAGCAGTTGCAGTATCAGCTCAAAGAAAAGAAGCTCTGATTTATTCGTGCCGAGCGCGCGAAGGCTCTCGCCTATGTCACTCTTCTCGACGCTTCCAGCAAACGGCGGATTGGCAAGCACCACGTCGAAATTGCCGATATTGCCTCCGTTTACCGTAAGCCGCTGGTTGAACTGATTGCCTAGCACATTTTCGCCTTTGATTTGCGGGTTCTTAAGCCCGTGCTGCGACCATGTCCATCCAGCCCAATCGCACCATCGTCCGGTCAAAGTCGAAGCCTTGAAGATTAGGTTGCCGTAATAATTTCCCTAACGCATCGCTTATATAATCGCCTTGAATGCTGACCGGCGCGCTATCGGCTTGAAATTCGAGCTTGTCGTTGCCGGTGATGTTTTTCCGTATATGGTTGTACGCGCCTACAAGAAAGCCTGCCGCGCCGCACGCCGGGTCGCATATTTCCTCGCCAAACTGGGGTTCAATAAGATCACACATGGCGCGTATAATCTGCCGGGGCGTATAAAACTGTCCGCTCCTTCCGGCTTCGGTAATCTCCGATAGCAAAGCTTCGTATATTTCGCCATGAATCTGTTCGCCGCGCGATGGCTCAAACAGGCGATCTATGATCTTAATAGCGGCGTCGAGCAAGTCGGGATTGTGAATGCCGAAGACGGCGTCGCGCATCATCTCAGGATTCTCTTCAAGCGACTTAATCCACTCGAAGGCTGGTCCGCTCAAGAGTTTAACGCGCATTTTACCCGGATACTCTTTGATGCGCTGCCAATATAAACTGCCCTCCAGGCCCTGATTTTCAAGCCGCTTGAGCATTATCAGATAGGTTATCTGCTCCATGGCCGTCAGCGGATTCTTTATGTCGCTTGCCCAGAAGTTTCGCCATAGCTCGTGTATATCAGATTTTATTTTTGGTGAAAGCATAGTTACCTCTTAATACAAAGTTGCGGGCAGCAATAATAAACCAAAGGTCGCTGAGTAACAATGACTGCTATTATTCCTGCGTGGCCCTTTTCATGACTGGCACATGACTTATGTTAAGTATCCCATTATGCTGCTAACTCGTATTGAAGCCACGGGGTTTAGAAACCTTACGGGCTTCGCGGAGTTCGGCCCGGGACTAAACATCCTTTACGGCGACAACGCGCAGGGAAAGACCAACTGGCTCGAAGCCATTTACGTGCTGGGCAACACGAAGTCTTTCCGCACGAGCCAGGTGCGCGACGCCATTGCGTTTCGACGCGACCGATGCTCTGCTCAGAGGCGTCACGCTACACGGGGGGGTCGTCAAGCAGATTCAACTGCTGCTCACGCCCACTTCAAAAGAGCTATACGTAAACGGAAAGCGCGAAGCGGTCGTCCGCTACCTGGGCAACCTCGATGTCTTCGTCTTCTCGCTCGAAGAGATGGAAGTCATACGCGGCGAGCCGGCACAGCGGCGCAGGTTTCTCGACCGCGGCGTAGTCACCATGACGCCCGCTTTTCTTAACACCATCGCCGAGTATAACCACATCATAAAACAGAAGAATCGTTTGCTCAGCGAAGCGAGCAAAAGCGACGACCCTTCGGCCTACTACAACCAGGTCGAGGCGTGGAATGAAGCAGACTCGTAGAGCTTGCCGCGCGCGTGCATACGGCGCGGACCGAGTTACGTCGCCCGCCTCAACGGGTGCTCGAAAAAAACGATCACGGGCGGGCCATATTCGACGCCGAACAAGTCGCGGTGCGCTATAAATCCCAGATGGAGGGCAAGGGCGACCTTGCCGATTTTGCCCGGTCGTTCAAGGAGCGGCTGACGCTTGAGACTCCCGGCCGAGGCCGTTGCCGGGCATGCGCTTATAGGGCCGCACAGGGACGATTTGGAGATACTGGCGGACGGGCGCGAAGTGGCGCGTTTTGGGAGCGCCGGACAGCAGCGAAGTGCCTTATTACTCCTTGATTTAGCGCAAGTTTCCATATATAATTCTATTTACGAAGAAAGCCCCGTTTTGCTCATAGATGACATTGACGCCGAACTTGATCGAGGACGTATAGAAGCCCTGCTTTCGGTGCTTGAAGGGCGAGCTCAGACCTTCGTCAGCACATCCCGTCGGGCTATAGCAAATCGCTACCGCGACCGCGCGGAAGTCTTCTACATAGAGCGCGGCCGCGCGCAGAGCGAACCGAGGGAAGCGGGCGTCAAGACTGTCACTGCCGCAGGAGCTGAGCAAGCGCGCGATGAGCGCGAAGTGATAATCGGCCCGCGAGAGGATTCTCCGGGCCCGGCAGAAGACAGGGGAGATCATGAGCAGAGCATTGAGGCAAGTTACAAATAAGGAGAGACGTGTGACAACATCAGCACAGGATTACGGCGCGGCTTCCATCACGGTGCTCGAAGGGCGTGAGGCCGTTCGTAAACGGCCGGCCATGTATATCGGCTCGACGAGCGAGATGGGCCTCCACCACCTGGTCTATGAAGTCGTTGATAATTCCATAGACGAAGCGCTCGCCGGTTACTGCGACCGCGTCGAAGTCTTCATCCATATAGATAATTCTATAACCGTTATCGACAACGGGCGCGGGATCCCGGTCGATATACACAAGACCGAGAAGATCTCGGCCGCCGAAGTGGTGCTGACGAAGCTGCACGCGGGCGGCAAATTCGATACTAACGCATACAAGGTGTCGGGCGGACTGCACGGCGTCGGCGTATCGGTCGTAAACTTCCTTTCCGAGTTGCTGCGCCTTGAGATATGGCGCGACGGCAACACCTACGAGCAGGAATACGTGCGCGGCATCGCGCAGGGGCGATTGCAGCAGACGGGCAAGACCCGCGCGCCGCGGCACGAAGGTCTCATTCAGACCCGACACGCAGATATTCGACGTGACCGAGTTCAACTTCGACACGCTCTCACAGCGCCTGCGCGAGAAGGCGTTCTTGAATTCCGGCATACGCATAAGCATAGTCGACGAGCGGACCGAGAAGTCGCACGAGTTTTACTACAAGGGCGGCATCGCGGAATTCGTCAAGCACCTGAACAAGAACAAGAACGTGCTGCACACGCAGCCGATCTACTTCGTCAAGGAAGGCGTGGACGCCGACCCTGTGGCCATTGAGATAGCCATTCAGTACAACGACAGCTACAACGAGATCGTCCACTCGTTCGCCAACAACATCAACACGGTTGACGGCGGCACGCACCTGTCGGGCTTTCGGGCGGCGCTCACGCGCACGATCAACAACTACGCGAGATCGGCCGGCCTCTTTAAGAAGGACGACGAGAAGCTCGCGCCCGAAGACGTGCGCGAGGGCCTGACCGCGGTCATAAGCGTGAAGCTGCCGCAGCCGCAGTTCGAGGGCCAGACCAAGGGCAAGCTCAACTCGGACGTCAAGGGCCAGGTCGAAGCGTTCATGAACGAGAACCTCGGCCGCTACTTCGAAGAGAACCCCACGGTCGGCCGCAAGATCATCGCCAAGGCGATTGAGGCGGCGCGCGCGCGCGAGGCCGCCCGCAAGGCGCGCGACCTTACACGCCGCAAAGGGGCGCTCGACAGCGCCGCGCTTCCGGGCAAGCTCGCGGACTGCTCCGAGAAGGACCCGGCGCTTTGCGAATTGTTCCTGGTCGAGGGCGACTCGGCAGGCGGGTCGGCCAAGCAGGGGCGCGACCGCAGGACGCAGGCCATACTGCCGCTCAAGGGCAAGATCCTCAACGTCGAGAAGGCGCGCTACGACAAGATGCTGTCGCACTCGGAGATTCGCGCGCTGATTACGGCGCTCGGCACCGGGATCGGCAAGAACGACTTTGACGTGTCGAAACTTCGATACGACCGCGTGATACTGCTGTGCGACGCCGACGTTGACGGCTCGCACATACGCACGCTGCTTTTGACCTTCTTCTACCGGCAGATGCCGGAGCTGATAGATCGCGGCCACGTCTATATCGCGCAGCCGCCGCTGTTCAAGATCAAGAAGGGCCGCGCCGAGCAGTACCTGCGCGACGAGAAGGAGCTTCAGCAGTTCCTCATGCGCAAGGCGACGGAGAATATTACCCTGACGGTCAAGGCGACCGGCGCGCAGATCAAGGGGGCCGAGCTTCGCAAAAAACTCGAAAAGCTCGCCGACCTGAATAACTATCTCGATAAGCTGGAGCGGCGACTGCACGACCGCAAGCTCGTAGAGACGACGATTGACGCATTGACGACGGTGCTTGCCTCGAAGGAAGGCTTGAAGCTTCACGAGGTGTTCGAGAAGGAACGGCTGCTTCAGAAGGTGTCGTCCGCGCTCGAAGGGGCGGGATATGAGACGAGCATCGAGGCCGACGAAGAGCACGGCACGTGCGAGGTAGTCATCTCGCGCTCGCGCGGCAACGGGCGGATCATCATCGATTGGGAGCTCGCGACGCACGTCGAATTCCAGAACGCGGTGAAGCTTTCGAGCGAACTACAGGAGTTCATACAGCCGCCGTTCATCATCAGCGAAAACGGCAGTGAGACGACGATAGAATCGCGCACGGCGCTCTTAGACCACGTGATGACCGCCGCGAAGAAGGACATACAGATACAGCGCTATAAAGGGCTGGGCGAGATGAACCCCGAGCAGTTGTGGCAGACGACGCTCAACCCCGAATTGCGCAGGATACTCAATGTTCAGGTCAACGACGCGGTCGAGACCGACGAGATGTTCACGGTCTTGATGGGCGACGCGGTCGAGCCGCGCCGCAGATTTATCGAGACGAACGCGCTCGACGTACGCAACCTCGACATCTAGGCCGCGCGCCCGCGCAGGTTCATTAGCAAACGCACCCGAGGGATGCCGGGCGAGCAAAATACTCGCCCGGCATCCCTCGGGTTTATCAATTTAGAGAATGAAGAGGCGCTGAGATATTGTTGCCTGAACTGGATTGGCCGTCGCCGTCTTCGCTATACTACATTCTTACCACCAGGGTAACTCAGATCAGTTAAATCTATCTTCAGGCAATGTGCCCGAAAATCTTTATGAGGTGAGTCTGTGCTTAAAAAGCTGCTTGTCTGCTTAATGATATTTTCATTCTCTGTAGCGACCCAGGCGCGCACCATTCAGGACGCGCAGAAGAAAGAGGCGTGGGACGTCGAAGGCGATCACGGCCCAACCACCATGATCGAATTCGACACCGACGAAGGCACCTGGATGAGCTGCGATGTTTCGCCCGACGGGCGGTGGATAGTCTTCGACATACTCGGAGACATATACCGCATGCCGATTGCCGGCGGGCGGGCCGAGCTTATATCGGGCGGCGTCTCTTACGAACAACAGCCGCGCTTTTCGCCCGACGGGCGGCTCGTCGCGTTCACGTCGGACCGCGACGGCGGGGATAACATCTGGGTGATGGACGCCGACGGGAAGAACCGCCGGCAGATTACTAAAGAGACCTATCGCCTGCTCAACACGCCCGACTGGACCCCCGACGGACAGTACGTGCTCGCGCGCAAGCACATCACCGACACGCGCTCGGCCGGCGCGGGCGAGATATGGATGTATCACATCAACGGCGGCGGCAGCGGCATTCAGATAACCGAACGGCCGAACTTTACCGCGAACGCGGGCGAGCCGGTGGTCGAGCCGAAGGGTCGCTTTGTATATTTCGCGCAGACGACCGCCTTCGACTACAACAAGAACCCGTACGAGGGGATTTACTGGATCGAGCGATACGACATGACGAGCGGCCGGCGCACCGTCTTTGTGCGCGGCGCGGGCGGCTCGATTCGCCCGGCCGTCTCACCCGACGGCAAGTACCTCTCTTTCATCCGCCGCGACGACCTCAAGACGGTCCTCTACCTGCGCGAGATCGAAAGCGGGCGCGAGTGGCCGATCTATGACGGGCTCACCCGCGACCAGCAGGAGACGTGGGCGCTGTTTGGGACCTATCCCGGTTATAGCTGGATGCCCGACGGCCGGAGCATCGTCATCACGGCCAAGGGCAAGCTCGTCCGCGTCGACGTCGGGTCCAAGCAGGCCACGACCATACCCTTCACGGCTAAGGTCTCGCAAAAGGTGGCCAACGCCGTTCGCTTCCGGCAGCAGGTCGCGCCGGATCGGGACTCCGCCAAACTCTTGAGGTGGGCGCGACGCCACAACGATCAGATTATCTACAGCGCGCTCGGCAAGCTATATGTCAAGCGCGGCGCGAGCGAGCCGGCGCGGTTGCTGAAGACAAACCAGCTAGAGTATTCGCCGATACTCTCTCCCGACGGCCGAAGGATCGCCTATGTCACGTGGTCGGACGCCGAGAAAGGCGCGGTCTGGGTGGCGAACGCCGATGGGACCAACGCCCGCCGCATAACGACCGTGGGCGACCAGTACGCCAACCCTGTCTTTTCTCCTGACGGCTCGAAGGTCGCTTACTTGAAGGGGCGCGGCAGCGTCTATCATGAAGAAGACCTCGCCAACGAATCGAGCTTCGAGATTCATTATTGGGACGGCTCACAGCATCGATTCGTGATGGACGTTTCGAGCCGCGGGCCGAACGCGCGAATGCCGGTGCTCGGGTTCGACCCTAAGGGCGAGCGGATATTCTTCAACGAGTCGAAGCCGGTCCCCGCCGCGGGCACCGCCCACATACACAGCTATCTGAGCAGCGTAAAGCTGACGGGCGACGATTACCGCCAGCACGTGGAGTCGAAGTACGCGGCCGAGATCGTCCCCTCGCCCGATCATTCGTGGATATTCTTCAAGGAGCTTCATAAGCTCTACGTCGCGCCGTTTGCCAGGACCGGAAAGATGCTCCGCTTGAGCGCTACCGAAACGCTCGTGCCCGTAAAGAGTGTCTCGACGGAATCAGGCGACTGGCTCACGTGGTCGGCCGATAGCCGCTCGGTACAGTGGACGGCGGGCGAAAACTTCCACGAGCAGTCGCTCGAAAACATTCATAAGCAACTGGCGAAGGACGAAAAAGCGCCCGCGCCCCGCGCGACTAAGATAGGGTTTGTATTCGAGACGGCGAAGCCTGCCGGGCTTGTCGCGCTCACCAACGCCCGCATCATCACGATGAAGGGCGACGAGGTCATAGAGCGCGGGAACATTCTGATCGAAGGCAATCGCATAAGGGCGGTCGGCCAGAACATACAGATACCGCCCGCCGCCCGCCGCATCGACATGAACGGC
>CAWHTK010000021.1:0-18140 GCA_963832205.1 Blastocatellia bacterium | reverse complement strand
CTCGACCGCGGCGTAGTCGCCATGACGCCCGCTTTTCTTAACACCATCGCCGAGTACAACCACATCATCAGGCAGAAGAATCGGTTGCTTGGCGAAGCCTGCGAGAGCGAGACCCCCCGGCTACTATGATCAGATTGAAGCGTGGACCGAATCAACTGCTCGAGTTCGGCGCGGCAGTTCACAACGCAAGGGTCGCGTACATCGAGCGCTTGAACAGTGTGCTGGACGAGAACGATCATGGCAGGGCGATTTTCGGCGCCGAGCGGATCACCGTCGTTATCAATCGCAACTCGAAGGCAAAGGCGATCTGGAACGTTTTCGGGAGCTGTTTAGCGAGCGTTTAGCCGTTCGGTTTGCCCGCCGAAGCGGCTGCGGGACACTGCCTGATCGGCCCGCATCGGGATGATCTGGAGATTCTGGCCGACGGCCGCGAGGTGGCCAGATTCGGAAGCGCCGGACAACAGCGAAGTGCCTTATTACTCCTTGATTTAGCGCAGGTATCCATATATACTTCTTTTTACGAAGAAAGCCCCGTTTTGCTCATAGATGATGTTGATGCGGAGCTTGATCGAGTACGTATCGAGGCGCTGCTTCAGTGCTCGAAGGGCGGCTGAGACCTTTGTCAGCACATCCCGGAGGGCTATAGCAAATCGCTACAGCGACCGCGCGGCTGTCTTTTACGTTGACGGAGGCCGGCGCCCGAGCGGACCGCGGGAGAGCGAGGCCTCAAGGAGCCGTCGCTGCCGCAGGAGCTGAGGAGCGAGGGATGCGCGCGAAGTTGATAATCGAGAAGCGAGACGATTCCCCGGGCCCGGCAGGAAGACAGGGGAGATAATGAGCAAAGTATTAAAGAAAGTCCGAATAAGGAGAACGTGTGACGACATTAGCACATAATTACGGCGCGACTTCGATCACCGTGCTCGAAGGCAGAGAGGCCGTTCGGAAACGGCCGGCCATGTATATCGGCTCGACGAGCGAGATGGGGCTTCACCACCTCGTCTACGAGGTCGTCGACAACTCGATCGACGAAGCGCTCGCCGGCTATTGCGACCGCGTCGAAGTCACCATCCACCTAGATAATTCGATCACCGTAGTCGACAACGGGCGCGGGATCCCGGTCGATATACACAAGACCGAGAAGATCTCGGCCGCCGAAGTGGTGCTGACGAAGCTGCACGCGGGCGGCAAATTCGACTCTAACGCATACAAGGTATCGGGCGGGCTGCACGGCGTCGGCGTATCGGTCGTGAACTTCCTTTCCGAGTTGCTGCGCCTTGAGATATGGCGCGACGGCAACACCTACGAGCAGGAATATGTGCGCGGAATCGCGCAGGGGCGGTTGCAGCAGACGGGCAAGACCCGCACGCCGCGGCACGAAGGTCTCATTCAGACCCGACACGCAGATATTCGACGTGACCGAATTCAACTTCGACACGCTTTCACAGCGCCTGCGCGAGAAGGCATTCTTGAATTCAGGCATACGCATAACCATAGTCGACGAGCGGACCGAGAAGTCGCACGAGTTTTACTACAAGGGCGGCATCGCGGAGTTCGTCAAGCACCTGAACAAGAACAAGAACGTGCTGCACACGCAGCCGATCTACTGCGTCAAGGAAGGCGTGGACGCCGACCCCGTGGCCATGGAGATAGCCATACAGTACAACGACAGCTACAACGAGATCGTCCACTCGTTCGCCAACAACATCAACACGGTTGACGGCGGCACGCACCTGTCGGGCTTCCGGGCGGCGCTCACGCGCACGATCAACAACTACGCGAGATCGGCCGGCCTCTTTAAGAAGGACGACGAGAAGCTCGCGCCCGAAGACGTGCGCGAGGGCCTGACCGCGGTCATAAGCGTGAAGCTGCCCGCAGCCGCAGTTCGAGGGCCAGACCAAGGGCAAGCTCAACTCGGACGTCAAGGGCCAGGTCGAAGCGTTCATGAACGAGAACCTCGGCCGCTACTTCGAAGAGAACCCCACGGTCGGCCGCAAGATCATCGCCAAGGCGATTGAGGCGGCGCGCGCGCGCGAGGCCGCCCGCAAGGCGCGCGACCTTACGCGCCGCAAAGGGGCGCTCGACAGCGCCGCGCTTCCGGGCAAGCTCGCGGACTGCTCCGAGAAGGACCCGGCGCTTTGCGAATTGTTTCTGGTCGAGGGCGACTCGGCAGGCGGGTCGGCCAAGCAGGGGCGCGACCGCAGGACGCAGGCCATACTGCCGCTCAAGGGCAAGATCCTCAACGTCGAGAAGGCGCGCTACGACAAGATGCTGTCGCACTCGGAGATTCGCGCGCTGATTACGGCGCTCGGCACCGGGATCGGCAAGAACGACTTCGACGTGTCGAAACTTCGATACGACCGCGTGATACTGCTGTGCGACGCCGACGTCGACGGCTCGCACATACGCACGCTGCTTTTGACCTTCTTCTACCGGCAGATGCCGGAGCTGATAGATCGCGGCCACGTCTATATCGCGCAGCCGCCGCTGTTCAAGATCAAGAAGGGCCGCGCCGAGCAGTACCTGCGCGACGAGAAGGAGCTTCAGCAGTTCCTCATGCGCAAGGCGACGGAGAATATTACCCTGACGGTCAAGGCGACCGGCGCGCAGATCAAGGGGGCCGAGCTTCGCAAAAAACTCGAAAAGCTCGCCGACCTGAATAACTATCTCGATAAGCTGGAGCGGCGACTGCACGACCGCAAGCTCGTAGAGACGACGATTGACGCATTGACGACGGTGCTCGCCTCGAAGGAAGGCTTGAAGCTTCACGAGGTGTTCGAGAAGGAACGGCTGCTTCAGAAGGTGTCGTCCGCGCTCGAAGGGGCGGGATATGAGACGAGCATCGAGGCCGACGAAGAGCACGGCACGTGCGAGGTAGTCATCTCGCGCTCGCGCGGCAACGGGCGGATCATCATCGATTGGGAGCTCGCGACGCACGTCGAATTCCAGAACGCGGTGAAGCTTTCGAGCGAACTACAGGAGTTCATACAGCCGCCGTTCATCATCAGCGAAAACGGCAGTGAGACGACGATAGAATCGCGCACGGCGCTCTTAGACCATGTGATGACCGCCGCGAAGAAGGACATACAGATACAGCGCTATAAAGGGCTGGGCGAGATGAACCCCGAGCAGTTGTGGCAGACGACGCTCAACCCCGATTTGCGCAGGATACTAAATGTTCAGGTCAACGACGCGGTCGAGACCGACGAGATGTTCACGGTCTTGATGGGCGACGCCGTCGAGCCGCGCCGCAGATTTATCGAGACCAACGCGCTCGACGTACGCAACCTCGACATCTAGGCCGCGCGCCCGCGCAGGTTCATTAGCAAACGCACCCGAGGGATGCCGGGCGAGCAAAATACTCGCCCGGCATCCCTCGGGTTTATCAATTTAGAGAATGAAGAGGCGCTGAGATATTGTTGCCTGAACTGGATTGGCCGTCGCCGTCTTCGCTATACTACATTCTTACCACCAGGGTAACTCAGATCAGTTAAATCTATCTTCAGGCAATGTGCCCGAAAATCTTTATGAGGTGAGTCTGTGCTTAAAAAGCTGCTTGTCTGCTTAATGATATTTTCATTCTCTGTAGCGACCCAGGCGCGCGCCATTCAGGACGCGCAGAAGAAAGAGGCGTGGGACGTTGAAGGCGATCACGGCCCGACCACCATGATCGAATTCGACACCGACGAAGGCACCTGGATGAGCTGCGACGTTTCGCCCGACGGGCGGTGGATAGTCTTCGACATACTCGGAGACATATACCGCATGCCGATTGCCGGCGGGCGGGCCGAGCTTATATCGGGCGGCGTCTCTTACGAACAACAGCCGCGCTTTTCGCCCGACGGGCGGCTCGTCGCGTTCACGTCGGACCGCGACGGCGGGGATAACATCTGGGTGATGGACGCCGACGGGAAGAACCGCCGGCAGATTACTAAAGAGACCTATCGCCTGCTCAACACGCCCGACTGGACCCCCGACGGACAGTACGTGCTCGCGCGCAAGCACATCACCGACACGCGCTCGGCCGGCGCGGGCGAGATATGGATGTATCACATCAACGGCGGCGGCAGCGGCATTCAGATAACCGAACGGCCGAACTTTACCGCGAACGCGGGCGAGCCGGTGGTCGAGCCGAAGGGTCGCTTTGTATATTTCGCGCAGACGACCGCCTTCGACTACAACAAGAACCCGTACGAGGGAATTTACTGGATCGAGCGATACGACATGACGAGCGGCCGACGCACCGTCATTGTGCGCGGCGCGGGCGGCTCGATTCGCCCGGCCGTCTCACCCGACGGCAAGTACCTCTCTTTCATCCGCCGCGACGACCTCAAGACGGTCCTCTACCTGCGCGAGATCGAAAGCGGGCGCGAGTGGCCGATCTATGACGGGCTCACCCGCGACCAGCAGGAGACGTGGGCGCTGTTTGGGACCTACCCCGGATATAGCTGGATGCCCGACGGCCGGAGCATCGTCATCACGGCCAAGGGCAAGCTCGTCCGCGTCAACGTAGGGTCCAAGCAGGCCACGCCCATACCCTTCACGGCGAAAGTCTCGCAAAAAGTGGCCAACGCCGTTCGCTTCCGGCAGCAGGTCGCGCCAGATCGGGACTCCGCCAAACTCTTGAGATGGGCGCGCGGACACAAAGATCAGATTATCTACAGCGCGCTCGGCAAGCTATATGTCAAGCGCGGCGCAAGCGAGCCGGCGCGGTTGCTGAAGACAAACCAGCTAGAGTATTCGCCGATACTCTCTCCCGACGGCCGAAGGGTCGCCTACGTCACGTGGTCGGACGCCGAGAAAGGCGCAGTCTGGGTGGCGAACGCCGACGGGAGCAACGCTCGCCGCATAACGACCGTGGGCGACCAGTACGCCAACCCCGTCTTTTCTCCTGACGGATCGAAGGTCGCCTACTTGAAGGGGCGCGGCAGCGTCTATCATGAAGAAGACCTCGCCAACGAATCGAGCTTCGAGATTCATTATTGGGACGGCTCACAGCATCGATTCGTGATGGACGTTTCGAGCCGCGGGCCGAACGCGCGCATGCCGGTGCTCGGGTTCGACCCGAAGGGCGAGCGCATATTCTTCAACGAGTCGAAGCCGGTCCCCGCCGCGGGCACCGCCCACATACACAGCTATCTGAGCAGCGTAAAGCTGACGGGCGACGATTACCGCCAGCACGTGGAGTCGAAGTACGCGGCCGAGATCGTCCCCTCGCCCGACCATTCGTGGATATTCTTCAAGGAGCTTCATAAGCTCTACGTCGCGCCGTTTGCAAGGACCGGGAAGATGCTCCGCTTGAGCGCTACCGAAACGCTCGTGCCCGTAAAGAGCGTCTCGACGGAATCGGGCGACTGGCTCACGTGGTCGGCCGATAGCCGCTCGGTACAGTGGACGGCGGGCGAAAACTTCCACGAGCAGTCGCTCGAAAACATTCACAGGCAACTGGCGAAGGACGAAAAAGCGCCCGCCCCCCGCGCGACTAAGATAGGGTTTGAATTCGAGACGGCGAAGCCCACCGGGCTTGTCGCGCTCACGAACGCCCGCATCATCACGATGAAGGGCGACGAGGTCATAGAGCGCGGGAACATTCTGATCGAAGGCAATCGCATAAGGGCGGTCGGCCAGAACATACAGATACCGCCCGCCGCCCGCCGCATCGACATGAACGGCAAGACGATCATGCCGGGTCTGGTCGACGTGCACGCGCACATGGGTTACAACACGCTCGACATTATTCCCGAAAGGCAGTGGCCCTATTATGCGAACCTCGCGTACGGCGTGACGACCACGCACGACCCGTCGGCCTCGACGCAGCTCGTATTCGCGCAGTCGGAGATGGTGAAGGCGGGCGCGATGGTCGGCCCGCGCGTATTCTCGACCGGCTATATTCTTTACGGCGCTGAAAACCAGGAGAAGTCCGTAGTAAACAGCTACGAGGACGCCAAAGGGCACCTCGCGCGGCTCAAGTCGGTCGGCGCGTTCAGCGTCAAGAGCTACAACCAGCCGCGTCGCAACCAGCGCCAGCAGTTCGTCAAGGCCGCGCGCGACCTGGGGATGATGAACGTGCCCGAAGGCGGCTCGACCTACCCTTATAACATCACGCACATACTCGACGGGCACACCGGCATCGAGCATGCTATCCCCATCGCCCCGCTCTACAAAGACGCGCTCACGCTGCTGGCCAGGAGCGCGACCGGATATACCCCGACGCTGATCGTAGGCTATGGCGGGGTATGGGGCGAGAACTACTGGTATCAGAAAACGGACGTCTGGAAGGACGAGCACTTGATGAAGTTCACGCCGCGCAGCATCGTCGATGCCCGCGCGCGGCGAAGGATGATGGCGCCCGACGACGACTTCTATCATTTCGAGCTGGCGAAGTCCGTAAAAGACGTGGTTCGCATGGGCGGCAAGGCTCAGCTCGGCGCGCACGGGCAGTTGCAGGGCCTCGGCGCGCACTGGGAGCTATGGATGCTCGCGGCCGGCGGGCTCACGCCGCTTGAAGCCATACGCTGCGCAACGCTTTACGGCGCGCAATATCTCGGGCTCGACGGCGATATCGGGTCGATTGAGACAGGCAAGCTCGCCGACCTGATGGTTGTGGAGAGGAGTCCGCTCGAAAATATCCAGAACACTCGCACCATCACGCACGTGATGATCAACGGCATGCTCTACGATACGAAGAATATGGACGAGGTCTATCCGCAGCAAAGGCCGCGCGCGAAATTCTTCTGGGAGAGGTAATCACTCACGACCTTCCCCATAAGCCGCCGTCCGGGCAGACAGTTTGGGCGGCGGCTTCGTCTATTGATTACTCTTCGGCTCTCCGTGACCAGGACGGGAAGCCGCGCATATCTTTTTCATTGCAAACAGTTAAGCGCCATGCGACGATAGGGGCAGGCTCCCAATGCGCGAGGTGACGCGATGGAAGCGAGATTGCCTTCTATACTGCTGGTTGAAGACCACGAAGATACGCGACGGATGCTGGAGCTGCTGTTTGAGGAATGGGGGTATCAGGCCACCATGACGGGCACGGCGACCGAAGGGCTGAAGCATCTTCTTGAACGCAGCTTTGACATCATCGTCCTCGATAACTGGCTGCCGGATCTCGACGGCATAGAGCTTTGTCGCCAGATTCGCGCAATGAATCGCAAGACCCCGATAGTCTTCTACTCGGCCGCGACCATGGGGAGTGAAGACCGCGCGGCCATGGCCTCGGGGGCGAACGCATATATAAACAAGGGCGACGGGCTGGGCGCGCTCCGGCAGGCGATGGCCGACGAGCTAAAGAAAGCAGACGACAAACCGCACAAGAATAACTCGCATAAATAATGCGCAAATGAATATCAAGCGCGCGGTCGTTACTTTACTGCGAGGTTAAGCGAAAAGGCGATCAGGTGGAGAGATATGGACGGCGACCGATGGCGCCAGATAGACCGGCTCTTTGAAGCGGCCCTCGAAATAGAGCCCGCCGCGCGCGCGGGCTACCTCGCCAAAGCATGCGCCGGCGATGAAGAGATGCGCAGAGAAGTCGAGGAACTGCTTGCGACCGAGGCCGACCCTGGCAATCTCCAGGACGCTCCAACCGTAGACGCCGCCGCGCTTTTGACCGAAGACGAACAGCCCGCGACCATGTCGGGGCGAGAGCTAGGGCACTACCGGCTAATTTCGCTTCTGGGCGCGGGAGGCATGGGCGAGATATACCTGGCAGAGGACGCGCGGCTACGTCGCCGGGTCGCGCTCAAGCTATTGCCGGTGAAATTCACTCACGACGAGGCGCGGCTGCGCCGCTTCAAGCGCGAGGCCCGCGCCGTCTCTTCGCTCAACCACCCGAACATACTCACGATTCACGACATAGGCCAATCCGACGGCATACACTTTATCGCGACCGAGTTTGTCGAAGGCCACACGCTGCGCCACATGTTGAGGGAAGGCGCGTTCACGCTGAGCGATGCGCTGGAGATCGCCATACAGATCGCCGGCGCGCTCGAAGCGGCGCACCGCACGGCGGTAATCCATCGCGACATAAAGCCAGAAAACATAATGGTGCGCCCCGACCGTCTCGTTAAGGTGCTCGACTTCGGGCTGGCCAAGCTGACGGAGCGGAAGTTGACGCACGGGGCGGAAGCAATTACCCCGACGGCCTTCATAACCCAGCCCGGCTCGGTAATGGGCACGCCGCGATATATGTCGCCCGAGCAGGCGCGCGGGCTCAAGGTCGATCCTCGCACCGATATATACAGCCTCGGCGTCGTGCTATACGAGATGATCGCGGGGCTGTCGCCGTTCGGCGGCGAGACGCCGGCCGATATTATGGTCGCGGTGCTTCATTACAAAGCGCCGCCGATAGCCAACTACAGACCGGGGGTGCCGGATGAGCTTCAGCGCATCGTGTCAAAGGCGATGGCGAAAGACCCGGTCAACAGGTATCAGACCGTGACCGACTTGATAAGCGACCTGAAGCTCGTACGCGCCAAAGTCGAGCTTGACCACGCGCCCGCCGAGCCCCGCCGCGGCGTTGAAACCGGATCGGGCGAGACCGGCCGCGTGACTCTGATAGTAGATTCGGGGGATAAGAAAACGAGCCCGCTTTTAGCCGCCGCGCCGGAACAGATAAGCCCTGATTCGGCCGAGCCCTCGTCGAAACGAAGCGTCAGATGGAAAATGGCGCTCACCGCGTTGCTTGTTATCCTGCCCGGGATCGCAATGTTGATAGCCCTCTCCTCGACCTTACCCGGCAACAAGACTGCTCCGGCCGCGGGCGCGGCAAGCGTTCGCACCATAGCGGTCCTGCCTTTCAGAGAGGTGTCCTCCGATGGCGACGAGTACGGTCTCGGATTAACAGAGGCGCTGATAATGAGACTCAGCCGGTTGAAGCGGTTCAAGGTGCGGCCGACAAGCGCGGTGCTAAAATACAACGGCCGCGAGCAGGACCCGGCCGCCGCCGGCCGCGACCTGGAAGTCGAGTGGGTGATCGAAGGCTCGGTCAGAAAATCGGGCGAGATTGTGCGGGTGACGGTCCAGCAGGTGAGCGTCGACACGGGGCTCTCGCTATGGTCGGAGACTTTCGACGAGAAGGCCGCCGATATGTTCGTCGTCGAAGACCGCATCTCGGAAAACATAGCTGAGGCGCTGACGCTCAACCTTACGAGCGAGGAGAAGGCGCAGATGGCCCGCCGCTACACCGAAAGCGTCGAGGCTTACGCCGCGTACCTCACGGGCCGGGCGTATTGGAATAAGAGGACGCCCGAAAGCATCAAGAAGAGCTTCGAGCACTTCGAGCGCGCGACCCTGTTCGACCCGAGCTTCGCGCTCGCCTACGCGGGTCTTGCGGACTCTTACGCCTTGCTCGGCTTCCGGCTCTACAACGCGCAGCCGCCGCACGAAGTATTTCCGAAAGCGAAGGCCGCGGCCAAAAAGGCGCTCGAACTGGACGACCAGATCGCCGAGGCGCACACGTCGCTCGGGCTCGTGATGTTCAGGTACGAGTGGGATTGGGCCGGCGCGGAAGCCGAGTTCAAGCGCGCCATCGAGCTTGACCCCGGCTATGCCACCGCGCACCAGTGGTATTCGGACCTGCTGATTAGCGCGGGCCGCTTTCAAGAAGCGGTCGATGAGATAAGGGTGGCGCGCGAGGCGGACCCTTCATCCCTGATAATCCGCACGTTCGAGGCGGCGATCTTTTATTACGGACGCGATTACGGCCGGGCCATAGAGGTGGCGAGCAAGGCGATTGAAGCTAACCCGGAATTCTTTGTCTTTCATCTGATACTGGGGCAATCCTATCAGCAAGCGGGCAGAAACGATGAAGGTCTGGCGCGGATAGTGAAAGTTGCCCCGCAGATGGCGGAAGGCGTCGCCGAAGGCGCGCTCGGCTATGCTTACGCCAAGGCGGGCAGGCGGGCGGAGTCGATGAAGTTGCTTGATAAGCTCCAGCGGCGGTCGAGCGAGACGTACATAGGCGCGATCTATATGGCGCAAGTCTACTGCGGCCTTCAGGAGGCCGACCGCACGCTGGAATGGCTCGAAAAAGCTCTTGAGGAGCGGGCGACCGCGTCAGTCTATTTAAAGGTCAACCCGCGATACGACTGGCTGCGGACGAATGTAAGATTCCAGTCGCTGCTGCATCGCATGGGGCTTTAAGCGAAATCATTAACCGAAAATGTCTTTGACTTTATCTATTATCCCGCGGTCTTCGGATTGGTCCTCTTTTTTTTCGAGCTTAGCCAGCTCTTCGAGCAACCGGCGCTGTTCGCGCGAGATATTCGTCGGGGTGACAATGCTGACAATCGCGAAAAGATCACCCCGGCCGCGGCCGCCCAGAACGGGCATCCCCTTCCCCTTCAACCTCAGCGTCGTCCCGGTCTGAGTCCCTTCCTGTATGCGAAATCGCTCCTGGCCGTCGAGCGTGGGTATAGTCACCTCGCCGCCGAGCGCGGCCTCGGCGAAAGAGACCGGCACCGAGCAATATAGATTCGCCTCGCGCCGCTCGAATACTTCGTGGTGTTTGACGTGGACGATGACGTATAGATCCCCGCGAGGGCCGGCCTGCTCGCCCGCCTCGCCTTCGCCCGTTATGCGCAATCGCGAGCCGTCGTCAACGCCTGCCGGTATCTTTATCTCAAGCATCTTTTCGCGTTCGACGCGGCCCTCGCCGCGGCACTCGCGACAGGCATCGCGAATGACCTTGCCCGTGCCGCGACAGGTCGAGCATGTGCGGCTCACGGAAAAGAACCCTTGCTGGTAGCGGACCTGGCCCGCGCCCGCGCAGGTGGAGCAGCGCGAGGGCTGCGTGCCTTCGGCCGCGCCGTTGCCGTGACAGAGCTCGCATATCTCAAGCCTCGGCACTCGTATCTTTGCCTTGTGCCCCAGGGCTGCCTCTTCGAGCGTCAGCTCTATGTCGTAGCGAAGGTCGGACCCGCGCCGCGGCCCGTTCTTACGGCCGCCCCCGCGCGACCCGAATATGTCGCCGAAGCCGAATATGTCGAATATATCTTCGAATCCGGGAAAGCCCTGATTGAACCCGCCGCCCGCGCCCGCGCCGACCCCCACGCCCGCGTGGCCGAACCTGTCGTAACGCTGGCGCATTTCGGTCTGCGACAGGACCGAGTAGGCCTCGGCAATCTCTTTGAATCGCTCCTCGGCCTGCGTGTCGCCGGGGTTGCGGTCCGGGTGATACTTCAGGGCAAGCTTGCGGTATGCCTGTTTGAGGTCCTGGTCAGAGGCGTCACGCTGGACGCCAAGCACTTCGTAGTAATCGCGTTTGCTGCTCAAATCTATTTCCTAGAACTGTAATTTAATCTCCCCGGCCTCACACTGGCGGCCATGTCAGGGGCCCCAAGATAATACAATCAGAAGCCAGAAACCGGAAAACAGATTATAGCAGACTCTACTTCAGCTCACTCACTTCCTCCTCCCTCTTGTCGCCGGCGCTCGAAGCCAGCCCCGTCGGCCGGAACATGGCGTCGGTTATCAAGCGCGCTGCCCTTTCGAGCTGCTCCAGCGCGTGGCGGACCTCGCTCGGGTCTTCGCTCACCGCGCCCTTGCGGGCATCCTCTACGGTCGAGCGAACAAAATCCTGGTCCTCGTTCTGCAACATCCACCCGAACTCGCTAAAGGATCGAATCGTGTTCTGAAGCAGCCCTTCAAGCCGGTTGCGCGCGATGATGAGCTCTTTCATCTTGCGGTCAGCATCGCAATTGCGGCCCGCCTCTTCGATAAGGTCGTATATCTCCGACGCCGAAAGGCCCGAAGAAGGCGTGATGCGGAGGGCCTGCTCGACGGCGGTCATCTTGTCGCGCGCCGAGACCGAAACGATCCCGTCGGCGTCGACCTCGAAGGTGACTTCAACCTGCGGCAGCCCGCGCGGCGCGGGCGGGATGCCTACGAGCTCAAACCGGGCGAGGCTGCGATTGCCCGACGCTATATCGCGCTCGCCCTGAAGGACATGCACTTCGACAACCTGCTGGTTGTCGGCAACCGTGGTAAAGATCAGGCTCTTCTTTGTAGGTATCGTGGAGTTGCGGTCGAGTATTTTTGTAAAGAGCCCGCCGCGCGTCTCTATGCCGAGGCTCAGCGGAATTACGTCGAGCAGTATGAGGTCTTTGACGTCGCCCGTGAGCACGCCCGCCTGAATCGCCGCGCCAATGGCCACGACCTCGTCGGGGTTGATCTCTATCGAAGGCTCGCGCTGAAATATGTCGCGCACGCGGCTGATGATAATAGGAGAGCGGGTCTGCCCGCCGACCAGCAGCACTTTGTTTATGTCGGCCGCCCCGAGCTTGGCGTCCTTGAGCGCCTTCTGGCAGGGCTCGACCGTGCGCTCTACGAGGTCGGCGACCAGCGTCTCGAACTGGGCGCGCGTGAGCGTCTTGTTGAAGTGCTTGGGGCCCGTAGGGTCGGCCGCGATAAACGGCAGGTTCAACTGCGATTCGGAAACGGTCGAAAGCTCGCACTTGGCGCGCTCGGCCGCCTCCTTGAGCCGCTGTAAGGCGAGCCGGTCGGTGCGCAGGTTGATGCCGGTCTCTTCCTGGAAAGTCTCTATCATCCAGTCGACTATCCGCTGGTCGAAGTCTTCGCCGCCCAAGAACGAGTCGCCGCAAGTGGAGAGCACCTCGAAGACGCCATCGTTCATCTCCATGATCGATATGTCGAAGGTGCCGCCGCCTAAATCATAGACGGCGATCTTTTCGTGCTCGCGCTTGCCCAGCCCGTAGGCGAGCGCGGCGGCCGTCGGCTCATTGATGATGCGCTGGACGTTAAGACCGGCGATCTTGCCGGCGTCTTTTGTGGCCTGCCGCTGTATATCGTCGAAGTAAGCGGGCACCGTGATGATCGCTTCGGTGACCTCGTCGCCTAAGAACTCTTCGGCCGCCAGCTTCAGCCGCTGCAGGAGTATCGCCGATATCTCAGGCGGCGAGTAATCGCGGCCCCGCACCCGCACGCGGCAATCGCCGTTGGACGCGTCGGTTATCTCGTAAGCGCACACCTCGCAGGCTCGCTGCACCTCGGGCGAATTGAACTTGCGCCCTATCAGCCGCTTCACGGCATAGATGGTATTGACTGAATTCGTTATGGCCTGACGCTTGGCTATCTGCCCGATCAACCGCTCGCCCTTCTCGGTGAAAGCCACCACCGACGGGGTGGTGCGCCCTCCTTCCTTGTTGGGGACAATCTGGGTGACGCCGCCTTCCAGCACCGCGACACAAGAGTTGGTCGTGCCCAGGTCTATTCCTATGACTTTGCCCATGAGATAAGCCTCCTATCAGACCTATATAAGATAACCGGGGGATCGGGGTGAATGATTAGGGGCAAGCGGGATTTTGGATTTTAGATTTTGGATTTTGGATTGCCGGACAGTTGGGAAGTCATTAGGTTGATTCTCTTCAATCCCTTAATCCAAAGTCCAAAATCCAAATCCAAAATCCAAAATCTAAAATCCAAAATCGAAATCACTTTTCGGGGCTGGAGGCAACTTTTACTTTCGCCGGGCGCAATAGCTTATCGCCGAGCTTATAACCCTTCTGAAACTCCTCTATAACCGTATTCTCTTCGTGCTCGGAACTCTGTTCGGTCGTCACGGCCTCGTGCATGTGAGGGTCGAAGGCCTCGCCCACGGTCGGGACGGGCTCAAGACCAAATTTCAGGAGCGCGTCGCTGAGCTGGCGGTGAATAAGCTCTACGCCCTGCCGCAGGCTCTGGGCGTCGCCGCCCGATTCCAGGCTCGACAGCGCCCGGTCGAAATTATCGACGACCGGCAACAGCTCCAGCAGCACCTCGGCCCGCGAGCGATGAAGGCTTTCGGCCCGCTCGCGCTCTACCCGCTTGCGATAATTCTCGAACTCGGCCTGGCGCCGGAGCATCTGATCGTAAAGATTCGTCTTGTCCTGAGTAAGGCCCTCGACCTGCGCTTGAAGCTCCGCGACCTGGTCCGGCTGCGCCATCTCCGCTTCGGCGTCCGCCTCCCGAGGGGCGGCGGCTTCAGCATCAGGCTCGCCGGCGCTCTCTCTGATCGTATCCTCTTCAGAGATCGCGTGCCGAGTTTCTTCTTCCGACTTTACTTCTCCGTTCTCTTCGTCAAACTGGATCGGTATCTCCTTCGACCCTTCTTGCCTGTTTCCCATCTCGTTTAAATCTTCTTTCGTTATAACGGCGTCATATCGTCCGCTGCGCGCGCCCCGACGCGGGAGGACTACTGGGATCGAGCACGCGCTCAAACAGCTTTGCGATATAGTTGACGATGCTTATCAGTCGGTCGTATTCGAGCCGCGTGGGCCCGACCACCCCGAGGCCCCCCATTGCCGCGCCGTCCGAGTAGAAGCACGGCGATGCGATCACCGTACAGTCGCGCAGATCAAGGAACAGGTTCTCGCTGCCGATGCGGACCGCGACCGGCGCGCGACTGGCGCTCTCTATGCACTCGTTCAATATTTTTATGATGCGGCTCTTTTGCTCAAACATCTTGAATAACTCGCGCATACGCTCCGTGTCGGCAAAGTCGGGCTTCGTCAAAATGTTGGACGCCCCTTCGATGAAGACGTCAGGCCGGTCGCCCTCTTGAAGACTCTGGCTGCATAAAAGGATCGCGTTGCGCAGGAAGCGATCATAAAGAGCCTTCTCTTCCGTCATCCGCCGCAGCAGCTCGTCGCGCATCCCGGCAAGCGACCACCCCCTGAAATTCTCGACCAGGTAACGCGCCGTCGTCTGTAACTCTCCCTTGCTGAAATCCTCCTCGACCCTTATCACGCGGTCCTGTACGCGGCCGGCGCTCGAAACCGTTATGACCAGCACGCGCGAGTCGGGCAGCTTTACGAACTCTATGTGGTGCATAATCTCCGTCGTGATCGACGGCGGCACCACGATGCCCACGTTGTCTGAAAGCTGCGAAAGCAATCGGCTCGTGCGCTCCATCAGCCGCTCCGGGCTCGCGAGCGACTCTTCGTCCAACAGTTGCTCGTTTATGCGCGCCTCGTCCGAGCGCGAGAGCTTCGTAGAGCTGGTTATGCTGTCAACGTAAAGCCTATACCCTTTATCAGTGGGCATGCGTCCGGCAGAAGTATGGGGGTGAGTCAGGTAGCCTTCGTCTTCAAGCTCGGCGCAAATATTACGTATGGTGGCAGACGATAATCGCTCGCGCGAAAGCCTCGCAAGCGCGAACGACCCAACAGGCTCGCCCGTCGCAATGTGAGTTCGCACTATCGCGGCGAGCAGATCCTTCTTGCGGTCGTCAAACCGATTACCGCCTTTCGTCTTCATAGGTTCCGTAACGGGGGGCATGCCCGGAATGGGATTTCAGCGCTAAAGTAACATCAACGCCCCACACTGTCAATAATTTTGCCCCGGAAGGGTAATACCGCGCAAGCCCTGATATAGATGCGATTATTTCGCATCACCTGCCCCACTTCAATATCTCGTTCAACGGTATTGTAGGAGACCGAATGATACGAGGGCCGCGCTTTCTGATAAATCCTGCGGGCCATCTCCAGCCCCTCGGGCGTCCGGGCAAGCTCCGTATAGAGCGGCTTGAGAAACTTCCTCCGGCCCATGCTTGTCAGAAACCGCTCAAGCGCCGGGTAGGCCGGCTCGTACTTATTGGCTATCGCCTTTAGCAGCCACTCGTTGAGTATTTCCGAGTTGCCCGTCTCGGAAAACTTGAACGCGCCGTCAAGCTCGGCCATCTGCGCGGGCTTGAGCTTGGGCGGGCAGCTTGCGAAGAAAATGCTGCCAGTGATGCGAGGTCCACCCCGTGGTCGCGAGCGACCGCGCTGGCTTGCCCGCAAGATAAGCCTTGACCTGTGATTCGACCCTGGCAAACTCCTTCGACTGCACCTTCGGCGCGTTTGCGGGGAGCCCCGGCCCGAAGACCCATGCGTCTATGTTGAGCCTTTTCTCAAGGGCCGTATCATTCATGATCAGGTTCTTGCGCAGGTACTGAAGAAAGCTCTCGGTCGTCATGCTTTGAAAGGCATGCGTCTCGAAATACTTTTTCAGGAACGCGTCCCATCGCGCGCGGCCGACATTCTCTTCAAGCATGCGCAAAAAGAAGTAGCCCTTTTGATACGCTATGTCGCTCACGCCCTCGTCAGGGTCGCGCCCCGTGAGATCGAGGCGAAGCTTCGTGTCGGCGCTCGTCGGCCCGAGCTCCTTGATAGTCGAGAGCAAATCCTGAAGTCCCAGCTCCGAGAGCATCTCTGAATACTCGCGCCCCGCGATGGCCTCCATGATGCGATTCTCGAAATAGACCGTAAAACCTTCGTTGAGCCAGAAATCGTCCCACGTCGAGTTCGTCACCAGGTTCCCCGACCAGGAGTGCGCAAGCTCGTGCGCGATGAGCGAGACCAGCGAGCGGTCGCCCGCGAGAATCGTAGGCGTCGCGAAGGTGAGTCGCGGGTTCTCCATGCCGCCGAACGGGAAACTCGGCGGCAGCACTATCACGTCGTAGCGCTCCCACCGGTACGGGCCGTAAAGCGACTCGGCCGCGGCCATCATCTTTTCTATGTCCGCAAGCTCGTAGGCCGCGCGCTCTACGACGGAAGGCTCCGCATAGACGCCGCTGCGGGGGCCGAGGCTGCGAAATTCAATATCGCCGACCGCCAGCGCGAGCAGGTAGGACGGGATCGGCTGCGGCATCTCGAAGTTATAAATCCCGTCGGGGTCCTTCTTCGTGCCGTTCTTCGCGCTCATCACCGCGAGCAGGTCGGGCGGCGTCTGAACCCGCGCGCGGTACGTCTGTCGGACGCTCGGCGTGTCCTGGCACGGCACCCAACTGCGCGCGAGTATCGCCTGCGACTGCGTGAACAAAAAGGGGCGCTTCTTCCCGGCCGTCTGCGCCGGGTCGAGCCATTGTACCGCGGCCGCCTGCGGGCTGGTCGCGTAATAGACGTTCACCTCTTTCGTATCGGGCGCGATCTCGATTTCCAGCGGACGCCCCATATATTTCACTTCGCCGCCGAGCGAGAATTTCGCCGCCCGCTCATCCTTTCCGAGCGTCACCTTCTCGATAGCGAGGTCGCGCGTGTCGAGCAGCAGCCTCCGCGCGCCCGTCTTGTTATTGATCGAGAGCGTGGCCTTACCCGCAATCTGCTTCTTGTCGAAATCGACGCGAACGTCTAAATCGAGATTCGTCACGACCACTTCGGAAATGTTGGCGAAAGAGTGAGGGTCTTTTTCCATTGCCATCGCTTTTTTCTCTTCGGGCAGCGCCCCCTCAGTCAAACCGGTAAATATAAACGCGAGCGCCGTGGCCGCGGCGAGCAATGAGATGATCAAAGATGGCTTCATCACTGGTGATACTCCTGAAAATATACAAATACGGACCCGGCCTTGCGCGAGTCACAGCACGATCAAATTGGCTCCGGATTCTTCGTCAAATCGGCGCGAGACTTCCCCCTCGTAAACCTGTATCGCTATCTCGACCGTGACCGAGACGACCGCGCGAAACAGGTGGCCGCCGCAGGTACGCATCTCGCGGTCCCCGACTACGACGTGGCAATCGGCCACCGGCTCTCCATCCAACCGCGCGAGGTTCCCCGTCAAAGAGAGAAGCTCTAAAGAATCCGCCCCCGCCTCTCGCTTGAGGTACTGCTTTTGATCCAGATCAAGATGGCCCAGTACAACGTCGCGCACGGCGCCTATGCCGCAAAGCGATCCGCGGCGATCCTCCCGATGCGGCGAACTCCTTTAGCGCCGCGATGACCTCTTCGTTCCGGTCGAGCACAAGCAAGAACCCGGATTCGGTGCGCCTGGCTTTCATATATTTATCATTTGCCAGAAGGGTGTCCGATGGCAAGCGACAGGGTCATCAATAAGGACATCTAAGGCGTCAGGGCAAGAATTCGTCGTCCGTGTTTGCCCGACGATTGCGCCGGCCGCGACGGCGCGCTCCGCGCCGCCCCCGAGTTCGAGAACTGATCCGTGCCGAAGCTGCCTATGCCCGCCAGCGTGAAAGTAAACGAGAAGGCGCTCTCGTTTCTCAGCCCCGCCTTGAACGTGTTGTAGTTGAATTGAACGCCGCAGCAGTCCCACCCGTACCCGACATAGCTGCGCGAGTTCCTGAGCCTGCCGCCCGACAGCTCGTTGCTTATGAAGCGATCGGTGAAATCGTAGCTGATGCGCATCCCGGCATAGAGCCCCGCTTCATT